>NZ_JAVDDX010000002.1:0-736130 GCF_030848575.1 Haloarcula sp. H-GB4 | reverse complement strand
TTCTGGTAGTCTTCTTTCGTACTTATTTTATGAAATTAGATTTTATAATAGATAGCAAGTGAATTACAAACAGAATGAACCGAAAGTGCAAGACTGGAAAGGGAGCCGCCTGTCTGTTAGTGACGGCTACAGGTCCTTCCCTAATACCGGTTCTCGCTCCAATCATCATGTGGATGAGCGCCAGTGAGTATGCAAATGAACACCCATGTATGTCCCGTACCCAGTACAATGGTAGCCTCCTCAGCGATCTGATCGTGTCCGCCACGTCATCAGAAGGAGTGTATGGAGGTGGGCCAGTAGATGGCTCGACTGCAGAACCGACGCCGATCTCGACTGGAGTTTCGACACTCTCGTCTGTTGAAAGAGAAACAAACGATTCAGATCTCCACAATGAGGTTCAGGAACGATGACCAATACTAAAAATATCGCTATCTCAGCCGCTCTGGCCCTTTTGATTACCTTAGCCGGTTGCTCTGCGTTCGTAGATAGAGGTGGACCAGTGGATGAAAGATATACGCCGACGCAGACCCCGGCCGCTACACCAGAGGATACCGAGACTCCAACACCTGTACCTACGGAGGCGAAAAGTACGCCAGTAGCTACCGAGAGACCTGAAACAGAAACCGAATCTATTACTCGAGGCGACCTCAGTAAGGCACAGAAGTTTGAGGAATTCGATGAGAATATGCAATATCTATATGATGAAGATGAAGAAAATCGCTCTGCCGAGATGGAGGCCTTCCCTGCAAATGACTCATACCACCTGACGGTTGAAATGCGTGATACCACAAACTTCACTAAGACCCGAAATGACCGGCTAAATCCGCTCTGGAAGTACTACGCCATTGTAGAGGACTACAATAACAATGATGACCACTTTCCGAAGAGGGACCACACGTACATCCCCGACACTGTCAATATAACGTTCGTTACGGAAGATGGTGGGGTGTTCGAGACGACATACATCAAGTACAATTGGGCGTACAAGTACTATACCGACGAATGGTCCATCCGAGTCCTCATAGCAAAGTATGGTTCGACCACCAAAGAAGGACCAGCCTACCACGAGAAGGGCAGGTAGCGATATCCTCTCTCCTGTAGTGTGAGCCACAGAGCGTTTGTCGGCGACGACTGGGCTTCTCAGGAGCTATGACGAGCACTTGTTGAAACAACACGAGTGAGTGGTGTCAACTGTCGACCGGTCGACAGCGATGCAATGTGGTTGGTTTGTTGCTGCGCTCGCGCGAAACGACGCTAAGACAGTCAGACGATAGGCCCCACTGACACCGGCAGAAACGAAGAAGCGACCGCAGAGCCCGTGGCAATTGAGCAAAGCAACACGGTCTCTGGTCTGTTATGACAGTTCCCGGCTCGCCGCACAGAGCACGCATATCACAATTCCGAGGGACAAAGATTAGACCCAGCCGGTTTTAGAGGAAGATATGAGAGCGAAGCCGGAGTATCGCGACCGGGACGACACTGAGGTTGCGGTGCTCGATGCGCTCGCTGACCGCCGCGATGAGGGGATGACTGTCTTCGAGCTACGGTCGCGGACGGAAGAGAATATCGACCGCATTGAGGATGCACTTGCGTCTCTCAAGGCGGACGGCCTCATTGAGGTCGAGGACAACGGGGAACGGACTGTGATTTTGCCAGGAGAGGGCGTGGTGGGTGAGTCACTGCCGGACGAGGACGAATCGATTTTCGACCAGATTCGCAAGCTGCTCCCGCTGTAACTGCGACTCTCTCGTGTCGGTGTCACACTGTGTCCGTCGGCGCAGCCGCGCAGTTGTTCGGGCCGAGTTCGAGTTCGAACGCGGTGTTGTCGTCGGCCGTCTCCGTTCCGAGGTTGACGGCGATAACCCGCTTGAAGTTGGCGGGGCGCGGCGAGATACCGTCACAGACGTACTCGACAAACGCCTCGCGGTCCATTGTGAACCCTGAGACCCGGTCTCGGAGCGTGCCCAGCGAGGCTGTGAACGTGCCGTCGTTAGCCGGCACCGTCGACTCGCTGTAGTGGCCCGGGGCGACGAGTGTCTCGTCGGATAGCGCCGCGAGTCGGTCGGTCAGCGTGCGATGGAGGTCGTGGGCGAGGTCACGAGCGCCGTCGGTCCCGGCTTCGAGGTCTGGCCGGGCGACGCTATCGAGGAAGACGCTGTCGCCGGCCAGAAGCACGTCGCCGATAATGAAGCCAGTCATGCCAGTCGTATGGCCGGGTAGGGGACAAGGCTCCAGCGTAGCCGAGCCGACACGTAGCGTTTCGTTGTCGGCCAGTGCAGTCACGTCCTCGACACCGCGGGCGACCGCCCGCTCGGAAAGGATCGGCTCAGCACCGGTTTCTTCGGCGAGGCGGCGAACGCCACTCACGTGGTCGGCGTGGACGTGCGTGTCGATAGCGTAGGTGAGCGAGGCATCGCGGTCGGCAGCGTCGGCGACGTACCGGTCGGTAAAGGCCCGGAGCGGGTCGATGACGGCAGCCGAGCCATCGCTGACGATCATGTAACCGAGACAGCCCGACGACGGGCGACGGTACTGGAGGACAGTTGCGGCGTCACACGGAATCTCGCGAGCTTCGTAGAGCCGCGCCCACCCCTCCATGCCGTCGCTGAGGTTCTGCGCCTCAACGCCGTGTTCAGTCAGTAAGCCGGCGACGAAGGCGCTGGCTTCGCCGCGGCCACAGACGACCGTTATCGGTCCGGTGCCGGCCACCTTGCCGACAACGTCGTCCACCTCGCCGGTCACCTTCGCCTGAAGGAACTTCATAAAGGGAAGCTGTGTCGCCGTCACCGCCTCGCCGCGAATCCGCCACTGCTCGTACTCGTCGCGGTCACGGACGTCGAGCAGCCGGACTGATTCACCGGCGTCCAGCTTCGCCTGCAACGTCGCTGCCGATAGTGACGGCGGGTCCGTCGGCGGGTCAGGGTAGTCCTCGGCCATATCGACTGTAGCGCTCCCCGGCGGATAAATCGGGCGGAGATTTGAAGCCCCCGCCGCGCCCAGCGGACGTATGGACGCTGGAGCCACTATCGACGCCGTCCGTGACCAGACCGAGACGGAGCGAGACAGACTGGGCTCGGACAAGGTGCTTATCGCAGCAACAGATGCAACACTGGAGACGGAGGCGGTGCTCACAGCAGCGACAATCCGTGAGGCAGGGCTTGCAGATATCCTCGGCCAGTGGGCCGCCGAGACAGACAGCGACGTGGCGGCGCAGTTCGAGGCAGCCACCGAGGCCGCGACCGAGCGGGCGAACCGCATCGACGCAGACGCCGGTGGCCCAGATGGATTCATCGACCACCTCGAAACCGTCAGCGGGACTGCACGGCGCGTCGGGGCAGGCCTCGTCGCCGCGCCACTGGTCGCCGACCGGTTCTACCTGCAGGTGGTGAGCTTCTTCATCAACGAGGCGGATGAACAGCGGGCCGATATGTTCCGCGAGATTCGACGGGAGGCGTCGGCACTTGATGACGGGGAGACCGCCCTCGGACACCTCTCGGAATCCGAGCGTGAGACGGCAGCGGCGGCCGCGACCGAAGCCATCGATTCGGCGTACGACGACTACGCGGAAACGCTGGAGGCGATGGGACTGGACCCCAAGCCGATCTGTTAATCCAGCCGATACGTCGCGACGCGATTGGCGGCATAGAGGAACCCGGCGACAGCGCCAGCGGTGGCGATCCCAGTGCTCACCACCAGACCCCCGCCGAGGAACCACATTTTGTCGAACGGTAGCGAGAACAGGTCACGGACGGCGAGCAGGTACGTCAGGCTCCCCGGCGCGACGGCCACACCGAGAACGAGGAAGTACAGCCCGAACGCCCAGCCACTCGGAACCACTACTTCGCGGCCCTGCACTGACGACGACTCGAACTTCGGGAACACGACGCCGGCTCCGACGGCGATAGCCGGTGCGGCGAGGGTTGCGGCCAGTGCGATTGTGAGTCCGGCAGCGAGCGTGACCGGTGGCGTTCCGGCGGCGACACCGAGACCGACGACCAGTAGCGTCGTCATCACGACACCGGGGAGTGCGCCCGCGAGAACGAGCCCGGTGACGAACGCTCGGCCGGAAACGTTAGCGGTCAGCGTCAACGGCAGCACTCCTTCCTCGCCGCCGAGCGGATTGAGCGAGAACGCGGCCCCGAACGCCGCCGCGCTGGCGAGGCCAGCGCTGAGGGGGAGCGTTGGCGGGACCACTCGCTCCAGAATGACGATCTGGAGATGATACACCAGGAAGAAAAACGGCATGATCGCGAACTGCACGGAAATGGGTGCTCGCTTGGCACGGAGCCACGACTTCTGGGCGACCACGCGGGTCGCCGTCGAGACTCGTCCTCTCAGCAGACGGTCCGAGAGTGTCTGCTTGTCTGCGTCGAACTCGTAGTCAGGCTGGACCGGATCGACATACCAGGCCCGCGCAGCTAGCCACAGACACGCAACCGCGCCGACCGGAAGCGCGCCGAGAATCCCCGTTGTGGCGATGGTGGCAGCGACCAGATCGCCGCCGGCCCCCAGCACGAGCAGGACTACGTCGGCGGGCCACGAGAGCGGGGACTGGGTCGCCAGTTGGAGCACGCGAAACTGTACCGTCGGGACGGTCGTCATCGCGACCCAGCCAAGCGGTAGGACGAGCGAGACGGCAGCCCCGACGCTCGCGCGATGCCGCGCAATGAAGGCCGAGCGGTTCGCGACCAGTTTCGTCACTAGCCCCAGAGCAAAGCCGAGGATCGTTCCCAGCAGGGCAACCGTGACCGACCCGATGAGGGCCACGACAGCGACAAGTACCCCGGCATCACCGACTGCAAGCCCGCCCACTAGCGCCAGAATCGGGATGGTGAGCGCGAGCAATACTCGACCAACCTCAGCGGCGAGCAGCCCGGCCGCCGCGTCCTCGTAGGGGACCGTCGTCAGCAGGCCGTCGGCAGCGTCCGGTTCGCCGGCCGATTTCACCGTATGCTGGAGTGTGAAAAAGCCGACGAGTCCGAGCAGTCCGACGATGCCCGCCGTCGTCGCGAGTCTGACCGTGTGGGGGTCGCTGTCGGCGAGAACGCCACCGAAAAAGAACGCCCCAGCGCCGATAGCGAGACTGTATGCGGTGATGCCCAGCCCCCCGCCAAGCAACATGAGCGTCCCGCGCGCCGTGCCCATGAGCTTGCGCCAGGTACGGCGCAGTTCCGTCCGTGCGATCAGTCGCATCCGTCGTCCGTTCGGCCGCCTCATCGCTCACCCGGGTGCTCGCTGGTCACGTCGAGGAACACGTCTTCGAGCGTGCTCCCGGACTCGACGCCGTCAGTCAGTTCCGCTGGTGACCCCTCAGCGACGAGGTCGCCGTCGTACAGGACGCCGACGGTGTCCGCTAGCTCCTCGACGACGGGCAGGATGTGTGTCGAGAGGAAGACCGTTGTGTCAGCGGCCGCGACTTCGTTGATGGTATCACGAACTGTCCGAGCAGCCCGCGGGTCAAGTCCCGAAGTCGGTTCGTCCAGAAAGAGAACGTCGGGGTCGTGCAACAGCGCCTGAACGAGGCCGAGCTTCTGTTTCATCCCCTTCGAGTACGTCTCGACACGCCGGTCGGCGTCCGCGTCGAGGTCGAACCGGTCGAGCAGCGACTCCACGCGGTCCCAATCCTCGTGCCCGCGCAAGCCAGCGACGTACTCCAGCTGTTCGCGGCCGGTGAGTTCGTCGTACAGCGGGGGCTCTTCGGGCAGGAAGCCGATGTGTTCGACCACTGCGGCGCGGTCGGCGACCGACTCGCCCGCCACCCGTGCGGTGCCGCTCGTCGGGTTCGTCAACGTCGTCAGGATGCGAATCGTCGAGGTCTTGCCCGCACCGTTGGGGCCGAGAAAACCGAAAACACTCCCGCGAGGAACCGTCAGGTCGAGGGATTCTATTGCCGAGACGCCGCTGTAGCGCTTCGTCAACCCCTCGGTGACGATTGCGGGTGCTGGAGGGCACATACGACCACTGCCGGACTGACTGTCAAAAGGTCTTCCTGTCGCCGAGTCCGCTACCCGAGCCTGTCGACGCTACTCCTCGACCGCTGCGTTGGCGGCATCAGCATCAGCGTCCGTGTCGTTTTCGTCATCAGGATTTTCGACGACCTCGATACCGCGGTTGTTGACTGCCGACGGATCGAGCCCGACCTCCTGTAGGAAATTCTTGTACTCGCGCTCGCACTGCTCGGCGTCCTTCTGGCGGTCGCTGGCGCGGTCACACAGCGCGATCAGGTCTTCGGGCACGTCGTTGGTGTAGACGATCCAGTGGTTGATGAGGTCCGAGAGCCGGCGAATCGGCGAGGTGAAGTGGCCGTAGATCTCGAAGTTCAGGGCGTGGTGGCCGCCGAAGGGGTCGTTCATGTACTTCGCGCGGGGCATCACCTTCATCACGGCCCACTGGATCTTGTCGAGCTGGCGACCGGGAGCCTGTTCGAGCGTGGCATTGACGGCCTTCCGCGGGTCGTCCCAGGCGTCGCCGGGGATGGAGACCCCGTCGAGTTCCTGAATCTCGACCAGCGCTTCGTCCCACTCGTCGGGGCTCGGCTGTGGGTGGACGCGGTACATCGCCTCGACCCCGCGGTCCCACATGAGTTCGTGCGTGACGGCTTTGTTCGCCTTCAGCATGCACTCCTCGATGATGGTGTGGGCGCGGTCCCGGGCGGGGTTGAGGACGAGCGAGCCCTCCTCCTTGCGCTGTTCGTGCATCGCGTCAGCCAGTTCCCAGACGCGCTCGGTCTTCTCCGCGAGGTCGACGCTCTGGTCTTCCAGCACGTCCTCCGCGGTCTCCGGCTCGTCCAGCAGGCGCTCGGCCTCGGTGTAGGTCAGTCGAGCGTCCGAGCGGATGACGGACTTGTAGATGTTGATATCCTCGTAGCCGAGGTTCTCCTTGTCGAGGTGCATCTCGACGGTGTGGGCTAGGCGGTCCTCGTTGGGCACGAGCGAACAGACGGTCTCGGCGAGGACGGGCGGCAGCATGTGGACGGTGTAGGCCGGGAGATAAACGGTATTCCCCCGCTCGACGGCCTGCTCCCACATCTTCGTGTCGGGGTTGACGTAGTGGGTCACGTCGGCAATGTGGACCCAGAGGACGATCTCGTCCTCGCGCTCCTCGATGGAGATGGCGTCATCGAAGTCCTGCGCGTCGATAGGGTCAGTTGTCCAGGTGGTCATCTCCCGGAGGTCCTGCCGCTTGTCGACCTCGTCCTCGATTTCGGCCTGAACGCCCTGCGTGCGCTCTTTGGCCTCCTCCAGTACCTCGGGCGGGAACTCGTCGGGGATGCCGAACTTCTCGAACAGTTCCTCGCGCTTGTTCTCCAGATGTCGCGCCATCTCCGGGTCGATCTCGACGGGGCCTTGCCCCTCGGCGGTCCCGGCGGCCGCCTGCGCGTCCTCTGTAGTCATGTCACCCGGTACGAACAGGGCGTAGTTAGGGCTGTCGGGGTGGGACTGGGCCGTGACTCCCGCGTCTCAGTCCCTGCGAGCGTCGCCCTCAGAGAGTTCCCGGAACCGTTTCAGGAATGTCTCCTGGTCGGCCTCGCCGGCTCCGGCGGCGTCAAGCGTCGTTTCGAGTCCGTCCCGCGGTTGCTGGCATAGCTCGGCAAAACAGGCCTTACAGAGGTGTTCGAACGTCTTGTTTCGGCGGTCCCACCGGTCGCCGTGTTTGTCGTACTCGCGGGCCTCGGACCGTGAGATAGACTCACCACACGCGATGCAAGTGACTGACTCCCCCCGGGAATTCCGGGACCCGAACATACCTACGCGTTGCGGGCGATATCGTTTAGAACTTTTCGCACAGGCAACAGTCCCCCGTTTTCGGGCCACACGTTTATTCACCCGCCGCCACTACAATGGGTATCGGCTATTCGGAGCCAGGGACACTGAATGAAGCCACCAGAGACACTCGCTCACTCGACGTTGGACACGCTCCCCATCAATATCGCTGTCCTCGACGACGAGGGGACGATCCTGTTCACCAACCGCGCTTGGCGGGAGTTCGCGGGCGACGAGGACGGGGAGATGGAGGGGACGAACTACTTCACGACGACTGATGTCGACGCCGATGAATACGCCGGACAGGCAGTCGGCGGCATCGAGTCGGTCATCGACGGTGAGCAAGACCTGTTCACGATGGAGTACCCGTGTCACTCTCCGGAGGAGAAACAGTGGTTTCTGATGCGGGTCGCGCCGCTGCCGGACGACGAGGCCGGGAGCGCGGTTGTGGCACACATCGATATCACCCAGCGGAAACTCGCCGAACTGGCGGCCGAACGGCGGAGCGAAGAGCTCAAGGCCGAACGCCAGAACCTCAAACAGCTCGTCGACCGGGTCGACGGCCTGCTGAAGGCAGTGATGGGTGACGTGCTGACCGTCGACTCGCGGGAGGCCATCGAGCAGACCGTCTGTGACCGGCTGGCCACAGTCGACTCCTACCAGTTCGCCTGGGTATCCGAACTCGACTTGCGCGACGAGACGCTGTCATCGACGGCCCTATCAGCTGACCGTCCGACCTCGCTATCCATCCCGCTTGACGCCGACGACCCGGTCGCAGCGGCGGCTCGTACCGAGGAGATGCAGGTCGTGACTGGCGGCATCGACGAGCAACACAGTCGGCTTGCTGACTCCGACGTGGCATCGGTCGCGGCCGTGCCGCTCGTCTCCGGTGAGTCGCTGTACGGCGTGCTCACCGTCTACGCCGACAGCGACGACGTGTTCGACCCACGAGAACAGGCCGTGCTGGGAACCATCGGCCGGGCGACCGCGGCGGCTATCGATGCTCGCGAAACCAGCCGGCTGCTGACCGCTGACAACGTCACTGAACTCGAACTGCAGGTCACCGACCCAGACGTTTTTTATATTGACGTGGCAAGCGAACTCGGCTGCTCGATGGAGTATGGTGGGAGCGTCCCCGACGGTGAGGAGACGGTGATGTTCTTCCTCGTTGAGACGGACGACCCCTCGGCGGTCTGTGCTGTCGCCGCTGACCACCCGCAGGTATCGGGCGTTTCACACGTCTCGACGGCGGACTCGTCGGCGCTGTTCGAGTTTATCGTCTCGGACCCGCCGGTCGTCTCGGTTGTCGCCGACCGTGGGGCCCAGACGGGCGACATTCTTGTCGAACCGCGACAAGCGACCGTCACCGTCACACTCCCAGCGTCGATGGAGACCCGAAGCGTGGTCGAACAGGTCCGAAACCAGTATCCGGAGACGGAATTGCTTTCAGTGCGAGAGCGGGACGAACCACCTGTTTCTCGGCAGGCATTCATCGCAAACGTCGAAGAGCGATTGACCAACCGCCAGCTAACGGCGCTCCGGAAAGGGTTCCTCGGCGGCTTCTTCGACTGGCCACGCGATGTCTCCGGCGAGCAACTGGCCGAGTCGATGGACATCTGCCCGTCGACGTTCCACCAGCACCTCCGTGCTGGTGAGCGAAAGTTGCTGGAAGAAGTGTTCGAAAACTGGTAACCTGTGATTCTGAACCCCCTTGCCAGCGTCGGACTCCTGCCGCGATTCCCGAAGCAGTTTGGTAGTCTGCTTATACCGATAACAACCGTATATACATGTAGTGATACCGAACCAGTGTCCTGTTTGTCACCGGCGAACCGACGGGACACAGACCCCCGTGATAGCGGCGCACTCACGGACCGACCGGACTATTACGAACAGCCGACAGACAAGCGCGCAACGCACCGCACACCGAATGACCGCCCGATAGCTTTCAATGCATTCCGATAACATCCAGACTAGCAAATCGATACAGCAGGAAACCGGACGGACGTTCCACCTTGCGACGCGTCTGCTTCCGGAGCGTATCCGCCACCCGACGTACGTCATGTACGCGTTTTTCCGGGTCGCGGACGAGGTCGTCGACCAGACGGACGGGCCGCCGCCAACCGTCCAGCACGAGCAACTGGAGGTGATTCGCGAGGCCGCACTCGGGAACATCGACCCGGATGAGACCGACCATGAGGCGGTCATGGCGGCGTTTCAGGACCTGGCCGATCGTCACGATATCTCCGAGGAGACGATTAATGTCTTCATCGACGCGATGGAGATGGACATCGCACAGGCCCGCTACGAGACGTTCGAGGATCTCCGTGAATACATGGGCGGCTCCGCTGTCGCCGTCGGCCACATGATGACTGAGGTGATGGACCCGCCACAGAAGGAGGAGGCCCTGCCCCACGCGACGGCGCTGGCCGAAGCGTTCCAGCTTTCGAACTTCCTGCGGGATGTCCGCGAGGATATTCACGACTACGGCCGGGTGTATCTCCCACAGGAGACGCTTGAGCGCCACGGCGTTACCGAGGAGCAACTCGCCGACGCCGAGGTTGACGACGCCTTCCGCGCCGTGATGCAGGAAGAACTGGCCCGGACCGACGAACTGTATCGTGAGGGTGTCGCTGGCATCCGATACCTACCGGAGGACTGCCAGTTCGGCGTGTTGCTGGCTGCGGTGCTGTACGCTGACCACCACCGGCTCATCCGTGACCGTGGGTACGACGTGCTGACGGAGACGCCGGACCTCACCCGTCGTCGCCGGCTGTGGCTCCTCGCCCGCACGTGGTGGCACTGGCGGCGTAACGGCGACCCCGAAGCGACCTTCTACACCGTGAGTGCTGTCTCCGAGCGTGGCCCTGGCGAGACGCCGACAGATACTCACAGCCACGGGCAGCCCACGTGGCGTGGATGATAGCCACGCGCCGGGTATCGTTTTCGACCGCCTGTCGTCTCTGAACTAATGCTGTCTACGCTCACGTATCTCCAGTTCCATGCTCTCTTGGTGGTCCCGGTCGTGGCCGGACTGGTGTTGACGGCTACCTACCGCCTCGGAAGCCGTCAAGACGTACTCACAGGAACAGCTATCCTCACCGGTCTGGCCCTCGTCTACACGACGCCGTGGGACGGCGCGCTCATCCGGCGCGGTGTCTGGTGGTACGGCGACGGCACCGTGCTGGCGCGGTTCTGGTCGATACCCCTCGGCGAGTACCTCTTTTTCATCCTGCAAACGGCGATGGTCGGGCTGTGGGTGGCCCGGTTTCGGGTAGACACGGAGCGCCCGCTGGCGACGCCGACACGGACGCGACTCGTCGGGTTCGCCGCTGCGCTCGTTGTCGTTCTGTCCGGCCTTGCACTCTTGCGCTCCGACTCGGGATTATATCTCGGGTCCCTGCTGGTCTGGAGCGGGCCGATTCTCGCCATTCAGTGGCTGTTCGGGTGGCATTTCCTCGTCGGCGAGTGGCGGACAGTGAGCGTCGCGACACTGGTCCCAATGACCTATCTCTGTGGCATCGACAGCATCGCCATCCGACTCGGCGTCTGGACGATTTCGAAACAGTACACGACCGGCTACACGGTTCCTCTGCTTGACCTGCCGATTGAGGAAGCGGTGTTTTTCTTCCTGACGACGTTGTTCGTCGTGCAAGGGGTCGTACTCTACGTCTGGCTCATCGACAGATGGAACTGAGCTACCGAAGTGCCGTCGAACCGTCGGTTCGCTACCGGGTCGCACTGGCTCCCGGCTGGATCGCCAGCCTCGCCGTTGTCGCGCCGTTCCTCGCTGGCATCTCGGTACCACCTGTGCTTCAGTACGCCCCACTGGTTATCAGTGCCGTCCTGCTCGGCCTGCCCCACGGCGCGGTCGACCACCTCGCGGTCGCACGCACTCGTGGCGAGCGCCCGGACTGGCGGGCTATCGCCCGCGTGTTCGCGCTCTACGGCGTCGTTGGCGGGGCTTATGCCGTCACCTGGTTCCTCGCGCCCGCGGCGGCCTTCGTCCTGTTCATCGCGGTGACGTGGTTCCACTGGGGGCAGGGTGACCTGTACGCGCTACGCGCGCTGGCCGACGCCGACCACCTCCGGTCACTCCCGCAGCGAATCGGAACCGTGCTGGTCCGCGGTGGCCTGCCGATGCTGGTCCCGTTGCTCGCGTTCCCGGAGTGGTACCGCCGCGTCGCAACAGACCTCGTCTCGCTGTTCGCCCCCGACGCCGTGGCCGCTATCGGCTGGGCGTTCCGGACCGACGTGCGAACCGCGCTCGCCCTCGCATACGGCGCGCTTGTCGTGGCGACGCTGGCTGTCGGGTTCGCCCGCGCCGACGCCAGCCGGCCGTGGCTGCTTGACGCCGGCGAGACGCTGGGGCTGCTTGCCTACTTCGCCCTCGTTCCGCCGGTGCTCGCCATCGGCGTGTACTTCTGTCTGTGGCACTCGTTGCGCCACATCGCCCGCCTGCTGCTGGTCGACGACGATGCCACTGCCGCGCTCCAGAACCGCGACCCGACAGCCGCCCTGGCGCGGTTCGCCCGCGACGCCGCGCCGCTGACGACTGCTTCGCTTGCCCTGCTCGGCGGGCTATACTTTCTCATTCCAAACCCACCGGAGTCCGTTCCGGAGTGGGTCGCGCTGTATCTGGTGTTCATCGCCGTCGTCACGCTGCCCCATGTTGTCGTTGTCAGTATCATGGACCGCGAACAGGGTGTCTGGGTGTAGCCTCCCAACGACTTCGCCGAAGTCACGGGAAAAGCACGAGTAGCGTTCCGGAAACCGCGAGTACCGCGCCGAACGCGCTGACCATCGCGACCCGTGTTTCCACGTCCGACTCTGCGCCGGTCACGAGGCTGTAGACGCTCACGACAGCCAGGAGCGCTCCACCGGCTGCTGCGGCCGCTCCGCCGATAACGCTGACATCGTTGGCTCTGGTCGTGACGTACCCATTAACACCCAGCGAGATGCCGATAAGCAGTAACGAGAGGTGGTGGAGTCGCGCCGCATCCATACGTCCGGGTGATACTGCTGTGACAAGAGTGTTCTGCTCCGACAGGAAAGAGTTGGTGACACGGATAGCGCTGTTTCTTTTCTCGGTCTGTGGCTGGGCTGTCCAGTCCTGCCGGATCCATCACTCTTCGGAAGAAACTCTCAGCTGCAAAAATATCGGATAGAACTGCTACGTCGGCGTTACTTGCCCTTGCCGCGGTTGCTGCGCAGCGACGGGCGGGTCTTCTCGCTGCCCTTGCCCTTACCGCTGAGGCCGCGGTTGCGGCGGCCAGCACCGGTCAGACCGCGGAAGACGCGGTCAGCCTGGTCGTTGGCACAGATCCACGACAGGTCGTCGTCATTTTGGATGGCCGGGTGGTTCGGGTCGATGAGAATGATTTCGTGCCACTTCTGTCGGCCGTCCTGACCGACGGAGTAGCTGTTGAGCACGCGCAGGTTCGGGAAGGTGCGGGAGGCGCGTTCCTCGGCGACGCGCTGGATGTCCTTCCGGCGGGTGATGCGCGTAACTCCCTGTCGCTTGGATCGGCGACCGGCCTTGTGTCGGCGCTTGCGTGCGCTGCCCTTCCGGACGGAGACGCGAGCGACAATAACGCCCTGTTTTGCCTTGTAGCCCTGCGAGCGGGCCTTGTCGAGGCGGGTCGGGCGCTCGATGCGCTCGACGGCCCCTTCGTTGCGCCATTCCTGCTGGCGCTGCCACTGTAGTTCTGCGAGCTGTCCGTCGCCTGGGTTCTTCCAGGCATCTCGAATGTACGAATATGCGCTTCGTGCCATATGTATTCACCACGGGCGTTGCGTGGTTCAAGTCGCGCGGCGCGACTCACATCCCGACCTGCACACGCAGGTGCCCGCTGGTGCCCGTCGTCCAGCGAGTTACCACGGAATTTGCCGTTCGGACTCTTAAACGGTTCGGACCAGACTTGTGGATGCGACCCGGTCACGAAGACCCAGTGATCGCTGAAACCGTCAGATATCTGTATTTTAGCAACACAAACCGTTAACTTGTTCGCGGCCGGAGAGTCACGTATTACCATGACAGACCTTGGTGGCTTTCAGGACCACGTGGCACGAATCGACCTTGGGGACGGTGACGTAGCCTACGAAGGTATCGACGAGGAAGACGCAAAGAAGTATATCGGCGCACGCGGGCTCGGCGTGAAATACGTCTTCGACCAGGGGCCGGACGTTGATCCGCTTGGGCCGGAGAACCTGCTAGCGTTCATGAACGGGCCGCTGACGGGAACACAGGTGACGATGAGCGGCCGTATCGCCATCTGTACGAAGTCGCCGCTGACGGGGACCGTCACTGATTCCCACCACGGCGGCTGGTCCGGGGCGCGACTGAAGTGGTCGGGTTTCGACGGACTGCTGTTCGAAGGGCAGGCCGACGAGCCGGTGTATGCACTCGTCGAAGACGGCGAGGTGGAACTGCGCGACGCATCCCACCTCTGGGGGCAGGGCGTCCACGACACCATCGATGACCTCGAAGAAGAGATCGAGGGCGGCTCGCTGGGCAAGAACCTTTCGGTGATGGCCATCGGCCAAGGTGGTGAGAACGAGGTCAAATACGCCTGTATCGTCAACGAGGACGACCGCGCGTCGGGTCGCGGTGGCACCGGCTGTGTGATGGGCAACAAGAACGTCAAAGCCGTCGTCGTCAAGTCCAGCACGCGGATGCCCAAGCCGAAGGATCAGGAGACGTTCCAAGAGGGCCACAAACAGGCGATGCAGGTCATCCAGGAGTCCGACGTGACCGCGCCCAACGAGGGCGGCCTCTCGATGTATGGGACCAACGTCCTGATGAATCCCACCGAGGAGATGGACGGTCTCCCGACGAAAAACGGGAAGTACTCGTCGACGCGAGCGTACTCGGACGCGGAGGGCGATGGCGAGCGCATCATCGACTCAGAGAACGTCTCGGGCGAAAACGTCCGGGAGAACATCCTGGTCGACGAGCCGACCTGTCACTCCTGTCCGGTCGCCTGCAAGAAGGAGGTCGAGGTGCAGGCGATGCACAAGGGCGAGGAGATGAACGTCCGCACCGAATCCTACGAGTACGAGTCCGCGTGGGCGCTCGGTCCGAACTCCGGCCACGTCGAACGCGACAAGATTGCGGTGATGCTCGACCGGTGTAACGACGTCGGCGTCGACACCATCGATGTTGGCAACACCATGGCAATGACGATGGAGATGACCGAGGAGGGGAAACTAGACGAACTCGACGACGGCCTGGACTGGGGCGACGCCGACACGATGATCGACATGATCGAGATGATCGCCCACCGCGAGACGGAACTCGCGGACCATCTCGCCGAGGGGCCGGACCACCTTGCCGAGGAGTTCGACGCCCACACCAACTCCCTCGCGGTCAAAGGGCAGACGATGGCCGCCTACGACCCACGCTGTATGAAGGGGATGGCAATCGGGTACGCGACCTCAAACCGCGGGGCGTGTCACCTGCGCGGCTACACGCCGGCAGCCGAAATTCTCGGTATCCCGGAGAAGGTTGACCCGCGAGAGTGGGAGGGCAAAGGCGAGCTGTGTGCCACCTTCCAGGACCTCCACGCTATCAGCGACTCCTTCGACATCTGCAAGTTCAACGCCTTCGCAGAGGGGATTGAGGAGTACGTCCTGCAGTACAACGGCATGACCGGGCTGGACGTGAGCGAGGAGGAACTGATGGAGGCCGGCGAGCGCGTCTACAATCTTGAACGATACTACAACAACCTCGCGGGCTTCGACGGGTCCGACGACGACCTGCCAAACCGGTTCGTAGAGGGCGACGAGCACGCGATGCCGGCCCAGGGCGGTTCCGAGGGCGAACTCGCGGAGCTCTCGAAGATGAAAGACGAGTACTACGAGGTGCGTGACTGGGAGAACGGCGTCGTTCCCGATGAGAAACTCGATGAACTGGGAATCGACATCGGCCCCGGAACCGGCGTCAGCTCCGGCGGCGCAGCGGCACCGAGCGACGACTGAGACAGCCCCGGCCGCCGAACACATTTCACTTCTCTAATGCGCAAGGAAGATATCGACGACTTCGAATTCCAGGTAGAGTCCCGACTGACCAGCCACGGCGTGTACGTTACCGACTTCGCCGACGAGGGCGATACGTACCGGCTCACGTACGAGTCGATTTCGGCCGACGAGGCGGCTGTCATTCCTCACCGAGAGATCGGCCGCGTCGTCAACGTCTTCCGGGACCTGCATGCCGATGACTGGTCTGGGGTCGACATCGAGGCGACGGTAACGGACCTCGAGGACACCGAACTCGGCGAGTGGTCGGTCGACAGCGAGTGGATCGACGAGCTCGAAAACGGCGACCTCTCGGAGACGGCGTTCTCCCAGCGCGTGCTGGAGACGATTACAGTGCGGAACTGACCGCCAGCACGTCTTATGGGTCGGAGCTGACCGCCAGCACGGCCCTGATTTCCAGCGTCGTCTCGAACTCCTCGCTTCTGTCCAGCCGCCGCCCGTCGCGCTCGAACTGGGCGGCGTGGGCCCGCCGAACCGCGTCCTGTTCGCGGTCGCTCAGTCCGAGCTCTGTGCCGATACTGTGCCAGTGGCCTGACTCCGCACAGACGTAATCGGCCTCTCTGGGGCCGCTGATGCGTTCGTATTCCCTGTCGTAGGTCTCCCGGTTCTCCTGAAGATACGTCTGAACCTGTCCGAGTAGGTCGGGCAATTTGTCGAGCGGGACGCTGGCTCGCGTGCCGGCCAACAGGACGATCTGTCCCTCAATTGGGTACGATGAATCAGCCATCGCGTCCCGGTCAGCCGCCCGCTCGCATCGCCTTCTGTGCGAACTTCTCGATAAGCGGCTCCAGCGTCTCGGGGTCGCCGTTGAACTCGATAGTCACCTCGTTGAGCTGGAGACTCGGGCCGATGGCGACTTTCTCCTCTGAAAGTGTCGCCGCCCACCCGTCGCCTTTGACAGTCGCCTCGTCGCGTTGCTCGCCGCCGAGGTTCTCCAGATACCCGATAGCGGCTCGAACCGAGATGCCGCGAAAACTCCGTTCACGCTCCATTGTGTGGTCGTTACGGGTGCGGTCGTCTAAACCTATCGCCGGTCCGGCGTCCGTTCGCCACACCCGCGCTATCCCGAGGTGTCTCTCTGCCGGACATGACGGTCTACCCCGGCCGAATACCGTCGTCGACGATGCGGGCGTTGCGCTCGCGGTTGATGCGCTCGTCTAGGTCTGCGTGGTCGTAAATCTGAGCGATGACGGCGGCGTGGAGGTCGCGCCAGGCCATCGCGTAGATGGGTGACTGGCCCCAGGCCCGGAGTTCGACGACGTACTCATCGTAGGCCTCCCACCGACTCTCGAACTGCTCGATGTGGTCAACGACGGCACTGGCCGGCTCCTCGGAATTGAGGGCGGCGTTGAGTTCTCGCTCCCAGCCACCCACAGCCTGTTCCATGTCGCGTTTCGTGTCCTCGCTGTCCGGCGGCAGCGACTCGACAATCCCGGACGGAATCCCCAGTTCGATACTGTCCATACCGCCACACATGGTTCGCGGCCAATAAACCCCAGCGATGGCGAACATGTTCGTCTCTACTGATTTGTGGTAGCGGGGTGTAGTGCACGCATGAGCAGTGAGACAGTAGAGCGACAGTCGTCGGCACCGGACCTGACGACTGTCGAGGTCAGGTGCACCGGCCACGTTCGCCGGGTCGTCGGCGAACCGTCGCTGTCATACACGTTCGAAGGAGACACGCTGCGTGACTTCCTTGATGCGTTCTTCCAAGAGTACGACGTGAGCGATATGCTCATCGCGGAAACCGAAGACGATGCCACCACCGAGGGCTGGGCCCCGGAGATGGCGGAACTGCCGGGTGACTGGGCGAAAAACCCCGAAGGTGAACAGACCAGGTGCTACGCGCGAGTGGCGGTCAACGGCGAGTTCAACGAACATCTTGACGGACTGGACACGGAACTGGAAGCCGGCGACCGCATCGGGTTGCTGTACCCGTTCATCTTCTGTTGCTGATTCGGGCAACTGACTGTCACAAGAATCACCCCCCAGCAACTGGCGGGAACACGCTGAGTTCGTCCCCATCTTCCAGTGCGGTCTCAAGTCCGTCAAGATGGGCGATGTCCCTTCCGTTCCGAAGAATCGTCAGGTACTCTCGCAGTTCCCCGTCCTCAAATAGGTCCATCTCGGTGAACTCTTCGGAGAGCTGTTGGAGCACGTCGCCCGCCTGCAGGTCCGTTTCGTACTCGCGGTGAACCGTTTTCTGTCCGACGGCTTCCCGGAAGTTGGCGAAAAACCGCAGCTCGATTTGCATACCGCTGGATTGGCGGTCGAGCGGCTTAAATCACAGCGCTCGACACGCGTGGCTCGAACGAACAACACATTCACCTGTTATATTCTATCTATCATGGACCTCGAATTCCTATTCGATGGGAACGACTTCGACCCGTTTTAGCGTCCCAGTCCATGACTCAGTGTATGGAACGTGTGGTCGCAAGCGATGACCCGATGATAGATGTCGATCGACTGCGAGCGGAACTCGACGCTGATGTCGTCGTCGCGGAGACAGACGACGAGGACGCGATTCGGAATGCTGCCGCCGGGGCATTGGGCCTCGTCGTGGACGTGAACACGCCGGTCACTGCCGCGGTACTCGACGCGCTGGACGACCTCAAAATCGTCGCGAGAGCGGGCGTCGGTATCGACAACATCGACGTGTCCGCGGCGGCAGACAACGGCGTGACCGTCACGAACGTCCCTGAGTACTGTACCGACGAGGTCGCTACCCACACGGTGACGCTACTGCTCGACTGTATTCGGACGCTCACGGCCTACGACCGCGACGTTCGCGACGGTGGCTGGGGCTGGGAGCGGACCCGCCCGGTACATCGCGTCCGCGGCCAGACGCTGGGTCTCGTCTCCTTCGGCCCCATCGCACGGCGAGTGCGCGACCAGATGCGGGGCTTTGACCTCGATGTGATTGCGTACGATCCCTACGTCGACGCCGAGGAGATGGCCGACGCCGATGTCGAGAAGGTCACGCTAGAGACGCTGTACGATCGGGCCGACTACGTCTCCCTCCACGCGCCGCTGACCGGGGAGACGGCGGAGATGATAGACGCCGATGCCCTCGCGGCGATGCGTGAGCAGGCGATTCTGGTCAACACCGGCCGTGGCGGCCTCATTGACGAAGCGGCGCTCCGGACGGCGCTGGAGGACGGAACGATTGGGGCCGCCGGTCTCGACGTACTGGCCGAGGAACCGCCGACGGCTGACCACCCGCTGGTCGGCCTAGACAACTGTATTGTCACACCGCATGCGGCGTGGTACTCCGAGGAGGCCCGCGACGACCTGAACGCCGCCGTTGCGGCGAACGTCAGGGCCGTACTGGCCGACGAGACGCCACCGAACCGTATCGATCCGGAGACGGACTGGCTATAAATATACGGCCGGGTTTGCCCGCTAACACCGTCGAAACGGCTGTCGGCGAGTGGCGTTACCTCAACTCAGCATCTGAGGAACTCCCGACGCTGGTCGCCGAGAGCGCTCTGGCCGGTCCCTGCCGTCTTGATATCCCGAACGAGGTTCGAGAGGTACGCCCGGACGCCGGGGTCACAGGTGCCGAACCCTCTGGCCTGGCAGTAATCACACCAGAGCGCGACCGGTAACAGCGGGGCCGCGAACAGTCCGGACAGCGTGACGCCCAGCTGGAACGGGTGGCCAGCCGGAACAGCGAGCCACGCAGCGGCCACGACTGCCCAGAACACCACCCCGTAGACGACGGTGTGTCGCCAGTTGTGCGTCGGTAGTTCATATCCGCGAATGCGCGACGACGAGTCATCCGGTGTGTCGCCAGTGGCCGCACTGCCGGACGCGTCGCCAGTAGATGGAGAGACAGAACACGACATATCCTTTCGAAAGCGCCCTTGGATAATGACGGCTGGTTTGGCATACGCCGAACGAGACAATGCGTATAAGCCACTCGACACGCAACGGGGTGTATATGCGAGAGTTCATCTTCACTATCGACTACGAGCGGAACGTCGACCCCGTCATGGACGTGTTCATCGACTACCCGGAGACACACTCCCGGACGATCGCGTGCAACGTCACACGAGACGGGATGTGGCGGCTCGAACGCGTCGCCGGCCCGGAGACTGCCCTTGAACAACTGGATGACGTGTACGACGATCCCGTCCAGTGCACCGAGTGTATCGGGACCCGTAACTGCAAGACGGACTGGACGTACGAGGTCATCGGCTCGGACCCAGGCGCTCGGACGGTGTACAGCTACCGGTCGGAAGCCGGCGACTGTCACTCGATTCCACGACTGGCTATCGACCACGTCGGCCGTGGCGTTCTCGTCGAGACTGAGCGCCGTGGGAGTCGGTGTGAGTGGCGGCTCCTCCTCTGTAGCGACGCCGGGGTCGACGGCCTGTTCGATGAGATGAAATCCGAACTCCGGGAGGGGCTCACCGTCGAGTTCCGTCAGCTCAGTTCACCCTCGTACTGGGTTGATGAGGCCGTGACGCTGGCAGAGCTTCCGCCGGAACAGCAGGCTGCCGTTGAGGCCGCTGTCGAACACGGCTACTACCGGACGCCCCGGGACACCTCGCTCACTGACCTCGCAGAGACGCTCGACGTGTCGCGGTCGACGCTCCAGTACCGCCTCCAGCGGGCCGAAGCGTGGATCGTCCGGTCGTTCGTCACGCGGTCGATGGGGCCGGTCCAGGCCGACGAAGACGTCGCAGAGGGTGGACGCCTCCGTATCGGTCGCTCGGGCGTGTAGTCGACGATATCGTATCTGGCATCGGAATCGGGCCGAACTGTACTACCTGTATACCGCCGCGTCGAAGCTCAGAACGGGGTGACAGCAGGAGTGGAGTCGTGCGTCGTGGTGCGCCAAATGTGACATATAGCTACCATTTCTCCGAAGTTCGGCATATGCCAAACAAGGCGTCATGGGGGATGAACCCCTATAATTGGGTACGACCGCGGGCGTCCTACGCGCTCGCAGAGGCACACTATGACGACACGCAGCATCTATTCCCCCGACGAACGCGATGAGAGTGCGGACGAACAGGCCGAGTCCGAGGCGAGCGCTGGCCACGCCTGCCCGGACTGTGGCGGGAGCCTCATTACCGATGACAGTCGTGGCGAGACCGTCTGCGAGTCGTGTGGCCTCGTTGTTGACGAGGACGAGATCGACCACGGGCCGGAGTGGCGCGCCTTCGACAGTCAAGAGCGTGACAACAAGCGCCGGGTCGGTGCGCCGACGACAGAGATGAAACACGACAAGGGCCTTTCGACCAATATCGGTTGGCAGGACAAGGACGCATACGGCAACTCCCTGTCGACGCGCCAGCGCGAGAAGATGCAGCGCCTGCGCACCTGGGACGAGCGATTCCGCACCCGCGACCACGCCGAGCGCAACCTCAAGCAGGCCCTTGGCGAGATCGACCGGATGGGGAGTGCCCTCGGTGTCCCTGAAAGCGCCCGTGAGACAGCCAGCGTTATCTACCGCCGCGCGCTCGACGAGGGGATGCTACCCGGCCGCTCCATCGAAGGGATGGCGACCGCCGCGCTGTACGCCGCCGTCAGGCAGGCGAACCTTCCCCAGACCCTCGACGACATGGCCGTCGTCAGCCGTGTCGACGAGATGGAGTTCACCCGCGCGTACCGCTATCTCAACCGCGAACTCTCCCTGCAGGTCGGCCCGCCGGACCCCGCAACCTACCTCAGTAAGTTCGTCTCCAAGCTTGACGCAGACGACGATCTCGAACGCCAGGCCCGCGCCCTCATCGAAGCGGGGAAGGAAGCAAACGTCCACAGCGGCAAAAGCCCAGTCGGCCTCGCCGCCGCGGCTATCTACGCCGCCGGCCTGCTACTCGGCGAAGAGATGACCCAAGAGACCGTCAGCGAGGCTACTGACATCAGCACCGTGACCATCCGCGAGCGCTACCGCGAACTGCTGGAAGCCGAGTCGGAACTCGACGACAGCGCCGTCGACGCGACGAGCGGTACCGAATCCGGCGCGAGCGCCTGAACCGTCACGAACCTGCTTTTCGTTTAGCCCCGCTGACCCTCGAAATCTTCTAGCCACCCGCGAACGACGCTCTCTATCGCGCCAGTCGTACTTCCGACGTTCAGTATCTGGTATCCCGACTCGGCTTTCTCGTTCACGTCGTCCATCCCGAAGCCGAGGCCGCCGACGGTGACGTCTGCTTCCACCGCCACCGAGCGGACCGTCTCCACCGCGTCCTGTACCTCGGGATGGTCGATTTCGCCGGGGTGGCCCAGCGACACCGACAGGTCGAACGGCCCAATGAATACGAAGCCGAGGTCGGGTACGTCCAGAATCGCATCGATGTTCTCGACCGCTTCCTTCGTCTCGATTGTAGTCCCGACCAGTGTCTCCGTGTCCGAGGCTTCGACGTAGTTTTCGCCGAGCCCCCAGCGGCGCGCTCGGGGCGCGGCGAGCCCTCGGTCGCCGGGGTCGCCGTCGTACCGGAACCGCCCCGACTTGACCGCTTCGCGCACCTCGTCGGCAGTTTCGACCCGCGGCAGGAAGACGTTCTTGACACCCAGATCCAGCGCCTTCCGCACTAACGTTGGGGACGTGTCTGGCAGGCGGACCAGTAGCTCCGTCCCGGTGCCGTCAGCCGCCCGTAGGAGATTCTCGACGGTCGCCGCGTCCCACGGGTCCGGCCCCCCGTGCTCGAAGTCGAGCCAAACGAAGTCGACGCCGAGGTCGCCGTAAAACTCGACCAGCGTCGGGCTGTAGGCGTTGTCGAGGACACCAAGCGCGACGCCACCGCTGTCGACTGTACTGCGGAGCCCGTTGGTCGGCAGTGGTTCTGCCATATCAGATGCGTGCTGTGCGATACCAATAAACGTGGTGCGGAAACGGTTGGCCGGCACCGTCCCGTCGACGGTCACACGCCTACTGTCCCGGCAGCGGACAGAGACTCGCAGTCAGAACAGCCACCTCGTCGGTGTGGTTGTGCGCGCCGTGGGCCTGCCCGCGCTCGTTCAGGACGACGCCCGGCGCGGCGATGGTTTCCTCGGTGTCGTCCTGCTGGACCGTCACTTCGCCCTGGACCACGTGGAACACGTTTGTCGCGCCGTCGTGCTCGTGGGGGTCAACTGTCGCATCCGGCCCCAGCGCGAATGCCTTCACCAGCACGTCGTCGGTTACTGCCAGTTCTCCGTCGATAACTTCGCCCGCTGCCGGTTCGGCGTCGAACGCTGCCAATCTATCGAGTGACATACCGGCACGTAGGCCGGCGCGTCCTTAGCCGTTCGGCTGCTGGGAAAACCTGTATCTGTCTGTGTGGTTGCGTGCGCTGTTCGGACTCGCCTCGTGAGACACCCACACGACTCACACATCTGCCAGCCGGAACGCGAGACTGTACATCGTCCCGGTTCGCTCGGAGCCGATACCTGCGATCAACTCTTCAGCCATCGCAGTCAGGGGCTCCCCGAGCAAATCCGGAAGCGCCGCGGCGTACTCGCGTACCACCTCCGCGTGGGCATCCAGATGGGCCTCGGTCCACGGGACCGGGTTCAGCAGCGTCTTCCGTCGTTCGACAGTCCAGCCCCCAACGGCGAAGACGGCGGCCAGCACGGCGGGCGGGTAGAATGTTAGCGCCGGCCGGCCATCGACCACTTGGGCGGCGGCGTTTTCCAGTGTGAACAGTCGATTGACAGCCGCGTCGGCGGGCGGCACCGCGTAGTCGTCGACGACGAGGCGGCTGTCGGGCCTTGCAACCCGCGTCAGTTCGGTCGCGACGGCGTCCAGTTCAATCGGCGGCAGGACGTTACACAGTCCGTGGGCGGTGACAAAGTCGATGCTGTCGGTGGCAAGCGGCGTCGCCCGGAGGTCAGCCTCGACCACGGCTAGTCGGTCGGCGTTTCCGTCGCCGACGCGGTTCCGGACTGTCGTGGCGTGGTCTGCGTCGTTCGTCACCGCGTACACCCGCTCCGCGCCCGCGGCCAGCAGTCCTGCCGTCGTATTACCGACGCCGGCCCCCGCCTCAAGACAGACTCGACCCTCGACTTGCTGGTCGGTGAGTGCCGCTGTCACCGTCTCCGGAACGTCCCCGGTCACAATCAGTGGTGCAGTTGCTCGGGCACCGGACTGTCATCATGCCGCGCTTCCTCGATGAGTGCGCGCTGGCGCGCCTCGTCCATCCCCTCGGAGCGACCGGCGGCGTCGAGCACCATTGCCACGAGCTTCGGGTCGCCGGGGCTGACAACGGTATCGAGGCCCTGTGCGGCGGCGAAATCGAACCGCTCGCGGATGGCCTCCGGTGTGTCGACCGGCTCGTACCAGTTCGCGTACGGGCGGTCGGCCTCGGCCAGTTTGTCGGTCGACGGCCACGACCCCTTCGCGAACGCCTTGATACCCAGCGTGCCGATACCCTCCGCCTCACAGCGTTCCAGCACGGCCTCGTAGTCGTACTCGTCATCGTCCTTGCCAGCAACGACGGGGTTCAGCGGGAACATCACCGTCTCCAGGTCGTCGATGCGGTCGATGGCGTCGAGGATGAGCCCGGGGTTGCCGTGGCTCGTCAGCCCGATGTGGTCTATCTTCCCCGCCGCCTTCGCCTCGCGTATCGCGTCGAGTGCGCCGCCGTCGGCGGTGATCGTGTCCAGTTCGTCCTCATACTCCAAGCCGTGGATCTGGTAGAGGTCGATAGTGTCGATGCCGAGACGGTCCAGCGACCGGTCGATTTTCCGCGCAGCCCCCTCGTACTCTCGTTTTTGGGTCTTACAGCCCAGAAAGATGTCGTCGCGGTACTGTCGGAGCTTCGGCCCCAGCTTTAGCTCCGCGTCGCCGTAGGTCGGTGCTACGTCGAAGTGGTTGACGCCGTGGTCCAACACGAGTTCGACCAGCTGGTTCGCACCGTCCTGTTCGAGCCAGTTGAGTGCGATCGAGCCGAACGTCAGCACCGTGCTCTCCTGTCCAGTATCGCCCAGCGCTCGGGTCTCCATACCGGCTGCACGCTCCGGATACCAATAACGTTAGTCGCTGCCGTCGCAGTCAACCTGGATGCCAGACTGCGACGGGGCGCGCCGACCGGGGTTTATTACTCTCTCAGTCCGAACGCGATGTATAGATGTTTGGGAGAGACCAACTTTTCTCCGCGATGACGGCGTCATACGTGATCGCAGTCACGCTCGCCCTCGTCATCGCCGCGATATTCGCGCCGGTCATCTGGAACGGCGTGCCAAGCGGTGGTGACGACGACCCGAGCGTCGCCGTCATCACCCTTCGCGGCGGCACAACCGACGCTAACGTCAACGCCGTCAAGCAGGACCTCCGTGAGGCACGAACCAACGAATCAATCGAGGCAGTCGTCCTCCGGGTCGACAGCCCCGGCGGCCCGGTCGACTCAAGCGAGGAGTTCTACCTCGCTGTGAACCGGACTGCCAGTGAGATGCCTGTCGTCGCCTACGTCGAGGGCACGGCCGCTTCGGGTGGGTACTACGGCATCACACCAGCCGACGAGATCGTGGTCAAGCCGAGTTCGAACGTCGGCAGCATCGGCGTCATCGTTCAGGCCCCGCTGAGTCTTATCGAGCAGGTGGAAAAGCAGGGCGAGACGTTCATCCGTTCGGGACCGGACAAGGCCCAGATAAGCAAAGACAGCCTCCGCGAGGACATCGAGGTGCTCCAGCGCTCGTTCGTCGGAACGGTCATGCGTCACCGGGGCGAGCAACTGACCGTCTCCCGCGAGGAAGTCGCCAACGGGGGCACGTATCTCGGCGCACAGGCGACTCAGAACGGCTTTGCCGACCGGATCGGCGACACTGAACTGGCTATCGAGCGGGCCGCGGCACTCTCAGACGACATCGAGGGCGACGGGTACGATGTGGTGTATCAGGGCAGTGGCGGTGCCGAATTCAACGTCATCATCGTCCCTGCCGGCGCTGAAACTGTTCAGGGCGCGAACAACGTGACGTATCTCGTCCATCCCGACGACAGTGAGACGACCTTCCGGGAACCGGTGAAGTACTACGCCGTCTGGGGCATCCCCGCAGAAGATAACAACGCAACGGTGATTCGCAATGACTGAGGGCCGTATCGTCAAGCCGCTCGCCGTGTTTATCGTCGTTCTTGTAGTGATACTGGGCGGTACGTTCCTTCTCGCAGTCGCCAGTCCGGGGTCATCGGGGCCGCCCGATGGCCAGTCTATCGACGGGCAATCGCCGTCACAGTACCAGCCCGACGCTGTCAATGCGCCTGTCGACCCCGAAGAAGGTGAGATATCGGTCGACTCCGAGGGAAGTGACAAGCGAATACTCGTCGATACGAGCCACGGTAATCAGGTGTCTGAATCCAAGCTCGAACCGATTACCGAGGCGGTGTTCGAGGCGGGCCACACAGTTGAGTACGGCACCGCCGGTACTGATTCGTTCGCCGATTCGCTGGGCCAGTATGACGGTGTACTCATCGTCCAGCCGCTCGGCAGCTACTCCCCGACGGAACGCGAAGCGCTACAGGAGTACACGGACGACGGCGGCCGTGTTGTCGTCCTCGCCGAACCGACACAGACCCGCCTTTCGACCGGCTTCACCCAGTCGACAACGACGGTCTCGTTCGGAGCCAACAACGCCACCAAGCGTTACGGTATCCGGATGGGTGCCGAACAGCTGTACAACGTCGACGACACAGCCAACGACAACAACTTCAAAGCGATCTACGCGTCACCGAGCGACGACGGTGAACTGACTGACGGTGTGGAGACGATTACGTTCGACACCGCCGGCTATGCGGTGGTGAACGGTGACGCCGAAACGAAGTTCACCGCTGCCGAGGGTACCCGGACGCTGGAGACGCGGCGTACTGGAACATACGCGACGGTCGTCCGCAACGACAACATGGTGTTCGTCACTGACTCGACGTTCATCAGTAGTTCCGAGATATACGACGCCGACAATGAGGTGTTCCTCGGAAATCTCCTTTCGTTCCTGCTCGATGGCGAGGCGCCTGACCCGGATGGTAGCGCGACCTCGGATGTCGGATTCGGGACTGGTGACAGTGCTTCCACCCCGACGGAAGCACCACCGGAATCGACCCCCGGTCCGACGCCCGCACCCACCCCGAGCGGGTCCTGACCCGGCTCACTCGGTCCCTGCTCGCGGGACTACCGCTCGCTGATACTGACCGTCGTCTCGCTGTACAGGCCACGCTCGGCAGCGTCGGCCACACTCAGCCCTGCGCCGATAGTGTACTCCCCGGTCGATGCAGGCTCCCACTCATCGTCACTGACTCGGAACATCCGGTCCCACCGTCGCCTCAACCGCTTTCGTTCACCGCGGTCAAACCGGAGGCTGCCGTCCTCACTGGGCACGTTATCGATGAGGGACGCCTTGGGCACTCCGGTGACGTACCACGTCCACGGCCGCGGCGAGTTTGTCGGTAGCGGTATCGGCACCGAAAGCGTGTTCTGCATCGTCACGATAACGGCACCTCGGTTCCCGCCGGATACGACCTCTGCGGGACCTTGATATCGGCCGACACCCCGCGATAGCGGAGCCACGTCGGCACCAGCAGGCTACTCTAGGCCCTACCGTTCGGCTGTTCCGTTGTGTCCGGTCACTCTACAAAATAGATAGCTGTGGTGTGTCGTAGGTGGCTGCTCCCGTGGTCTGTAGTCATTCCACGAAGTGTGCGACACACAGCCAAACTCCCTAAGTGGCCGGCCCTCTGATATGTCAGCAAGCTACTGCTCCCGATGACATCCACACGCGACGCGATTCGGCTGTTGCACGTCGATGATGAGCCGGACTTCGCGGAGACGGCTGCCGCATTCCTTGAGCGCGAGAACAACCGTCTCCGCGTTGAAACGGCGTCAGACGCGGAAGCCGCGCTAGAACGGCTCGAAGCGTCGACGTTTGACTGTATTGTGTCGGATTACGATATGCCCGGGCGCAACGGCATCGAGTTCCTCGAAGCCGTCCGCGAGGAGTATCCTGAACTCCCGCTCATCCTGTTCACTGGAAAAGGAAGCGAGGAGGTCGCGAGTGACGCCATCTCAACCGGTGTCACCGACTATCTGCAGAAGGAGGTCGGGACAGACCAGTACACATTGCTGGCCAATCGGGTTCAGAACGCAGTGGAAGCGAGACAGACGGCGACCGAGGCCGAGCGACGGCGGCATCGGCTCGAACAGATCCTCAAGACGGTCCCGTCGTGTGTTGTGCAACTCGACCGCGACGGCCAGTTTGTCTTCGCCAACCAGCGCGCTGTCGACGTTCTCGGTCTGTCACAATCGGAATTACAAGACCGGACGTATAACGACCCGGAGTGGCAAATACGCGATCTCGACGGTACCCCGATACCGGACTCGGAGCTTCCGTTTCGGCAGGTGCTCGAAACCGGCCAGCCCCTATCCGATGCCCGGCATACGATCCACTGGCCGGACGGTACGGAGAAGGTACTCTCGGTGAACAGCGCACCGCTGTTCGACGACGACGGGGCTGTCGAAAGTGTGGTCTGTACGCTGACGGATATCACCGACAAGCGAGACCGGAAACGCGACTTACAGGAAACTGAGCGGCGACTGCAGTTGGCTCTCGAGGCCAGCAAAACGGGTGTCTGGGAGTGGGACTACGAGACAGACGAGGTCGCGTGGAGCGACACGCTCGGACGACTCATGGGCTTCGAACCCGGCGAGTTCGGCGGGACGCTGTCGGCCGTATTCGACCTGATCCATCCGGAGGACCGCGCCGAAGTTCGTGAAAAGATAGAGCGGGCAGTCGAAACGGGCGACATCTACGACGGGGAGTTCCGGATGATCGACGCTGACGGCAACGTGCAGTGGGGCTCTGTTCGGGGACAACCCATCGAAGACGACGGCAGTACACTGATGCTCGGCGTCCATCACGACATCACCAAGCACAAGCAACGTGAGCGCGACCTACGGATCATAGAGCGGCGACTTGAGGCGATTCTGGAAAACACCACGACCCCGATGTTTATGAAAGACGACGAAGGGCGGTACCTCTTCGTCAACCACGGCTATCGGGAGATGACTGGACGCACTGATGCGGAAATCGTTGGCCGTACCGACTTCGAGTTGTACCCCAAAGAGACAGCCGAGGCGGTGCGGGCAAACGACCGTGCCGTCCTGCACACTGGGCAGCCGCTAGAGGTTGAGGAGCGTATCGTTATTGATGGCGAGGCACAACAATACCTCACGACCAAGGTTCCAATATATGACACGGGTGAGCGGTCTGACCCGGATAACCCGGTCGCCGTGTTCGGCGTCGCAAGTGATATTACCGACATCCGCAAGCAAGAGCAGGAGCTACAGCGTGAACGCGACCGGCTTGCGGAGTTCGCTAGCGTCGTCAGCCACGACCTTCGCAGCCCTCTGAGCGTCGCACAGGGGCGGCTAGAACTCACCCGAACAACCGGTGATGAGAGCCATCTGGAAGGAATCGAGACTGCACTCGACCGGATGGAACGCATCATCGATGACGTGTTGCTCTTGGCTCGCCAGGGCCGGGACATCCAGGAGACAGCACCGGTCTCGCTCCATGACGCGGTCGCGGATGCCTGGGAGATGGTGTCTCAGGACGCAGCGGACGGGACGCTCGTCTTCGCCGACACTGACAAACGAGACGTAACGATTACCGCCGACCGGCCGCGCCTGTTGCAACTGCTTGAGAACCTGCTCCGGAACAGTGTCGAACACGGCTCCACACGCAGTCCGATGGGGTCCGACAACAGTGTGAAGCAAGAGTCAGCAGAGCCGCGTTCACAGGCACACACAAACGCAGACCACGGCACAGCGAGCAGCCAGACGAAGTCTGTGGACGCCACCGACGGGAGCGGGGGCGTGAACATCACTATCGGTGCCATGAAAGAGGGCTTTTATGTGACCGATGACGGTCCCGGCATCCCGGAAGACGAGCGTGAGACCCTGTTCGAGGCTGGCTACTCTACTTCCGAGGACGGCTCCGGGTTCGGGCTGGCGATCGTTGACCGCATCGCAGAGGCCCACGGCTGGTCGGTCGACGTGGCAGAGAGCGCTGACGGCGGCGCACGCTTCGAGATTACCGGTATCGAATTCGAGTAGTAGAGGGGTCACACAGCGGACCACTGTACTGGTATCCTGTCAGAGACTCCTGCCCCGTGTGGACGTATCCGGATGGTCGTCATCGTACAGCAGGCCGGCGATTTGGTGGTCGTCACCGATATCGAACGGCGCAGGTGTCCTTTCGGAGTGCCGCAGGCGGTCGTTTGAGGTACCTGTCAGGTCTTCCCTTGTCGCGAACGGAGTCGGCTGTGGGTTCGATGAACCGCAGCAGCGTCTGGGCGAGCGTGGCCTTGCCATAGCTAGATTCGCCGACGACACCCAGTGTCTCGCCGGGGTAGAGTCCAAATCGACGCTATCTAGCGCTTTCACTTCCTGGCTCCGGCCCAGCAGGGTGTCGTCGATGGTCCTGCCGGACTCGTATACTTCGTGAAGTTTTCGACCTGTAGGATCGGGCTATCGGCTGTCTTAGCCATTCTGCTGGCCCTCAGTATCGTCGTCCGCGTCGTCGTCCTGGCCCAGCAGGTCTGTATCGAGGCTGACCGGTCGGATGGCCGTTGTCAGGGTCGACCAGCAGTGGTTCCTTGCGCGTACAGGCCTCTTCGGCGAAGGGACGGTGCAGGTAGAAGCTACACCCGAAAAAACTTCGACGAGGTCCAGCATCGTCCCGGGAATCGTCTTAAGACGGTCCTGCCGGTCCTTGCTACCGGCAAAGACTCGCCTTCGTCCCGCTGTCCCGAATCGACCCGGCCAGTGCGGTTTGGCTGGTTTGATATTGCAGTATACGGTTTATTCAAGCAACGATCGGCTCAACTCCGATTCGTCTGTGGACCGCCAGAGAACGGTATTAGCGGCTAGAATGCCGTTATCCAGTAAATTCGGTAATAGAACCGAACGCGTCGGTCGCCAGCCCTTCGGCGACTGCGTCCCTGTCTACGTTGTTGATTTCCTGCGGGTATTTTCGCTCGAAGTAGCTCACGATGTTCTCGACATCGCGAGTTAGCAGTTCCCGGGCGTTTTCGTGGTCGGTTGGGACGGCCTGAGGCCAGTCGAAGACGACGACGCCCTCGTTCGTGACGAAGACGTTGTACTCGCTCATGTCTGCGTGGACGTACCCCTCGCGATAGGCCGTCTGCATCTCCTTGAGCACGAGATCCAGAATCGGCAGTACCTGTTCCGGTTCGAGTTTCGTTCGGGAGAGTTCGACGCCGTCTATCTTCTCCATGACAATCGCATGGCGGTTCGTATCTATGGGCTGTGGGACTGATACGTCTGGATACAGCGTTTCGAGGGCATCGTACTCCCGCTCGGCGGCCTTCCGGGCGGTGTAGAGCCAGGAGACGTGGTCACGGTCGGCGGTGTACTCTCGCTCTTTCATCACTTCGCGGAAATTGGTGTACCCTTCGCGGTGGTATTTCAGCGCTACTGGTTTGTACGATTGGGCCTCGTACACGTCGCTTTCCTTGCCGACACCCAGCGGCGACCCAACTCCCTCGATAGTGTCGCGCTCGGCAAAAGTATGCAGCGCAAGCGTATCGTACCCTTCAAAAGTGAGCTTGAACCCCTCGTACTGGATGGTCTTTCGTTCGACCAGTCCCCGGTCCGCACACCGGTCAAGCCGGTAGTCGACATCTTCCGTCGTCAGCCGGGAGAACTCGGTCAACTTCTCACGGGCGACGTACTCCGAGAACCGCATCCCCTGTTCGACGCCAGAGAGCAGATGGAAGTCCTCGGGTTCCAGCTCCGCCATCACTGAAGCCACGTTCTGGACCATTAGCGTTCTCTACTGGGCCAACTGGTAAAAGGCCGACGCGTTCGGCGGATGGTCTCAATAAATTAGTAACCGCTATACCAAATTCTATTTCGTACTCGCCGCTGTCGGTGTCCCATCAGCACTGTCGCTGGACCGAGCGAGACCTGTTCTGTATCCTATCCGGTGTGTTCCGGGCGGCCGCTCCGTCTCGATCCGCGTTTCAAGCACAGTCCAGCGCTGTCGTGTACAGTCAAAAACCAAGAGACAGCGCGCTCGTAATCCATCGGAGGTCTGTGGTGGAGAAACCAACTCCAATATTAGGTACCGTATACTCCGATACGGGATTTGCTTTCGGTGTTCGCACCGAAACAGTGCCTGAGACAGTACCACGCCGAGTAGGGAACAGTTTAATCCACATGAGTACACAGTTGCGTAGTGATACCATATGCCGGAAATTACTGCTGTACTACCGTCTCTGTGGCTCAGACTACGGCCGAGTACTCACGAAAACGGGTTCTGAATAGTTGCAGCCACCTCATCAGATGATGTGTCTCTGCAAGGATCGGTGAGTTACACACCAGTCTACAAATAGGCGCCTAACTCCGGTGACTGTACATGTAATGCAAACGGCATCTCCCCTCCGCGACGGTATCTGTTCTAAATTAGTCTCTACTTTTGATCACCTGAACACAAACGTCTCGTGTGAGCAGACGAAACAAAGACCAACTCAGGGGTCTACTTCGTTCGCTTGCCCTCCACCCCCACGATAGACGACTCGCGTTTCCAGTGCTGTTCGCCGTCGGCACACAGCTGTACTTTGTCCTGACAGTCACTCTCAGTTCTCGCCGACCGCCGATGGCACCCGACGCCGGTATCTTCGAGCATCTCGGCTGGTATCTGACACGCGGCGGTCGGCTGTACGTCGACGCCTGGGAACCGAAGTTGCCACTGTCCTACGAGACGACCGGGATACTGGCATTGCTATCCGGCGGCGATATGTACCGCCTCCACCTGCTCAGTGTGGTGCTGATGAGCGGTGCGGTGTGTGCAATCGTCGGACTCGTTGTGATACTCGTCTACGACGTCACTGGCGATGATATCGTTGCGCCGCTGGCTGGTCTCTCGATGTTCCTGTTGCCGGGGTTTGCCGTCCGTCCGGCGTATGGGTTCAAAGCCAAATATCTCCTCGTACTCTGTGGGTTACTGGCGATATATCTGTACACGCGTGGCTACCCGGCATTGAGCGGTGTGGCTGCGGCAGCCAGCGTGGGATACTGGCAGGCCGGGGTCATCTTCCCGCTGATTGTGGTCGGTCTCGCAGTCCAGCGGCGCGACATGCGGGAGTTTGAGCGTGTCGTTGCCGGCGGCCTCGGTTTTACTATCGTCATGTTACTGCCGGTGTTTCTCCTCTGGCATTCGGCCTCGGAGATGGTCGTCCAGGTCTTTCTCGTCCCACTGCAAACGGAGGAACACGCGTCGTTGCTCGCTCGACTCGTCGCCAGTGTCGTCCACTTCAAGTGGGCGTCACCGTTCGTCTTGCTCGGTGGACTCGGCCTCGTTCACACTGCTCGACACTGTTTCACTGGTAATGACGATGGTGTCGGACGCACCGAATGGTGGATTCCGGTTGGCGCGGCGTGGTTCGCGTTTCTGATACTGTTCGTTGATTTCGAGACTGGTGGCTACACCGACCTCATTCCGGGGCTTGCGTTCGTCGCAGTCGGCCTCGGGATGGTTGCGACGGTGCTTCGCGACCGGCAACAGACACAGTATCTCGGCGCCACTCTTGCGCTGGTCCTCGTTGTGAACGTCGCCTTTCTTGGTAGCGTCGGCATTATCTTCACGCCCGTCGAGACACCGGGCCCAGAACCGATGTCAGATCTCGAAACTCATGATCTCCCGACAGCATATGACGCAGCCGAACCAGTACCCGACGTCCGGTACATCTACTGGCAACAGGTAGAGCCATCGACGTGTCACTACCGCCTCTCAGTGATGGAGCTACGGTGGCTCGATCGAACCGGCTCCTCGGTAGACAGTCGCTGTCTCGACTTCGGGACCGCCAGCGCCCGACTCGGGAACGGGTAGCCAGTTACGACTCCGCGGAGTCGTATTCCGAGAGTGACGTTTGCGTCGTTTCGACTGAGCCCGTAATGATGTAGGGAACGATAATCCGGAAGAACTGCGCGGCGAGGACCAGTAGGATCGGACCCAGGAAGATGCCGTAGAAGCCAAACGCGATGGGGCCAAGGATGTACGCGAACATCAACAGGCCGACGTGGGTCAGGTCGCCGCTGACGTACGGGCGAATCAGGAAATCCGGGATGGTGTCGACGACGACCAGTGTGACCACAAGGAAGAGGGCAACCCAGGCCAGGGCCGCCGTCTGTCCTGTGACAACCGCGGAGACCGCAAGCAGTGCAGCCACAGGGAGGTAGACGATTTTCATCCCAACCACGGGAATGAGGCTGCCGATGCCGGTGAGTGCGCCGACGAGTGGTGCAAACGGAATCTGTACTGAGCCGGGAGCGACCAGATTGTACAGCGAGAACACGAAAATTCCGATGACGCCGGTCACCAGTGCGTTTAGGATGTTCCCGAAGAGAATCGAGGACAGTTCCTCGTCGACTGCCGCCGCGTACTTGCGAAGAACACCCGACCCGTCGAAGGTGTCGAGGAACCAGCCGACAAGCCGTGGTCCGTCGGTAAGCAGGTAGTACGTTCCAGCAAACATGATGAACACGCGAAGCAGTAGCGACGTGAGCAGACTCACCGAGCCGATGAGTGTATCAGAGACACGTCCCAGCCACGACTGGACTGTCTCGTTTCGCAACAGGTCGACCACCTCGGCCGGCCCCATTGCCAGCACCTCTGAGAAACCAAGGTTGGCGAGCGGTCCCGGCGGCGAGTCACCCTGAAGCTCCTGAAACTGTGAGAGGTACGCCGCGCCCAGGCCACCCTCGCCGAAGAACGACTGTAACTCGGGAATAACGAGGACGATCGTGTAGCCGACCAGAAGCACAAACGGCAATAGGAAGAAGAAAATCGTGGCTGCCGCATGGACCTGCTTTTGGTATGGGACGGCCCGATTCAGGAATGAATCGGGCAGCGGGAGCCGCCCGAGCCGTCGATAAATGGGTCGGCTGGCGTAGTATAGAAAGACCGTAAACACGAGTGTTGGAAGGAACTCGGACAAGACGAGCCCGACCACGAGGAGGAGTGCTACGCCCGCGATGGTAAGGAGGACGCGCCGTCCGAGGTCGGTACTGTATTCCATATGCTTTCAGTACAACATCTGGATAAAAAATAAAACCACCGGTCGGCTCGATGTTTCCTAAATTGGACGGAGCAAAATGGGTGGTTCTCGCTAGCGGGTGCGGCTACAGCCCCTCGAACGTCGTGATCGCCTCGCGCCAGTCGTCGGGAATCGGGCGTGAGGATTCCGTGTCGCGATCGTATGTGACGACGGTTGTTTCCCCGGTCGCAGCCACACCATTTTCGGTCCGGACCTCGTACTCGAAGGGGAAGCTCTTCTCACCCAGACGTGGAACCCGGACGGCAACGGCGACTGAGTCACTGATCTGGACCGGCTGGATGTAATCGACTTCGAGGTTCGCGATGACCATACCGGTGCCCGACTCGCTGCCCGAGAGCAGCGCTTCGCCACAGTCGACCACGTCGTGCAGGTAGTCGATTCGGGCTTCCTCGAAGTAGGTCGCATACGTCGCGTTGTTGACGTGGCCGTACGTGTCGATATCAGTGTACCGGACCTCGACTTCCGTCGTGTACTCGAAGCTCATGCCAGCAGTTCCGCGTGTTTCTCTTTGAGCTTCTCGATTTTCGGCGGGATAGTCAACTGACAGTAGCTCTGGTCCGGATTCTTCTCGAAGTAGTTCTGATGATACTCCTCGGCGGGATAGAACGTCTCCAGCGGTTCGACTTCGGTGACGATGTCGCTGTCGTAGCCCGGCTCTATTTCCTCGATGAGGGCTTCGACGGTTTCGCGCTGGGCCTCGTCGTGGTAGAACACAGCCGAGCGATACTGCGTGCCAACGTCGTTACCTTCCCGGTCTTTCGTCGTCGGGGTATGCGTGGTGAAATGGACCGCAAGGAGGTCCTCGTAGCTCACCTCGTCCGGGTCGTACGTAATCTGGATACACTCGGCGTGGCCCGTTTCCCCGCGGCAGACCGCCTCGTAGCTGGGGTCGGCGACGTGGCCGCCGGCGTAGCCCGAGACCACATCGGTCACGCCGTCGATCTGCTTGAACACCGATTCCGTACACCAGAAGCAGCCGCCCGCGAGTGTCGCTTGTTCAGTCATCATCGGTCGTACGTGCCCGGCGTACAAAACTCACTGGCTGTGGTCGTCTCAGATGGGCGATGAACTATCGGTCGACCTCTCCCATGATCGTGTCCAGACTGCCGATCGTCGCCACGAGGTCGGGGACATATTCACCGCGAGCCATCTCGGACAGCGCCTGGACGTGTGAGAAGGAGGGGCCGCGGATCTTGAACCGCGCCGGTGTCTCCGTTCCGTCCGAGCGGATGTAGATGCCGAGTTCGCCCTTCGCGGCCTCGACGGCGCGGTAGATTTCGCTGTCAGGGTCAGGCCGAAGCGTGCGGGGGACGTTCGCCTGTATCTCGCGGTCGTCCTCGGGCCAGTCCTCCAGCAGGTCGACGCATTGACCGATTATCTTCGCGGACTCTTCCACTTCGCGCAGGCGCACGAGCAGGCGCGAGAAGTTGTCGCCGCCCTGCTCGGTGACGACCGACCAGTCGAGTTCGTCGTAGTAGCCGTAGGGATCGTCCCGGCGGAGGTCGTAGTCGACGCCGGAGGCCCGTGCGACCGGGCCGGTACAGCCGTATGCCTTCGCGGTTTCAGCCGGGAGGTGGCCCGTATCAACTGTCCGGAGCTGGAGGATTTCGTTGCTGGTGAGCATATCGTGGTACTCTGTGAGCTTGTGGGGCAGGTCGTCGAGGAACGCACGGATCTTCTCGAAGAACGCCTCGCGGGGCTCGGGCAAATCCCAGGCGACCCCGCCCAGCCGCAGGTAGTTGAACATCAGCCGCTGGCCGGTCAGGTCTTCGAGGATGTCCTGAACCAGTTCGCGGTCTCGGACCCCCCACTGGAAAGTGGCGGTGAACTCCCCGACCACGTCCAGCGCGTAGGTCGCGACCGCGAGCATGTGCGAGAGAATACGTGAGAGTTCGCCGCCCATCGTCCGAATGACCTGCGCGTACGCCGGCACCTCGATGTCGGCGAGGTCCTCGGCCGCACGGGCGTAGGCCCACTCGTTCAACAGCCCGGCCCCGCCCCAGTCCCAGCGATCCGGATACGGCATGATCTGGTGGCGGTAGGTACCCTGCTGACACATCTGTTCTTCACAGCGATGGATGTAGCCGATGTCGGGATCGACGGCCGCCACCTGCTCACCATCGAGTTGGGCGTTCAGGTGGAGGACGCCGTGGGTCGAGGGATGGTGTGGCCCCATGTTGAGGTGCATCGTCTCCGGCCCCTCGCGGTGGTCTTCGAGCAGTCGCTCGTGCTCGCGGAAGGAGACGATCTGTGGCTGGTCCTGATTGTAGTCCCGGCTCAGCGGGTGGCCCTGCCAGGTCTCAGGCAGGAGAATGCGTCGGAGGTCGGGGTGGTCTTCATACTCGATGCCGACCAGATCGTATGCCTCCCGCTCGTGCCACGCCGCCGTCTGATACACGGGAGCGGCTGACTCGCTGGTCGGAGACTCTCTGGGCGTTGGGACGACGACCGAGAGTTCCTGTGTCGGGTCGTCGTAGCGCCGCAGATGATAGATCGTCTCGAACCGGTCGGCGTACTCCTGGGCAGTCACGCAGGCGCAGTGGTCCAGCCCGGCCTCAGTTCGAAGCGTCGAGAGGACGGTCTGGACCTCGTCGGCACGGATGACAACGGCGGGGGCGTTCTCGTGGCGTTCGGTAGAGAGGACGTGGTCGGCGATCGGCTCGATAAGCGGATGGACATCGTCGGTTCGGTGGACTGTCTGGGCCATCTCCGTGGTCGACCGTTCGCCGGCTGCCGTCCTCGGCCTGTCCCCTCACTCCCGAGGTTATTTTAAGTACCTCTTGGAACAGTCAGGTATGAAGTACGTCACGCTCTCGCTGTGGATGGCCCCCGAGGTCCGCCACCCGATGCACCAGTTTGTTGTCGAGCATGACGGCTACGAGGCGAGCTATCTTCTCCGGGGCAACGACATCGGTACCGACCTCCAGACGCTGCTGTTTCACGTCGACGGCTTCCCGCCGGAGCCCTACCGAGCGGCACTGGAACAGGCCGATACTGTCCGGGAGTACGCCATTTCGACGTGTCCCGACGAGACGTTCTACCTCTACGTACAGGATTCGCCGTCGGCGACCGGTCACGACCTCGTCAACGCTCTCACGCGGGCCGGTCTGGTCATCGTCTCGCCGGTCGCATACCGCACCGATGGTACTGTCGGGCTCACGCTGGTCGGTCCGGGCGGGACGGTCCAGCAGGCAGTCGAGACGGTGCCAGACGGTATCTCTGTCGACGTGCGGGAGGTGGGGGAGTACGACAGCCGCCGACTCAACACCGGTGCGGCGCTCACCGACCGGCAGTTCGAGGCTGTCGCCGCCGCCGTCGACTGTGGGTACTACGGCAACCCTCGCGAGGGCGGTGTCGACGATGTTGCCGACAAACTCGGCTGTGCACCCGGAACTGCCGCCGAACACCTTCGGAAGGCCGAGGCCCACGTGATGGCTGACATACTCGAACAGCGTCCCGCATCGATGGCGTAGTCCGCTTTGCCCGTGAACTCCCAGAGCGACTGTGTCGTCCCGAAAAACTATAAACTCCGGAACAGTGTCCTCTAATGCCGGATTGCAAACACATCACAGGGGCCCGACCCAGGACAACATTGACTATGGACACAGTAACTATCGACGACGTACCGGTTGAACGGAATCCGATGGAGGTACATGACATCCGCAAGCCCGTCTCCCGAAAACTCGGGACCGAGCATTTCGCGGCGAATTACTTCGAACTCAAACCCGGTGACTCCTTCTCGGGGAGCCTTCACCGCCACCACGATCAGGAAGAGGTGTTCTACATCGAGCAGGGACAGACCACCTTCGAGGTCGGTCTCGACCGCGAGGAAGTCGACGTTTCGGGCGGCGAACTGATTCGCTTCGAACCCGGCGAGTTCCAGCAGGGGTACAACTCCGGCGACGAGCGCGTCATCGGCTGGGCCTTCGGCGCGCCCGGTGCAACTCATGACTGGGACGATCTGGAATCGAGAGCGCACTGCCCGGAGTGCGACGCGGAGACGACCCAGAGCGTCGCCATTGCTGACGGCCGGTTCGAACTCACCTGTACCGAGTGCGGGAACGTTCAGGGCTAGGCCCTGCGTCTGTTGTTTTCGTGGGTGGAAACAGGCTTTCCGGCGGTTTGCATAAACACGCCCCCGTCGGTCAGGCCAGCGACTGCTAGCCCACAATTCATATCGCATCGCGTCACGAAGCCCGGGTATGTCACTGGCCGACCTGGATTGGCGCGTCATCGGCGAGGAAACACGACCCGGACCGATGACGATGGCACTGGAAGCGGCCGCTGCCGAAACCGTCGCCGCGGGCGGTCCGGCAACGGTGCGGGTGTACACTTGGCCCGATACGCTGTCACTGGGCTACGGACAGGACCCGGACACGATCGACTGGGCGTTCTGCGAGCGCGAGGACGTTGGGGTAACACGGCGACCCACTGGCGGCGGCGCAATCTACCATGACAGCGTGGCGGACATCTCGTACGGCATCATCGCGCCGGCTGACGCCGTTCCGGGTGATCTGATGGAGTGTTACGAGCAGTTCTGTGAGCCCGTCCTTGACGCGTTCGAGCGTATGGGCGTCGACGCCTCCTTCGCTGACGACGAGCGGTCGGCGGTCCATCAGCCGGCCTGTTACCTGCGGCAACTCCACCCGGCCCACGATATCGTCGGTCCCGATGGTCGCAAACTCAGTGGGAACGCGCAGTACCGCCAGAAGAACGCCGTTATCCAGCACGGCTCCCTGTCTGTCTCGCTACGGCCTGACCGCCATTGCGGCTGTTTCACTGCCGACCCCGACTCGGAGCGATTCACTGAGCGCGTCGGTGCGATAGACGAATACACCGATATCGACCGCGCCGAGGCTGTCGAGACGCTCCGCTCGACACTGGCCGAGTGGGTCGACGCGTCGGCGGGATCGTGGACGGACGACGAGCTCGCACGCGCACGCGAGCACGCAAAAGAGAAATATGACGCAGACGAGTGGATTCGACGGTTGCCCTGACACCACTCCGGAACGGTCGGGGTGGAATTCAAACACTCGTAAATACTGGATTCGCTCGGATTCCCCATTGTTCAGCACACAATTTAGCCTTCTAGGAAGCGCGCAATATCGTCTGCAACTTCGTCTTCCTGATTGTCTGGAACGCTGTCAAACCACCGGAGTGTCAGATCCTCATCGGTCGTGGTTTCGGATTCTGCAACGACGACATCACCTTCGATAGAAGCAGTGAAAATCACGTGGTAGATCGAAAAGCGCCGGTCGTTATTGCTCTCGGGATGGAAGTCGATTCGACGAACCGTTTCGATCCGTTCGAGGACAACTGTGACATCAAGCAGGCTTTCTGCCTCTTGACGGGTGACAGCCGTCCAGTCTTCGGTAGGGTCGACAGGGAACGCAATAAGCGTCCAGCCGTGGGAACCGTCGTTCATCAAAAGGACCTCGCCATCATCGTTGGTAATCCCAACGGCAGCATGACTATCGACTTCGGCGGCGACTGTTTCGAATTCAGTCATAGTCAGGGTTCGCATCTGTTCTTGAAATGAAATCCCAGCGTGGTCGCGCAATGATTCCGGACTAGAGAACGAATCCATACACACGATAATGTATGTAGTATAGTAAGTATTTTAATCAGACACTCCAAGAATGGTAATTATATCGACCATTCACTGGACAGGGTTACTAACTGACTCTTTCAGCCACTCCTATGAATAAAGAAATGGGATTCACAACGGCTATTATGGCCTCTTTCGTGGCTGTCACTGTACGGTCGAAACATACACGAAGTTTAGTATATACTAACACAGCGAACAGTCCTCAGATATCACTCGGGGTCCTGGTAGCGAGGGACGGATTATAGGGATTGCTGGACCTGAATCTCGAGGAAATGACTGTGCTGGTCGGCTGGCTCCGCTCGCTCACTCCGCGTTCAGAGTGTTTCTTCGACAAACTGCGAGACGATGCGGTCCTCGGCAGTCCGGAGCTGATACTGCACGGTCGACCGTGGCTCGTCCAGTATCGATGCGAGGTCCTTGACTGAGACTTCCCGCGGTCGCTCGTAGTAGCCGTGGGTCACGGCGGCCTTCAGCACCCGCCACTGCTGGGGCGAGAAGTTCGTCGCGACCCGTTCGGTCGCCTTCCAGTTTCCGGCACTGGTTATGTGAGACACTGAGAGCGTGACGCCATCGCGGAGGCTCGATTCGATTTTGTCGTACACCTCGCCGATTGGGTTGGACCCTGGATAGAGAACGCGCCAGCGGTACTCATCGCCCGTCCGTCGGGATTCGAAGATAGTGCCTTCGCTGACGTGCCGGTGTAGGAAACTCGGCAGCGACTGACAGCCGCTGAGTTCGCGACGCAACGTGTACACTGTCCGTGACGATTCTCCGCGGTCCAGTACGTGGTAAGTCCGTGTCGTCTCACAGCTCACGACGTCGAAACACTCGTTACAGCGGTCTTCGTCCAGAAAGACCTCGTCGAACGCATCTAGGGCCTCGGGTGTCCCTTTCGCGTGGTCCAGCCGCCACATATGGTCGTCACCGACGAAGATGGCCGAGGACCACACAGAGAGGCTCTCGTGTTGCCGAAACACGTCCATCAGCTTATCAGCTCCTGCGTCGAACTGCAAGACGAACTCGAACTCGCGTGTGTCCGCAACTGCGGGCTGTGATTCGGTCATCTGTCTATTACTAAACTAGGAGTATCGACATAAGTCGATTACTGGTCCTTCGAAATCAATTTCTCTCTGTAGTTAGCTATTGACAAGTATTTATAGTCGCGTCAATGCCGATCTCACATCTGCGATGACGAGGCTACGAGAGTGGACTGTCCGCCGGTTATGACAACAGACCTACGTCACCGTTTTGTGGCACCCCGGCCAAGCGATGGCATGGTCTCGTCCCCCGCTGATGACGACCCTGTCGACACCTCCACCGACCCTCCGGCAACCGACGGCACCGTTGCAGCGCTTTCTGAGGAAGAACTGTACGCGATTGTTCGTGTCGCAGCTGAGGACGCGGTGCTCGGCGCGCTCGGGACGCTCATGCTGGTCGGCATCGGAATCGTCCTGATTGCCACCGGCGCGTCCGCACTGCTTGCAGATGTGACACTGATTTCGTTGCTCGTTTCCGCCGTTTTCATCCTCTTTGGCGTCTACCTCGTTGCGTCGAGTCTCGGCGTGATTCCGCCCGCTCGTGAGTGGCTCTGACTCCGGAACCTCTTTTGTCGGGCGTCACCGACCGGTGTGCATGGTACGAGTCGGGGCACACACCTCTATCGCCGGCGGCGTCTACAACGCTGTCGAGGAACAGGTCGAGTACAGCGGCAACTGCGGGCAGATCTTCTCGCACTCGCCGCAGGTCTGGCAGGACCCGAACATCGACGACGACGAGGCCGAACAGTTCCGCGACCTCACAGTCGACCACGGCGTCGGCCCGTGGGTCATCCACTCGTCGTATCTGGTCAATCTCTGTACGCCCAAAGACGACCTCCGCGAGAAGTCACTGGACTCTATGCAAAAGGAGGTCGACGCCGCCGCGAAGCTGGGAATCGAGTACGTCAACGTCCACCTCGGCGCCCACACCGGCGCGGGCGTCGATGGCGGGCTTGACAACGCCGCGAGCGTGCTGGACGACCTCGATATCCCTGAGGGCGTCACCGTGCTGGTCGAGTCCGACGCCGGCAGCGGGACGAAACTTGGCGGCCAGTTCGAGCACCTGGCGACGGTCCGAGAGCACACGGACCAGGACATCGAGTTCTGTCTCGACACGGCCCACATGTTCGCTGCGGGCTACGACCTTTCGACGCCCGAGGCCGTCGACGAGACGCTCGCGGAGTTCGACGAGGTCGTCGGATTCGAGGATCTCGCCTGTGTTCATCTCAACGACTCCAAACACGAGTGCGGGACGAACAAGGACGAACACGCCCATATCGGTGAGGGCCACATCGGCGAGGACGGGATGCGCGCGTTCGTCAACCACGACGCCATCCGCGACGTGCCGCTGGTGCTTGAGACGCCGACCGAGGACGGCAAGAGCTTCGCCTGGAACATCGAGCGCGTCAAGGAACTCCGCGGCGAGTAGCGGTTCTCTGCCTGGACTGGAGATACATTCGCTCGAAGGCACTTTTTGGAGATGTAGAGAGCGACGTGTCATAGACAACGTCTCATACCCGCTAGGCAGTAATTTCGACTGATTCAGTCGGGTGAGTCGCCGTCCTGTGTGAAACCAGGCAGTACGCACCGCTGAAGAGCAGCGTTTTCGGCGGTTACCGCTGGTTCGATGGCTAGACTTACTCGGAAATCACGGGCAGGTCGTCTTACTGTGAGTGTTACCCACGGACGAGTGGATACGGCCATTTGTGAGGCCCTACTCGTCGCAGGCACAGATCCAGCACAGCTTATTTGCGACATATCAGCTGCTGTTATATTATGAACAGAAGCATATCCGTAAGAACTATATAATAAATTTAACAGTCTAAACTATGGAATGTTTGGGGCGGGTTGGTGCTGTGGTGGCAGCATTGTTGATAGTGACGGCTACAATACCTACGACGGCAGTTGGTGTGACACAGGAATCTGCACTGTCCACTGCCGGCAACGAACCGGTGACAGAGAATACGTCTCCGGAGTACATCCAGGACAGTTCTGCAGCCCCGGCGGTTGCACTAAAGAGCGCGGCGGTGTTGCATACACGCAATCTGAGCACGTCAGGAAGCACGTACGAATCAGCGCAAAATCGAGCCTATTCCCGGCTTAACCGGACTGGCCAACACTACGTTGGTCCGAACCGCGTTTCGTCGAAAGAGTTATACACCGCAGATGCACAGGCGCTTCAGGGGCTGTCGAAGTACGGAAAGACGAACGATAGCGCCCACGCAGTCCGGATTAGCGAACTCGTCGTTGCAGCCGATAACAAAACGGCGTTCCAGTCGCTTGCGGACGCCCGGACTGTCCTGAATCAGACTGAGACCGAGTCACCGGGGACAGCAAACAGTGCGGAGGCACACATCAGTAACGCCGAGCGACACTACCAGCGAGCCCAGAATCAGTTCCGGAAAGCCGATGACACAACAGGGGCTCGTGCAATCAAGCACCGCGCCAAAGCAGTTCGCTCGCTACGGAACTCATGGACTCAATCTCAGAAGGCACTAGGGAGACTCGATGCGGAGACAGCGACGACGGTGACAGTCGGACCACGGTCGGATCCAGTTCGGAACGGAACCACGACGACGAACAGAACGGTTACGGTCACTGTCAGCGACAGTCGTCCGTGGCACCTTGAGAACGTCACAGTCTACGTTGACGGAACGAAGCAGCATTCGCAGGCGGTCAGTACCTTCGGAAGCGGTCCAAACCAGAATCTAACGATGCAGGCCCCCGTCCGGTTGACCGAGCGAACGGCCAACATTACCGTTGTAGTGTCCAAGCGAGGCACCACTGCAGCGTCTGACTCAGAACAGGGAACCGATGATACAGCGGCCTCAAGCAGCGGGATGAAAAGTCAAGAGAAACAGAAGGCCAACGGCCAGAAGCAGGGCAAAGCGAAGGGCAAGCACAAGGCGAAAGGCAAACAAAAGAAGCGGAAGCAGAACGGTAACGGCAAAGCGAAGGGTTACGGCACGAATAAGCAGTCCCAGGGAGCCTCCAAGGGTAATTCACAGTCGGTCACAGAAAGTGAGACAGCGACTGCGACACTACTATTAGACGGAGACGGCTTGCGTGATAACTACGAAACCGATGTGCTCGGGACCGACCCATTAGACCCTGACAGTAACGCCACGGCAACCGGGGCTGACGAAAGCCAGAACGGCATTCCTGACGGGTGGGAGGACTTCGACGGTGACGACCTGCGTACGCTCGCTGAACTCGAATACGGCACAGATCCCCTCACCGCCGACACGGACGGGGACAATCTCACCGACAGCGACGAACGCCGCCTCACGAAGACGGACCCTCTCGAGAGGGACGCTGACGGCGACGGGGTCACTGACAACCGTGCAGACCCGGACGACGACGGCTTGACACACGAAGCGGAACTGTCTGCCGGAACCCATCCGCTGTACGCTGACGTGGACAACGATGGCCTCACTGACCCTGCGGAACTCGACGTGGGCACCGATCCGCTCTCTCCTGACACAGACGACGACGGGCTATCCGATGGCGACGAAAAAACGGCTCCCTTCAACACGGATCCGCTGGACCCTGACACCGATGGCGACGGCATCACGGATGGGAACGAGACATACACTACGACCGCTCGGAACGAGAGCCTCGGCGCGTCAGTAAACATCACTGGTGCTGGGAACGTGAGTGCGGAGACGACGGTGGCGGAACCGGTCAACGTTCGCTACCAGGATGACTATGCGCCCAATGGAACTGCTGCTCCATTCATTGAGTTCGAGTCCGACGCAAACTTCACACAGGCAGAAATCTCCATCGAGTACAACGAATCTCGGATGTCGGGCGCGGAGTCAAACGCCTCCATCTACTGGTTCAACGAATCGGCGAACCGGTACGAGCACGTGCCGTCGTCGGTCGACACTACCTCGAATACGGTGACGGCCAACACGACACACTTCTCGACGTACACCGTCTTCGATACCGACGCCTGGAATGAGTATCTCACCGAACGCAACGACATCATCTCCAAGAGTCCGGACCGTTCGAAGGTCGGTGAGATCGAGTCGTGGACCTTCGAGAACATGCCGGACTCGATTGCAGAGAGTAACTGGACCTGCGACGTCGAATCGCGTGACGGAGGCTACAGCGATGAGCCGGCCAATGGGGCGTGTGAAATCGAGGCGGACCGTGACGCGATTCGTGTTGGTGAACGGACCAACCGAGAACGGACCCTGTCACGGTCGATCACGCTGCCGGACAACCCGCAAGTGTACGTCATCGCGAACGTGACCGCCCACATCCAGAGCGCGTGGTCTCACGCGGCGGCGACCCTGGCTGTGACAGATGAAGACGGCAAGACCGATATCTACCGTCTGGAAAACGACTACAGCAGCGGCTGGCAGACGGAGAACGCGGTGCGGCGGGTGAACATCTCCGAACATGCTGGGGAAGACGTGACGGTGACGCTACGGGCCGACGCTCGCCACACCGGTGGGGACTACTCGTGGATTCGCGCTCACAACGTGCGGTTCGTCTCCCCGTCGAACGAGACTGTCCGCGTGGACTCAGACGAGGACGGCATCTCGGACTTCCGCGAGGTGACCGGCATTCCGCTGGCCAACGGACCGACGGTGACACTTGACCCGAACGATGCAGACACGGATGGTGACGGCATTCCCGATGGCGAGGAAGTCGACATGTCCGAGACTATTGAGAACGAGCCACCGAACGAGCAATCGCTGGTGACCGGATACCGCTGGACGAGCAACCCTGCTCAGGGGAACGCTGACACTGACGGCGATGGGCTGGCTGACTCACTTGAGAAGGGCGGCTGGACTATCCAGACGGTCAACAAGAGCGGCGAGGTGTACCGGTACGACTACGCCTGTGAAACAGACGATGGGTGTGAAGCACAGTCGGATTCCATCCGTGTGACGTCGGACCCGATGTCGTGGGACTCGGATGACGACGGTCTGACTGACCCCGAAGAGAAGAATCTCACGCACACCGATCCGAGCGCGGAGCGAACGTACAACATTACTGCCGAGCGGTCAGAGACGTTCGAGCAGGTGTTCGATGGCAGAGGGTCCTACCCACGAACGAACCTGCAGAACCAGATGGGACTGGACACTGATCGCATGCAGGGCGTGGACGACCTCTCGGATCCGGAGTTCACGGACGCAAGCGATTCATTCGACTTCGTAACGACCGACCAACGCGGGCTGGATCAGTTCGTCTTCAGAGGGCTGGATGGCAACCCGCAGACGGATTACTGGATTTCGAACAAGAAAGAGATCCGCACGGCGAATCCGGATCATCGGCAACCAGATGCAGATCCGGCCCTGGGCTCTGAGACTGATCCCTGGGACCCTGACACCGACGATGATGGACTCACTGATGGGCAGGAGATCGATGGAGTGCAGGACGGTTCGTCCGGCTCGGTCTACAAAACAGACCCAACGGACCCAGATACCGACGGTGACGGCTACTGGGACGGCTGGATCGGCGTCTACGACGTTGGGCACACTGACAACGTGGTGCTGTATCGTGAGAATCTGCAAAGTGGTGATGGTATCGAGGGACGTGAAATCGTTGCTGAACAGGCTGGTGTTCACGAACGGTGGCAAGTGAAAGATGTTCCAGATAGCGTTACAGCGGCAACTGTCGATTATGACAACGATGGACGTGTGGAACGTTCCAATCTTCAGGTCGGGGAATTACAATGGGACACAGACCCAGCCACACAGAGTGAGACAGTTGACCTATCCATTGAGACCGACTTCGTGGCAGGATTGCCGAACCAGCGCCTAAATAGCTCGGGCTGGGAACGTGGTATCGAAGACAACTACGCTCTCTATGGGATAGACATTGATATCGTTCGCGACGAACGACTATCTGATCCCATCGCAAACAGTGCACCGCGGTCGATATCTACCGATGCCGATCAGTACATGGCAGTGACCACAGAAAGCATCTTCCCTGGAACCGGGTTTAACGCCTACGCCACCACAGAATCCTATATACCTGTCCAGCTCCCGTTGCGTGGAATGTACGTCTATGCAGAGTCAATCGTGGATATAGGTGCCCCTGGCAGGGTAGACCAACGTCATCTGGCACAATCCCCCTACAATAATGAGACTCAGGTGGTGGCTGCACACGTGGCGATGCACGAGATCGGCCATTCGTTCGGTGCTGGTGTGAATGATGACAAAGGCTTGGGATGGCTTCCGCAAGATGAAGTGTATAGTCAATCAAATAACGACGCTACGCCAGAACGGCTTACGAGTGGCAGAGCAACCGCTTGGAGTATAATGCGCTCAGGTTGGACAGATTCGGCAGTTCACACTGCAGATGGGAAACTGTACTATGCCTTCAGCATTGAAGAGATGGTAACTGCCTCTGAGCCATAATATACAATGTATTCAAAACAGATACTGACCTGTCTGGTCGTGATATGCGTTAGCTTGAGTGGATGTGCAATTGGAAATCCGGCATATAATGGTGATGTGGAATTTATTGGTGATATTCACGCCTCTAACGGCACATTCGTTATGAAGGGCGAGATCGCGAATGGCGGAATGAAGAATATCACCTTCAAAAACGTGACGGTAAACCTCTATTGGGAAAACGGAACTCGGATAGATTCAATTGAGATGGGCTCTCTCTACAATAGTATTCCAGTAAATCTCACCAGAGATAAAGTTCCGAAATATGTTATTATCGATTCGCCTGAGTTTTGGAGCACTGAAAAAGTCGAAGTAGACTATTACACTAGAATGGACTCTGGCAATTACTCAAACACGATAGTAACTGGGAGAAGTGAACTTCCAATTGAATAGTTGAGTGAACATCTTCCCGGGCACTGCAAACGAGGCCAATCAAGCGGTGAACGACGCTGGCAGGGAATGGAGAACCAGGGAGAAGGTCGAAGTACACTGATGGTGACACCCTCAGCGACCGAGAAGAAAAGAACCTGACCCACACCGATCCGAGTGCGAAGCGAACCTATGGGATCACCAAAGAACGCGAGCAGACGTTCGAACAGGTGTTCAACGGCACCAGTTCGTACGCTCGTGAGCGTCTCAAGGACCAGATGGGGCTGGATACCGATCGCATGCACGGCGTTGAGGACCTCTCGGATCCGAATTTCACCGACGGCACGGATTCGTTCGACCTGGTTACCGTCGATGAGGCTGGCCTCAATCAGTTTACCTTCAAAGGGTTGGATGGGCAGATTCGGTCGGATTACTGGGTGTCAACTCGAAAGGAGATCCGGACAGCCAATCCTGATCATCGACAACCGGATATGGATCCGGCTTTCCGCTACCAGACCGATCCGTGGGATCCTGATTCCGATGACGACAGTCTCACCGACGGTCAGGAAGTCGGTAGCGAGTCGCTCCCCTTCAAAACCGATCCGACGACGCCCGACACGGACGGCGACGGCTACTGGGACGGCTGGATCGCCGTCTACGACGTTGGACACACCGATAACGTTGTGCTGTATAGGGAGCATCTACAGAGTGGCGACGGGATCGAAGGTGACGAGATCGTCGAAGAACAGGTCGGCGTGCACAAAGCATCGGTCGTCCCCTCTGCAGGGGGTGCTGACATTGATACTGATGGCGTGAAAGAGCACTCGAACGTTCATATTGGAGAACGTCAGTGGGGTAGCGCACCGACGGACGGGAATCCACTCAGTCTGACCTTTGGAGTTGAGGCGGACTACGTCGATGGGCTCCCAGAGAACAGACTCGATAACGAAAACTGGGTTACAGCCATCGAAGAAAACTACGCGCTATACGGCATCACACTCAATATTGAGCGCGATGATACGGTAGTCACCCTCACGGACGCGCTTGCGTCGAGTAATGACGAGAATCAACACTTGTATCTCCTCGTCTCCTCGGAACGCGCCAGTGGTATCGGAGGCAATCCGTGGGGATTCAACGCCGACGAATCCATCGGAACCAGTTTGGAACTACCCGCAAACGGCCATATCATCTATGCCGAATCTATTTCAGAGTCGGCAACGGAAGAAAACGCTGTGCCTGCAAGCGATGTAACCAATTCGCCCTACAACAGCAAAACAGAGGTGCTTGCTGGCTCTGTGGAGATGCACGAACTTGGCCACTCCTTCGACGTAGGTCGGCTTGATGACACCGGTGCGTTACCATTGGGCGAAGTCTACAGTGGGTCCTCAAGTGACCAGAACTCTGAGAGACATGAGACATCCGGTGCCACCCGATGGAGCATCATGCGTCGAGGGTGGGACTCAAATTCATTAGCCAGTCACAATGGGAATTCATACTATGTCTTTAGTATCGAGGAGCTGTCAACAATCGACCAACCATGATATTTAGACGTTATTCTCTCTGTTTGGTGTTGCTGATTCTTATCAGTCTCAGCGGGTGTCTGACACCCGGCCCGGGAACGGCAATCACCTACAGTGGTGACCTGAACACGACGGGCGAACAACTCCAGATGAACGGGACAATTCACGATACCACCGGTAGTGGGCCATTCCACAATGTGACCCTTTACTTCTACACCGAGGAGGCCAACCTGCTAAACGAAACGGCAGTCGCTACGCTGACCGGACAGCGAGATGTCTCACTGACAGCCTCGCCATCACCCAACTACATCATCATCGACTCACCGGATTTCTGGGAAATAAATCAGATAGATGTGGTCTACTTCGTACGGCAAGGCGACGGAACGTATGCAGAGGAAACTGCGACGGCCCGCGGAGAACTACCTGTAGAACCAGAGTGAATCCGAAAAAACCTAGCTGACGACGGCCTGCCTGACGGGACCGAAACGGGCGGCTTCACGCGGTCGTCACTGCCGTTGACCATCGAACCGTTCACGACGGATCCGACTGATCCTGACACGGATGGCGAGGGGCTGACCGACGGCGAGGAGAATGTTGTCGGATATACCCGCTCAGGGACAGTTGTTTGCCAAGAAAATACCGGGACCGTCTCCCCAAATGGCTCCCCACAAACAGTTCTATTGTCGTGTGAGGAAATACCGCCGTTGTTCACGTTCATCGCGGAGGAGTCCCCCTGTGACCAGGAAACGTGGATCGGAATATATCAATATAGGAATGCGATGAGCCGTCACTTCCTCCAGTTGCTGAAATGAGTAATGATATAATCTGTCTATTTAATTAACACATAAACAGCTAACATTAAATCCCGAAGAGGACTGCTGCTGTTTCTGAATATTGGCAACAATCTCCACTTCTCAGGCACTGGTTTTCCAAGAGCTACTGAGGTGTGTGAACCGCTTTATGAAACCCTGTGATTAGTAGAGAAATCACAGGAAGAGAAGATCAAACGCCCGATGAGACATCGAGGTTTCAAAACAACTCGTGGCCGATCATGGGTGATAGTTTTATTGCCAACCCCGGCCGTACTGTGTCTGAAAAACATATCGGGAAGCTCGTCATCGGAAATGCAAGGAGCCAGAACTTCCCCGGATACCTGAATGACTTCAAAAAATTAGTTCTAGATGCACAACCAGCGAAACTAGGTACTGTTGCTGACAGACTTGCAGAGTAGTCCGGATTAACCGAAGCACGCAATAAAAGTGCTCACACGAGGCTGTCGGCCGAGCGTGAACTCGATGCAGGGACTGACCAGTGGGATCCGGACTCAGACGACGACGGGCTCACGGACAGTCTTTCACCCTGTCGAGTGGCGGTCCGACCGCGATACTTTTCAGGACGACAGGTCATCAGGCGAGTGTGCGCAGGTTTTCCGCCGACTACCTCGAAACCACCCGCAGGGGGATGTGGGCTGACTCCCGTGTGGCGCTCTCGGACCTGCAGTTGGACGAGTGTGAGCGCGTCCTCGACGTGGGGTGTGGGACCGGTGAACTGACCCGCGTCCTCCGCGAGGAGACCGACGGAACGGTTGTCGGCCTCGACGCCGATACGGACCTGCTGGCCGCCGCCGGCAACCCGACCGTCTGCGGGGACGCGACGCGACTCCCCTTTACCGACGACAGCTTTGACCTGGTGGTGTGTCAGGCGCTGCTCATCAACCTTCCCGAGCCCGAGGTCGCGGTTCGGGAGTTCGCCCGCGTCGCTACTGACCGGGTGGCCGCCATCGAGCCGAATAACGCCGCCGTCACTGTCGAATCGACCGTCGACGCGGAGCCGATGCTGGCCCGCCGCGCTCGCCGGCTCTTTCTCGATGGCGTGCGGACGGACGTTACCCTCGGCAGTGACGCCGCCGACGTGTTCCACGACGCGGGGCTGTCCGTCGTCTCGACGACACAGTACGATCAGGAACAGCGCATCGAACCACCATACGACGACGCGGCGATGCAGGCGGCCCGACGGAAAGCGACCGGAACAGGGCTGGCCCACGACCGCGAGACGATTCTCAACGGGGAGACGACGCCCGCCGAGTACGACACACTCCGGGAGCGCTGGCGGTCGATGGGCCGCGACGTGATCGAGCAGATGCAAGACGAGGCCTACGAACGCCGCGAAACGGTGCCGTTCTTCGTCACCGTCGGCGAGGTTCCGTGACTCGCTCGCTTCCGGCTTCGGGGAGCAGATAGCCCGCCAGTCCGTAGACCGCGATGTCCAGCAGGCTGGCGAGCAGGCCGACGACGCCGCCGACGATAGCGGCGACACCGGCTCCGATGAGCAGGACCAGTACCACGGTCTGGAGGCTGACCCCGCCGCTCTGTATTGTTGGGACGAGTGCCACCGCGAGCAGTCCCAGCAGGAACGCGACGCCTGCGACACTCCCGGCCGCAACTCCGTGGAGGACGAGGGTTTGCAGCGGGACATCCCCAAGTGCCACCCGGCTGTGGACCCATCGGACCGCCAGGACGAACAGCGCCCAGAGATAACAAAAGACGGCCACGCCGACGAGGGTGTTCAGCCCGGCGAGCAGGTCGGCGAGACTGCCGCTCGCGTGGGCGGCGAGGACGCCGAGCAGGACGAACAGGACGGTGTCGAACGTGGCAAGCGCCCACGTCACGAGTGACACCGGGCGCGTGGAACGCTGTATGGCGTCGGGTGCTGGCTTGGTCTCACTCGCTCGTTCCGCCATATCTTCTCGCTCACGCTGGTTCTCACCCATGCGCGAGGACCTCCGCGAGGACGACGATGCCCAGGAGGATGGCTGCCGTCGCGCCGTAGGCCCGCGAGAGCGTTCGCTGAATGGCCGGGGGCAGATCGTCGAACGTGTTCACGCGGTCACCGGCCCGAACGAGGAGTAGCGTGCGGACGACCGACCCGCCGACGAGGACAACGACAATGGTCAGCTTCGCCAGCAGGGTTCGTCCCCAGTCGGTTCCGGGACCCGGCGGCCCGAGCGCACCGAGGTTCCCGACACCGGTGAGCACGAGCACGCCGACGCCGCCCCAAAACAGCCATTCGAACTGTCGTGCGGGCACAAGTGAGTCGATAGCACCGCTCCGATAGCTGTACCAGAGCACGGTCGTGCCGCCGACGAGGGCCGCCATCGCGAGGACGTGTAGGGTCCGAATTGGGAGGGCTGCCATAGCTGTCGCTTCACCGGCAGGTCGCAAAGAACACGGGGGTCAGTTTGACTGGTCGATTGTCACCACGTCCTCGCCCGTCGCCACGTTGTACCGCGTTGCCGGGTCGACGGTCAGGCTGACGACGCCACTGTCGAGGGTGTCCGGACGATCGAACCGTGCCACCGTCGTTCGAGCGGTGTAGTCGGCGGTGTAGACGCAGGGCTGGGTGTAACAGCCGAAGGCGTGGATTCCGCTGTCGGTCGCCTCGATGCGTTTCAGATGGGGCAGTATCGACCCCGATCCCCAGCCGGTCTGGACGACAAGGACGGCCCGGCGCTCGAAGTCAGTCTCCGAGACGAACGCGTGAATCTCGTCCCTGTCGTCGTTGAGTCGGTCGACATCGTCGGGCCCGGTCAGCAGCGTCGCGTAGAGCTGATCGCCGTTTCCGCCGCTGTCGTCGTCGGGCGAGAACTGGTGCCCTTCCTCGCGAAACACCGTTCCCCGCGCCGGCCGCTGGTCGAACGCCAGCGACGGCTCGGCCGGCATGTTGGCACAGAGGTACAGCGGGTCGTAGTCCTCGTTCTGCCCGTCTCCCGAGCACGTGGTCTCATCGATGTCATACGGCGGCGCGTCGACTCGATCGACGCCCGCGGGGAGTCCGCTCGGCGTCTGGGTCGGGGTTTCGTTCTCGGTGTCCGTCGGCGTGCCCCGGTCGGTTCCGTTTCGCGGCGTCGGGTGCGTCGGTGTCGTCGCGCCGCCGTCGCTTCCGCCCGAGCCGTCGCCGCCAGCCTCGGGAGCGAGACAGCCACCGAGGACGGTCACCGCGAGGCCACCGACCAGACCCAGTGTCTCGCGTCTCGTTCGATTCATACGAGACGCTCCGATTGGCACGGATGTATCCCTTCTGTACGCTCAAAACCGCGTTGTAGTTGTCATGGACTGTGTTCACGCCCAATGTCCCGCCTAGAGCGATGTTGCCCGTCGATAGACCCTTGCAGGGCGAGCGGCTACGGACGATACATACCGATTCGCGCCTCCCCATGATACCACCGCTCGTCCGCCGCTGTCCGGAATGCCGTCACGTGACCTGGAGCCGTCGGTTCACTGCGGTCGACGACGGTGAGGGCGGCTCGCGGCTCGTCGAATGTCCTGCCTGCGGACACCGGTTCTCGACGGTCGACGCGCCGTGGTTGCAGTAAGTCAGCCTGTCAAAGTCAGTTCGGTAACCGCCTACACCACATCGCCCCGAACCGTCGCTCCTTCCTGCTGTGCCCGGTACTCTTTGACCGCGTCGGCGGCGTCGCCGGCCTCCGTCTCGTCCATCCCGAGCATCGACAGCGACTGCGTCAGCGTGGGGAAGACGAACTCGTTGTCACGGAGCTTCTGGAACGCGTCGGGCGACCGTTCACCATCGAGCCACAGGCAGGCCCCGCGGGGGTCCAGAATCTGTTCGTAGTCGTTTCGCATCTTCGCGCCTTTGAGCCGCTGGGTGACGTTGTCCTCGAAGGAGGCGTTACACACTTCCAGATGGACCGGCTCGTCATCGTTCAGGAGGTGGGCGGCGAGGCACTTCTCGGGGGCGGCATGTCCGTTAGCGTTCGCGCGGATGTACTCGGGATGCTCGTCGGCCCACGCGGCCCGGACGGTCTTGCCGACGCCGTCGACCCCGTGACTGCGCTGGAACTCCTCGGCGCGTTCCGGCGCGTCCTTGAACAGGATGTCCTTGGTGACGTACACGTCCAGCCGCTCGACCGGGTCTAGCCCGAGCGCCACGTCGCCGTACACCCACACCTCGCGGACCGGGACCGGCATCGTCTCGTCCTCGACCGTAGCGACGATTTCTTCCACCCGCTCGACTGCCTCCGGACGGTCCAGACTCATTACCTGCTCTATCAGTTGCGCGGCCTAAACGCTGACTCTCCGTGCCGGTTACGTTGCGCGTCGCCCGTCACCCGCACCACGTCGTAGTAGCACATCTATGCCTCGCTGTGGTGGTCAGCTCCGGATGTGGTCGGCCGCGATTTCGCTCCCTTTGACACAGGCGACGGTGCCAAGGCCCGGCCATGTAGTGTCGCCGGCGAGGTAGAACCCCTCGACGCCCACGTCCTGTGGAACGGCTCCCTGGTTCGCGTTTGCCGGCGTCTGCCTGTATCCCCCAACAGCCCCGCGGGGTCTGTTCGTGAACTGTTCGTAGGTGACCGGCGTCGCCACCTCGGAGACGACCGGGTTGGTCCCGAGGTCGGGATAGACGGTCTGGCCGCCTGCAAGTAGTCGCTCGCGGGCGGCTGCCTTCTCCTCCTCGTAGGTCGCCTCGTCAAGGCCTTGCCACGGTTCGACTGCACAGTGGGTAGACAGCATGACTGCCCGGTGGCCGGCCGGTGCGCTCACGTCGTCACCCGGCGCGGAGACGGAGACGAACATGTTGTTCCCGTTGCCGAGCGGTTCGTCGTAGGCCTGCAGAATCTGATGGTGCGTCCGCTCGCGGCCGTCGACCTCGGCTGCCGGGACGCCGAGAAATAGCATGAGTGCGCTCCCCTCGTGGGTTTGCAGCATCGAGCAGTATTCGTCGAGTCTATCACCGACAACCGTTGGCGCGAGGCTTCTGGTAACAGGGACTGGGACAGTGCTGACGACTTGGTCTGCGTGGACCGGCCCAGCCGCCGAGTCGATACAGAAGTTACCGCCGGTCCTGGTTATCGACCTGACAGTGCGGCCCGTCTCGACTCGTCCGCCGATGTCCGTGTACTGGTCGACGAAGGACTGCCAGAAGCCGTACATCCCGCCGGTCGCTCGGCCCAGTCCTGTCCGATGGATCGTCATCCCGAGGACGGCGTTCAACAGCGGGGCGTCGTCGAGCGCGGCATGGACCGTATCCTCGACGAGCATCGAGACGACTGCTCGGAGCGGTCGGTCGTCGTACACGCCGTGGGCACGCATCGCGTCGGCCATCGTCCAGCGGAGGTATCTGATCAGCGGCAGGTCCCGAAAGCCGACCGCACTGGCGTTCCGAACGAGGTCGTCGACGCTCTGTATCGGCATCTTGACGTCTGTTCTGGTGAGTCGCCAGAGCCGCGCCGAGAGGTCGTCGATGAAGTCGTAGAACGCCAGATGCCGCCTGTCATCGCCGAGTTTCGTGCGTCGTTCGGTGTCCCAGTCGGTCTGATCGCGGTACAGCGTTACCGTCCGGTCCGGCAGCCAGACGTCGTAGGCATCCTGTATCGCCATTGCTGGAGGTTCGAAGCCGACAGCCGACAACAGCTGGCCGCCGACACCCTCCGGGACGAAATCCACGAGTGTCGTCGCACCGACATCGAACCGGAACCCCGCTCGTTCGTAGTAGCCCGCACAGCCACCGACGCTGTCGTGCTGTTCGAGGACGACCGTCGAGTAGCCGTCCGCCTGCAATCGTGCGGCCGTGCTCATGCCGGCGACACCGCCCCCGATGACGGCTACGTCTGCAGACTCAGTTCCCACAACTCCTCACCTGTACCACATACTCGATAGCCGCGGTGAGGGCTGTTGCTCGTCCGAAGTCGTTTTTCTGACACAAGCTCATTACTTCGTCTACATGTGTGCCGGTGAAAATAGTACCTCCCAGCAGCCAAACACTCATCTGTCAGTGCAGTGTCCCCGCTGATATGTCTGACCGCCGAGCGCAGTTCCGGGACCTGGCTGAATGGGCCGACGACTCCTCGCCGCTGTACGCCCATCTCTGCCGTGAGGCGGCTGAAGACAGCGATATCCTCGACATCGCGGCGACCGTTCCCGAAGGCCGCCAGGCCCCACACCTCTTGCTTGCCGCGGTCCACTATCTGCTTGACCGGAACTCTGCCCATCGGCTGGCCGAGTACTACCCGAGCATCACCCGGAGGGCGCGTGACTCCGACGATGAGTGCTTTCCAGCCTTCCGCGAGTTCTGTCTCGACCATGCCGACGATATCCGGCCGCTCCTGCGGACCCGGCGCACGCAGACGAACGCAGTGCGGCGCAGCGCGGTCCTCTACCCGGCTATCGCACAGGTAGCCCGCGCTGCCGACGGGCCGCTCGCGCTGGTGGAACTCGGGCCGAGCGCCGGCCTGAACCTGCTGTTCGACCACTACCGCTACGACTACGACGGTCGCGTGGTCGGCAACAGCGACTCGCCGCTTACCATCGAGAGCAGCGTCCGGCGTGGCGACCCGCCGCTTCCGGAGGCGCCGCCCGCGATTCGCTCTAGGGTCGGTATCGACCGGAATCCGCTTGACGTGACCGACAAGGCCGACAGGGACTGGCTCCGCGCACTCGTCTGGCCCGAACACGAGGAGCGGCGCGCCGTTTTAGACGGTGCGCTGGCGGTTGCACGGGACGACCCACCTGCGCTTACCGAGGGCGATATGCTCGATGACCTGCCGGCGGTACTCGACGAGATTCCGTCCGACGTCCCGGTCTGTGTCGTTAACACGCTCGTGCTGTATCAGGTCCCGGCGGAACTGAATGAGTCGCTAACGACCTTGCTCGAAGAGCAAATGGCCGAGCGCCCGCTGCACTGGCTCACTGGTCGGCGGGACCTGTCGGGCGGCGAGTCGGTGGAATTGGACTGGAAGCGCTGGGGTGGTGACGGCGTCGAGGCGACCCACCTCGTCGACTACGAGCCACACGGGGCGTGGCTATCGTGGCAGCCGTGAGCGCGCACGGGCTCTCCACGTCGACAACGCGACGGGCGGCTGTCAGGCGTTCACCCGGGCTTATGTCCTCGCCGCGGGAACGTCGGGTATGCAGATTCGCGTGTACGACGAGGGGGCGACCCGGGACTGCCTGTTCGTCCTTGGCTGGGGGAACCGGTGTCGACACCGGAACGTCCAGTGGCTCATCGACCAGCTTGCCACGGCGTACCGCGTCCACGCCGTCGAACTGCCGACACACATCACCGACTACCGGCGGGAGTGGGTCGGTCCGGTGCAGGAGTATGCCGCCGACCTCGGCGAGTTCGACCTGCTCGGGCACAGCGCGGGTGGGCTAACAGCGGCCCACCTCAACGCCGACGGTATTGGCAACCGAGTGTATCTGAGCCCCTGGTGGGACAGTGACTTTCCGGTTCCGGGGCCGGTGCTCGACGCTATCGCATCGCTCCCGATTACGAAACCGTTCATCCCTATCGATACCTTGGATGCCGACGCCATTGGCGACTTGGCGACGACCCAGCAGCTCGCGGAGGCTCCGTCGTCGGTTTCGCCCGCCTTCCTTCGGACTGTGTTTCGGGCCCAGCGGTCGCTGCCGCCGGCCCGGGACACTGCCGCGGCATTTTGCTCACTTACGGACACAGTTGTCGACCCGCGTGCCGTCGGGGAGCGTCTGCCGGCCGACCGTATCCGGCTGTACGACGGCGGCCACGAACTGTTCTCGTCGAGCGGCCGCGAGGACACCACTGAGACAGTCATCGACACACTACAGCACGGTCCCGACGCGCTGTGAGGTGTGGCTGTGACCGATTCGGTGCGATCTGTCCTGTCGGACCCGAGACGAAACCCTCTCACCATTGCGGCCACGACTACTCGTCACGATGGAGTGCGACAAATGCGGCGAGAATGCGGTGTTACACGCGGCCTATTCCGGGCTTCACCTCTGTGAGTCTCATCTCTGCCGAGCGGTCACGAAACGGGTTCGCCGTCGCATCCGCGAGGACGGCCTCGTGTCCGACGATGCCACGGTCGAGGACCCCGAGACGTGGGTCATCGGCCTCTCGGGTGGCAAAGACAGCGTCGTTCTTACGCAGATTCTGCACGACACGTTCGCCGAAGACCCCCGCATCGAACTGGTCGCGCTTTCTATCCACGAGGGCATCGAGGGCTACCGCGACGCGAGCTTAGAGGCCTGCGAGGAACTGACCGATGACCTCGGCATCGAACACGTCACCGTCTCATACGCCGAGGAGTTCGGGGTCCAGATGGACGATGTCGTCGAGGACGACCCCGAAGGGATGGCCGCCTGCGCCTACTGTGGTGTGTTCCGCCGTGACCTCCTCTCGAAGTACGCGGAGGAACTCGACGCCGATAAGCTCCTGACCGGTCACAACCTCGACGACGAGGCCGAGACGGCGCTGATGAACTTCCTCGAAGGCGACATCTCACAGATCGCCAAACATTTCGAGGCGTCGCTGGGGCCGTTCGACTCGTCTGACGCACCGACAGACCAGACGCGCGAGGCCCAAGACCATCACATCCCACGGGCCAAGCCGCTCCGTGACATCCCAGAGAAAGAAGTCGCGCTGTACGCTCGCTTCGAGGACCTCCCGGCACACATCACTGAATGCCCCCACGCTGATGAGGCCTACCGCGGTGAGATACAGGATCTCATGCTCGGACTGGAGGAGAACCACCCCGGGACCCGACACTCGATTATGGCCGGCTACGAGAAGCTCGCGGCGCTGGCCGCCGACACCTACGGCGGCGAGAACAGCGACACCGACTACGGCGAGTGCGACAACTGCGGCGCACCGACGGCGCGGGACCTTTGCCGGAAGTGCAATCTGCTGGACGCGCTGGAAGCGGTCTGAACGGAACACGGCGTCCGGTATCGGGCAAAGGCCCTTTTTCATCGAGTTTGCTAGGGAAAGCAGGATGTGTCGGGTCGCGTCTCACTCTCTGTCAGAACGCGCTGTCTCGCCGGTCGTCGGAACGGTGCTATTGATGGGTATCGTCCTTCTGCTGGCCGCCGTGTCAGCTGGGTTCGTCTTCGGTCTCACCGAGCTGCAGGACCCAGCGCCACAGGCTACGCTCGCGCTGGAGCAGACAGACACGCCGGGCGAGTATCGCCTCGTCCACGAATCCGGTGACACCATCGATGGCGACCGGATCACACTGCGCGGCGTAGCCGACCCCGACGCGCTCGCAGGCATAGCGTTCACGGCCGGGAAGTCGGTCCTCGTGCAAGCCCGGTCGGACTCTGTCCGTGTCGTTTGGACCGAGCGCGACGGCGCACCGTCGTCGTACGTGCTCTCGACATTTAGACCGGCGACTACCGCGGACACCCTCGCGGTCGGCACGGTGTTTACCGGGGCTCCCGGCGGTGTCAGACAGATAGCCGGGACCACGGGAGACACGACGACGCTTGCGACGCCGACCGAGCCGACGGCACTCGGTCCGGCAATGGATATCGACAGCGACGGCACTATCGAGGTTCCGTATGCCACAAGCGGCGGCGAAATCAAGATTGTCGCGACCGACGGGACTGTCGAAACTGTCACTACCAGTATTCCTACCGGCGCTGGTATCGATACGGACAAGACTCGCCTCGCCAGCGGGACCTGGGACGGCTGTACGGGCGTGTTTTTCGCTGGTGATGACGACGATATCTACTGTGCTCCTACTGGCGGGTCGGCCACGCGTATCGCCGACCCCGGCGATGGCGGCACGGCGGTACTCGGTATCGGTGACATCGATGCAGACAGCGACGACGAGTTCATTTTCGCCGACGCGAGCGCCCAACTCCAGTACTACGACTCGCCGGGCGGAACGCCGACACCGGTCGGCCCGACACTCGGCGCGAGCACTGGTATGGGGGCCGGCACGCTGGGTGATTTCGACAGCGACGGCCGGACCCGTGTCGCAGTCGTCGATGGCGGCAACGACATACACATGATCGACGCCAGTAGCGACACCAAAATCGAAAGTGGGGACGTCACAGGCGGCACTGCACCGAGTGCGAAACAGTCCGCTGTCGCCGCAGCGGACGTTGACGACGACGGCGCTGACGAACTCGTCTATATCGGAGACAGTAGCGGGAAGCTGCGATACGTCGATAACATCGACCAGCCAACCGGGGACTGGGAACGGAAGTTCCTGACTGACGACAGCGGCTCACAGGTCGACGGTGACGTTGAAACTGGTGCCGTCTGATATCGAGTTCGACAGCGAAAACAGAAAACGAAACGACGTTACTTGTTGGTCCGGATGACGTCGAGTCCGTTGTTCTTCTCGCGCTGGTCCTGCCCACCGTCAGTCTCGCTGTAGCCGGTGGTGCGACCGCCGCTGCTCTGATTCCCGCTGTTCGGAGCGGGACTGTCGAAGCTTTCGACGTTGTCGGACGCATCGAAGGACGTGTCGTCGCCGACTTCCTGAATCGCCTCGCGGGACTTGTTGGCCTGCTTCTGGGTCGTCGGACCGAGTACCTGCGCGGACTGGACGCCGGTCATGATGGCCATGACCCGCACCTTGCCCTTGTACTCTTCCTGAATCCGTGCGCCCCAGATGACGTTGGCGTCGGCCTCGAGCCGCTCGGTGATGTTCTGTGCGATGCCCTCGGCCTCCTTCAGCGTGAGGTCCGGGCCGCCGGTGATGTGGACTAGACCACCGCTCGCGCCGCGGTAGTCCACGTCAAGCAGCGGATGGTTCATCGCGTCCTTGACGACCTCCTCGGTCTTGTTCTTGTCCTGGGTCTCGCCGACCAGCATCACCGCGACGCCGCCCTGATTCATGATGGATGTCATGTCGGCGTAGTCGAGGTTGATGAGGCTCGGCTGCGTGATGGTCTCCGAGATGCCTTTGACGGTCTCGGCGATGATCTGGTCCATCACGGAGAACGCCTTGCCGATCGGGAGGTTCGGGACGTAATCGAGCAGGCGGTTGTTGTCCAGCACGATGATGGAGTCCGCTTCGTTGCGGAGCTTCTCCAGCCCTTCCTCGGCCTTGACCGTGCGGGCCCGCTCGACGTTGAACGGTGTCGACACCATGCCGACGACGATTGCGCCCTGTTCCTTGGCGATCTTCGAGACGACGGGGGCGGCACCCGTTCCGGTTCCGCCACCCATGCCGGCGGTGACGAACACGAGGTCAGCGTCGCCCAGCACTTCCTTGATAGTCCCCTGTGCCATCTCCGTGGCGCGCTCGCCCATCGACGGGTCACCGCCGGCACCGAGGCCGTTGGTGAGGGACTTGCCGACCAGAATCTTCGTGTCGGCTTCGATCATCTTGAGGTGCTGTTTGTCCGTGTTGATGGCCACGGTGTCAGCGCCCTCGACGCCGATGTTGTACAGGCGGTTGACCGTGTTGTTGCCGGCGCCACCACAGCCGACGATGACGATGCGCGGGTCGCCGAACCCGTCGACATCCTCGTCGGACATCTTCTTCTTTTCTTGCTCGTCGCGTTCGAGGGCCTCGTTAACGATATCCTGCATCGTTACACCTTGGCCCAGGACCGCTTCTTTTCGGAGGCTTGCTCGGAGCCTTCCTCGGCGAGCATTTCCCGAACCGCCGAGCGAATCGCTTCGCTCCGATTGGGGTACTCGCCCGTCTCGACCATCTGTTCGACCTCTTCAATCTGCTGCTTCGGAATCCGTAGTGTCACACGCTCCATGTTTGGTAGTTTCCCCTTGGGTAAGACGGCCCGGACGGGATCTGTTTACGACCCGCACGAGTGTTTACACAGCGAAACCGCAGTACGAGGGCGGCATCCCCCCGCGTTCATCGCTGTGTAAGACGACCGTCTTACGCAGAATAAACCACTGACCCTGATGTATTAAAACTTACGGGCAGTGTCATACACTTTCCCGTTTACGGCGTTTGAGGGCGTGTAACGTGTGCAAACGCTAGTTTAGGTCTGGTCAAGTACATCCGCCGCAGGCGTTCGTCTACCACAACCCGGGCAGAAACCCCAGTCCGACCGGAGCTCATCACCGCAATCACAGAACACCCGGCGGGACGCCTTCTCACCACAGTTCGGGCAGTAAACGTGGTCAGAACCTATATTCTCACCACATTGCGCGCACGTCTTACGTTCCTCCGTGTCGGATCTGTCTCGTGTTTCCGCTTCTGTCTTACGCCTGCTCGTATCAGACGTTTGAACTTCGTCGTGGGACCGCTCGCCCTCGGTGCTCGCTCCTCGGTCAGCGGTGCGCCGTCGTTCGGTTTCGGCGTCCGCTGCCCCTGTGCTTACGCCGTCTAACGAGATGTTTACGTTGACATCCTGTGGTTGCGAGGGTTGGCGTCGCGTCTGCAGCCGGTCGGCGATGATGCTGTCGACGCGTTCTTCGATGAGTTCGTCGATCGTCTCGGCGTCGGTTACGGACTCCGACGACGACGACGATAGGTCCGACGCTGACGGTGACGCGTCTCCGAGGTACTCCCGGAGCGCCTCGCGCATGACCTCACTCTTCGAGGCGTCGAACGCCTCGAGTTGGTCGATGAGGTCATCGTCAGCACGGAACGTTATTTTACTCATCGGACTCGGTGAGAGTATTATACATGATGGTATTTTAATCTTCCCGCACTGTCTGACGCCCGTCAGCTACCGGCATGACGCGATACAGCTTCTTGCTCGGATTCGGTTCGTAGACTGGTTTGACCCGTCTATCAGAGCATCGGAGAACGGGTCAGACGTGTCTGACACGGTCCAGTGTGTCACCTCGCGTCGTGTGACCGTTCGCCGAACCCTCTGCGAATAACAACCCTTAAGTCCAGACGGCGGGGTATTTTCGGGTGTCGACCGCCCTTAGCTCAGACTGGTAGAGCAGTCGACTGTAGATCGACTTGTCCCCCGTTCAAATCGGGGAGGGCGGACTTGGTTTTCCTCGAATCATCGAACATAGTGAGACTGTAAGCGGAAGGCACACTCACCGAGCCGATTTGAGCGCCGTTCAGAGTGTTCAAACGAGGACAGACTTGCCTTTCGACCCTGCACCATCCGGCTGACTAGAGGTCATCAGCCGGTGAGCGTAACCGGGCGTTCGGCAGCGAGCATGATGTCCTGCGTGGTGCTCCCGAGGAGGACGTTCGCGATCCCCGACCGCTTGCGTCCGCCCATGACGATGTTATCGGCATCGCGGTCCGTTGCGGCGTCGAGTATCTTCCGTCCGACTTCACCGCCGACGGCGACCCGTTCGACGGGGATCCCTTCTGCTTCTAGGTGCTCCGCAGCAGTGACAGCGGCGTCGACCTCTTCGAAGTCGTGAGATGGAGCGCCCTTGTAATCCTGATGTGGGAACACGAAGAGGACCGTTGCTTCGACTGAATCGGGAGCGTTGGGAAGAGAAGCAAGATATTTAGCCTGGTTCCGTGCTCGCTCTTCGCTCGTATCGACTGGGACCAGTACCTGCCGTATCCCCTCCCCGAGCACGACACTCTCGCCCGTGATTGTGACTGGGCTTTCGGCCGAGAGCAACACGTCCTGTGCAGTACTGCCGAGCAAGACTTTCGAGACGCCCGATCGCTTGCGTCCGCCGACGACAATCTCACCACTGTCCAGTTCGGTCGCGGTACGGACGATCTGTTGGGCGACGCCGCCGTCATCAACCATCCGAGTCACGGAGATACCGGCCGCTTCCAGTTGGTCGGCTGCCTGGACGGCGGCGTCTATGTCATCGAACTCCGCCTCAGCAGCGTCGGCGAATTCATCCGGGGGAACCACGTAGAGCACTGTTGCCTCGACGGTTTCAGTGGCATCCGGGAGCCGTGAAACATAGCTCGCTTGATTCGACGCGCGCGCTTCGTCTCTGTCGACGGGTATGAGTACACTGTACATCACACATAGATATGTTAGCTAAGGTGAATTAAATCATGATATATATTCCCGCAGGGTAAGAAAGCCAGTCTGCGTGACCAGCTTGGTCGGATAGCGTGAACCATACTATTGTGATGTGCTTGAGGCAGTCGCCACAGGTCTCGAAACAAAGCAGAAATCGGGAGCCACGAGGTGGTAAAGATAGACCCGACAGAATCTCGCCTCGAACTGCGGGTGTCGGTTTGACGTGGCGTTAGAAGCGCTCGCTCATCGCCGCTAGCCCCGCGTCCACGTCTACGGCCGCGCCCTGCTCACCCAGCGCATTGCCCAGCGCTGCAAGCAGATAGCTGACGTTCTGCCGGCGGGCCGAATGGCCCATGCAGCCGATGCGCCAGATGTCGCCTTCCAGTGCGCCCAGTCCGCTGGCGATTTCGAGGTCGTACTCGTCCAGCAGGTACTGGATGACCGCGCCGTCGTCGACGCCGTCGGGCACACGGACGGTGTTCAGGCTCGGGAGCCAGAAGTCGTCCGGGGCGTTCATCTCCAGCCCCATGCCCTCGACGCCGGCTTTCAGCGCGCCAGCGACGCGCAGGTGACGGTCCCAGCGTTCTTCAATGCCTTCCTCGGCGACGAGGCGAAGCGCTTCACGGAGCGCGTAGACGTTCGTGATCGGGGCCGTGTGGTGGTAGGCGCGCTCATCGCCCCAGTACCCCTCCAGCAGCGAGATGTCCAGATACCACGAGCGGGCCTCGGACTCGCGGGAGAGGACCTTGTCCATCGCGTCGTCGTTAAGCGTGAGCGGGCTCGCGCCCGGCGGACAGGAGAGGCATTTCTGCGGGCCGGAGTAGGCCACGTCGATGCCCCACTCGTCCACGCGGAGTTCGACGCCGCCAAGCGAGGTCACGCTGTCGGCGATGACCAGCGCGTCGTTTGCGTGGGCGATGTCTGTGAGTTCGGGTACCGACGGCTGGAGGACGCCGGTACTGGTCTCGGCGTGGACGAACCCGAACACGTCCGGGCTGTGGTCGTCGAATGCCGCTTCAACCGCTGCCGGGTCGAGCGGCTGGCCCCAGGGGGCGTCGACGGTGACGACCTCGCCGCCCGCGCGCTCGGCCATGCTCGCCATCCGGTCGCCGAAGTAGCCGTTCGTCGGGACAAGCATCGTATCGCCCGGTTCGACGACGTTGCCGATGGCCGCCTCCATCGCCGCGGACCCGGTCCCGGAGACTGGAATCGTCCACTTGTTGTCCGTCCGGAACGTGTACCGGAGGAGGTCCTGGACCTCGTCCATGATCTCGATGAACGAGGGATCGAGGTGGCCGACCAGCGGCGTACTCATCGCCTTGAGTACGCGCGGGTGTACGTCGCTCGGGCCGGGGCCCATCAGCGTCCGGTCTGGTGGTGACAGCTCTCCGACAGCGGGTGCCTCGTCCATATCGTCTGTTACCCGGTGACTGGGCATTAAAATCCGCGGTCACGACTCTCTGTTCAGGGCGAGGTCGGTCCCACACCTCTGCTGAGAGCGTAACTCCCCCACGGTAAGAGTACAGTAAATCTCACTTTTGTGTCGCCAGTCCTTGGCTTCCACTACCCTACTCCATAATCACAATCGCCAGACGCCACTGGTGTGAAAGGTGTGAACAATCTACCCTGTTTTTACTCTCGTACTGCTAAGCTGGCGTGTGGTCGTCGATGGGATTGTTCGATAACGCTGCGTCCCCTGGGGAGGAACCGAGACGCCGATACACCTGTTTGGTGTGCCAGGCGTCGTTCGACGTTCAGTACCACTCGTGTCCGGACTGCGGTGCGTACGACATCCGCCGGACGAAGTGGCTCACGTAGCCCCCGGCGTCCACGTTGGCACGTCCACCGGACTGCCTGCTATCGGGCTACACTGCCCTTTTTTCAGGTTGTTGCCGCGTACCACAGCCACCAAGTGACCGCCGACGGTACGGTCGTCCATGAACCGACGACAGCTAGGGACGACAGGGTACGACGTGACAGACGTTGGACTGGGGACCTGGAACATCGGTGGTGACTGGGGCGATGTCTCGGCGGAGGAGGGTCGGGAAACGATCCGGACCGCGCTCGACGCTGGCGTCGATTTCATCGACACCGCCGACGTGTACGGTGACGGCTTCAGCGAGCAGCGCATCGCAGACGTGCTCGACGAACGCGGGGTCCGCGACGAAGTGACCGTCGCGACGAAGGCCGGCCGCCGGCTCGACCCACATACGGCCGACCGCTACAACTACGACAACCTCTCCGGGCACGTCGACCGCTCGCGTGAGTACCTCGGGACTGATACACTGGAACTGTTGCAACTGCACTGTCCGCCGACTGACGCCTACTACCAGCCCGAGACGTTCGACGCCCTCTCACGGCTGCAAGCCGAGGGGAAAGTCGCTCACTGCGGCGTCAGCGTCGAACGCGTCGAGGAAGCGCTGAAAGCCATCGAGTATCCGGAAATCGAAACGGTCCAGATAATTTTCAATATGTTCCGTCAGCGACCCGCGGAGCTATTCTTTCAGGAAGCCAAGCGCCGCGACATCGGTGTCATCGTCCGCGTCCCGCTGGCTTCCGGGCTCCTGACCGGGAAGCTCTCCCGGGACATGGAGTTTCCCGAGAACGACCACCGGAACTTCAACATCGAGGGCGAGGCGTTCGACCGCGGTGAGACCTTCGCTGGCCTCCCGGTCGACGCGGGCTTTGACGCTGTCGACGAACTCCGCGAGCACGTCCCCGAGCGGATGACGATGGCTCAGATGGCGCTACGCTGGATTTTGGACCACGATGCGGTGTCGACTGTCATCCCCGGCTCCACCTCGCCGGACCACGTCCGGGCGAACGCGGCGGTCAGCGAGATGGACCCGCTCTCAAATCAGGTTCATGGCGCGGTGCGGGACAGCTACGAAGAGTACGTCTTCGACGACGTCCACCATCGCTGGTAGTCGCCGCTGGATGAAAGTTTACGATTGCATATACTTTTGACAACGGTAAACAACGGCTGACGCAGCGAAATATGTCTCAGAATTCCATCTAGAACAACGCTGAAGTCCCCGAATTCATATACTGTATCTGATCATTCTGGCAATAGAAAACATATGGATTCAGACATTTATCGGCTATCTTCGTATCAGAATATGAGAAGGTGTCAGACACCTCTCGGACCTTGTGGTCCACACCGGAACTGCCAATCAGTCCGCGGCGGACACCGGCTCACACAATACCTGCCATCGCAGGCTTTCGTTCTATTCCCGTGGCTCGCGACCCATGTACTGTGAGCCCCGACCAGCTATCGATCACAGTCACCATCACTGGAACGCGCCCCAGATACCGATGAGCGGTATCGCAACCGGACACGAGATCGTTCAGCGGGCCCGCGATGAGAACGTCCCGTTTATGGGAGCCAGCATCGCCTACTATGCGATTGCGTCGATCGTCCCGCTCCTCGCGCTCTTGCTCGCTGTGCTCTCTACGTTTGGGGGCACCGCGACGCTGTTGGAACTGCTTCGGACGGTCCTCTCAGAGAACGGTCAGATGATTCTGACAGAGTTGCTTGAGAACACGCGCGGCCATGGGGCGACCGGAACCCTGAGTCTGGTGTTCGTCGTCTGGAGCGGCAGCAAGGTGTTCCGCGGCCTCTCCGTCGCCTTTACCCAGGTGTATTGCGAAGTCGCGGAGATATCGCTGCTGGCTCGACTCGTCCGCAGCGCAATCGTAATGGGCGTGCTCCTCGGTGCTGTCGTCTTTCTGTCGGCCACTAGCGTCGCACTCACGTACGTCCAGTTTCAGGTCCCGTATCCGATGCTGGTCGGCAACCTCGCTGCATTTGCCGCCCTCGTTATCGCGTTCGTCCCGATATACTACGTTCTGCCACCCGTCGAAACCTCGCTTACACACGTCGCCCCGGGAGCGCTGTTTGCCGCGGCGGGCTGGATCACCATCCAGGTCGGATTTTTCTATTACGCTGGGACTGCCGGTCAGTACGCGGCATACGGCTACCTCGGCGCGCTGCTCCTGTTCGTCACGGCGCTGTATCTGGCTGCCATCGTGTTGCTGCTCGGTGTCGTCGTTAATGCGACGCTGGACTGGTAGCATCTGTGGGCGGCCGCGTCGAGTCTTGCATTGGCAGGCAGTAGCTTCCTTCTGGTTCCTCCGGTCTATCCAGTCGCCACATGAGCGAATCATCGTCACTGCGGCCCCGGGTCGCCGGGCGTCTGCAGTCCAGCGCGGAACAAGCCATCAAACGACCGGTCAAGGAAGCGGTACAGGAGGTACTCGCGGACGCGGCTCAGACCGGGGACGGAAACGCTGAAGTTGGAAAAGCGGCCGCGACTCCGGAGAGACACGCCAAAGCGGACTCGTCGGACAGCACAGACGCTGACCAGTCGGCGTCGTCTGGCGGGGACGACGAACCGGTCGGCTCGCGTTCAGGCTCCGGCAGTCGACTCCGGTCTCGCCGGACGCTGGCCTTCGGGCTCGTTGTACTCGGTGTCTACCTCTCTCGCCGCCGTCGGTCTTCAAGCGGGGAAACGTAGCGCCGGCAACGATGCACGGTCCGTGCGTCAGTCGAAATCGACAAACAGCACGTCCTCGACAAGGGCGTCGGTCGCGCGTCTGAGCCGCTCGGAGGCTGCCTGGTGTGTTATACCCAGCGCGTCGGCGAGCTCTGACAAATCTACCTCGCGGGGCACCTCGAAGTAGCCGCGGTCGGACGCCTCGGCGAGAATCTCGTACTGGGCCGACGTAAGTCCGTAGCGACCCGCCGGGTCTTCGTCGAGTTCCCGGATCGAGGAGACCTCGAAGGCGAGGTTGTGCTCTGCACAGAAGTCGTGTGTCTTGGAGAACAGCGAGCGCCGCGGATACAGTACGCGCAGTTTCCAGGCCGTTCCCTGGCCTACGGCATCGAGAATCGTCGCCTCTGAGTTAGTGAGCATCTGAACGATGAGGTCGACGTGGTCGATCCACTCCATCCTGAACAGCCACTCGTCCTCAAAGTCGCCCAGCAGTTCGACGTTGTCAACGGAGGGGTCCGCTTCGAGTGTTTGCTCGATGTCCTCGCGCTGGCTCCCACGGACCCACAGCATCGGCATGAGTGCGTCGTCACCGCTCGTGACGATCCGCTCGATTTCGAACTGCAACTCCGGTAACTGTTCCAGCGAGTGATTGAGCGCCAGGTCGCTGGCCGGAACCGTCCCGGAGACGATGGTGGGCATAGATACCCGAACTGGGAGTGGCACGCTAGTATGTCTTTCCGTTGACTATTACGGGTCGGTGGCCACGTGACCGTTTCGCCGCCCGATTGGCGGCTGCGTGTGCAAGCACGTCGGTGATGCGCGTCCCGCCGGTAGCGACGACTGCAATGTCTACGATCCAGTTGACCGACGACGATGTCGGCAAGACAGTTGTCACGAGTACCGGCGACGAAATCGGCATCGTCAGCGGGTACAGATACGGCACCGCCTACGTTGACCCTGATCCCGGGCTGAAAACGACACTCCTGACGAAACTCGGCTGGGAAGACACCGACGCCGATGACGGTTACCCGCTGCAGACTGATGCCGTCGACACCATCACCGAGGATCAGATCCGTCTCAGCACGGACCTGTAACAGACAGACGGTCAGAAACCGGGGTATCGTGCTACGACTGTTTTTGCATTCGAGCCCGAACGGGGAGGCGGTGACAAACCGTGTTGCTCGTTCGTGCCGTCGGTCGCCGTTATTTGACCATCGCTTCACAGGCCTCAGCACACTCTGAAAGGACCTCCGCACAGGTACGGCAATGGTCGTGGTCGTGCTGCTGACACTCTTTGGCACACTCCCGACAAACTGTCGCGCAGAGCCCGGCCATCGCTTCTCGGTGTGATGACCCTCGCGCGAGGAGCTTGCAGTGGAGGGCTGCAACGTCCGTCACGTCATGACAGTGCCGAATACACTCGGTCATGCCGTCGAGTTCCGCACACTCGTCGGCACACCACTCGCACACGTCGACTGCTTCTCGACACAGTTTCAGACACTCGCGTTCCCGCTCGCTCAGATGTGCTGCGTCAGTGAGGGGCTGTGACATTACGGTCTTTGCTACTGCCTGTTCGTCCACGAGAGTGCGGCCTGCATGCGAAAGCTGGCCTGTCAGCCACAAGATAGCTGGTGTCACAGCCAGTTTCGGGCTGCCAACGCGGTTTGCGGTCCCGGCTCAGGACCTGCAGTTGTGTAATGGGCGTATCAAAGACCAATGCCGGGTGGGCAAACCCGGCGTGAAACCGTCCCGTACAGGGGAGCATGAGACGGTGGGCGTCGGGAGAGTACGAGCACCCAATGTGCTCGCAGACAGTGCTCCGCGCCATCCGATATTTGTTATATAGCTCTTTATTTGCTGACCGTCGGTGAACTGGGCAGCAGGAGGCCGCTACTGAACGTTGTCCACACCGACCGACATGCGTCGTCGTTGAACACCGCAACTGGTACACTGGCGGGTCTTATGGTTGTCGACTTCGGCCATTACTGTCCGTTTGCGACGGACTAGCCAACCGCTACTGGCTGGGTCGTGGGACATCACGACACCGGTCTGGTGTGAAACGAGTCGGCCCACGACGGGTCCGCCGAAGTGGTCCTTATTCTTCGGTGGTGAGTTTCGGGCCTGGCTTCCAGGTGTTGCCTTCGAGGACAACAAGGTCGTAGCGTTCGAGCACCTGAAGCGTGTCGACGACTGCCTGCGCGTCGAAGGAGACGGTCATATCCTCGGGCAGTTGCTGGGCGATTGCGCTGCGTGTCCCACCGTCCATCCGGACCACCGTGTCGAGCAACTGTTCGAGGTCGTCGAGTAGTGAGACGAGCGATGTCGATCCCTCATCTTCTGTCGCCAGTTTCGACATAACTTCGTCGTAATTCCCCGATATCTCCATCGATACTGACACGGCCTCGCCTTCGATGTCGTCTTCGTCTCCCATGGCAGCAAATATATGCACACTTGTAGAAATGCGTTTCCATATCTCTTACAACAGCCCCATCTGACGGCTGTTTCACTGCAAAACCGAGTTGTATGGATATCATTGTGTTGCCCCCATATACCTCTATAAGCTAGAATTGAGATATACTCTTCACAAGTCTGGAAACCAATACGTGGGTATAAAAATAAAAAATCTTATCGAGTCTCGTAGTTCCAAATTACTTCGATATATATTGCTTATTTGGACTTGCATCTCTGGCCGAGTCTGGTACTATAGCCTCGGTAATCGCACACTTCATCGAAGATGCACTGCTCTGTGCTAATGGTTCAGATAAATCGAACGAGAGGCGACACACGGTTAACGAGGCAGGCTGCCCGCTCTTCTCCGCCTGGATAACAAAAGTACGGTTATTATCACTCTATACTGAACAGTCTCCTGTCTCTCGCGCTGGACCGGGCTCCGGGCGAGCCACGGTGTCGTGGAACACCGTCAGTTTCAGCATACGGAACGACAGCGCTTCGATTGTGTTTGTTTCCGGTTGCTTTGCGTTTGCCGACGATGGAACAAGGTGATGCGGAAAATACCAGCACGCGCGTACAGCAACAGATGCGCATATTTCGCGGGGCGCTGTAGTCGGTAGGTGGCCATCCGCCGCTCCCACTGTCACAGCACGTGTTCGAAAATGTGAATTATCGGCAGCGAACCGCGACTGCGGGACTGCCAGCCGGCGACAGGCATGGTGTACCATGCCCTTCATTTACCTCACCAGCGCCCGCTCAGTGGATGCCGACGTATGCCTCCGTGATGTAGTCGTTATCCTGAAACTCCGCCGCGGAGCTACTGAGTTTGACCCGGCCGGATTCCAGCAGCGAGAGCCGGTGGGCGTGGCGCAGCGGGAACGTAGCGTTCAGCTCGACGAGCAGGAGTGTCTGGACTTGGTCGTTCAGCGTCTCGATAGCGTCACCGATGTTGTCGATGATAACGGGGGCCAGCCCGAGCGTCGGCTCGTCGAGAACGAGTAGCTCCGGGTCGTCCATCAGTGCCCGTCCAATGGCCAGCATCTGCTGCTCGCCGCCGCTCATGGTCTGGCCTGCTGGTCCCGACGATCATCGAGCCGCGGGAACAGGTCAGATACCATCTTCAGGTCAGCCCGGATGGCATCGTGGTCCTCGCGGAACGATTCGAACTGCTCGGAGAGTTGCCGGACCTCCGATTGGTTCAACCCGGGAAGGGTTCATCGAGCAAGAGGAGGTCCGGCTCTGTTGCCAGCGCTTTCGCAATTTCGAGGCAGCGAACATCGGCGTGATGTAGGGTGCTATGGTTGTCGTTGAGCGCGTCCTCGATGTTGACCTGTGCGGCGTAGCCGGCGATTGCATCGTCGCTTGCACCCCCGTCGAACGAACTGGCCGACGCGGCGATTCAGGTCCACGGCGGCGCGGGCTACGTCACCGACCACAACGTCGAGCGGTACTACCGCGACGCCCGCATCACCAAGATCTACGAGGGGACCAGCGAGATCCAGAAGAACATCATCGCCGACCGCGTGCTGTGAGGCCGCGACAGACGGACTGCCGACGCTGTCACTGATTCGACAGCCGGCCTACCGCCGGAGCGTCAGGAACTCGGCCGAGAAAACAGCTTCGTCGGCCTGATTCAGCGCGGTGACTTCGGTCCGGACGACGCCCGTCGCAACCGGGTGGTCCCGCCGTTCCGTGTCGACAATCTCAGCCTCGACGTGAATGGTATCTCCCAGGAACACCGGCTTGATGAACCGAACCCGGTCGATGCCGTAGAACGCGACCATGTGCCGCTTTTCGGCCTCGTCGCGGGCCTGCCATAGGAGGCCAGTGACGACCGAAAACACCAGCGCGCCGTGGGCGATACGCTCGCCGTACCCCGAGTCGGCCATCCGCTCGGCATTCGTGTGGAGATGATTGAAATCCCCGCTGACACCCGCGAAGTTGACCACGTCGGCCTCGGTGATGGTCCGTCCCGAGGTGGTGAAGCTATCGCCAACGTCGACTGCGTCGAACTCGCCGGTCATCTTACCGGCCCTCGCAAGCGGCCGTGGAACGGCGCTTCGGTTGCTGGTCGAGTCGGCACTGCCGCGTTCGTACCCGCCGGTCCCGGGACTGCGGTCCGCTACTGTTGCTGGACATACACGTCGGAACCGTGTCCCGCACCGGTGTTAATCCTACCGGGGCTCGCCGGTTACTCGCGACACCACACAGGGAGACACAGCGTCTACAGGCTGTTCTGACTGTTCAACTATATTCAACGGAACCCGGCAGAGAGCGTTCAGGACGTAGCTTTATTGCGGATGCCCGAGATGTTCGATGCGATGTCAAAGCCACACACGGAGCGGTTTCGCCTGGAGGATCAGCGGGCGATTATCACAGGTGCATCGAGCGGCATCGGCCGGGCAATCGCGGAGGAGTTCGCGGCCGACGGGGCCGATGTGGTTGTCTGCTCGCGCGAACAGGACAACGTCGGACCGGTAGCCGACGAAATCAACGACAGCGACCGGCCCGGCGAAGCGGTCGCTATCGAATGCGACGTGACAGACCGCGAGGCCGTCGAGGCGCTTGTGGAAGCGACCGTCGACGAGTTCGGCGGACTGGACGTGCTCGTGAACAACGCCGGCGCGAGCTTCATGTCCGGGTTCGACGACATCAGCGAGAACGGCTGGAAAACCATCGTCGACATCAACCTCCACGGGACCTACCACTGCACGCAGGCGGCCGGGGACGCGCTAGCCACGGACGGCGGTGGGACGGTCATCAACCTCTCCAGCGTCGCCGGAGAACAGGGCGCACCGTATATGAGCCACTACGGGGCCGCAAAGGCCGGCGTCAGCAATCTCACGTCAACGCTGTCAGCGGAGTGGGCTGACCGCGACATCCGCATCAACTGCATCGCGCCGGGCTTCGTCGCCACGCCAGGCGTCGAGTCACAGATGGGTGTCAGCGCCGACAATATCGACCGCGAAGCCGTCGAGCGCCGAATCGGTCTCTCGGAGGAGATTGCCGATATCGCGCTGTTCCTTGCCAGTCCGGCGTCGTCATACATCGTTGGCCAGACGATCACCGCCGCCGGTGTTCCACGGCTCGAAGAGACGCCCGACATCTGAGCGCCGGGAAGTCCCAGCAACGACAGCCGGAGTCGCGGCCTCACTCTGCGACGCCGAGCCAGTCCGGCAACTCCCGGAGGTCGTCGAAGGCGATATCCACGGCAGGTCCGTCCTCGGCTCCGTAGGCAACCGTCCACAGCCCGGCCCGTGTTCCGCCGTCCATATCGTGCTCGTAGCGGTCACCGATCATCACAGCTTGTGCCGGTTCGACTCCGGCTTTTCCGAGCGCCGTTACGAACATCGCCGGGTCCGGTTTGGTCTGACCGACGGCCTCCGAGGCGGTGTACGAATCCATCGCGTCCCAGACGCCGAAGGTCCGAAGGAGTTGCTCACCCTCGTCGTCGTCCACATCGCTGATGACGCCCTGATGGAGCGGCGCGTCTGCCAGATCCTCGATCGCCGTGACGGCGTCGGGGTTGGGCTCGACCTGTTCGTTACGGATTTCCTGAAACAGTGATTCCCACTCGGTTTCCGCGGGATTGACTGTCAGAATCTCATCGACTGCCCGCCGGTAGCCCTCGCGGGCTGGCCGGAACGCTGTCCCTTCGCGCTCGTCGAAGTACGTTCCGAGAACATCCCGCCATCGTTCGAGGGCCGCGTCGGAATCCCCAGTCGCCGGGTATTCGGCACACAGGCGTTCGACAAACTCGCGGTGGGCCGCCCGGACGGACGCCATCCGAAGGATTACGCCCCCGATGTCCCAGAAGACGGCCTCAACGTCTGGACTCTCGGTCACGGCAGCGGCTTGGACTGGCCCGGGTATGAAACTACCGCCGACGCTCTGAGTCCGTGGGTGCATCGTGATGGGCGTCCCAGGGCACAGCTCTGGAAAATAAACGACCGACCACGCGTTCGCTGTGCTCCAACACTTATGATGTCGACGTGCGAGAACGAGAATGTGCCATGATATCGTTCACCGATTCCGAGGCCGCGACTACGCTTGCCGAGCGTGCCCGAGCGTTGATGGACGAGGTCGTCATCCCGCGGGAGCGAGAACTCGCGGGCGGGACGGCTATCTCCGATGCAACAGTCCGCGACCTCCGCGCTGCCGCACGGGAGTACGACGTGTACGCCCCACAGATACCCGAGGAACACGGCGGGATGGGCTACGATTTCCGTGACGTGTTGCCGACATTCGAGGAAGCGGGCCGAAGCCTCCTTGGCCCGATTGCGATGCGCGTCGACGCGCCCGACGAGGGGAACATGCACCTGCTGGAGATGCAGGGTACCGAACTCCAGAAATCGGAGTACCTCGACCCGCTCGTCGAAGGCGAGATACAGTCGGGCTTTGCAATGACGGAGCCGATGCAGGGCGCGGGCTCCGACCCGAAAATGATACGCACCACGGCGGAGAAGGACGGCGACGAGTGGGTCATCGACGGCCACAAGTGGTGGACAACCGGTGGCGTTGACGCCGATATTCTGCTCGTCTTCGCTCGGACGGACGAGGACGTACACCCGTATGAGGGGTGTTCAGTGTTCATCGTCCCGGCCGACGCCGACGGCGTGGACATCGTTCGGAACATTCCGCATATGGGCAGCCAGGGCGACCCGAAGGGCCACGCCGAAATCGAGTTCAACGGCGTTCGCGTCCCCGAAGAACACCTGCTGGGCGAGGAAGGCAACGGCTTCCAGCACGTCCAGCAACGGCTCGGCCCGGCGCGGCTCACCCATTGTATGCGCTTCTCGGGGATGGCTGAGCGGGCGCTGTCCATCGCCAAGGCCTACACCACCGAGCGGCAGGCCTTCGGCGACTCCGTGGCCGACAAACAGCACGTCCGGTTTGAAATCGCCGAACAGGAGACACAGATTCAGGCCGCGCGGGCGCTGGTCCGGGCCGCCGCGGACGCCATCGCCGCCGGCAAAGAAGCCCGCGTCGAGGTGTCGATGAGCAAAGTGTTCGCCGCCCGAGCGACGCAGGACGCCATCGACACTGCGGTCCAGTTCTGTGGCGGCAACGGCATCGGCCGGGACCTCCCGCTGGCGGACTTCTATGAACTGGTCAGGACGTTCCGCATCGTCGACGGGGCCGATGAGGTCCATCTTCGGACCATCGCCCGCGAGGCCTTCGAGGACGTGGACAGCGAGGAACTGGAGCCAGTGCGTCGCTACCGCGAGTAGGATAGGGCCGTCAGCGGCAACGGTCGCTACTCTCCCTCGAACTCCGGTTCGCGGTCGGCCGCAAAGGCCGCCGTCCCTTCCGCTACGTCGTCAGTCGTCAGCAGGAGCGCAAAGGCCTGGCTCTCCATTTCGAGGCCGGCGTCGAGGCTCTCGTCGGCTCCTTCGTTCATCACACGCTTGGCCTTCCGCAGAGCAATCGGCGGCCCGGAAACGAGGTCCGAAACGAACTCTTCGACCACGTCATCGAACTCGTCGGCGTCGACGGCCCGGTTGATGAGTCCCCAGTCGGCCGCCCGCTCGGCGGAGATGTGCTCGCCGCGGAACACGAGTTCTTTCGCTCGGGCGTCGGTCAACATTCGGATCGCACGCTGTGTCCCACCGCCGCCGGGGAGCAGGCCGAGCGTGATTTCGGGGAAGCCAAACTCCGAGTCGGTCGTCGCTAGCCGGAGGTCACAGGCAAGGGCGAGTTCCAGCCCCGCGCCGAGACAGTAGCCGTCGATGCGCGCCAGTGTCGGCCGGGGGTACTCGGCGACCGTCGTGAACACTGCTGTCGGCTCTGAGGTCTGTGCTGGGTCGCGGTCCGCAAAGCCGGAGATGTCGGCTCCGGCAGAGAAGGCGCGGTCGCCGGCCCCTTCGAACACGACGGCCCGGACATCGTCCTCGTCAACCGACGAAAGCAGGTCGACGACCTCGTCCGCGAGGGTTTCGCTGATAGCGTTCATTCGCGATGGGCGGTCGAGTTCCACTTCTAGCAGGCCATCGTCATCGAGTTCCCAGTTAATCGTGTGGTAGTCGCCCGGGCCGTCGCCGGTGTCGTACTCGTGGAAGCCCCGGCCCGCTTCCGTGCCGGTGTGGCCGGCTTCTACGAGCTCAACAAGGTACTCCGCCGGCTCGTAGCGGTCGTCGCCGTGTTTGTCGTAGAGCGTTCGGAGTTTTCCGAGGATATTGTCGAGGCCGATGTCATCGGCCCGGCGGCAGGTTCCCTCGGGGAAGCCCGCCCCGAGTCGCATCCCCGTGTCGATGGCCTCTGCCGTCGCTACGTCGTCGCCGACGAGCTTTGCGGCCTCGTTCGCCATCACCGCTTCGACGCGGAGATGGTCGAACCCCTCGGCATCCTCCGGGACGTACTCCGGGCCGCCGCCGTCGTCATAGTCGTAGTACCCCTTGCCGGTCTTGCGGCCGAGGTTTTCGTTTTCGACCTTCTCTTCCATGATCGGCGGAATCGGCGTCCCGGCCTCCGTCCGGACGTGGTAGCCGATGTCGATGCCGGTCAGGTCGCCGAGTTCGAACGGGCCCATCGGGTAGCCTCGCTCGTGGACCATCGCGGCGTCGGCCTGCCGGATGGTCGCCTCGCCCGCCGAGACCATCCAGGCCGGCTCGCTCATGAACGGTCCGAGGACAGAGTTGACGACGAACCCACGCACGTCCTTACGGACGTAGATCGGCGTCTTGCCGAGAGATTCGATGAACTCGTAGCCGCGCTGGGCTGTCTCGTCGGTCGTTGCCTCGCCGTAGATGACTTCGACGAGGTCCATCTTCACCGGCGGATTGAAGAAGTGAAGTCCCAGCACCGAGTCCGGCCGCTCCGTCGCTGCGGCGATCTCCGTAATGGACAGCGAGGAGCTGTTCGTCGCCAGCAGCGCATCTTCGGGCGCTGCGGCGTCGACGGCTTCGAAGATGTCCTGTTTCACTGAGAGCTGTTCCGGGCCGGCTTCGATGACCAGATCCGCGTCGCTCACCGCCGCTTCCAGATCGGTCGTCGTCGCGACCCGCGCCGCCACGTCGTCGGGGTCCTCGTCGAGTCGCCCCTTCTCGGCGAGCTTTTCGAGCGACCACTCGATTTCCTCGTAGCCGTCCTCGACGATGTCCGCCTCGATGTCACGCAGCACGACGTCGTAGCCGGCGATTGCCGTGACCTCGGCGATGCCGTGGCCCATCGTTCCCGCACCGAGCACTGCAACTGTCGCTATCTCTGTCTGCTCTGCTCGCATACGCGTAGTGTCTATTGCAACACATATCAATCATCCCCCTAGCGTCCGTTTTGTGTCGCAATACGTCGACGATTATTACCAGCCAGAAAGCCCCCGGCGAGCTGTGTATGTGGTTGCTGCCATCTGCCGGGACTTCGACACCCAAATGAGCTCTTGCTTCGTCTCTGCTAGAGCGGTTCGTCGCCTTCGATAATCCGAATCGCACGGTCGGCCAGCGCCGGGACACGGTTCTCCATCAATGGATAGAACGGGTCGTCAGCGTTGCCTTCCAGATAGCGGCGGTAGAACATCTCACCGAGGGCGGCGAGCTTGTACACGGCGAGCGTCCGATAGAACCGCTCGTGTTCGAACGTCAGGCCGGTCTGGGCTTCCCAGCGGTCGACCAGGTCCGTCCGGGTCAGGTAGCCCGGTGCTTCGATGAACTCCATCGCGAGGTCGGGAATCTCCGGCTCGGGGTCCTTGGCGTCACGCCAGTACGAGAGCAGCCAGCCGAGATCGGCCCGTGGGTCGCCCAGCGTCGCCATTTCCCAGTCGAAGACGGCGGCGAGGTCCGGGTCGTCACCGGGGCCGAACATCACGTTGTCGAGCTTGTAATCGCCGTGAACCAGCGTCTCTGGATGGTCGTCAGGGCACTCGTCCTGGAGCCACGAGCCGACCCGCTCCAGTTCAGGGACAGTGCGGGATTCGGCCGTCCGCTCGAACGCCCAGGCCAGTTGTTTCCCCCAGCGCGCGACCTGCCGCTTCGCATACCCGTCTGCACGGCCGAGATCTGACAGGCCGACGGATTCGGTATCAACCTCGTGGATAGCCGCGAGGGTGTCGACCAGCTCGGTGCCGACTGCCGCTCGGGCGTCGTCGTTCCCGAAGCGCGCTGGCTCGTCGTCTCGGATGACGGTCCCCTCGACGCGGGCCATGACGTAGAAATCGCTGCCGATGACCGACTGATCGTCACAGGCCGTCACCGTCGGCGGGACCGGTACGGCTGTGTCCTGCAGTGCGTCGATGACGCGATACTCTCGCAACACGTCGTGGGCTGTCTCGGCGGTCTGGCCCGGCGGGGGCCGCCTGACGACCAGCTCACGGTCACCCCAGGTGACAAACAACGTCTCGTTGGAGTGGCCCTGCTCGTGGCGCGTAACGTCGAACGTCTCGACCGGCCCTATCTCCCTCGTAAGAAACTCTTCGAGCGCACTTTCGTCGACCAGCCGCTGGTAGTAGTCGCTGCTGTGCTCAGTCATGGTCGCTGATTGGGTTCGGTATCATGAAAAGCTGGGGGTCGTGTTCACCGTCCGACGAACTCTGGCCGGCGGTCGGTCAGGAACGCCTCGACACCCTCCTCGTGGTCGACTGTCTCGAAGACGATGCCCTGGGCCGTCGCCTCGTCGCGCTGGGCGCGGTCGAAAGACTTCTCCAGACCGTCCTGAAGCAGCCGCTTGGAATGCCGGAGGGCAATGGTTGGCCCATTGGCAATGCGGCTGACAGTCGCCGCGACTTCGGACTCGAACGCTTCGGCGTCGTAGACGTGGTTAAACAGGCCCAGTTCCGTGGCTCGCTCGGCGTCCAGAATCTCGCCGGTGAACACGAGTTCCTTTGCGACGTTTGTCCCGACGACTCGTGGGAGCAGATACGACGTGCCGGCGTCGACGCTGAGGCCGACCTGCCGGAACACGAAGCCGATGCTGGCCGACTCGCTCGCCAGCTGGATGTCACAGGCGATCGCGAGGTTCGCGCCGGCCCCGACGGCCGACCCGTCGACCTTCGCGACGGTCGGGACCGGCAGTGCGACGACTCTGGCGATGGTGTCGCGGGTCCGCCGGGCCAGTTCGCTGACGGCGTCGTCGGTCGGGTCGTCGTTCGTGAGCCGCTCGCTCATCCCCTCGATGTCGCCGCCGGCCGAGAACGACTCGCCAGTGCCCTCGATGACGACACATCGAACATCGGACGCTGTCTCGATAGTGTCGAGGTGGCGCTCCAGCGCGTCGTACACAGGCTGTGTGAGCGCGTTCCGCATCTCCGGTTCATTCAGCGTCAGCGTGGCGATGCCGTCGTCGATGGCGAGCAGTACGGATTCGCTCATCGGATATCCCTCCGTGGTAGCTGCATGGGGTCGCTTCACACGGTCCCGGTATAAATTTACCGCTGGTTTACAGTTTCAGTTAGCGCTGGCCACGAATGGAGATGGCACGCCACAGGCCACCACAGATAGCAGGGCTAGTTTTAACATATCGGTGTGTGTTGACACGGAGTATGCCAGGTGGTGCACCACTCAACCTCCGGTCATTCCTGTGGCGTGGCGAGAACGTGTTCCCCGACAGCGAGATCGTCTCGCGGACACATCAGGGGATTCACCGGTACACGATAGCGGACTACGCCGAACGCGTACGGAAGCTAGCCTCTGCCCTCGAACAGGCGGGCATCGAACGCGGCGACAGAGTCGGGACGTTCGCCTGGAACAATCACTGGCACCAGGAAGCCTACTACGGGGTCGCCTGCATGGGCGCACAGGTCCACATGATTAACCTCCTCCTGCCCGACGAGCACATCCAACACATCGTAGCCGACGCCGAGGACGAAATCCTCATCGTCGACCCCGTCATGCTAGAAAAGCTCGAAGGTGCCTACGACGAGGAGGCCTTCGCGTCCGTCGAGCAGTACATCGTGATGGGCGACACCGTCCCCGAAACGTCGCTGGGGCCAGTCGTCGATTACGAATCGTTCATCGCCGACGGCGACCCCGATTACTCCTTCCCGCAACTGCCCGAGGACCAGCCGGCGGGGATGTGCTACACGTCCGGGACAACAGGCAAGCCGAAAGGCGTCGAGTACACCCAGAAGATGTACTGGACACAGGTCATGTCGTTGATGACCAGTCAGGCCGGAATCAAGACCGACGACGTGGAGCTAACGTACGTCCCGATGTTCCACGTCAGCGGCTGGTGTCGCCCGTTCACGACTATCGCTGCCGGCGCTAAGACGGTCCTCCCCGGGCCGAATCCATCGGCCGAGGATCTAGCGAAGCTCATTGACGAAGAGGACGTGACCGTCTCCGCAGCGGTCCCGACCGTCTTCATGGACCTGCTGGAGTACGCCCGTGACACCGACGTGGATTTCTCCTCGGTTCGGTACTTCACCAGCGGCGGGTCCGCGACGCCGCGGTCACTGATGGAAGATTACAAGCAGGAGTTCGATGTGGACCTCATCTCCGGCTACGGCATGACCGAGACATCACCAGTCACCCACGCCTACGAGCCCAAGCCCGGAATGACGGACCTGCCGGAGGAGGAACTGTTCGACCTGCGGAGCCACTCCGCGGGGCTCCCGATTGCCGGGCTGGAGTTCAAAGTCGTCAACACCGACGGCGAGGAAGTGCCTTGGGACGGCGAGTCGCTGGGCGAACTCTGGATGCGTGGCCCGTGGGTCACACAGGAGTACTACAACGCTCCCGACGCGACCGAACAGGCCGTCACCGACGACGGTTGGTTCAAAACCGGTGACATTGTCCGGGTGAGCCCGGAGGGGTACGTCGACGTGGTCGACCGGATGGATGACTTGGTTAAGAGCGGCGGCGAGTGGATCGCCAGCGTCGAGGTCGAAAACGCGGTTATGGGTCATGACGAAGTCGTCGAAGCCGCAGTTGTCCCTGTTCCCCACGAGCGGTGGGACGAACGCCCTGCCGCGTTCGTCGTCACACGCGACGCTGTGTCCGATGAAGCCGCGCTCCGTCAGGAAATCAAAGACCTCGTCGCCGAGTCCTATCCGTCGTGGTGGGTCCCCGACGCCATCCGTCTGGTCGATGGGATCCCCAAGGGTGCGACCGGGAAATTCTCCAAGCAGACGCTCCGTGACGAGTACGTTGACGAGTCGGTCATCGAAACCGTCGCCGAGAACGCCCCGGCGACGTAATTCGGCTGAAGCGTGGCGGAGCTTTTGGCTGTCAGACACACTATCGACGGCGGCGTTCTCGGTAGTGTGCAGCCATCGTACGGCTCCAGCCACAACAGCCCCAATCGCGAATAAATATTTATGATACCCCTGTGATGATTGTGGTATGCGAGCAGCTGTCATTGAGGAGCACGGCGAACCGCTCACGATTCAGGACGTGCCCTATCCGGAGCCCCAGCCGGACCAAGTCGTCATCGAGACCGAAGCCTGCGGGGTCTGCCGGAGCGACTGGCACGCTTGGCAGGGGGACTGGGAATGGTTCGGCATCCAGACCGGTCCCGGGCAGATTCTTGGTCACGAGCCGGCCGGGGTCGTCGCCGACGTGGGTGCGGACGTCGAACAGTTCTCCGAGGGAGATCGCGTCACAGTTCCGTTCCACCTCGGCGACGGGTCGTGTCAGTACTGCCAGCGCGGGCACGCCAACATCTGTGAGACATCGATGCCGCTCGGCTTCCTCGACGCCGCACCGGGGGCGTTTGCCGAGGCGTTCCCTGTTCGCGAAGCTGACTTCAACTGCGTCACGCTGCCGGACGCGGTCGACTTCACCGAGATGGCTGGGCTCGGCTGTCGGTTCATGACGGCGTACCACGCGCTGACTGACCGGGCGGATCTCAGGCCGGGCGACGCCGTCGCGATCCACGGCTGTGGCGGCGTTGGACTCTCGGCAGTCCATATCGCCGATGCGCTGGGGGCCGAACCGATTGCGATCGACGTGCAGGACAGCAAACTCGACCGGGCACAGGACCTCGGCGCGGCGGCGACAATCAACGCTGCCGAGGTGGACAACGTTCCTGGTGAGGTTCATGCAGTCACGGACGGCGGGGCCGATGTGGCTATCGACGCGTTGGGTATCGCGGAGACGTGTCGCAATGCTGTCGGGTCGCTGGACAAGCAGGGCACCCACGTGCAGGTCGGACTCACGACTGACGAAGAGGCCGGGGAAATCTCCCTGCCAGTGGATACGATGACCCTGCAGGAAATCGACTTCCACGGCTCTTACGGGATGCCGCCGATCCGCTACGACGAACTGTTCCGGCTCATCGACGCCGGGACGCTCAACCCCTCAAAGATTGTCGGTGAGACGCTTGCACTCGAAGACGTGCCGGCGACCCTCTCGTCGATGGGCGAGTACGAGACGGTCGGCATCCCCGTTATCGACGAGTTCTGAGGCGTTACGGGGCCACCATAGATTTCCACAACGCCGTTGACGGCGCTATCGACAGTTCAGAGCAGCTGGTAGTCGCGCTCTTCGTGCTGGACGGAGATCCACTTGGTCTCGGTCAGTTCGTCCATGATCCACTCACCGTTGTACCGGCCGAGGCCGGAGTTCTTCATCCCGCCGAACGGGGCGTTGGGTTCGTCCTGAATCGGATGGTCGTTGACGTGGACCATCCCGGCGTCGATCTGGTCGGCGATGGACCGGCCGTGTTCGATATCATCGCTGTACACGCCCGCAGCGAGGCCGTACTCGGTGTCGTTGGCGAGTTCGACGGCTTCCTCGTCGGACTCGAAGGGAATGACCGGGGCGACGGGGCCGAAGTGCTCGTTGCATGCCGCGGACATATCGTTGGTACACCCTGAGAGGACGGTCGGCTCGAGGAACAGGTCCTCCGCCTCGCCACCTGTTTCCAGCGTCGCGCCGGCATCGACAGTCTGCTCGATGAACGTGGTGAGCTGGTCGACCTGGCTCTCGTTGATGATCGGACCGAACTCCACATCCTGGTCAAGTGGGTTTCCGATAGTCAGCGACTCCGCGTGTTCGACGAGCTTCTCGACGTACTCATCGTAGACATCCTCGTGGACGAGGTGGCGGTTAATCGAGATACACACCTGTCCCTGATGCCCGAACGCGCCGACAGAGCCGGCCTTGGCGGCCGCCTCGATATCGGCGTCCTCAGTGACGACGAACGGTCCGTTTCCACCGAGTTCAAGCGCCGGGAGGGCGAGCGCGTCTCCGGCCTGACTGGCCACGGACCTGCCGACTGCCGTGGACCCGGTGAACGACATCACGCGGGCGGTCGGGTGGCCGGCCATCCGGTCGCCGATGTCGGAGCCGTGGCCCGTGACGACGTTGACGACGCCGTCCGGGAGGCCGGCTTCCTCGGCGATGTCGGCAAGCAGGAGGCCGCCGGTAATTGGCGTGTCTGTTGCGGGCTTGATGACGACAGTGTTCCCCAGCGCGAGCGCGGGGCCGAGCGCTCGTGTCGTGAGGTGCAGCGGGAAGTTCCACGGGGAAATAATCCCGACGACGCCAGCGGGCTCGCGGACGATGTGATGGTCCTTGTCCTCGTGATACATCGAATCACGTACCTCTTCTTCCGGCGGGACCATCTCCAGTGCGCTCTGGAAGTCCGCCATTGCGAAGTTGGCCTCAGCAGTTGCTTTGGCCTGAACACTGCCCGACTCCGTCGCGAGCAGTTCGATGATCTCGTCGAGTCGTTCCTGCATCACCCCGATCATCGCTTGGACGTACTCGTTGCGCTCCTCGCGCGACAGCGCCGCCCAGTCGGACTGGGCCGCATCGGCTGCCTGATAGGCATCGTTGACATCGCCCTCCGTTCCGGCGGGTACCGCCGCGAACTCATCGCCTGTCGCGGGGTTAGTCACCGGAATCGTCTCAGATGCGCCAGCGTCTCTCCACTCACCGTCGATGTACAGTCGGTCCCACGCCGTCTGGCTATCTGGTTGTGACATTCCATAGTATCGACAGCGCCACGGACTTTTACCACTTTGGCAGCAGGCAAACGCTTAATTGAACCCCGGCCACAGATCCTATATGATCGATTACCTCGGTCTCGAAGGCGACCTCGGCAAGGAAGAGCGGATGGTCCGTGACACAGCCCGGGAGTTCGTCGAGAACGAAGTCAAGCCGGACGTCGGGCAACACTGGATCGACGGCACGTTCCCGACGGACCTCATCACCGAGATGGGTGAACTCGGATTTTACGCCCCGAATCTTGATGGGTACGGCCTGCCGGGGCTCAGTGAGACGGCGTACGGCCTCCTGTTGCAGGAACTGGAGGCCGGCGACAGCGGCCTGCGTTCGATGGCCAGCGTGCAAGGCGCGCTCGTCATGTACCCGATTCACGCCTACGGTAGCGACGCCCAGAAGGAGGAATGGCTGCCAGCACTCGGCAGTGGCGAGCGGGTGGGCTGTTTCGGTTTGACCGAGCCCGAACACGGCTCGAACCCGTCAGCGATGGAGACGACGGCCGAGCGCGACGCCGACGGCTACGTCCTGAACGGCTCGAAAACGTGGATCACGAACGCGCCAATCAGCGACGTCGCAGTGGTCTGGGCAAAAGTCACATCCGCCGATGGCAACCCTGTGCGGGGCTTCCTCGTCGAAACGGAGCGTGACGGCGTGACGACGAACAAGATAGACGAAAAGCTCTCACTGCGGGCCTCGATTACCGGTGAGATCAGCCTGCAGAACGCCCGCGTCCCCGAGGAGAACGTCCTGCCGGGTGTCGAGGGGATGAAAGGACCGCTGTCCTGTCTCACGCAGGCCCGCTACGGCATCGCCTGGGGGACGGTCGGAGCCGCCATGGACTGTTTCGAGACTGCTCATGAGTACGCCACCGACCGCGAGCAGTTCGGCAAACCGATCGCCGGCTACCAGCTCCAGCAGGAGAAGCTCGCTGAGATGGCGACCCAGATATCGTTAGGCCAGCTGCTCGCCCACCGGCTCGCCGACCTGAAGGAACGCGGCGACCTCCGTCCGGAACAGGTGTCGATGGCAAAACGAAACAACGCGCGGATGGCCCGCGAGCAGTCACGGGTGGCCCGCGAGATGCTTGGCGGCAACGGCATCACGGCCGATTACTCCCCGATGCGGCACCTGACGAACCTCGAAACCGTCTACACCTACGAAGGATCTCACGACATCCACTCGCTAATCCTCGGACACGACCTGACTGGCATCCCGGCCTTCGAGTAGGGCGGCTGTCCGATACCTTCCGGTATGTGGGACGACCCGTCGGCGTGAAACAGCACTTCTCAATCGTACGTGAGGTCGATTTTCAGTTCGCTGGCTTTCCGTTCCAGCAGATCGGGGTACGTCGATTCGATGTCCTCTTGGCTTACCCGGCCGCTCGGGCCGAAGACACTCAGCGCGCCGATGAGGTCGTCCTCGTGGTTGTACACCGGCACGCCCGCCGCCCGCAGGCCATCCATGTGCTCGGACATATTGGTCGCATAGCCCTGCTCGCGGATCTGTTCGAGTTCCTCGAGCAGCGCGTCCCGGTCGGTAATCGTGTTCGCCGTCAGCCCGTCGAGGGACGCGGTTTCGGCGAACTCCTCGATGTGTTCGTCAGTCCACTCCGCGAGGATGGCTTTCCCTGAGGCGAGCGCGTGCAACGGCCGGCGTTTGCCGATCATTGTGTCGCTCTGGAGCGGATTCCGGCCGCCGGCCCGGTGCAGATACACGCCCTCGAACCCCTCCGCGACCAGAAACAGGGCTCGCTCGTCGGTCTCTATCGCCAGTTCGATGACTTTCTGCTTGGCGACGAGATAGCCTGGCCGCCGTATCCGCGGTGGTTCGCTGAGTTGCAGAAACCGAAGCGACAGCCGGTACTCCCCGTCTTCCTCAACGAGATAGTCCATGTCGTGCAGCGTCTTGAGGTGCCGATACACCGTGCTCTTTGCGAGGTCCGTCTCCGCCCGGATGTCTGCGATTGTCGCGCCACTCGCGTCCCGAATCAGCCCCAGAATCTCGAACGATGTCCGGGTTGTCGACACCTCGGACGTTCCGTTCTTGTTTTCGAGCATACGGAATTGTGACTTCTCAGTGTGATCAACGTTTCGCACAATTGACTATGATAGTTCGGCAGCCCGAACGCAACCAGTAGCTATCCGCTGTTCGATTTTGCACCCGAACCTAACTTCTATTACGTGGCCGGACTCAACACAGACCATGTCACAGATTAGCGCGGACGATATCGAACAGCTTCGGGCCCAGTTCGACCGACAGCTCGATGTCGGACTGCACCACGGCGCACAGTTGGCGGTGTACGTTGACGGCGACCTTGTCGTCGACTTCGCCGGTGGCTCCACAGGTCCCGACGGTGACGAAACGACGCCCGAGACGCGCCACCTCCTGTTCTCCTGTACGAAACCGTTCGCTGGCGTCGGCCTGCACCAACTCGTCGAACAGGGTGAACTCGACTACGATGACCGGGTCGTCGAACACTGGCCCGAGTTTGCCGACGACGGCACACAGAAAGCATCGATCACTGTCCGGCAGGTGCTCAGCCACACTGCCGGTATCCCGTTCGGCGAGTTCGACGACCAGCCCGAGCGATGGGGCGACTGGGATGCCGTTGTCGCGGCGATGGAAGATATCGAGCCCGTGTTCGAGCCCGGAACGACCCCGGCGTATCACGCAATCAACTACGGCTGGCTGGTCGGCGAACTCATCCGGCGCTGTAGCGGCCAGCCGGCCGAGGAGTACGTTGCGGAGCACGTGTTCGAGCCGCTTGGGATGGACCATACCGGCATCGGTCTGCGGGACAACGAGCCCGACACCGTTGCGACCCTGGCCGGCTACGAGACGTCCGAGCGGTGTCACGACGTCGAAGAAGGGCTCGAAGACCCTGCTACGGAGTACGCCGCCGCATTCAATCAGGAAGCGACCCATCGGGCGGTGATTCCCGCAGCCAACGGCATCGGCACCGCCCGGGACATGGCCCGGTTCTACGCCTGTCTCGCAAACGGTGGGTCGCTGGACGGGACGCAACTGCTGACCGAAGCGACCGTTGACGAGGCGACCACGACCCACGCCGAAACCGAATCCGACGGCACGCTGTCGCGCCCGGCCCGCTACGGACTCGGCGTCTGGACCGGCGGGCTGGCCGCCGATATGTTCGGGGCCGCCAGCAAAGAACGGATGTTCGGCCACGCCGGCCTCGGGAGTTCGTTCGGGTGGGGCGACCCTGAATTGAATGTCGGATTCGCGCTCGTCACGAACGGTATCCGCGAGGAATCCTTCGAACACGCCGCTCGCGTCGGCCAGCTTTCCGACGCCGTCCGGCTGTTGTTGCAGGACTGAAAGCGGCATCCTCTGGAGCCTGTCGCTACAGGGGCTTCTGACCGTTCGTGTCCCCGGCCACGATAGAGTTGCGTGACCCGAGTTTTTGTATGGCTTGCCGATAATATTCTGACATGAACTTCCCCGACCGAGGCGATGTGGACGCCCTCATTGACCCACAGCCGCTGCCGAACTTCGCTCGCGTCCAGTACGAGCCGGAGACGGCCGCCGTCGACGACCCGTCGACCGCGGCGCGGGCCGAACTCGACCGCCTCGACTTCGATGGGCTGGAATCTGGCGCGACCGTTGCCGTTGCCGTCGGCAGCCGCGGCATTCACCATATCGATGATATCGCCGAGGCTGTCGTCAAAGCTGTCCGCGACCGGGGCTTCGAGCCGGTCATCGTCCCGGCGATGGGGAGTCACGGCGGAGCAACGCCGGAGGGACAGCGCGAAGTACTGGAGAGTCTGGGCGTCACGGAGTCGCGCCTCGATGCCCCCATCGATGCCCGGATGGACACTGCACAGGTCGACACCGTCACTGTCGGTGACACAGCGTTTCCGGTCCACGTTTCGACGGCGGCACAGGAAGCGGATGCCGTCGTCGTCGTGAATCGGGTGAAGCCCCACACCAACTACAGCGGCCGCATCGAGAGCGGTCTGGCGAAGATGACTGTCGTCGGGCTGGGCAAGCAACACGGCGCGAAGGCGTTCCACTCAACAGCGATCAAGGAGGGGTACGTGGAGGCGCTGGAAGCCGCACTCCCGGTTGTCGAGTCGGCGCTGCCGCTGGTCGGCGGCGTGGCGCTGGTCGAGAACTTCCACGAGGAGACGGCCCACGTCGAAGCGATTCCGGCGGGCTCGTTCACCGACCGCGAGCCAGCGCTGCTGGAACAGGCCTACGACGAGATGGCGACGCTCCCGGTCAACGACATCGACCTGCTCGTCGTCGACGAACTCGGCAAGGACGTCTCCGGCGCGGGAATGGACACGAATGTTATCGGCCGTTACCGCGTTCTCAACGCGCCGGACCCCGACGAGCCGTCGATCAAGCTGCTGTACGCCCGTGGACTCACCGAGGCGACGAAGGGCAACGGCAACGGCATTGGGCTGGCTGACATCACCCGACAGGCCGCCCTCGACCAGTTGGACCTGCAGAAGACGTACGCGAACGCGCTCACCAGCGGGTCGACGGCAAAGGCGAAGCTCCCCCTCGTTGCGCCGGACGACGAGTTCGCCATCCGGACGGCGCTGTCCGGGCTCGGCGGCTACGACCCTGACACCGTCCGCATTGTCTGGATACAGACCACACAGGACCTCTCGACGCTCCACGTCTCCGAGCCGCTTGTCGATGAGTTACCAGCCGCCGCCGAAGTCACCGACTTCGAGTCGCTTGCCTTTCCCGACGGGACAGCGTCGTTTACCCGGGAGTGACCCATCGATATCGGCGCCCCCGTCATGCTCCTGAAACAATTTCTAACAACTGTACATCCGTTTCTCTGACTGAACTGTGTCGCTGTGCTCCGCTGTGGCTCAGACAGGACTGCAACCCGTGCCAGTGTGAGAGGTAAAGTAGAGCTGTATTCTGAATATACACGATTATATTATGCCACATCGAACCAATATACACTTAGTACGAGTGTATGGGGCATATTGTTTAACATAAATACATTTCTAGATGTGTTTTCGATAATATGGATCCAGAAAATCTAAATATAGTAATAAAACACGGGGAGGGCGCGGTACTTCCCATCGGTGTAAATGCAGCAGTGGATGACCAGCCTGAAAAAACCGTTGTCTCCGGCCAGCAGGTGGCGATATCATCGGATTCGGACCGCGACAGCGCAAGCAAGTGCATCAGGTGCTTAGCTTATCGCTGCTGTTGTGCTCCAGTCGGCTTCGGGCGGGGAACGAACGTCCAGCCATCGCGATGGCCGCCCCTGTTGCCGAGACCGCCCAGTGAATTTTTATGTCCCCGCGTGACTACGGGGTCGTCCTGTCCGGCACGCGCTCGGCGACGACCTCGATAGGGTGGGGCGGAATCTCGTCGACGCCGTCGCGGTCACCCAACTGCGAGCGGCAGGAGCCGCCCGGCGCAACGACGCGGTCACCATCGCTCTCATCGACTTCGTCGAACAGCAGCCGCCCGATAGTTTTCGAGAGGTCGTAGTGCTCGTCGTGGTAGCCGAAGCTCCCGGCCATGCCACAGCACGTCGAGTCCAGCGGGTCGACTTCGTAGCCGACGCGGCGCATGACGCCGACGGCGTGATGGTCCTTGTTGGTCCCCTTCTGGTTACAGTGGCCGTGATAGCTGACCGCGCCAGCGGCCCCGAGCGATCGGTCCTCGACCGGCAGCGCGTCGTCAAGTCGGAACGTATCAAGATATTCCAGCACGCCGTAGGCGCTGTCGGCCACCTGCGATACTGCCGACCCGTCGAGTAAGTCCCGGTACTCGTCTTGGAACATCACGGCGTCGGAAGGCTCGACAAACACGATGTCCCAGCCCTCGGCGACGCGATCCGACAGCCGGTCCGTGTTTGTCTCGGCTCGGTCGCGAGCCAGGTCCAGCATCCCAGTGGAGTACGCCGCTCGCCCGGACGGCGCGGTGTTGTCCGGAATGGTGACGTGGACGCCTGCGGCTTCGAGGGTTTCGACGGCGGCCTTGCCGGCCGTCGGGTACGAGTAGTTCGTGTACGTGTCGGGGAACAGCAGGACTTTGCGGTCGGCCTCGGCCCGTGAGACAGTTGAGCCACCGCGTGCGTCGAACCAGCCACGGAGCGTTTCCCGGCTGAAGGTGGGGAGTTCGCGCTCGGGCGCGATGCCGAACAGTTTCTGCATGACCATTCGCGCGCCAGGGATGTTCGTCGCCCAGTTCGAGACCGGGGCCAGCGCCGACCCAATCTTCGAGGCGGTGTCGATGTTGGCGAACAGGCGCTCACGGAGGCTGGTCCCCTCCGCTTCGTGGTGCTGGTGTTTCAGCTCGGTCTTGAGTTTCGCCATGTCGACACCGGTCGGGCAGTCGCTCTTGCAGCCCTTGCAGCCGACACAGAGATCGAGCACTTCCTCTTGGAAGCGCTCGGAGTGTATTTCGTCTTCGTCAAGGTCGCCACTGATAGCCGACCGGAGGAGGTTTGCCCGGCCCCGCGTCGTCTGGACCTCCTCCTCTGAGGCGCGGTAGGTCGGACACATCACGTCCCCGTCGGTCTGGCGGCAGGTCCCACAGCCGTTACATAGCTCGACGAGCTCCGAGAAGCCGCCTTCGTCCTCGAAGTCCAGCGTCGTCTGTGGCTCCAGAGACTGGTAGTCGGGCCCGTACCGGAGATTCTCCCGCATATCTGCACCGACACCACGGTCGGCGTCGGGGCCGATGTCATCCGGTCCCTCGCGGTAGACGACGTTGCCCGGGTGCATCCACCATTGCGGGTCGAATGCCGTCTTGACCTGTTTGAACGCATCCCAGAGCGTTTCGCCGTACATCTTGGGCGTGAACTCTGTTCGGGCCATCCCATCGCCGTGCTCGCCGGAGAACGACCCGTTGTGTTCCAGCACGAGGTCGGTCACGTCGTCGGTGATGGAGTGCATGTCCTCGATACCGGATTCCTCTTTCAGATTGAGAATCGGCCGGATGTGGAGCGTCCCGGACCCAGCGTGAGCGAAGTATGCAGCGGAGGTGTCGTGGTCAGTCAGCACCTCCTCGAACTTCTCGACGTACTCGGCCAGTTCGGCGGGCGGGACCGTCGCATCCTCGATGAACGGGTATGGCTTGGGGTCGCCGTCCATCGACATCAGGAGCGGAATCGCCGCCTTCCGGAGCTTCCAGAGGTCGGCCTGATCCGCGTCGGTGTAGGCCTCGACCACGTCGAAGGCCGCTCCGTTATCGAGGAACCGCTCGGTGGTCCGCGCGATGGCCGCCTCGAAGTCGTCGTGCAACTCTGAGTCGTATTCGAGCATCAGTGCGGCCGCCGCCCGGTCGGGAATCGGGTCGACATACTCGGCGTAGCCGTCGGAGCCGGCTGCGAGCCTGAACACCTCGTCGTCCATCAGCTCGACCGCGCTGACACCGTAGTCGAGTGCGACCGGGACGGCCCGCATCGCGTCCGCCAGCGTGTCAAAGCAGTACAACACCAGGGCAGTCTCCTCGGGGACGGTCACCAGCGAGAGTTCGGCCTCGACGATGACCCCGAGGGTCCCCTCGCTCCCGACGAATAGCTTCGCAAGGTTCAGCACCCGCTCGCCGTCGTCGTTCTCGTAGATGACACGGTCGAGGTTGTAGCCCGACACCCGGCGCTTGAGGTCCGGGTAGCGGTCCTCGATTTCCTCGGCGTTCTCCTCGACGATTTCGCGGACCGTTCGATAGATGTCGGCCTCACGGTCGTCCTTGCTCACGATGTCGTCCCACTCTGGCGAGTCGATGACGACCTCGCGGGCGTGGATAAGTGAGCCGTCAGAGAGGACGGCTTTCACCGCGTCAGTGTAGGCGTCGGTGATGCCGTACCGTACCGAGTGTGCGCCGGTAGAGTTGTTCCCGATGCCGCCGCCGACCGAAGCGCGGTTCGACGACGCGGGGTCCGGGGCGAACTTCAGGCCGTACTCGGCCAGCGTGTCATCTAGGTCGTCCTGCACCACACCGGGCTGGATGTGCGCTGTCTGCTCATCCGGCCGAATATCGAGGATATCGTCCATATGTCGAGACATATCCAGGACGACACAGCCCGGGCCGACGGTCTGCCCGGCGAGCGACGACCCGGTCCCGCGGGGCAGTATCGGGACGCCGTGGCTCGTTGCCACGTCGACAGCAGCCCGCACGTCGTCGATATCAGTCGGATACACGACCCCTGCCGGTTCAGCGCGATAGATGCTCCCATCCGTCGCATACAGAATCCGGGCGTATTCGTCGAACTCAACCCCACCAGTGACGCGTGAACGGAGCGCTTCCGCCAGGTCCCGATACGCGTCAACATCCGGCCGATTCAGGTCCAGTTCCTGTGCCGACCAGGTGTCCTCGACATTTTCGATCGCCATACGAGCATTCAGGAGTAATAATCATTAAAGTCTGTGGCATGCGGTCACAATTCGCTTTGCGTAGCCCGCCAGCTATTTGCCCGAGGGCACTGGAAGCGATGTATGGCCAGTGCAAGCATACTTCACATGTGCCTGAACGTCGCCGACGCCACAGAATCGATCGCGTTCTACGAGCAGTTCGGCTTCGAGGAGTCCTGGCAGTTCACCACGCCGGACGGGGAGACGACGAACTACTACGTAACCGACGACGATGGTGTCGAACTGCAACTATCGGAAACGAACGGGGAGACGAGCTTCGAGATGGGGTCCGGCTGGGACCACCTCGCACTCGGCGTGGACGACGTCGACGCGACGGTCGAGCGAATCGACCACCACGGTGTCGTCAAAGAGCCAGGTCCACAGCCGGAAGCCGGTGCGTACACGGCCTTCGTCGCTGACCCCGACGGCCATCACGTCGAACTCATCGAACCGCTGGAAGACTGAACCGCGCCCACGGCGTTTCGAGTGACGAAACGGGATGCGCCCGTCAGTTCCCGACAGCCGTGGCGCGTTCGACGATGTCAGCGCCGTACATCTCCTCTAGTTCCTCGTGCTGGTCCGGCCGGTGCTCGTACACGTCCTGGAACAGCGTGATGGGCGTCTGGGCAGCCTGATAGGTCGCTTCGTCCCACATCCGGTCTTTGCTGATGTCGACTTCGACGCCGTTGATGACCAGCGTGGCGGCCTGGGTCATCGCGATAGCTCCCTTGCCGGCCTCCTTTGCGGCCTCGAACTCCTCCATCGAGTCGACGATGTCGTTCATGCTGGGGATGTAGGCGGTGCGGTCGAGCAATTCCTCGGTGAGTTCGTCGTCGTCCAGTTCGAGTCGCTCACCACCTGCTTGCAGGACGTAGCCGCCGTCGCCGACCGCCTCAAGCGAGAGGTCGTCGCCGTCGTACACCTGCTTGCCGTCCTGTGCCTCGAGTTCGACCTCCTGACCGCTGGCTTCGAGGAGCCAGCTCCCAGTCTTCGGCGGGAGCGGAGCCGTGTTCGCCTCCACGACCTGGCCCGGCGTCAGCGACCAGATGCCGGTCATCCCCTTCGCACGGTTGTCCTGCATCCGTTCGCGGTACCCCTCGACGTCCCGGATATCGTCGTACGGGCCGTCGACGGCGATGAGACCCGCGGCGCTGGCACCCCGGGAGGTGTTGTGGCGCAGTTCGGGCCACGGCGGGAGTTCCCCGGTGGGCGTCATCGCGCGCATGTCCTTCGTGTAGTCGACCTCGCCGTCGACGAGCAGGAACATGCGTTCGAGGTTGTTCGAGGGCTTGCCCATCTCGTCTCGCAGGTCGCCCATCGCCAGTTCGGCTTCGCCGCTCTCGACGATGACCGACATGGAGAGGCTCCCCTCTTCGAGCCCGTGTTCGTTCTCGATGATGGTGAAGAACTCGTCGGCTTTCTTCCAGTCGTCGATGTCACCAACCTCCGGAATCACGAAACCGTCGATGTGCTCGACCGCGCCGTTTTCGGGATCAGTGATTTCGAGCATCTGCTGGAAGCCCTGATAGCGGGTCGACGGCGACTCGCGGTGCCAGACCACGCGTGGGTGGATTTCGCCGGGGAACTCAGCGCCCTGGTTGGCGACGACGTCGATGATGTTCTCGACACCCTCAGCGCGCATGTTCGGTGCCGTCGCGTCTTCGTTGTCCGGGACCCAGACATCCGGGGCCTGCAGGCCGCGGAGCTGGCCGGCGCTTCGCAGCATCTTCGCGGAATCCTCCTCACCGTCCACCGCTGTCGGCGAGGTAAAGAACGTTCTGACGAACTCGCGGTCGTAGTGTCGCGTCACACTCATAACTCATCTCAAAAAACCCAACGGAGCCGCTTAAATCTACCGTCCACCATCGACCGAAACATCAACGAGAGCGGTCGTTCCACCGTCTCTCAGCAGATTCGAAAATACGAAATATCTATGCTATGTTACCTTTCATTACTTCTCCGCTCGGACGACACAACGGTCAACGGCGTACACTGGTCTGTCGGTATCTCGTGGCCGTTCGGTCGCCACATTAGGGAGCCCCCGGCGACTTCGACCGGTGGTTTCGCGCCAGTGACCCGATTTTCCGTTTCGTCTTTTCGAATACCTGTGCCGGTCGAAAAGCTCGATGACGCACATTCTGCCGTACGTGTTGCCCCGGAAGCTACCGCAGAGCGGTTGTCACAGTCGATACGGCAATTTTATTCGAGCGGCGGCAGAACTGATGACTAATGACACAGGCAAAAACGGACTCGGTCCGGGCGACGCAGACTTCGCTGGCGGTACTCTCGGGTATCAAAGACCTCGGTGGGAGTGCGACGCTGGTCGAACTCGCTGACTCGCTGGAGCCGGCCAAGAGCACGATATACAAACACTTGGTGACGCTGGAAGACGAGGGACTGGTCGTCGAACGGGACGGCGAGTACCGAATCGGGCTCCGGTGGCTAGAGTTCGGCGGCATGGCACAGCGCTACGACGGCATCTACGAGGTCGCAAAGCCCGAGGTTAGACGGATGGCCGTTGAGACCGGCGAACTGGCGAACCTGATGATCGAAGAGCAGGGCTACGGCATCTACATCCACACGACCAGCGGCGACCAGGCAGTCGCACTCGATACGCGCCTCGGGAAGCGGATTCACCTCCACAAGACCGCCATCGGCAAAGCGCTCTTGTCGAGTTTCGACGACGACCGGGTCACGGAAATCATCGATACCCGTGGGCTGCCGGCCGAGACGGACAACACCATCACAGACCGCGAGACGCTGTTCGCGGAACTGGAGACGATCCGAGAACGCGGCGTCGCCGACGACACCGAAGAGCGGGTCGACGGGACCGGCTGTGTCGGGGTTCCCATCGATACCGGCGACCGCCGCGAGGCCGCCATCAGCATCACCGCACCAATCAACCGGTTGCAGTCGCCGGGCCGCAAGGCACAGCTCATTGACACGGTGCAACAGGCTGCTAACGTCATTGAGGTCAACCTGGCTCACGAGTAACCGCTCTGGTTGTGGTATCGACAGCCCGGTCGGCCGCTATCCCTGTGGACTGTCCGATTCTCGGTGAAATCTAATACCAGTACAGTTGTTATTCGACGACTGAGTACCCGCTACTCGTGGCGGACAAGTCGGATTGTCTTTGGGAGATACACCTATACCCAAATTCCTCGACATAATGCTACTCACGGACTGCTTCTCCCCCTATCTAGTATCTCCTCTCCTATCTTGAAAATACATTTTTGATAGGTGAATATATACCGAGAAAGACACAGGATATAGATGTATTTTGGCGGCAATATCGAATATATAGTTACGTATCAGTCATAGTAGTTCCAAATATGGATTCTCAACCCTAGACTGGGAAAAATATGTGCTAGATATGCGACTATCAGTATACGTCGGCGTCACCTGTCGCTATCTGGCGTCCTAAACAGAGTTGCTGGAAGACCATCGACTAGTGCTGCTCACAGGACTGTTCTTGGGAGAGCGAACGATTATCGGTACCACAGACTCACAGCGAGGATACCGAAGTACGTTATGAGCCCCCAGCACGCCGCAGCGACGACGGCTGGACCCAGAAAGACTGCGAATCCGCCAGCAACACCCAGAAGCGTGACAGCCGAAGCCGTCCGCACGCCGCGGCGCTCCCACAGCGACGCCACAGGTGTGTCGAGCACGAACAACGCTTCGACACCTAGTGCGCCGATTACCCCGACAGCGACGGCGGATTCGGCCCAGAGCGTGTCGAGTGCGCCGGCCCGGCGCAGATACGCGACGAGGACCAGTCCACAGAGCAGGGCAAACCCGGCATCGCGTCGGTAGCTGGGCACAGGGACGGTACACACCGTAGCCAGAAAGCGGTGCTGCCGGCGGCGGGATGCTCGCGGCTACCCCAAGTACAAAGACACTGTCAATCGCAGTGAACCTATGCACCATCCTGGACCGCCGCGGTTCGTGGCGACGGGTGACGAGGTCGAACTCGCGCCCCGCGACCCGGACCCGTCGGCGACCTACACATGGCGACTCACGCAGGCACCGAAAGAATCAAGAGTATCGCTCGGCGACGACCCGGTCGAGCATCTCGTCCCCGATGCGCCGGGCACATACGTCGTCCGACTCACCGCACCCGACGGCGAACACGACCTCACTGTGCGCGCGTTTCCGGGGAGTCTCCAGCCGAGTGACACACACACGTCCGGCCGCTCCGGCGGTCACAGCGGTGGCGTCTCCGGTGAGCGAAGTGGCTCGGGCCGTAGCGGGAGCGGCGAGTACACCTCGGCAAGGGACAGCGGCGGAGACGGCGGCGGCGGCCAGCCGCGCCTGACGCTGCGGCCGGAGATCGAGGGCGACGAGGCCGTGGTTCGGGCAGACTGCAGCCCCCACCCCGAGGGGACCGAGACAGCCAGCGACCTCGCCGTCGAGTTCTTGCTGGACGACCGTGACGACATCGACGCCGACGCGGTGACCCGGGGCGGGACGACTCTCCGGATTCCGCTGGACGCGCTCCCGGACCGCGCTCGTATCCACGCCGTTGCCGTCGGAGACCACGGCTACAGCGTGCCCGACGCCGTCGAGTTCACTCGCGACGGGAACGGCGTCGAGACAGTGACGAGCGGCGACGGGGTCGCTGCCAGTCGACCGTACGACGCGCCGGCCTGGGCTGAGGACGCTGTCATCTACGAGATCTACGTCCGCACATTCGCCGGCGAGAGCGACGACTCGCCGTTCGACGCGATTATCGACCGTTTGGACTATCTCGACTCGCTCGGCGTCGACGCCATCTGGCTCACGCCGGTGTTACAGAACGACCACGCGCCCCACGGCTACAACATCACTGACTTCTTCGAAATCGCGTCGGATCTGGGCACCCGCGCGGACTACGAGCGGTTCATCGAGGCGGCCCACGACCGCGGGCTCAAGGTGCTGTTCGACCTCGTCTGTAATCACTCGGCGCGGACCCACCCCTACTTCGAGTCCGCCGTTGAAGGGCCAAACGCCGACTATCGGGAGTGGTACGAGTGGCGAAGTGACACCGAACCAGAGACGTACTTCGAGTGGGAGCATATCGCGAACTTCAACTTCGATCACCTGCCGGTCCGCCGGCACCTGCTCGATGCGGTTGCCCAGTGGGCTGAACTGGTCGACGGGTTCCGCTGTGACATGGCCTGGGCCGTCCCGAACAGCTTCTGGCGTGAGATCCACGATTACTGCAAGGACCACGACAGCGAGTTCTTACTACTGGACGAGACCATCCCGTACATCCCCGACTTCCAGGCCGGGCTGTTCGATATGCACTTCGACTCGACGACCTACGCCGCGCTCCGGCAGGTCGGCGGCGGCGGCGATGCCGAGGCTGTCCTCAGTGCCATCGAGGGTCGGGCGGAGATCGGCTTCCCCGAGCACGCGTCGTTCATGCTGTACGCTGAGAACCACGACGAAACTCGCTATATCGTCGATTACGGACGGGACGCCGCCGAGGCTGCCGCGGGGGCGCTGTTCACGCTCCCGGGCGCACCGTTGCTGTACGCCGGTCAGGAGTTCGGCCAGCGCGGCCGGCGCGACGACCTTGCGTGGGACCACGCCGACGAGACGCTCCGGTCGTTTGTCAGCGATCTTTCGGCAACCAGACACGACCAGCCGGCGCTGTCGGCGGATGCTGACCTCGTCCGAATCCCGTACGAGGTCCGAGACGGGCCGTCCGACCGCGTCGTCGCGTACGCACGAACGACTGCAGAGGACGCGGCTGTCGTAGTGCTCAACTTTAGCAGCGAGCCGACGACGGTTGGGCTACCGGCCGGAACTGACGGTACCGACCTCGTTTCCGGGGAGCACTGTGGCGCTGCTGGCGACGGGGATGCGACCGTTTCAGTCGATAGTGTTGGCGTGTTTTCGGCTGCCGAGAGCGACCTGCGCCAGTAATCCACGCGGGCGGGTCCGTTCAACACCAGCGGCTCCGCCCTCCCGGGGTACGCAGTCGTGGCCCCGAAGTATCACTAATTTGTCCGAACCACAGGAGTTTATAGAGAGTGGTCTACTTTGATGTGTATGCGGCTTTCGACAGCGCTCAACGAATACAAACGGACTCGTCATGAGCGCTTTCCAGAGGAGCGCAGGACTGTTTCAGGCTCTTTCTCCGGGCATGGTGATCGACTCGTACACGTCGGCGAAGACGGCACACTGAAGGACTATTCCGATTCGCTCTCCGGGCTCTCCGGTATCGACCGCTCCCGCCTTGGGGTTATGCTTGGAGACGAAACACGGTGGTTCAGTGACTTGGAGACGATCAGACAGCACTACTATCGCGAGACGCGGCTCGTTGAGACCGAATACGACGCGGGATCGTTCACGGTCCACCAGTACGACCTGACGCTGGGACGGGCACACGTCACGCACGTCGCGATGCGCGGAGCCGTGCCTCAGGACGCCAAGCTCGTAGCGTTCGTCACACTGGCTCCCGACAGTAGCGACAGCGGCGTCGGCTCGCTGATTCACGAGGATGCCGGGCCCGACAACTCGCGGGTGCTGGAAGTGTACCACCGACGAGAGCACGATTACCTCGCCTCGTCGACCGGGCTGGACGCTGTCGCCGGACAGCGGCCGGAACGCCTCGCCGAGATACTCGAGGACAGCCCGATCGAGTTCCCGCGGTCGGAGCCGGTCGAGCGACGCGACCAGACTCGACTCACCGGCGACTTCCTCGTGACTGCGCCGCTTGATCGGTCCGGACGCAGCAAGGACACGACCCTGGTCAGTCAGCTCTCGAACCACGACGAGGTCGACCGGGAGACGGCACTGCTCGACCTTGCCGATTGCGTGACGGAGCATACGACGTCTGACGACCTCCGGCAGGCTGGACGGGAACGAACGCGCATCGACGTGACTGAATCCATGCCACGCTCGGACTCGATACGCATGGACCTGCGGGTGCTCGACCTGCTGTCCTCGCCGACCGGCGGTCGCATCGCTGCCCCGGAATTCGACCCGTTTTATGCGAACTCCGGCGGCTACGGGTACGTCTGGTTCCGCGATGACGCCTCGGTCTCCCGGCACCTGCTCGAAGCCGGCGACCGACTCGATATCGATACCGTAGAAATGCTGACTGAGAGCGCAGAGTTCCTCTGTGATAGCCAGCTTTCCGACGGGCGGTGGCCCCACCGCGTCTGGGCCGACACCGGGGCTATCGCGCCGGGGTGGGCCAATGCCAGAGTTGAGCACAACGCGGAATCGCCGGAGTATCAGGCCGACCAGACCGCGACTGTCACTGCCTTCCTCGCGACACTGTTGCGAACACATCGCAGCAAGCTGGACGCCGAACTGACGGCGATGGTTCGGGAAACGATCCAGACAGCCGTCGACACGCTCATTGAAGACATTGCGGCTAACGACCTGCCCGAGCCGTGTCAGAACGTCTGGGAGGACTCAATCGGGCAGTTCACCCATACTACTGCGACGTTCATTGGGGCCTTCGCCGCGGTGGGCCGTGCCCCAATGCCAGAGTCGGTCTGTGAGCGGAGTCTGGCGGCGGCCGAGCAATTGCTCGACGGGCTGGATACGCTCTGGGACAGTGATCTGGGCGTGTACGTGATGGGGCTGACAAACGGAACGCCGGACCACCGCATCGACGCTGCGGGGCTCCACCTCGCGGATGCACTGCAGGAGTACGACAACGTCGAGCGGACGACACTCTCTGACCAGCACCTCACGCACCTGGCCGACCACGTGAGCACGACGCTTGACACGCTGTTCCGGAACCCCTCCGAGAGCCGGGTCGCGGGACTGGCCCGCTACGAGGGCGACCGCTGGCGGACCGGTCATCAGGACAGCGAGAAGGTCTGGACAGTCACGACGGCGATGGGGGCCCTCGCAGCCGCCCGTGTCGGCGACATGCTGAACGACCGCGACGAGGGCGGCGACGCCTACCTTGACCGCGCGAGCGACCTGTACGAACTGCTCGAGGAGGACGGCCCACTCACGACCGACGCTGGCTACCTCGCCGAACAGGCCTTCGACGACGGCGCCCTCGACAGCGCGACGCCGCTTGGCTGGTCGCACGCGTTACGGCTTCACGCGACCGCACGGCTGGGTGAGCTAAACGCGCTCCCCACGACATCGGCCGGGACTGAGGGGCCGAGTGAGCGCCCGACCTGGACGACCGGGGAGAAGTACGGCGTCGGCACCGTCGCCGACCACGACGAGCAGGACCCCTCCCGCGTCTGGTTCACGCTCACCGAGGGCGCACTGACGGAGGCTCGCTACCCGCAGGTGGACCTGATGAACCTGCGGACGCTCGATTTTCTGGTCCGGTGTACGGACGAGACGGATTACGCCGTCCGGACCCATCGCGAGAACCGCCGGACCGACGACAGCGTCAGGCGACGCGTCGAACCCGTCGACGACGAGGCGCTGCTTTATCGCCACGTTTTCACCGAGACCGGCGACGGCCAAGGCCACGAGTGGACGCTCACCGTCGACTACGCGACCGACCCCGAACACGACGCCATCGTCGCCGACGTATCATTCAGCTCAGCGGACGACAAATCCTACGACGTGTTCTCCGTCGCGGACATCGCGCTTACCAGTACGATCACGGAGGACCGCGCCATCAGATACGGCCAGCCCGGGAGCTACCACCTTGTCGGCCGGAACCCCCGCGCCTACACCGACCAGACCGACAACGACCTGCTCGTCGACGAGAACGGTGACGCCTACTCCGTCGCTGTGGCGATGGCCGCGGCCGGGCGCTTCGACTGGGCAACCGTCGGCGCGGCTGGTAGCGACCACCTCGACGGACTGTACTCTGACGGTGACCTCCCGGACCCGGTCGAATCCATCGACGGGACGAACCTCGTCCTCATCGGTCGGCTGGACTCGGGAACCAGAGTCAGGGACACGGTCGCGCTCGGCTTCGCGCGACAGGCTGACACCGCCGCCGCGCTGGGCGAAGCCGACGGTGCGCTCGACCGCGGCTACGAGACGGTCAGTGCCGAGTACGCTGACAGCTGGGCCGACTTCCTGTCGGACAAGCAACTCCCGGACTCGGTCGCTGACGACGACGCGCTGGCGAACCAGTACCGAACCGCGCTGATGACGCTTCTGGCCGTGGAGGACAAGACCTACCACGGAGCGTCTATCGCCTCGCCGTCAGTGCCGTGGGGCGAGGCCGTCCACGCCGAGGAGCCCAAGGGCTACGGCTACAACTTCGTCTGGTCCCGGGACCTGTATCAGGTGTTCAGCGTGTTCGACGCCATCGGGTCGCTGGACATCGCGACGGACCAGCTGGAGTATATCTACGAGTACCAGCAGGACGACGCCGGCTTCATTCCGCAGAACACCTACGTCAACGGGACGACCCGCTGGGGCGGCGAGCAGATGGACAACATCTCGTTCCCGCAGGTGATGGCCTATCGGCTTGCCGAGAGCGGCGTCGACTTCGAGGATGTCGAGTACAGCTACGAGAACGTCCGGCGGTCGGCCGAGTACGTCGTCCGCCATGGCCCTGAGACCGCACAGGAGCGCTGGGAGGAGGAGGCCGGCTTCTCGCCGTCCTCGATTGCGGCCGAAATCGCGGGACTCGCGTGTGCGGCGAAAATCGCCCTCGACACCGGCCACGAGGCCGACGCGCTCGTCTGGCTGGCGCTGGCCGACCAGTGGGCGAACAACGTCGAGGCTTGGACCGCGACCGAGACCGGGACCGAGCGCCACACCAACACGCCCTACTACACGCGGATCACGCTCGACGGGAACCCCGAAATGGGCCACCTCCGGACGCTCGCCAACGACGGTCCGACGCTGGACGAGCGCAACATCATCGACGGCGGCTTCCTCGAACTCGTCCGGCTGGGTATCAAGCCTGACGACGACGAAACGATCCGGAACTCCCTCGTCGAAGTCGACGACACCATCAGCGTCGACACGGAGTACGCGCCCGGGTTCTACCGGTACAACGGCGACGGATACGGCGAACGCGGCCGGGACGACCAGGGCGCGCCGTGGACGGTCGAACACAAGGGGAAGGGCCGCCTCTGGCCGCTACTCACCGGCGAGCGCGCCGAGTACGAACTCCACCGTGACGACCCGGACATCCCCCCGGAGAACGCTCTCCGGATGATGCAGGACGTGGCGAACTCGGGCCGGATGATCGCCGAACAGATCTGGGACCGCGGCCACGCGACCGAGTACGACTGGGAGTTCGCCGAAGGGACCGGCTCGGCGACGCCGCTGGCGTGGTCGATGGCCCAGTACGTGCGGCTGGCTCACGGAATCAGCGCCGGCGAGCCGGTCGAGACGCCCGCGTTCGTCGACGACCGCTACCGGGAGCGGCGGGCGCACACGCCCGACCGCAGCCCCGCGCTCCGCGTCGATACGCAGTTCCGTGGGAACGAGCTGGTCGTCTCCGGCGAGACGACCGGTGTCTGTGTTGTCGTCAAGACGCCAGCCGACATCACATACATTCCCGTTGATGACCGTGAATTCGAGGTCGCAGTCGATGTCGATCCCGGTGAGAACCAAGTAATCGTTGCCGCCGCGGACGACGAAGATCTGGTTACTGCCGGGACAACCGTCTGGCAGCTCAACCTCTAGAGCCGCCAACAAGTAGTTACCACTTTATAATTCGGGTCTGACTGTGGGATATGGACGCGATAGTTCTAGCTGGCGGCTACGCGACACGGCTGTGGCCGATCACTCGGCGTCGGCCAAAGATGCTACTCCCGGTCGGTGAAACGACCGTTATCGACGGCGTTCTCCAGTCACTGGAAGACGACGAGCGAATCGGAACGACGTATCTCAGCACGAACGAGGCCTTCGCCGACGAGTTCGAGGCCCACATCGACGAGATGGGCTACGAAAAGGTCCAACTCTCCATCGAGAGCACGGCGGACGAAGACGAGAAGTTCGGCGTCGTCGGCGCGCTCGCACAACTGATCGACCGCGAAGGTATCGACGACGACCTGTTTATTATCGGCGGGGACAACCTCATCGGCTTCGACCCCTCGGAGTTCCTTGACTTCTTCGAGGAGCGCGACGGGCCGGCACTTGCTGCCTACGACGTAGGCTCGCGGGAGAAAGCCAAATCCTACGGGCTCGTCGAACTCGATGGCGACCGTGTCATCGACTTTCAGGAGAAACCGGACCATCCTAAGAGCACGCTTGTTTCGATTGCCTGCTACGCCTTCCCGGCTGAATCGCTCCGCTTCGAGGAGTACCTCTCGGGCGACAACAACCCCGACGAACCGGGCTGGTACATCGACTGGCTGCAACAGCAGGAGCCGGTGTCCGCGTTCACCTTCGACGATGTCTGGTTCGACATCGGGACGCCAGATTCGTATTTCGAGACCGTCGAGTGGAAACTCGGTGGCGGGTCACTCATCCACCCCGACGCGACCGTCGAGAACTCCGAAATCGGTGACACTGTCCACGTGATGGCCGGGGCGGAAGTGACCGACAGCAGCCTCGAACGGACCATCGTCTTCCCGGACGCCGAGGTCCACGACTGCGACCTCGACGAAACGATCCTCGGCGAGGACGTCTACGTCGAGGGGTACAACATGTCGGGCTCGCTCATCATCAACCGCTGATGGCTCGCGACAACGGGTCCGCTGTTCGAGTGCAGGACTCACGGCGGTCCACCGCCAGCCATCGCACCGCTGGCGAAGGACTAAGTGACACAGCGCCGTTTACTCGCCGTACGCAAGCTACCAGATAACATGGCACAAACAGAAACGGAGCCAGTCACGTTCGAGATGACAATCGACGACGGCCGGACCAGAATTGATGTCACGGGCGACCGCGACACGGCTGTCGTGGTCCGCTCGAAATCGGGCGAGAAAATATACCTGCCGCCAGAAGATTTCGACCGCCCGCCGGAAGACAGGCAGACACCGTACGACAGCCCCTACCAGTCGGCTGACGGAACCGCCGATAGCCCGTACCGGACACAAACGGACACAACATCTGTGACGGGGCTGGAGCCGACCGCTGACGGCTATCTGATCGTCCACCCGGAGCCGGTCACGGACGTTCGCTTTCTCCGGTGAGTTCGGGGCCGCAGGTCAGGCTTCATCCAGAACTTCGTGGTAGAACTCAACGTGCTCGTCAGCGACTTCGCCCCAGGTTCGAACATCGTACTCAATCGGCGTCGACAGCGATAGCGCGTGCTCAATTCCCCCAGCGATGGAGTCCGAATCGGGCTCGACCTCGATGACGCAGTCTTCGTTGAGAAGTTCCGCGGCTCCGCTCTCGCAAGCGACGACGCGCGTCCCGACCGACAGCGCTTCGACGATGGTGATGCCGAACGGCTCCGCCAGCGACGGCGAGACGAACAAGTCGGCGCTGTTGTAGTAGTCCCCGAGTTCCGACTGGGGGAGATACCCCGGGAAGTAGACACGGTCCTCGACTCCCAGCAGCTCCGCGAACCGTTCGAGCTGTTCGGTGAGGTGACCCGAGCCGCCGAGTACGAGGCTCACGTCGTCCCGACCGAGCTTTGAGAGCGCGTACAGCAGGTACGACAGCCCCTTCTGGTCGGTGTGTCGACCGACGAAAAACAGCATCTTCCCGTCGATACCCAGCTCCGCCTTGATGTCTCGGCCCGTCGGCTCCACCGACGAGAACCCGTTGTAGATGACCGTCGAGTCTGCGTCGTACTGCTCGCGAATCCGCCGCTGTGTGAACTTGCTCACCGCGACGACGTGGTCTGAGCGGTTGGCGACCCGCTGCTCTGTTTCGACCTCACGCTGTGGTGGCGTCACGTTCCGGTCCGCCGATAGCGAGTGAAACGTCGAAATCCACTCCACATCGTGTGACGATTTAGCCCGCGAGCCGGGGTTGTAGCCGAACCAGTCGTTCGTGTGGATGATGTCGGCGTCGGCCGCTTTGTCGGCAAACTCTCCAGCCAGCCGACCAATGCGGGTGATAATGTCACCGCTTCCCGTTGAGACGCCGTGGATCCCGTCGCGGTCCGGCGGCGCGTACTCCGCGGGCAACACCAGCTCGAACTCGACGTCGTCTCTCGGTTCGAGCTGTTCGAACAGCTCCCCGATAGCGGTATCAAGCCCGCCGGTGATGTTGGGTGGGAACCCCCAGCCAAGCATCAGAACGTTCGGTGGCATCTCTGTAACTGACTCTCTCGTCATAGCATCAAATGGATACAATATATATGTTTGCGTACCCCCGCCGCAACGTCCTGACACGGATACGACGGTATCCCGCTCAGCCTCTCCTCCCTGCTCGAAAAACCCCGCCCATTGAAATGCCTGTCAGGGCAACAGATGCATATGCAATTCGAACGGCAGAGTGGCGTGTTTCTCCACCTGACGTCGCTTCCGGGGCCACACGGCATCGGTGACCTCGGTGCCGGTGCGCGGGCGTTTGTCGACTTCCTCGACCGGGGGGACCAGTCGCTATGGCAGTTTTGCCCGCTCGGTCCGACGGCGAGCATCCACGGGAATTCCCCGTATCAGTCCTCGTCCGCCTTCGCGGGGAACCCCTTGCTCATCGACCTGCAGGACCTCGCCGACCGCGGCTATCTCACGGAGGCCGACACTGAACCGCCCGAGGACCTCTCACGACAGCACGTCAACTATGACCGCGTAACCGAGTTCAAGGAAGCCCGGCTTCGAGACGCGTACGCCGCCTTCGACGAGAGCGCAAGCGACGCGGACCAGCAGTCGTTCACCGAGTTCTGTGAGCGCGAGGCCGGCTGGCTTGACGACTACGCACTGTTCACGGCGCTGAAAGCCGAGTTCGACGATGTCGGCTGGATGGACTGGCCGGACGATATCAGAACGCGCGAGCCAGCGGCCATGGAGCGATATCAGGACGAGTTGGCCGACGACATCCGCTACCACAAGTTCGTCCAGTGGTGTTTCGACAGTCAGTGGCAGGCGCTGGCCGAGTACGCGGCCGACCGGGACATCGGTCTCGTGGGTGACCTGCCAATCTACGTCGGCCTCGATTCGGCGGATGTCTGGGCGTATCCTGAGGTGTTCCGACTCGACGACGACCACCATCCTGCTGAGGTGGCCGGCGTTCCGCCCAACCCCGGCGACGACGGCCAGCGGTGGGGGAATCCCGTCTACGACTGGGACGCCCTCCGCTCAGATGACTACGGCTGGTGGGTCGACCGGTTCGAGCGACTGTTCGACCTCGTCGACATCGCCCGCATCGACCACTTCAAGGGCTTCGACGAGTTCTGGTCGATTCCGGCCGAAGCGGACGACCCGGCCGCCGGACAGTGGCGGGACGGCCCCGGCGCGCATTTCTTCGAGACGGTCAAAGGCAGGCTCGGCGAACTCCCGTTTTTCGTCGAGGACCTGGGCTTTCTCGACGAGAGCATCGTCGCGCTCCGGGACGAGTTCGGCTTCCCCGGGATGCGCGTGCCGCAGTACGCCGACTGGTGCGAAGAGGGGCATATGTACCAGCCGATGCACTACCCGGAATCCGCCGTCGGCTACACATCGACCCACGATACGGACACCATCATCGGCTACTACCGGGACCTCGCGGACCGCCAGCGCGACTGCCTCCAGTACAATCTCGGCACCGACGGAGAGGAAATTAACTGGGACCTCATCGAGGCGGTGTGGAACTCGAACGCAATCGTTGCAATGACGACCATGCAGGACCTGCTCGGCCTCGGTAGTGACACCCGATTCAACGTCCCCGGCACGGCGACCGGGAACTGGCAGTGGCGGGTGACCGAAGCTGCGCTTGATACTGACATCGCCGATCGACTTCAACGCGTCACTGATAGAACAATCCGCTGAGGCCCCTCAGAACTGCAGGATGCCGTCCTCCGTGACGACCGTATCGAGCAGGCGGGTCGGCGTCGCGTCGTAGCCCGGATTGCCGATATCGAATCCCTCCGGCGGTTCGAGCATCACGTCCGAACCCTGCCTGAATGTGTTCCTGAAGGAGAAGCCGCTGCCGATGAACTTTGAGGAGGTTCCGACGACGGTCACAGGAACATCCATCTCGTTAGCCGTCGCGGCCAGCGGTAGTGTTCCGATACGATTGTACACCACGTCGTCGATGAGGCAGTTCATGCCGACGAAAACGCGGTCGGCCTCCGAGAGATAGTGGCCCACTGCGCCGTCGACGATGAGCGTCACGTCGGCTCCGTCCCGGTCAGCCAACTGGCGAGCGGTTCGACGGCCCAGAAAATGCGGCCGGGACTCGCTCGCGTACAGGTGGAACTCCTTGCCGTCGTCCAGCGCCGCCATGAGCGTCGCCATCACCGTCGAGGAGTTCTCGTGTGTCACCAGCACGTCGCCGTCGTCGATGAGCGTCGCCGCTCGCTCCGCCGCGCGATCTTTGCTGGTCTCGATTTCCGTAACGACCTCGTCGATTGTGTCGAGTAATCGCTTCTTGGCCGCCGAGACAGAGTCGAGGTCGGCGTCTTTCAGATCCGTCACGATCCGTTGCTGTGTGGTGTATAGCGGCGCGTGCGATCGGTTCGCTCGCTGGAGTGCGCTGCTGTTGCGCTCGACGACACGGCAGAAGTCCTCGACCGTGTGGCACTCGCGGTCTGTTAGTTCGCGGAGTGCTTTGGCGGCTTTCACGGCGGCAATCGAGGAACTCTGTGTTTCCATCTCCTCGATCTGCCGTACGGTCTCGTTTATCATGAGAGCATGTGCGGCTGCCACCCTTATAACGGTACAGTCAGCCGATAGTCCTCTTTCCCGGCTTGGGTCAGGGCAACAATAGGCGTGGTTACGCTGACCCTACCACGTCTTCGTCAGTCGGGCCCTGCCCGTCGAACTCGGCCACGAGCGCGTCCAACTGCGCCGGATCGTCGACGTTCGGGAGTGTCTGGTCTGCAGTCCGACAGACGGCGTCGACGCTGAGGTCGTCACAGATGAGGTCGGCCGTCGCTTCGGCCATCTGCCGGTAGGTGGTCAGCTTGCCGCCGACGATGCTCGCCATGTTCTTGACGCCGTCGTCGGCGTGATTGAGCAGGAAGAAGCCCCGCGAGATGCCGCGGCCGCGCTCCGCCTCGTCGGGCGCGTACAGCGGCCGGACACCCCACCAGGTCCGAACTTCGGGGGCGTCCGCGACCGAGGGCAGCATCGCCGCACATTCCTCGATGCTCTCTTTGACTTCCCACTGCTCCGTCTCGTACTCGTCCGGGTCGCGGACAGGCACACTCGTCGTTCCGAGGACGGCCTCACTCTCGTGTGGCACGACGATATCGCCGTCGTCAGGGTCCCGACAGCGGTTGAGCACCGGCCCGAGGTCGTCGTACTCGACCGAGACCATCACACCTCGCGTGGGTTGCATCTCGACGTCGAGGCCGGCCATCGCGGCGAACTCGCCCGCCCAGGCACCGGTCGCGTTGACGACGTAGTCGGCCTCGATGGTGTCCTCGACTGTCCCGCCGACTTGCACGCCAGCCACTTGCCCGTTCTCGACGAGTACATCCTGCACGGGTGCGTGTGGGTGTATCGTTGCGCCGTGGTCACGGGCGTCTGCGGCGTTCGCGGCGACGAGCCGCGACGGATAAATGACGGCGTCTGGAACCTCGAACGCGCGCTCGACATCCGATGCGAGGTCGGGCACTCGCTCACGGGCCGCGTCGGCGTCCAGCGTCTCTACGGGAATACCGATCTCCTCGCAGGCCGCCCGCTTGGTCTCGAAGTAGTCAGGGTCGTCTCCGGCAAGCTGGACGAACAACCCACCGGTGTCACGGATGCATTCCCCGGCGATCTCCTTGAGTATCCGGTTTTCGGTGATGCACTCCTCGGCACCGACCTGATCCGCCTCGGCGTAGCGGGCACCGCTGTGCAGCAGTCCGTGCGAGCGCCCGGAGGTGCCACTTGTCAGACCGTCACGCTCGACGAGTGTCACGTCGACACCGCGGAGTGCTAGGTCACGAGTGACGCCAGCGCCGGTCGCGCCACCACCGACGACGAGGACATCCGTCTCAATTGCCATGTATATGGTTAGGGTAGCTGACGTAAGGGTCCTCCGATACCGGGCGTTTCGACAACTGTGCGTCCCGTTTCAGTGACAGCCTCCCTCTCAAACGATGGAGATGACCACGATGTGACTGTCCTACCGTTTCGAGCAGCTAACGGCTGGTCCCAGCGGTCAGTGCCGTCGGTCGCGCGTCCAGTAAAAACAGCAGAGACGGCGTTTCGAGTCGACTATCGCTACATTGCGTCTGATGAGAGCAGTGGCCGTCTCAGATATCCTGGCCGGTCGGTCTGATCAGGAGTTCGTTCACGTCCACCCGGGCGGGCTGGCTCGTAGCGTACACGATGCCGCGAGCGATGTCGTCGGGGTGGAGCATCGGGAGGTCCATCTCTGCGAACCGTTCCAGCACCTGCTCGTCCGGCACGTGTGTTGCGAGTTCCGTATCGACAGCACCCGGTTCAATAACCGTCGTCCGGATACCCTGTGTCGTCACTTCCTGCCGGACGGCCTCAGTGAACGCGTTCACGCCGAACTTCGTCGCGTTGTAGCCGCTCGAATCGGCCGATGCGCGGCGTCCTGCGACGGAGGAGACGTTGACGATGTGGCCGCTCTCCTGCTCTTGCATGACTGGGAGCACCGCATGGGTGAGGTTCATCAACCCGAGCAGGTTCACCTCGACCATCTGCTGGAGGTTCGAGCGGTCTGCTCGTTCCAACGGTTCGAGAAGCATTACGCCGGCGTTGTTGACGAGGATGTCGATGCGACCGTACTCGTCGGTCGTCGCCTCGACCAGCGAGTCGATGTCGTCCTCGTCGGTGACGTCGGTCGGTACAACCAGCGCATCCCCACCGGATGACTCGATTCGGTCCGCAAGGGCCTCCAGTTCGTCAGCGCGGCGTGCCGCGAGCGCAACACTTGCGCCTGCGTCAGCGAGCGCCTCGGCAGTGGCCTCACCAATTCCCGATGACGCGCCCGTGATAATCGCAACGTCGCCTGCAAGTCGTTGTGTACTCTGATCGTCGTCTGTCTCAGGTTTGTCTGCCATCGGTGTTCAGTAGCTGCGACAGCAACGAGCGTGCTTTGCTTACTGATAAGCCCATTTATAAGCAGACAGGGAAGACGCAGTCGAACAGGAGAACGGCTACTGGGCGAGTGCGTCCCGGATTTGGTCGGGGCCGACCGTCGAACTGATGAGCTGTTTTTCGGCTCGGCGCAGGAGATCGGACGCCGCGGCGGCTGACACATCGAGCTTGTCGGCGAGGTCCGCTGTCGAACACCGACGCGGTGAGTCGTAGTACCCCGCAGAGAGGGCGACGGACATCGCCCGATACTGCCTGTCCGTGAGCCCGAACTGGTCGCGCTCGCCAGGGTTCTCGGGGTCTGAAGCGATGTTCAGCAGTTCGAGCGGGATGTCGTTGACCGCACACCGGTCCTGTAGCGCACTGAACGCGTCGTAGTCGGAGAACACCTTTTGCTCCCGTATCCCTTCGCCGGTGACCGTTGCGTCCATCGCAACGCCCTCGAACTCCGCCGGGTCGTGTGATGCGATGAGACTTGACGCGTTGTCGACCACCACCTTGTAGAACCAGCCATCGGCCATCTGTCCGATCTTCGCCGCGTCGGTGATGTGTGGCTGTGCGTCCAGTTCCTGTTCAAAGGCGTCACGGGAGTCAGCGTCGACGCTAACCGTAAGCAGCAGTTTTCCGTCTTCAAGGCCGACGGCGTTTGAAATTGAGAGCTCGCCGCTTGGAACCGAGTCCGCCACGCCGACCAGCGGAAGGGTCTCGTCCGCGAGGAGGATTTCTGCAACGATGGCCATAGCGTCCTATCGGATTCGACGTATATAGTCGCCAGCATAGCGATTACAGACACACGCTGGCAGCACTGTTCTGGGTTTGCAGACGCTTAGTCAGAACTGGACGCCGTCTCACCTTCCAGCAACCGCTGGAGCTGTTCGATCAGGCCGCTGCCTCTGGGATGTCCACGATACACTCGCACGGAATCGAAGCCAGCGTAGCCGTGATCTCCTGATTCGTCCCGCTCCCAGTATAGCCATGCTGTCTCCTCGCCACCGTCGAGTCCCATCTCATCGACTGGGAACGTGAGCACGAGCGATGACTGGCCGTCCGCAGCATCGCCGTCCGACTCCCTGATCTCGCCGTCGTCGACAGGTCGAGTACCCTCGCCGTCTTCCAGTGCGAGACGCGAACCGAATCGATAGCGGACGGCTCGCTCAGTGGGGTCGAACGTCTCGCTGTCTCCATCGTTGTTGACGAACTCCGACTGCGTGACTGCGACGGTGATGGTGTCGTGTTCCGACAGGTCGATGAAGTTCTCCGCGTTCTCGGGCTGGATCTCGATTGCGATCTCGACCGGAAAATGGGCTGCCGCGATGCCGCTTAGGCTTGGAACCGCTGCCGCGGTCAGCCCTGCACCAAGTGCTCCTTTGAGGAGCCGTCGTCGTGTGGTGGGTGTCGACTCTGGGCGATCACTGCTCCTCGTCAGCTGTGTTTCTTTCATCCAAGTGACTTATCCGGAGGCGCAGTTATGATAATTCTGGTGCATATCTCGAAACACCGAGTTATGGGAGAAAGCGGACCCAAAAGTAGGTTCAGATTTCCTAATTAGCGACTTTTTGATGGTCTCAGAGGGCCCTATTGTGTTCGTATGCTTTTCTGCTGACAGAGCATTTCTATGATCTGTACTCTCACCGAAATTCTCTATTCGGGGGATTATATTTTTATTTAATTTCTCAAAACAAAGTCTACACCTTTAAGTATAATGGTTAGTTTAAAGCCGCGTATGACTGCACAGGCTGGCACGGAGACCGCACCGGTGGTCCCTGCACCGATGCCACCGGACGCCGCCGGCGCCTGGTACGCGCCGGACGTTCGCGAGCAAGACGAGGTGTACCCGGGCGTCGTCGCGACTGTTCGACGGGGACGGAGCGGGTTCCGGTACGATGTCCGTGATCCAGTACTTTCAGCGGCAGAGGCCGACGCACTGTCGACTGTCGAGTCACACTTCGCAGGCGCGAATATCGAGCGACCACGGACGCGTGAGGGGGCAGTGGAACGAATGAACGGGGGGTTCGACGCGAAACACCGTCGGGTTATTGATCGGTTGGTCGATGCATCGCCGGCGAGTCGTCGCCGAATCGAGTACCATGCGCTCTCGTCGCTGGCGTGTTTCGATGATCTGACCCCGTACGCATTGGATTCTCGCATCGACGTCGCTGACGTGACCGATGACGGTGTCGTCGTCCATACCGATGATTACGCCCCGGCCGAGACCGACCTCGGACCGGACCCGGCGTATCTCAACCGCTTCGCGAGCGAGTGTGTTGAGCGTCATACGGTTCGGTTTCAGGGGTTTGAGATTCCGGTCGTCGTCTACCGCGAGCATCTCCTCGGTGCCGACCCGTTCACGACGAAGTACGCGGTCCGAGAGCCTGACCTGCTCCCCGGCGACGAACAACTCATCGAGGTGTGCAAGGAGCGGGTCTGGGAGACCGGCGTCAACGGCGTCGTCGAAGACCGCGTCGAGTTCGTCCGGGAACGCGCTCACTCACTGCTCGCCCGGCAGCTAACTGTCCGCAACACGACCGAGTGGGTCGACGCCGCCCGCTACCGGCTACGCTCGGCGCTGGCCGAACTCGATCTGGCTGTGCCACCGGTCGATCACCGGTTCGCCGACGACCGCCTCGATGATCTACTGTACTACGTGCTTCGGGACTTGGTCGGCTACGGGAAGCTCACGGTCCCGATCCGAGACCACACGCTCGAGGACATCGAGGCGAACCGGGTCGATGAACGCGTGAAGGTTCTCCCGCGCGCTAACCTCGGCCACGACGGCCGCGTCCCGACCAATCTCTCCTTCGATTCGGAGGCGGCGTTCGTCAATGTCGTCACACAACTGGCCGCCGACGATGGGGTTGAACTCAACGCCTCGAACCCGAGCGCGAAGGTCAACATCGACCCCGACGGCGACGGCCTCCACGACGCCGACGACACCATCCGCTGTGCCGTTGCCCTGCCGACTATCAGCGAAGGTGGTCCCCACATCTCGATCCGGAAACAGTCGGGCGATGCGATGACACCAGTCGATTTGGTACAGCGCGATTCACTGCCGACGGAACTGGTCGCGCTATTGTGGCTCCTGTATGAATCCCACGGTGTCGTCCTCTTTTCGGGCCCAACCGGAGCCGGCAAAACGACCCTTATGAACGCGCATATGCCGTTTATCCCGTATCGGGACCGCCCCATCAGTATCGACGAAGGGTCGCGCGAAGTCCGCATCCCGCACGAGACAGGTGTTTCTCTCACTACCCGAGACCACGAGCAGGACCATCGCCGCGTGACGATGGCTGATCTGATGACGCAATGTAATTATCTCAACCCGGATGTCGAGGTCATCGCGGAGATCAACACCGCCGCATCGTTCGAAACCTTCGCTGAAACGCTCAACACTGGTCACGGCGTTATCGGGACGACTCACGCCGGCGACATCGAATCGCTGGTCAACCGTGTTATCGAGAAGGGCGTGCCGACATACCTGCTCAAAGAAATCGACCTCGTCGTGTTCCCCCGGCACGTCGATGGAGAGCGCTACGTCGGCGACGTAGTCGAGTTCGTGGACGATCCGTCTGTCGTCGAGAGTGGGAGCGATCGGAGCGGGACGATACACAAGGACGGCACGACTATCCACTGGAACTCCGTCTGCTGGCGACGGCCCGACGGGAGCTTTGAACTCGCCTACGACCACCCGCAGTTCGGCGACGACCGGCGGCAGGTCGACACCGGTATCTTCGACCGACTCTCGGCTCTCCGTGACGAACCGGTCTCGGCCGTCGAAGACGCGTTCCACCGTCGCCACCGTTACGTCCAGTACCTCGTGCAGGAGGGACTGACTGATTTCGACGACCTGTTCGGCGTTCTGGCCGATCTGGAGACGAACGAGGCAGCGACTGTCGAGCGACTGCGGCGGCAGGCCGGCACCCCCGACAATCCGCAACTGGAGGTCGGTACGGGTGACGACTGAGGGCGGTGGGACGCTCGGCTTGCTCGACCGGGGTCTGTACGCCCTGTTCGCCCACCACGCCGAGGACGACAGCCACGCAAGCACGCGTGACCGCTACCGGGCCGCCTATCCAAGTGCCGGCTTCGGCGTCTACGTTGCCAGGGTGTACGGGCTCTCGTGGCTGGCACTCATTGTGGGCGTTGTCGGAACCGCCACGGCAGCGATGCTTGTGCCGCCGGAGACATTCAATTCGTTCGTCGCGGTACTCCAGCAGAGCCTCCCGGTTATCAACCGACTGGCGCTACCGGAAGTCCCTCGACTTCTCGTGGCCACTGTCCTCGGAACCATCGCTGGACTCACGCTCAAACGGGGCGTGTTCGTCGCCGGGAACCGGTATCTCTCGTGGGTCGCAAGCGCGCGGCGCGCGGACATCGCAGCCACGCTTCCCGGCGCAGTCCGATACCTCAGAGTCCTCGCCTCTGGAACGCACGACCGACGCGAGATGCTCCGCGCCGTTGCTGAACAGGACGCCTACGGCGAAACGGCAGTCGCCTTCCGGCGCGCGCTCAATCAGGGGATTCTCACCGGCAGTCTCGACACCGGTATTGAGCGGGTCGCCAGCGAGACGCCTTCGCGGGACCTGCTTGCGCCGTTTCTGCTGAAGTTCCGCGAACACGCGAACCAGAGCGCCGAGGCGCTGGAGGGATACTTGGAGATGGAAGGGCGCTTGCTCTCACACGAACAGAGCCGACAGCACGAACGGGCGACCGGCTATCTCGAACTACTCGCCGAACTGTTCGTCGTCTTGCTGGTGCTGCCCGCGCTCGTGGTACTTATTGTCACTGTGATGGGTATTCTTGCGCCTGGCCTCTCCGAACCGGTCTCGACGCCGCTGGGAGAGACGACCGTCCGCGCCATCGTCGTCTACGGGAGTGCAGCGTTCGTGATGGCCACCGGTCTGCTGGCAGCCTTCGTCGTCGCCGCGCTCCGACCACGGAACACGGCCGCACCGAGCTACAGCCTGCCGGACGGCCCCGTCGCGATACTCGCAACGATTCCGTCGAACCCTGCGAGCGCGCTCCTCGCCTGCGCGCCGCTGGGTGCGGTCGTCGCGGCAGGCCTCTGGTCACTTGGCTACCGTCCGGTCAACGTCGCGCTCCTCTCGTATGCCACCGTCGGCGTCCCTGTCGGTGTGGTAACGGTCCGCCGGGCCAGAGCGGACGACGCGAAGGACCGAGAGATTCAGGACTTCGTTCACGCCGTCGCCGGCCACGTGGCACTGGGCCGCCCGTTTCCCGAAGCAGTCCGACGCGTTGCCGACGATGTGGAACTCGGCGCGCTCGCTAGCGATGTCCAGTCACTCGCGTTCACGCTCTCGCTCGGTGATAGCCCTGGTGACGCCGCGGCCGACCGCCGTGCCGCGGCACTGGACCAGTTCGTCGACCGCGTCGGCACGCCGATGGCTGAACAGACCATCGGGCTGGTCGTCGGCGCGCTGGATACGGGGAGTGATGCGGAGGACGTGTTCGAAACGCTCCAGACAGAGATCGGGCAACTCTACCATCTGCGCAAATCAATCCGCTCAGCCCTGCTCGTCTACGTTGCCGTCGGTTGGACGACGGCGCTGCTCGTCATCGGCATCACCGTCGCCGTCAACATATACGTCCTCGATAGCTTCGCGCAACTATCCGCCGTCTCAGGCGGTGCGAACATCGCTTTCGACCCAACTGCGATCAAGCCAGCCCGAGAGCAACACCGGTTCTACGTCGTCACGCAGGCGACGATGCTGGCCTGCGGTTGGTTCGCCGGCACGGCGAGTCGCGGTGTGTACGAAGCGCTGTTGCACTCCTCGGGGTTGGTACTCATCGCCTACGTTGTCTTCGCGGGGGCTGGTCTGATTTGAACCCCGACACCAGCGCCCAGTCACACGTCGTCGGTGTGGTGCTGTTGCTTGGGCTGACCGTCGTCGCGCTCGGTGGCCTAACAGCTGTCGTCGGGACCGTCGTCGACGGCCACACGGCGACCGCCGACGAGGCTCGCGTTGCCAACACGTTCGAGACGGCGTTGCGGCCGGTCGAGAAGACGGGCCAACACACCGCTCGTGTTCGGTTTACTGAGGGACGACTGACCGCCGTGAAGCGGGAACTGCGCGTTCTCAATGACTCCGGGGTCCGGCGAACGGTCCCGGTCGATGCGATGGTGTACGAGTCGGGGAATAACCCCGTCCGGTTTCTCGCCGGGAGCGTTGTGCGCGGGACAGCGGGGAACGCGTGGCTCGAAACGGACCCACCGGTGACGGCGACGCGGGACGACACGGCGGTCATCGTCGGCGCACCGCTTGTCAACGCCAGCGGCGGCACAGTGTCCGGTACAGGCAGCGTCTCCGCACGCATCCGGCAGAACGTCAGCCACGAACGTGAACGGCTCCCGGCCGACAACTACAGCGTGGCTATCGAGACGGAGACACCCCGGCCGTTCACCGAATACTTCCAGCGTGTCGGTGCAACCACACAAGTCAGGGACATCGACGGCGACGGCGTCCAGAGCGTCGTGGCGACGTTCTCAGGCCGCCGGACGCTGTATCTGGTCCGCCACGACATGCGAACGGAGGTAGGCCATGGATAACCGTGCGCTCAGCACGGTCGTCGAGAAACTACTGAGCATGGGGATCGTGCTGCTGTACATCGGATTAGTGACGACCACGCTGTACGGTGGCACTGTCCCGGCGTACCAATCCGCCGTCGGGGCGGAACTCGGTGACCGGACGCTCGCAGAAGCGACGGCCCGCGTCGAGCAGGCTGTCCCGCCAGATGCTCGGGCCGTCTCTGCAACTGTCCGGGTGTCGCTGCCGGACACCATTGACGGTATGGGATACAGCGTCCGGACCGATGGGGATGCTCTCGTTCTTGACCATCCTGACCCTGAAATCGGTGGCCGAGCGCAGCCGCTGTTGCCCGACAGAGTCGATACCCTCAAAGGTGAATGGCAGAGTGGTAGTCCGACTGTGGTCGTCGTCTCCGGAACACGGGGAAGCCTGACAGTGACACTGGAGGCGAAGCGATGACCGAAATGCATTGGCTCCCTGACCACGGGCCGCGTGCTCAGACGTCGCTACCAGCGCTTGGAATCGCGCTTGTATTACTGACTGTTGTCACTGGCCTGGGTGTCGCGATGGCCGACACCGCGATTGCCGGCGCGGACAGGACCCCCGACGAACGACGGGTCGCCGCCGCGATTGCAGACCGACTCGTTGCGGCGGACGGACCGCTAGCCGCTCGGAGCAACGTGTTCAATCAGTCCCGGGTTGACGATTTTGACCGGGCGGCGCTGGAGCGGAGCGCAGCGCCGGCCAGTGAGTATGCGGTCAGCGTTGAGTTGGCTGACGAGAGAATCGCACGCAGCGGCACGGTTCACAGCGGGACGCGAATTAGCCGTCTCGTCGTGGTCGAGGCTCGGGAACCACGAACACTCACGCCCGACCTGACGACGACCGACTCGGTGACGCTCCCGCGCCGGAGTGCACAGGCCACAGTAACTATCGACCCACCAGCCGGCACGACCGTCTGGACGGTCCGCGCTAACGACCGGGTCGTCCTGCATAACCGGAGCGGGCTGAACGGCAGCTACGAGGTCCCGCTGGTGCCCTACGAGACGACGGAGCTGCGCTTCCAGCGGGCTGGCCGCCTCGAACCCGGGAACGTGAGCATCAGCTATGACGCCCCGCGCTCGACGAAGGAAACCTTGGTGGTGACTGTCGATGCATAGGGCACAACTGCCGCTGTCGCTCGTAGAAGTTGCGCTTGGGACAGTGCTGATTCTCGGCGTCGCGCTCGGGTTTGCCTTGGGGACACCGGTGCCGGACACCCGGGAGCCCCAACTCGACGCCTACGCCTCGGATACGGCGGCACTCCTCGCTAACGACCCGCCGCGACACAGCGGAGCGACGCGACTGCAGGAGATTGTGTCGAGTCCGACGGCGTTCGACCGCGAACAGGACGCGCTTTCGAACCGGGTCGCCCGCATCCTGCCCGACAACGTTCTCTTCCGGGTCGAAACACCACACGGGGCGGTCGGCACGCCGACACCACAGGGTGTCAGCACTGGGACTGCAACTGTACCGACGGGTCACGGGAGTGTCCAAATTATCGTGTGGTACGCATGACGCGGCGCGGACAGCTGGTCCTTGTTGCGGCCACGGTCGTAGCTGTCGCACTTGTCCCAATTCTCTTTGCGTCCCTGCAACTGGGGTATCACAACGACGTTCGGGCGACGGCCGACTACCACGACAACCCCTCGGCTGACGCGCTTCGGGTTCTTGAGCGAGCCGTCGCAACCGAGAGCGCGTCCATCCCGGGCCAGTACGCCTGGACAGCGAACGATTCGGCAGTGACCGCGGTTCGCACTGGACTGAGACCTCGGCTCGACCGTCTCCAAACGTCCCGCATTGAGGACGGTATCCATTACAATATAACCTACAACGGTACTGCGGCACGGCAGTGGAAAGACGTGAACTGCCCGTCGGGGCCGGACCGCCAGTTTGGGGACTGTACCGCCGACCGTGGCGTTGTCGCACAGGACCGCGTGGGCCGCACACACGTTCTCGCCGTCAGCTTCGATGTGACGACGACAACTGAACGGGGCGAAACCACCGTCACCGTAATTCTGGAAACCAGCGGTCAGTCCTCACGGTGAGAGCCCGGCAAAAAAATTGCACCTCTCGCCGCAAATCGGGAGACGGTCCGTTGTAAGCGTCACTCCGTCGCGCCCGGCGTTTCAGTTCGAACCTGCGACCGGATCTCCTCGAACGTTGTTTGCGAGAGGATACCAGTGACACTTTCGATTGAAAGGGTACCGATGAGGCCGGCCGGCGGACCACTGACCAACAGTGCACCCGCCTGGGAAACGGAATCATCGACAGTGAGATCGAACTCAGATGTCGCACGCTCCTCGAAAGAACTGATTGCGTCTTCAGCTAGGTTCTCCTGTGCGGTGCGGTATTCCGCCTGTGCCTCGCTTTGTGTGAGATTCCCTGCTTGAATTTCGGATTGGATCTCCTGCTGTCGTTCCCGCAACTGCGTCTGGTCCGGTTCGACTACGACCGTCACCGTCGCAGAGTCCGCGTCCGCGCTCTGGCTTTGCGACCCTGTACCCGTGTTCGGTCCATCGCTGTCGCCTCCTTGGAGTGCGTTACAGCCAGCGAGCGACACTGTTGCGCTCGCCCCAGCGAGTTCGATGAATCGGCGACGTGTTGACTCGAATTCCATTATTGACTAGCGCGGGTCTCGCGGTGTAATCCTTCTGGTAGCCAGATACGGCTTTTCGGCTCTGGCAATCATGATTTCTGTCTTGAGCGACGCGGCCCTGAGAGACGAAAGACAGTGGTGTCTGTGGTCCAATACTGAACTAATAGCGCGTATGGCGGGATTAGAGTCTGAAGCGACGCTGGACGCACCACGGCAAGACGCGATTCCGACGCTTGCCGACGACGAGCCCGGCACGGTCGTCTGGCACCGCGAACACCTTCGGATTCGTGACCAGGCTGCAGTAGCGAGGGCTGCAGCATCCGAGTACGTGCTCCCGCTGTTCGTGTTCGACCCGGCGTTCTACGGCACAGACGGCCTCGCCTGTGACAGCCGCATCCGGTTCCTGCACGACTGTCTGGCCGACCTCTCAGACCAGTATCACACCGCGACTGGTCGCGGGCTCACCTACGCCCATGGGGACCCGGTCGACGTACTGGGGCGGTTCCGCGAGGCCGGCTGGGATATCGTGACGATGGCCGTTCCCACGGGACGCTACGGCCGGGAACGGGACCGCCGTGTGCGAGAACAGTGTGACGTGACATTCGTCGACGGTGACGGGCTGGTTCGCGACCGGACAGAGACCCGCGAGGGGTGGCAGGACGACGTGTCGGCGTGGTTCTCCGCCGACCAGTACGACTGGGACCCGGGGACAGTTACTTCTCGAAGCTTCGATAGCGGTTTCGGCGTCGACGCGATTGAGAATCAGTACGGCCTCACGCCGTCGAAATCCGGGGTGCCTCAAGGTGGGACCGGCCCCGCCCGCGAGCGTCTGTCGGCGTTCGCCGAGCGGATCAACGACTACCCGGGAAACATTTCGGCTCCGGTGGACGCGCGCGACGGGACCAGCGGGCTCTCGCCGTATCTCGCCTTTGGCTGTCTCTCCGTGCGACAGGTCATCCAGTACATCGACGAGCACGCACCTGACGGCCGCGGGAAAGAGATGTTCGTCTCGCGGTTGTTCTGGAACAAACACTACGAGCAGAAACTCGAAGACTGGGCTGGCTGGCTCGATACGGCGGTGAATCCGGTGCTCGAGGGGTTCAACGCGGAGCAGTACGATCCCGATCTGGTGGATGCTTGGAAGCACGGACAGACTGGGTTTCCGATGGTCGACGCCTCGATGCGGTGTCTCAAACAGACGGGCTGGCTCAATTTCCGGATGCGGGCGATGTGTGCCTCAGTCTACTATCACCTGCTCCAGCAGCCTTGGCGGATCGGCGCGGACTGGTTTTACCACCATCTCATCGATGCTTCGGCAGCGATCAACTACACGCAGTGGCAGTCCCAGTGTGGGCTGGTCGGCAAACCGGCCCTTCGGCTGTACAACCCCCGCAAGCAGGTCCGCGACCAGGATCCGGACGGCGAGTTCATTCGCCAGTGGGTGCCCGAACTCGAGTCGCTCCCTGACGAGTACCTCGACCGGCCCGAGCAGACGCCAGTCCACGTACAGGCGTCCTGTGGCGTCGACATCGGCGATGATTATCCGCACCCGGTCGTCGACTATGACGCGGCCCGACAGGCGTTCCACAGGCGGTACGAGGCAGTACGTCCCGATGCGGCTGATGCCCTGCATGACCCAACGATTGCACGTCGCGCCTCGTTTTCCGGCGGTCGCGAAGCCGCTGCACGCATCGCCGCGGAACACGGGACGGATGCCTCCAACGCCCCGGAAAGCGGCGGGACTCAGGCCAGTCTCGACTCCTTCGGCGGCGAGTAGTTTCAAAACTTGCCTAGTGTTGCCAAACGCCAAAGAGGCTAAGACGGTCGCCAACCACACGTGTACAATGGTGGAGAGTCCGGACGACACCGCTTTCGAGGACTGCCAGTTCCTCACTGGGTCACCACAACGGTTCGCGGTGTTGGCCCAGCTCCGGGAGCGGCCGGCACGGCCAGCCGATTTGTGTGATACGGTGGATGCGACCCGAACGACGATCCAGCGGATACTCGCGGGCTGCGCCGAGCGTCAGTGGGTCGTCAAGCGGGACGGAAAGTATCAACTCACAGTGACTGGGCAACGAGTGTTCGACCAGTATAACACGCTTCTCAGCGAAATCGACCAGGCTCGGGCAGTCGGTCCGCTTGCCACCCATCTCGGCGCTATCGCAGCAGACCTCCCGGTGGAGCTGCTAGACCCTGATTGTCTCACGACGAGCTCCGAACAGAACCCTCTGGCCGCAATTAATCGGCTCACCGACTGGCTGGCCGAAGTTGATGGCGACGTTCGGGCAATCTCGCCGATTGTAACGTCGGTCTTCAACGACGCTGCGGTGGAACTGCTCGAAACGGGGACGCATATCGAGTTCATTATCGACCACAGCGTCCTCGAACGGTCCGCGTCCGATTTCTCGGACGCACTGGAGCGAGGTCTCGAACACGAGAACATCGACACGTACGTCCACGACACCACGCTCGATATCGGTCTCGCACTGGACCGCTCGCGAGTCTGTCTGGCGGCCTACGATGACCGGAATAACGTCCGAGCGATAGCGGAGTCTGATGCCACGGCAGTGTATCGCTGGGCTGAGACGGTGTTCGACCGATACAGAGAGCGGTCACAACCGCTTGCAACGGTCCTGTCTAACCCATAATGCGCTAGTATGGAAGGGCCGAAGGGAGCACTGGTCGCGCCCCAGCACTGGAGGTTGGGATGGCGTATCCCCGAAACAGGCTATAGACGGGAGGAGTCTATACTTATTCGCTGTAACTGTTTCGAGTACGAACACATGTTACAGGCCCTGTAATAGACCTGATTTTCCTGCCTCTGTACTCTGACGTTCGTGAACGTTTTGCGACAACAGTAGGCTGGTTTCTATACTATCACTCAGACTGAAATAATAGCCGACAGTATAAGTGTGTGGCAATCGTTGACAGAAGTATGTCTCCGCCTGGACGAGAGATCCAGTACACTGAATCGGATGTTATCGAGGTGTTCAAACATCGAAACGATTACGCGGAGCCACTCACGGCGTCGGAGGTGGCGGATAGACTCGGCTGTTCGCGCCGGACCGCGCTGAACAAACTCCACGACCTCGAATCAGAGACAGATATCACGAGCAAGAAAGTCGGGGGACGGTCGCGGGTGTGGTGGATCCCGGTCCGAGCAGACTGATATTGAGTGGTGTCGATTCCGACCGGATAGTGCCGATATCAGGGTCGATATATACCAGTACATCGCTCCAATAATCTGGAGAGGCTGTCATGACGATTCGTTTTCGAGTGAGACTGGGACCTGTTGCGACGGACACACTGAAGACCTGTAGCAAAGCAGACCGATGGCGTCAGCGGGTGTATTCGAGCTTTATCCAAGCGAGCCCTTCAGAACTCCCACTCTTGGGCGCGTTCGCGGGCCTCTGAGCGTGCCTGCTGTTTGATGGCCTCGATTTTTTCGGTATCGTCGAGGAATGCCTCGACAGCGCTCTGTTCCGTGGCTCCGTTCTCAGTTGTTGTCGCGTCGTCGTCCGCTGTCGACAGCCGCTCGTCGGGGGCCGACCGTCGCGTACTGTCGGCCAGTGCCGGGTCGCCGCCCAGCCGTTCGGCGGGCATCCCGGGCGGGACTCGCAGGTCGGCTGCCTCGTGAGCCGATTCGAGGTCGGCGGCGTCGAGCGCGTACAGCGAGACGTGATACGGGCCAGGGATGGCGAGGTCTGCAAGCGCCGGTGGGCCGCCGCGGTCCGTCCCGGTGTGGTAGGCCAGTACGGGGACACCGTCGGTAAACGTGATGACGCCCCGCCCTTTGCCGTCGAGCAGGAGTGTCTCATGAGACTCGAAGACGGCGTAGCCGGTCAGCTCCCGGTTGAGGACATCAGCGAGCGTGTCCCGCGGGTCCGTGACGACGCGTGACCTGTCGAGTCGGCCGCGGGGGAGTTTCATAGTGACTCGGGGATGACGGCGCTCTGGAACCGGTCGGCGGCATCGGCGGCTGTCCCGTTCTGTATCGTGAGAGCCTCGGCGGCCGCTTGATAGGCTGTCGCGGCCTCACATTCGGGGGCGTGGGCAAGGAGCGGCCGGCCAGCACGGCGTGCTTCCCGGGCCCGCTCGCTCTCGGGGACCGACGCGAGTGTCGGCCCGTCGAAGTACCGCTCGGTCTTCTCCGAGACCTGTTCGATAGACTCGGACTCGCGGACCTTGTTGAACAGGAGCCCGGCTACGTCCGTGTCGTAGGTCGTCGCGTACTCCTGAACCTTCAGCCCGTCCGAGATGGCGGGAATCGTCGGCTGGAGGACAACCACGATGCGGTCGGCAAGCACGATTGGCAGGACTGCGGTCCGGCTGTCCAGCGCCGGCGGCGAGTCCAGCAGGATGATGTCCGTGTCTTCTGCAAGCGTCGCAACCACGTCTCGAAGGCGATCCGGATCGGCGTGCCTGAAACCGTCCAGACTCGTTCCGCAGGGGACAACGGTCAGCCCGAACCGGTCATATGTGGCTGCCTCAACGGGTGCGTTATCGGCCAGTACGTCGTGCAGCGTCGTCTCTGCGTCAGAGAGGCCAGCGTGAAAGAGGAGGTTCGCCATGCCTGTGTCGGCGTCGACTACCGTCACGTCGTAGCGGTCGGACAGCGCCATCCCGAGGGCGACGGTGCTCGTCGTCTTGCCAGTCCCGCCCTTCCCACTGGCGACCGCGAACACTTCGACCATTGGAGAATATTGCGGACTAGCTGTATATAAATTTCTGGAATTTAATAGAGTACCAAACAGCCATCACTCGGGAAGTCCGAGTGGTCCCAGATCGACGTGGTCGGTGATGAGACCGGCCGCTCGTTCGTAGGGGTCGCCGTCGGCGCGCTCGCTTGCCACTGGAAGGTCAATACAAGCACTTCTGAACGTATTTCTCACGAAGGCATCTCTGGCCGTGTCGTTGATGAAGAGGTCGTGAAGGTACGTCCCGAGAACGCTATCGGTCGCCGCCCCGTCGCCGTCAAATGGACGGGCCGCTTCGCCAGTCAGCTTCGAATCGCCCATGTGGATCTCATAGCCTTCGACGGTCCCGCTTGCCCCAGAAAGCGGGCCGACGCCGCTGAGGGTCCGTTCGACGTGTTCGACCGTCTTCGATTCGCTGAACGCCGTCGTCACCGGGAGCAAGCCAAGCCCCTCGACGCGGTCCGTGTCGCCGGTCCCTTCGACTGCGGCGTTCGTGATCGCCTCGCCGAGCATCTGGTAGCCGCCACAGAGGCCGACGACGGGCCCGTCGAACGCCTGGAGGCGGTCACCGAATCCAGCGTCGGTAAGCGCCAGCAGGTCATCGACCGTGTTCTTACTCCCCGGCAGGACCACCGCGTCGGTGTCGTCGAGGGCGGCGTCCAGCGGGACGTACGCGACCCTGATGCCGGGTTCGCGGGCGAGCGGCTGGAGGTCGGTGAAATTCGAGATGCGCGGGAGCCGCGGGACCGCGATGGTGACGCTCTCACCGTCGGGAACACCGTCATCGTCGCCTACGACGGACCGCTCGCCGACCGGCGGCAGCGCGACGCTGTCCTCCTCGGGGAGGCCCGGGTCGTCGTAGGGAATTACGCCGAGGACGGGGACGTCGGTCCGGTCCTCGAACGCCTCGATGCCTGGCTCCAGCAGTGAGCGGTCGCCACGGAACTTCGTGATGACTGCGCCGGCCACCTGCTCGCGGATGTCGTCGGGGACGAGTTCAAGCGTCCCGACGAGCGACGCGAACACGCCGCCGCGCTCGATGTCGGCGACGAGAAGGATGTCGGCGTCGGCGAAGCGCGCCGTCTCAACGTTCGCCAGGTCGCGGTCGTGGAGATTGATTTCGGCGATGGAGCCCGCGCCCTCTGCGACAATCACGTCGCGGGACTGCGCGAGTCGGTCGTGGGCCGCGCGGACCGTGTCCAGCGCGTCACCCCAGTGCTCGTCGTAGTAGCCCCGGGCCTCGAAGTGGCCGACTGCCTCGCCGTCCAGAATGAGCTGTGATTCGCCGTCGCCCCGCGGTTTCAGCAGCACTGGATTGTGGTCGGTCGACGGCGCGACACCGGCCGCGCGGGCCTGCACGTACTGTGAGACGCCGACTTCGCCGCCCGGTGTCGCCCGGGCGTTGTTGCTCATGTTCTGAGCCTTGAACGGCGCGACCGAGACACCACGGTCGGCCAAATAGCGACAGAGTCCGGCCGCAACGGTCGACTTGCCGACGTGGCTGGCCGTCCCGGCGACCAGCAGCGTTTGAGCCATCGGGCAGTGCTGGGGCCGCCGTGAACATCAGTGATTCGGCAGAGGTTCTTTGTCCCGGCCTACCGAGTTCCCTCTGTGACAGACGAACGGCTTCAGGCGTTGCACAGACACCTCGCCGAAACCGGGGAGCGGCCGGTCGAACGAACGGCCAGCCGCTGGCTCGGGGAGGCGGAAGCCGTCGCCGCCAACATTGCTGACGGTGAACTCCCCGAAGACGTGCTGGCCGAGCGGCTGGCGACCGTCGACCACATTCTGTCACACGTCGACAGCACCGACGACGCCATCGCAGACAACCACGTTGAAGCGGCCCGCGAGATCGTCGACGATCTACTGGACGAACGGTAGCGCTGTTCGGGATACTGCGTTCAGAACTCCGTGCCCTTCCGCGCGCCCTGACCGGCGTCGATGGGGTGTTTCTCCTTGCTGACCTCGGTGATGAGGTCCGCGTGGTCAGTCAGGAACTCTGGCCGCTCGTGGCCACCCGTGAGGACGAGTTCGAGGTCGTCCGGCTTGGATTCGATAAGTCCAATCACGTCTTTGGGGTCGACGAGCCCGCGGTTCGCGGCGTAGAGAACCTCGTCGAGGACGAGCATATTGACTCCCTCCTCCGGCGGGCCGTCGGCGTCCTGTGGCGTCGAGAGGTCGGCGTCGGCGCTGGCCTGAATGATCTCTCGTGCCCGGTCGAGCGCTCCTCTCGCGCGGGCCTCGTGCTCGTCGTCCTCACTCCCGTCGAGGAAGCCGTGCCAGCCGTAGTGGCCGGCGTTCTCGTAGGAGAACCCCGGCAGGGCGGCGATAGCGTTGTACTCACCGCGCACGTCCTCGACGGTGCTGGTCCCGCCTTTCATGAACTGCAGGAGGTGGACGCGGTAGCCGTGACCGACGGCGCGGGTCGCCATCCCCAACGCCGCCGTCGTCTTGCCCTTGCCGTCGCCCCACCAGACCTGCACCAGTCCGAACTCCTCGGGCGCGCTCGGCTCGATTGGTTCGGCGGTCGGGCCGGCCGTGTTGTCGGTCATGCCCGTCTGTTCGACTGGATTCTGTTTAGCCGTTTGGACTGCGGGACTGTCGTGTGACACACTGTCCTTTCACGGCTCGAAAACCTCGGTATCCCGGTCGGTGACGACGCCGTACTCCGCGCCGTCGACGGTCGGCAGGGCGTCGCCACCGTAACGGGCGGCCAGACTCGCCCTGATAGCGTCGCGGACACAGACGCGGGTAGCGGCCCCGATTTCAGTCGCACTCCCTGCAAAGGGTGCTCGCTCGGCGCTCGGGACACAGCCGACGATGGCCGCGTCCGAGGTAGTTCCGGGGACGCCGGCTGCATCCAGCAGCGTCGCAGCCTTCGCCTCGACGGCGGTAGCGAGCAGCGTCGCAAGTGCGCCGTCGTCCAGTTCTCGGTCGACGCCGACGACGAGGTTGACCGTCCCGGGCCGCCAATCAGGGCTGTCTGCTTGGTCCGACACTGTCCTGTCGCCGTCAGCCGCTTCATCCTCTCCTGACATCGGCAGCGCAGCCGGGTTCGAGAGGCCAGCCGTCGCCAGCACCGACACCGGCCCGTTCCGGGCACAACGGGCGTGTTCCATGTGGACACCAGTGAGTAGCGCCGGGCCGACGGTGAAGCCGACCCCGGACAGCCGCTCGGCGCGGTAATCGTTGAGATCGGTCCGCTCGAACCCCTCGGGTACGGTGACATTGTAGACGGCATCGGCGTTCCTGTAGCCGCCGTCCCACGCCGTCGAGAGCCAGCGGGCTCCCTCGCGGCGAACTTGGCAGACACCGTCCCGGACGGTCGTCTCAAACATCCAGCGCATCCAGCAGCCGGTCGTTTTCTTCGGGGGCTCTGATCGCGACGCGGATGTGCGAGTCTAGCCCGCGGAACGTCCGGGCGTCTCGGAGGGCAATACCAGCCTTGCGGGCCGAACCAAGAATGTCGTCAACAGACTTGTCGGCGTCGCTGACCGACAGCAGGAGGAAGGGCGCATCAGAGGGGCTCACGCTGAAGCGGTCGTCGAGGCGCTCCCGCATCCGCGCTCGCTCGTCGGCGACGCGGGCCTTCGTCTCAGCGACGAACTCAGTTTGTCCGTAGCAGTGTGCGCCGACCGCGGCCGCGGCGGCGCTCATCGACCAGGCGCGTCGCGCGGTGGTGAGTCGGTCCCCAACGTCGCCCGTCCCGACAGCATAGCCCATCCGGATGCCAGGGAGCCCGAACAGTTTCGTCAGCGAGCGTGCGACGACGACGCCCTCACGTCCGGCCAGTGACTGCTCGTCGGTGAACCCAAGAAAGGCCTCGTCGACCAGTAGCGTCGTCCCGGCGTCGAGACAGTCATCGCCGAAGGCCCGAAGCGCCGCCGGGTCTGCTGTCTCGCCGGTCGGATTGTTCGGATTGCAGACGATGGCAAGCGCGTGATCGTCCGGGTCGGCGGCCAGCAGTTCGTCGTGTGGGACAAACGCCGGCTTCCCGCCCTGAAGTCGGACTTCGCGGGCGTACTCGCCGAAGCTAGGATACGGGACGAGGACGCTATCACCCGCCCGGACTGTCGTCTGGATCGCCAGACGGATAGCTTCAAGACCACCGGCCGTGGGTATCACCTGCGCTGGCTTGCAGTCGACAAAGGACGCCGCGGCCTCGCGGAACTTGGGGTAGTTGTCGGCTGGATACGAGCGGGCTGCGTCGAACGCCTCCCGGTACGTCTCCGCGGCGTCCGGCGGAACCCGGGGGTTCGTGTTCGCGCTGAAATCCAGTAGGTCCGGGTCGTCGCTACTGCCGTGTGGCACGCGCCCGTCCGGGCCGATGGCGTCCCCGGGTCCATCGCCGCCACTCGCCCGCACGCCCTCGACCGAATCAGGGTCCATTGACAGGGGCTACGGTGGGCGGTATGGAGAAAGTTTCGCGGTGTCCACTGTCTGTGGTTACAGCCACTGTTCTGCTACGCGCGCATCAGCGAGCGTGTTGACGTTGACTGCTACGCGTCGGTCACGTGTACGCCAAGCGTCGTCAGGGCCGTTGCCGACGACGTTGACGCCTGTCGGGGCGACTTCTCGGTCGTCGCGTTCGAACGTCGTGTCGTCGCTGACGCCAAGTTCGTGCTTCAGCGAGGCCGGGACCAGAACTGACAGCGAGCCCCCGCTATGCTCGTCGAGCACGCGGTTGACTATCTCGCCGTCAAGTAGCGGCAGGTCCGCCGCAACGGTCAGAACCGGCTGGGAGAGTCTGTCATCGTTCAGCGCCGCGTCGAGGTCCGCGACGTACCCCTCGCCCGGCGTCTCAATGCACGGACCGTCCAGATGTGACTGCGTTTCCGGTGCGTTGGGCGACGTTGCAGCTATAGTTCTCTCGATGGAACTATTTTTGAGTGCACCGACGACACGGTCGACCATCGGGACGCCGCCGATTCGAAAGAGCGGTTTCTCAACCTCGGTATCGAGCCGCGTCCCGCGCCCGCCACACATCACGAGAGCGTCCACGTGAGCACCCCCCAGTCGACGAACGACCACGACCAGACACTACCGAACAGCGACCACGCGGCGACGCCGACGTGGAGCGCAGCGGCGCGTGCGAGTTCGTTGGTCGCGCCGAAGGCGTCGCCGCTAACGCCGCCCAGTCGGCGGTCGGCCCAGCCCGAGATGCCAAGCGCCAGCAGCGGGCCGGTGAGAACTGCGACCGTGGCTGCGGGAACGGCGACAACAGCCGCCGGAAGCGCGGCAGCGAGTGAGCTGACGAGGTGGCCCGGGCCGTTGCCGTTGATAACCGTCGCGCCGAACCCTTCGTGGCTCGGGCGGCCGACGCAGGCCAGCGTGGCCATGGCGAGCTTCGCTCCCACCTCGGCGGCGAGGACCAGCGACACGGCGACCAGCGGTGGGAGTCGGGCGACGGCCAGCGCGGCTAGCGCCAGCGCGAGGAGGACAGTCCCTAGCGCGAGGACGGCCCCGACGCCGATAGTCGTGTCCTGCATCACATCGCGGCGCTTTTCGGGGTCGCCGTGGACGACGGCGGCGTCCCCGAGGTCAGCGAGGCCGTCGGCGTGGTTGACACCGGTGACGAGGACGACGCCGCCGAGGTACGCCGCGGCGACGACCGGGGCTGGGAGCAGGCCGACGGCGAGAAACGGAACCGCGACGAGACCACCGACGACGTAGCCGGCCAGCGGGAACGCCGCCGGCGTCCCAACGAAGGCCTCCCACGCCTGTTCGCTGTGGCCGACCGGGAGCCGCGAGAGGAACCCGATCGCACCCCGGACCGCAGTCAGAACCACGCGACCACCCCAAGGCCGGTCAGCAAGTACGCCAGCACCCCGGCGACACCGACCCGCGTCACACTGCGCTGGGCCGTCGCCACGTCAGGGAGGCCTCCCGCAGGGTTCAAGACGTACACGCCAGGCTTTTCGAGTCGAACGTCGAGCGCCGCGGCGGCCGTCCCCATCGGCCACCCGGAGTTCGGCGACGGGACGCCGTCCAGCCAGGACCGAGCGCGGGCCACTGATTGAGGCGACCCGCAGGCGATGGCGAGCAGGAGCGCGCTCACCCGTGCTGGGAGCCACATCACGGCGTCGTCGAGCCGGGCCGCAGGCGTCCCGACGCGCTTCGAGCGGTAGCCCAGCATCGAATCCATCGTGTTGACGGCCTTGACCCACGTCGCCGTCCCGGCAGCGACGGGCAGCGGTGGCTGGCCGACGCTCGCGGCGAGGAGCCCGCCTATGACGAACGCGGCTAGCGACGCGACGAGCCCGTCAGCGAGGTTCTCAGACGCGCTCTCGACGGCGGCGCTCCGGACCTCGCCCGCAGACAGCGCGCCGGCGTCCCGGCCAGCGAGTGCGAGTAGCCCGTCCCGAGCAGCAGGGAGGTCGGCGTCGCTGTCAGCGATGACACCCCGTGCAGTCGAAAGAAGACTGCGGAGGCTCGTGGTCAGGAACAGCGCGAGGCCGGCGAGCGTGACGGCGGCGAGGGGCGCGATACTGGCGGCGAGTGCGACGCCGCCACCGACGACAACAGCAACGCCGAGCGGCAACAGGGTCGCGGCGAGCGTTCCGACCGCGAGCGGGTGGTCCCACTCGCGGTCGACCGTCCCGACGAGCCGTCCGAACCACGCAACGGGATGCAAGCGGGTCGGCGGCTCACCGATTGCGAGTTCCAGTCCGCTGGCGACGGCCACCGCCAGCGCGCTCAGCATAGCGTCCCCTCCCGGAGTTGCTCGGCTATCGCCGGTAGCGAATGTTCGTCCAGCAGTATCGACCGTGCGCCAGCGCGACCCGCGCCGCCGTCCGTCCGGGCGTCGTCACCGACGTGGACGAGGTCGGCAAGCGCCACGTCGAGTGCGTCGGCGGTCGACTCGAAGATATTTGGATTGGGTTTCCGCCAGCCGCAGTCGACGCTGGTGACGACGGCGTCGAAGGAGTGGTCGCTCCGGGCTTCGATGGTTGCTCGTTCCAGCGTTCGCTCGACCAGCCCCGGGACGCTGCAGTTCGAACAGATAGCGACCGGGCCTCGCTGTGCTGCGGCGTCCAGCACGTCGATGGCCCCGTCGCGGACCGTGACCGGGCTGTCGAACGCGTCGAGGACGGCCTCGGTCGCCGTCTCCTCCGTGACCTCGATTCCGCGGCTGGCAAGCGCCATCCGAACGTGCTCGTCCAGCGGCGCTTCCCGGCCACGGTCATACTCGCGATGGGCCGAGCGGTAAGCGTCCTCCCAGTCGTCGGGCAACCGAACGGACCGCGCCGCAAGCGACTCCGCGACGGCGTCCCACGGCTCCGATGGCCGGTCTGCCGTGACGAGTGTCCCGAACAGGTCGAACGAGAGTGCCACACCTGTGTGGTTAGTGCAAGCTCACTTGAACTGTGGGGGTAGGGCAGAAACGGTTGCGGGAGGCGGTGTTGCTGTCTGGGGGTTCTGGGCTGGTGTGACCCACATCTCAGGCGAACCCAGCTATAGAGCGGGAGCCGCGACGGGTCTGGCTTGAGGCATTCCAAACCGTTTATACCCAAACAGGGGTAATCCGGCGGTATGGCAAGAGAGCAGACCGAAGTTCGAGAGCTCGACGAAGGAAGCTACGTCATGATCGAGGACACACCGTGTAAGATCAACTCCTACAGCACGGCCAAGCCGGGCAAGCACGGCAGCGCTAAGGCCCGAATCGATGCCAAGGGTGTCTTCGATGGGAAGAAGCGCTCGCTGTCCCAGCCCGTCGACGCGAAGGTCTGGGTCCCGATCGTCAACCGGAAGCAGGGCCAGGTCGTCTCGACTGACGGCAACGACGCTCAGGTGATGGACCTCGACACATACGACACGTTCACGATGCGCGTCCCCGAGGATATCGACCTCCAGCCCGACGACGAAATCGAGTACCTCCAGTACGAAGAGCAGCGCAAGATTACCCGCACGTAAGATGTTTCCCGGTGCGGGGGTCGACCGCGGGGCGGCCGACTACGCACTCGTGGGTGCGCCGCTTGACGCATCGACATCGTTTCGCCCTGGCGCACGCTTTGGCCCGGCCCGCGTCCGCAAATTCGGCCAGCAGTTCGACGACTACGACCACCGCACCGACCAGCACTTCACTGAGTGTTCCGTCTACGACCACGGCGACATCGGTCCCACAGCCGACGTTGGCGAGTACCTCACGTACCTTCAGGGGACCCTCTCGGATTTCAACAGCGACGAGGCTGTCCCACTCGTCGTCGGCGGCGAACACACCGTCTCGGTCGCTGGTGTGCGCGCGCTCGAACCGGACGTGTTCGTCTGTCTGGACGCGCATCTGGACCTCCGCGAGTCCTATGCCGGCGACGAGTACTCTCACGCGACAGTGACCCGCCACGCGCTCCCGGTGGCCGACGAGGCAATCGTGCTGGGCGCACGCACTGGCTCGGAGGCCGAATGGAACCGCGCGAGCGAAGACGACGTGACCGTGGTTCCGCCGGAAGACGTGGCCGACTGGTCACCCGCGTTCGACGACGAGCAAGTGTACCTCTCTGTCGACATCGACGCCGCCGACCCCGGGTTCGCGCCAGGCACCGGGACGCCGGAGCCGTTCGGCCTCGACCCACGCGAGATGCACGACGTGGTCCGGGCCGTCGCACCACAGGCCGTCGGCTTCGACGTCGTCGAGGTCAACGACCGCGACGACGGACAGGCAGCAACGCTGGCCGCGAAACTCCTTCGGGCGTTCGTATTCGCCCACGCGGACCAGCGCTAATCGAAAATATATCCGGGTCCATTCCTGCCGTCCGCTTCAGCAGATAACACGATGAATATCCAGTGGAGACGCTCGCCGGACAACTGCGTCGACTGGGTCGGCGACGGACGAGAGGTTGTCCGAGTCACCATCGAGGACCAGTAGCGCGGCCCGGCGGCCGGGTTCGATGACACCGCAGTCGAGCCCCACTGCCTCGGCTCCGGCGGTCGTCGCCATCCGGAGCACCGTCCGCGAGGGGAGGTCGAACGTCTTCGCGGTGTACTCCATCTCACGGAACATCGATGGGGCATTCAACATCACGTTGTCCGTCCCGAGCGCGACGTCTGTGTACTCAAGCAGCGTCTCAATTGGTGGTCGGCCGACCCCGAGAACACGGTTCGCACGGGGACAGACAGCAATTGGGACGTCTTGGTCGGCTACCCGTTCGAGGTGCTCCGCCTCGGCATGGACCATGTGGACCAGCAACTCCGGTTCCAGATCCAGCGCCGGGTGGATATCGGTGGCGTCCGGTTCGCCGGCGTGGATAGCAAACGGGACCGCGCGCTCCTCGGCAGCGGCCCGCTCGGTGGTGAAATCGTCGTCGTTCGCGCCACTGGCACCGAACCCGTCAGCGATGTCAAGCACCGCGGAGTCGTCGCTTCCGAAGATGAAGTCCTCGATATCGAGCCCCGAAGCGGCCTCGCGGAGCGCGTTTGCGCCGTCGACGCCGAACTCCCGGAAGTCGAGAAACGCTGCGGTACCGGTTCGCTGCATGAACCGGAGTGTGCGGTGCATCGCGGCAATCAGCGTCTCGTCGTCGGCCGCTGCGATCTGCTGGTGTTTCAGACTGTCTGGCGGTACTACTGCCTCTTCCAGGCCAAGTCCGACAGCCGCCTCCTTCGCAACGGAGTCGCCAACGTGGGTGTGGGCGTTCACGAATGCCGGCAGGACGATGCGGTTGTGGTCGCTCTCGCGGGCCGGTGTCTCCTCGATGGCCGTTATGTACCCATCCTCGACGACAATGGTGCCGTGGACCGGCTCGAACGACCGCCCGGCAAGGATAGTGCCCTCGATTTTCTCCATGCGATAGCGAGGTGGCGGAGCTATATGTGTCTCATGGAGACATAATCCGCTCTGTTCATCGTGAGCCACGATACACTGATACGCCCGGCGCTGGACAGTCCACCTATGAGTGGCGGTACCACAGTTCCCGAGGGTCGCGCGCTGTCGCCGGACGACTGGCCCCATCCAGCCGAGCGACGGTACGCGGACGCTCAGGCCCGCCTCGCCGACCACTACGACCTCGCTGTCGAGTCAAGAGTGACCGAGACGGATACCGTGGGCCGGGTTCACTATCTGGTTGGTGGGAACCCAGACGGCGACCCCGTCCTCCTCCTTCACGGCGTCGGAACGCCAGCGGCGACGTGGCTCCCCCTGTTCCCGTCGCTCACCGACGAGTACCGCGTGTATGCTCCCGACCGACCCGGCCTCGGCCTTTCGGCCGCTCCAAGCTACCAGGGCCGGGACCTCCGGTCGTTTCTGGTGACGTACCTGCTGGAACTGCTCGACGACCTTGGGATTGACCGGCCCCACATGGTCGGCAACTCTCACGGCGGCCTCCAGTCGTTCCTGCTCGCAATCGACCACGACCGCGTGGACCGACTGCAACTGGTCGGTGCGCCGGGCGGCGTCTCGCGGGACCTCCCGTTCCTGTTTCGCCTGCTGACGATTTGTGGCCTCAACCGCCCGTTGCTGTGGTTGCTCAACCGCGGCGACCCGGTCGAGAACGCAAGGCAGTCGATGCAGCGGGTCAACGTTGGCGACGACTCGTCCATCCCGTCCGTGTTTTACGAACTGCTCGCTGCCGGACAGGACCTGCCCGGGCGTCAGGAGAGCCAGCGGTCGCTGGCGACGGCACAGGGATCGTACGGCCGCGCCCACCCGCTGTTTGATATCCGGAGCGAAATTGTTCGGATCGACTGCCCAACGCAGTTCGTCTGGGGGACGGAGGATGCCTTCTATCCGCCAGCCGTGGGCCGTCCCGTCGCTGAAAAGATGTCCGACGCCGAGTTCCACGAACTCCCGGGACACGGCCACACGCCGTGGCTAGAGCCCGGTGACGAAGTCGAAGAACTGGTTCGGGTGTTCTTGGATAAATAGGTGTTTTCAGTATAGTACATCGTAAACAATGGCTCAGTGTCAGTGCTGTTCGGACCGCCGTGGCCGTCGCCACTTGCTCGGCATCCGACACAGCAAGTAGTCTTTTAGTGAACAGACCATTTCTTTTTCGAGCATGGACCAGCTATCGTCGTGTTATTTCTGTGGCGGCGCGCTCGATGTTTCGCTCTCCGAATATCCGATTATCCCGAAATCGCTGGACCCGGAAGCCGAGAAACAGGGGACTGTCGTCCTCTGCTCGACCTGTCGGGAGAAGCTCGCAACGATCGTCGAACCGGCCGTCGAGGCGGCGAAGGCGGACGCCCGCGAGACAGCGGAAACGGCTGGCGATGCTGGGACCTCCGAGCCGCCGGGACTGCTGGACGAATCCGGGACGCCAACGACCGACGAGCAGACGAGTGAGGAGCCGGTAACCACCGACAGTGTGGTCGAGCCGGCCGATGATGGCTCGCTGCTGGGCGACGATAGCGCGAGCGCGGCGGGGCAAGAGCAGTCGGCGCAGTCACCGGAGACGGCGGACGCGACTGCGGAGTCCGATTCGACGAACGCGGCAGCGGCGGACACCACGGACAGGCAGACAGTGAAGCTGACTGGGTCGAGTGATTCGGCGGCCGGAGCTGAGAGCGGAGACACCGAACGTGGTTCGGACAGCGACGACAACGATGGCAGCGATGACGGCCCTTCGCTGACAAAACTGGAGTACAACAAGGTCATGCGCTTGCTCCAGAACCGTGAGATGCCTGTTGACCGCGCGGAAATCCGCGAGGTTGCGGTCAATGCCTACGATATCGACGGGGAGCAGTTCGACGCCATCATCGATGCCGCGGTGGACCGGGACCTCATCGGGCAAGCGAACGACCAGTTGGTCGAATCGGACGGGTAGCCAGACGCTGGGAGAGAAAAGCATACCACCGGCCATCTCGAAGCCCGCGCTATGAACGCCGGAGACATTGCGGCACGTCTTGACGATAGACTCGATATTGAGGCTTACGCCGATATCGACGCCAGTCCGAACGGCCTCCAGGTCGGGCCGGCGAGCCAACCGGTCGAGCACGTCGCCTTCGCAGTCGATGCGGCCGTCGAGACCATCGACCGCGCCGACGAGGCGGGCGCTGACCTGCTCGTAACGCACCACGGTATCGTCTGGGGCGGGATGGAGCGCGTGACCGGAACCAACTACCGCCGCGTCGCACCGCTGATCGACAACGACCTCGCGCTGTACACTGCTCACCTTCCGCTTGATGGCCATCAATCGCTCGGTAACGCCGCCGGTGTTGCTGACCTGCTGGACCTCGACAACCGTGCGCCGTTCGGTTCGATGGGCGGCGAGCATATCGGCCAGCAAGGGACCCTTGCAGAGCCACAGACGGTCTCCGAACTCGCAGGTTCGCTCGAAGGCAATATAGACACTGGCGGCCAGCCAGTTCAGGTTCTGGACTTCGGCCCATCGACTGTCGAAGATGTCGCCATTGTCACCGGCAGCGGGGTCGACTGGCTGCAAGAGGCTGTCGAGACGGACGCCGACGTGCTCATCACCGGCGAGGGGAAACAGAAGGCCTTCCACGAGGCGCGCGAGCAGGGGATGCACGTCATTCTCGCTGGCCACTACGCGACCGAAACGTTCGGCGTCCAGTCGCTCCAGACCGTCGTCGAGGACTGGGGGCTGGAGACGACCTACATCGACTGTCCGACCGGGCTCTGAGGCGATGGACGAGGGAGTTTCGTTCGAGGGTATTATGTCAGATACGGACCTTATCGCTTGGTCGCGACAGTACTGCCGGCGAGTCCGCCGCGAGCAGGGCATCTCGGTTCGGTTCGATCTCGTCGACTGGGACGTGTCTCACCGGGCCAAGCGACGGGCCGCCGCGGTCAAGCGGCCGAAACTGGACGACGCCACCGTCGGCCAACAGTACGACTGGGATAGCGTCAACGGGAGCGACGGCCGCCCGCTCCCGTGTACGGTGTCGTTGACCTGGGACGCCTTTTCGGCCTTCGACAGAGACGCCTGGGAAGCGACGCTGCGCCACGAACTCATCCACGTCGAGCAGTACCAGCGCGACGGGACGACCGACCACGGCCGAGCCTTTCGGGAGCGGGCCGCGAACCTCGATACTGATGTCCACTGTCCGGCCTTCACCGACCCGAAGCACGTCCTCACCTGTGAGGCGTGTGGTGGTCTCGCCGCCCGTCGCTATCAGGACTGCAAGCTCGTCGAGCAACACGAGCAGTACCGGTCGGACTGCTGTGGGGCCTCGCTAGAACTGAGCTGACTACAGCAGGAACCTGATCGCCCAGAGGACGCCCATTCCAGTCACCATCGTCGCAAACACGTCCTCGGTCCGCCAGGCAACACCCGCTGCGAGCGCGCCGGCGACGAATTTGTCTGTGGCGAAACTACTGGCGTCGAGTGTCACGAACGACGGGAGGACAAGCGCAGCGAGGACAGCGGCGGGGACGAACCGCAACACCTGCTCGACGACCGGCGGAATCTCGTCGAGCCGACCGAACAGCGCAATGAAGGAGAGCCGACAGGCGTACGTCAACACGCCGATGACAGCGATGACACCGGCAATTTCAACCGGACCGTAGTTAGTCGCCATCGGTCCCTCCCGTGGCGGACTCGGTGAGAACACCAGCGGTGATGCCAACGCCGGCCGCGACGAGCAATCCGAGGTTGAGCGGGAGCCCAGCGCCGACGACAGCGATGGCTCCACCGACGACAGCAGCAGCCCCGGTCGATGCGTCCTCGATTGCCGGGACCAGAATCGCGAGGAAGACGAGCGGGATAGCGAATTCGAGGCCCCAGGCGTCCGGGACGCCAGTGCCGAGCAGCGCTCCCACGATAGTCGTAACCTGCCACACCACCCAGAGCGTCACAGCGACGCCGAGGTAGTACCACTTCCGGTCCGTCTCGCTGTCGGACCGGTAGCTCGCGACCGACAGCGCGTACGCCTGATCGGTCAACACGTAGGCAAGCACTGCTTTCCATCGGTCGGTGAAATCCCGGAAGTACGGCGCGATCGATGCCGAGTACATCAGCAATCGGAGGTTGATGACGACTGCCGTCGCGACGACAACCGTTAGCGGCGCGTTCTGTCCGAGCAGCTCCAGCGCCGCGAGCTGTGATGCGCCGGCGAAGACGACTACGGATAGCCCGACTGCGGCTGGCAGCCCCAGCCCGGCGTTGACGGTCGCGATGCCGGCAACGAGGCCAAACGGGATAATCCCCAGCAGAAGCGGCGCAACGTCGCGAACGCCGCGCCGAAACGAAGTGGTATCCATAGCGTTCCATCCAACGCAGGGGTGTCTAAGCCCTCCGTTTCAGTGGCGGTATGTGACGAGCAACCAATGTATGGCCCGTACCCACCGTGGCGAACCACGACGTTGAAACCCGCCCGCGCTCGACTGCACAGCAATGAGCGACCACACCGACGAGCGAGAGACGTTCCATCACGACCCCATCGGGCACGCGGAAGTCCGGGCCGGAATGACGGTCGGCGAACTGGCTGACAGCTACGGCGAGGCCGGCATCGGTGCGAGCGACATCCACGAGGCCGTCGATATCTACAGCGAGATGCTCGACGAAGATGTGACGACCTTTTTCGGACTCGCCGGCGCGATGGTCCCGACCGGGATGCGGGCGATCGTCAGCGAACTCATCCGCGACGGTCACATCGACGTACTCGTCACCACGGGCGCGAACTGTACCCACGACAGCATCGAGGCCATCGGCGGTAAGCACCACCACGGCGAGGTGACGCCCGAAGGGCAAACGGAGCGCGAACACGACGAGACGCTCCGGGACGAGGGCGTCGACCGTATCTACAACGTCTACCTCCCGCAGGAGCATTTCGCCCTGTTCGAGAACCACCTCCGGGATGAGGTGTTCTCGACGCTGGAAGACGAGGGAGCGGTTTCGATCCAGCGCATGACGGAGGAACTCGGTCGGGCCAACAGCGAAGTCAACGAGCGCGAGGACGTGCCCGAGGACGCTGGTGTGCTGGCGGCGGCCTACGAGAACGACGTGCCGGTGTATTGCCCGGCTTTCCAAGACTCCGTGCTGGGCCTGCAAGCGTGGATGTACTCCCAGACCAGCGAGTTCACGGTCGACGCGCTGGCGGACATGACCGACATCACGGACATCGCCTACGAGGCCGACAGCGCCGGTGCGATGGTCGTCGGTGGTGGCGTCCCGAAGAACTATGTCCTCCAGACGATGCTCGTCTCGCCCGACGCCTACGACTACGCCGTCCAGTTGACGATGGACCCCTCGAACACCGGCGGTCTCTCCGGCGCAACGCTCGACGAGGCCCGTTCGTGGGGGAAACTTGAAAAGGACGCCCGGAATGTCTCGGTGTATGCTGACGCGACGATTACACTCCCACTGGTCGTGGCTGCGGCCCGTGAACGACACAGTACGGAAGCGTGATCACTTCGGCGGAGGCGGCTACAGACTCGGCCGTTGCGGGACACATCTACTGAGAGGAATATATTCCTCATATAAACGGTCTTTCACGACCGCTCGGCAGCGGTACTTAGTATGTCACAGTACATCGGTCGACGGACATTCGTTGAAGGGACAGCGGCGACGCTGGCGAGTTCCGGGATTGCGGGGAGTACAGCAGCACAGGAATCAGATGGCGGCGAGTCAGGCACCGATGACGCCACCGAAACGGAGGGCGAGGAGATGACCGACGACACAACGCTCATCGCCCACCGCGGGTTCGCCGGCGTCTACCCGGAGAACACGGAACTGGCGGTTGAGGCGGCCTCGTTTGGCGGGCCGGGAACACAAACGGCCCACCGGCGCGCGGACATGGTCGAGGTCGATGTCGTGCCGACCGCCGATGGCACGCTCGTTACCTTCCACGACAACGGACTGGCCGAACGCGACGGCGGCGAGCGCGGGCTGACAGACACCGAGGGACTTGTCTTCGAGACCGATGCGGACACTGTGACCAGTGCGACCGTCCTCGGTACGGCGGAGACGGTTCCGACGCTTGAAACGGTCATGGAGGCGATCCCGCCAAGCGTGGCGGTCAATCTGGAGTTCAAGAATCCCGGGAGCGACGACCTCGCGTTCGCCGAGTCGCTGTCGGACCAGACACTGTCGACGCAGCGAGAACTGTGGCGACCCTACACCGAACGTGCGCTCGACCTCGTCAGCGAGTACGACAACGATATTCTCGTCTCGTCGTTCTACGAGGCGGCGCTTGCGACTGTCCGTGATTACGACGACTCGGTCCCCGTCGCCTTCCTCTTCTGGGACAGCATCGAGGAGGGGCTGGAGGTCACCCGCCGCTATGACTGCGACGCGGTGAACGTCCCCCGGAACATGGTTCAGGGAACGTCCTTCTTCAACGACGGCGAGTACACCGAGTCCGACCTGAGCGACATCGACCTCGTCGACATCGCCGACGATGAAGACCGAGACCTGAACGTCTGGACAGTCAGCACGTGGTATCAGGCCCGGGAACTGGTCCAGGCTGGCGTCGACGGACTCATTTCCGACTACCCCACTGTGCTCTCGGTTCAAGACTGACGAACACCGATGCCGAATGTTGAAGGGGCGACCGGCCGACAGCGATAGTATGGAAGCACCGACCGGGGACGCAGGAATCTACGCCCGTGAGTCGTCGTATCTCGACCGGTACGTCCAGCTTGGAGAAGCCGGCGACCGGATCATTTCGCTGTCGTTTCCGTCCCAGCCGGAGGCCGACGCCGGCGAGGACCACACGCTGCTCGACCGCATCGCGGAGTATCTTCAGGGGGTTGAAGACGACTTCGCGGATGTGACAGTCGGCCTCACGGTCCCGACGGACCAGCGAATCGTGCTGGAAGCTGTCCAAGAGATTCCGTACGGCGAGGACGCATCCGTTGCACAGGTCGCGCAGATGACACCGGATCTGGACGCTGACGAGCAGGACGACATCGCACAGGTCCGGGAGGCACTGGCCGCAAACCCCGTGCCGCTGTTGATTCCGGACCATCGGGTTCGGGACGGGCCAAGCGCAGCGCCGCCGCCCGTCGAGCAAAAGCTCCGGGCTATTGAGGGCCTTTAGGCCCAGAGCCGGTCAACGCCCAACCCCTCGTGGACAATCAGCTCGAGGGCGTTGACCAAGTAGTGGGCGATGACAACTGCGAGTAAGCTGTTTGTCGCGATGAACAGGCCAGCGAGCGCCAACCCCAGCGTGCCGGTAACGACGATACCCACCCGGCCCTGTGCGCCGTGGCCCAGTGCGAAGGCGACGGAGGCGACGATGGCCATCGCCCACGCCGGTGCGTTGAGGCCGGACACGGGGACGCCGATAGCCGCCGCCCGGAAGAGCAGTTCCTCGACGATAGCGATAACCGGCAGGACCCCGCCCAGCAGGATGACCCAGCCGACGGCCGAATCCGGGGCGAGCAGTTCCCGTAGTGACTCGTCGAAGGTGACGCCGAAACCGTCTGCCAGCGCAGCGGCGCCCTCGTTCCCGACCCAGAAGCCGATCCCAGCGCCGATACCGATGGCCATCGCCGGCAACCCTGTCGAAAGTGCGTCACTGGCGATGCCGAACGCACTAGCGGGGATTTCGAAATAAAACGCGCCGGCGACCAGCAGCACGCCGAACAGCCCCTGTGTGAACGCGACGTTGGCAAGCAACGCCCCTGTCGAGACATCGCTCGGGGCGAGCGTGTCGCGCATCTGCTGTCGCTGGGCCGCCGCCCGTTGGGTTTCGAACCGCGGGATAGTCGGGTCCCTGTCGGCCATCGAGACGCCGTCGACTGTGGACGAGACGCCGCCATCGGACCGGACGGCTCCCTGCGAGAGCCGTGCGAGACCGAGAAGCGCGGTTAAAAGAAACCCCGTCAGGCCGACGAATGCGGCCCACTCGGGCATTTATTGCGGACTTGGACTGCCGCCCTGCCGGCCGACCTCGTGGTCGAGTGCCTTGCCCGTGATGGACTTGAGGCGGTCGACCAGCGAGTCCTTCTCGGCTTCGCCAGCCAGTGCGACCTCGAGGACCTCTGAGATGTGCGAGACCGGAATGATCTCGATCATGTCCTCGTACTCGTCCTCGATCATCACGTCCTGCGTGTTCGCTTCAGGAATGATGACCGTATCGAGGCCCGACTTGGCGGCTGCCTCGATTTTGTGTGTGACGCCGCCAACCGGGAGCACGTCACCCCGGACCGACAGTGAGCCGGTCATGGCGAGGTTCTGCTTGATTGGGACGTTTTCTATCGCGGAGATAACCGCGGTAGCGACGGTGATAGAGGCGGAGTCGCCGTCGACGCCGCCTTCACCGGCCTGCACGAACTGGATGTGAACGTCCTTCTCGGAGATGTCCTCGTCAGAGAACTTCTTGATGATCGCCGAGACGTTCTGGACAGCCTCTTCGGCCATCTCCTTGAGCTGTCCCGTGGCGATGACCTGCCCGGGGCCCTGTGACGGGCTGACCTCGGCCATCACAGGGAGGACGATACCGCTGTCCTCGCCCATGACGGCGAGCCCGTTGACGCGGCCGACCACGTCGCCCTGGTTGACGGTGAGCTCGTAGTCCTTGCGGCGCTCGATGTAGTTGTCCGCGAGCTGTTGCTCGATGGACCGGGAGCGCCGTTTGGCCTGCAGCACGTCCGCTCGCTCGGTGCGGTCGCGGTCCTCGGCGCGGGCGATGTCGCCAGCGACGCGGACCAGTCCGCCAAGGTCACGGAACTTCAGGCTGAGGTGGCCTTTTCGGCCGGCGCGACGCCGGGCCTCCAGGATGAGCTCCTGAACGGCCTCCTCGGTGAAGTGCGGGAGCCGCCCGTCGTTTTCGACCTCCTGGGCGATGAACCGGGCGTACTTCCGTCGCATCTCGGGGTCATCTTCGATGGTGTCGTCCATGTACACCTCGTACCCGTACCCCTTGATACGGGAGCGCAGCGCGGGGTGCATGTTCTCCATCGCGTCGAGGTTCCCCGCCGCAATCATGATGAAGTCACAGGGGACTGGCTCGGTCTGAACCATCGCGCCCGAGGAGCGCTCGGATTGGCCCGTAATGGAGAACTCTCCCTCCTGAATGGCCGTCATCAGCTTCTGCTGGCTGCGGATATCGAGCGTGTTGATCTCGTCGACGAACAGCACGCCCTTGTTGGCCTGGTGGATCGCGCCGGGCTCGACGCGGTCGTGGCTCGGCGTCTCCATCCCACCGGACTGGAACGGGTCGTGACGAACGTCGCCCAGCAGCGCACCGGCGTGGGCGCCCGTGGCGTCCTCGAACGGCGCGGTCTTCTGGTTGGCGTTGTTGACCAGCAGGTTCGGAATCATCGCGTCGCTGCCGCGCGAACCGTAGCGGAATGCGAGATAGATGACACCGGCCGCGAGAATCCCCAGCAGGACCTGCTGGACGAGGATCAGGGCGTAGCCGATGACGATGGCGATGATGATCCACATGAGGAAGGTCCGCATCTGGTTTCGCTTGCGGGCCTCCTCCTTGTGGGCCTCGACAATCTGTTCCCCTTTGCCGCCGGGGACAGTGCGTACTTTCGGTTCATTGCCGTCGTCGGGATTGTGGTAGACAAGAACGTCCTGCAGTTCCTCTCGTGGGAGCAGCTGAGACATCGCCTTCGCCAGCATCGACTTCCCCGTTCCGGGGGAGCCGATCATCATCACGTGGCGGCGCTGCTTGGCCGCCTTCTTGATCACGTCACGGGCGTGGTCCTGCCCGATGACCTGGTCGACGAGTCGGTCTGGCACTTCGATGTCGGCGGTCGACTCGATTTCGAGACCGCCGAGGAGATTCTCCTCGTCTCCGTCCAGTTCAGACTCGCCGTCAACTTGGACATCGCTTCCGAGTGTCGTTTCGGACGTTTCTCCCTCGCCGGCCCATCGGTCCTCGGACGGGTCGGATGGCTCGTCTGCCGAGGGCTCAGAGGCGGGTTCGTTGGGGTCCTGTTTGGCCCCGTTGGTCGACGCCTCTTCCTCCCCAGCGTCGGATGCCTCCCGGTCAGGGTCGGGAGTCGCGTCGGTGTCGGTGTTGTCGCTCATACAAACGTTGCTAACATACTCATGGAAGGCCTGTCGACTGATATACTTTCTCCCCGTGTCGGTTGTTGCAACACCCTGAAACCGCAGTACAGCGCCCGAATTGGAGGGATTGTATTCCGGCAGTACCGCGTCGTCGGGTTTATCAAACCACCACACCCACTGGGGAATATGCGTGGGTTCTACATCGGTCGCTTCCAGCCCTACCACAACGGCCATCACTCGATGGTCGAGCGGATTTCGGAGGAAGTCGACGAGCTTGTTCTGGGTATCGGAAGCGCCGACGATTCACACACCACACACGACCCCTTTACGGCCGGTGAGCGGATCATGATGATCACAAAGGCCGTCGCGGAGTACGACCTGACGACATATGTCGTCCCCCTTGAGGACATCAACCGCAACGCCGTCTGGGTAAGCCACGTCGAGAGTATGTGTCCGGACTTCGACGTGGCGTACTCGAACAATCCGCTGGTGGTCCGCCTGTTCGAGGAGGCCGGCATCGAAGTCCGCCAGTCCCCAATGTTCGACCGCGACCGGCTGGAGGGCAGCGAGATTCGCCAGCGGATGATCGACGACGAGTCCTGGCGCGACCGGGTCCCGTCATCTGTTGTGGAAGTTATCGAGGAGATCCACGGCATCAAGCGGCTCCAGCACGTCTCAGACAGTGACTCGCTCGAACGGTACGCCGCCACAGGCGAACCGGTCCCCGAGTCGCTCGATGACCTCGACGACTGATGATTACACTGAGTTCAGACTTCGGATCGCCCTATCCGGCGGCAATGAAGGGCGTCATCTGTCAGGCCACGGACGCGCGCATCGAGGATATCGCCCACGATTTCCCACGGCAGGACGTGCGGGCAGCGGCGTTCTGGCTCACGCAGACGCTCCCGTACTTCCCGCCGGCAGTCCACTGTGTCGTTGTCGACCCGGGTGTCGGGACCGACAGAGATGCCTTGGTCGTCCGTGCGGACGACCACGCGCTCGTGGGGCCTGACAACGGTGTCCTCCTGCCGGTTACCCGCGAACTAGCCGAAAACCAAAACGACGCCACAGATGCGTTCGAGGTGTTCACCTGGGCTTACGACGACCCCGCGAGCACGACCTTCCACGGGCGGGACGTGTTTGCGCCCGCCGCGGCGGCCGTCCACGACACTGGCGTCGATGCCATCGAAACCCGGCCCGAAACCACCCCGACCGACGACTACGTCGACCTCCGGTTCCCGGCGGCCACAGTCGATGGTGACGGAGCGACCGGCGAGGTGCTCGTCGTCGATGACTTCGGGAACGCCGTGACGAACATTCCCGGCGAGGTCCTCGCGGATCGGTTCGGCGGGACGGTGGCGGTCGGCGATACTGAGGCCCCAGTACACCGAGCCTACGCTGGCGTCGACCGGGGTCAGCGACTCGTCACCGTTGGCAGTCACGGAAACGTCGAACTCGCCGTCAACCGCGGTCGTGGCGACGACGCGTTCGGTGTCAGTACCGGGGGTACTGTGGACCTGTCGCTGTGATAATGCGTTACTGTCTGGTGGTTTAGGGATACCAAAAGATCGGTGGCCTTAAGTCTTTTAGGCATCCCTAATAAAGCGTATGCCACAGAGACGTGACTTGCTGAAGACGGTGGGGATCGCTGCGACGGGACTGCTTGCTGGCTGCCCAGGGGTGGGGTCGTCCGACTCGAACACGGCGTCAGCGGACACCGAAACGACAGAACAGGCAGCGACCGCAGGAACAGACGAGAGCGGCGAAAGCGGCGTTTCGGTCGGGCCGATGACCGCTGTCGCGACCGAATGGAACGTATACCGGGCACGGCTGTACGATGCCGTCGCTCTGGGGCGGGCCGGTGCGCCCGGTGCCGGAGCGACCGTCGCACAGAACATTTTCGCCCGGTTCGAAGGTGCGTCCGGTGAGTACGGTGCCCACGAACAGCTTGAGTCCACGTCAGAGTCAGCATACGAGGGGTTCGAGGATGCTCTCGGGACGGTCCAGTCGTCGCTGTCCGAGGGCGATGTGCCCGGAGCCGCGTCGGCTGCGGACAAAGCGTCAGGCCATCTCCAGACGGCTCAGCAGGCCGCTGCCGGACAGCAGGCTACCAGAGTGCTGGACCTGCTCTTGCTGGGCAGTCGGGCGAGCAATGCCGCCATGGCTGGGACGCTGGGCGCTTTCGAGGGGGCCGCCGCTATCGCGGAGGAGACGATGACTGCGTTCGAGGACGCGCTGGTGTACAGCCAGCTCGAGGAGGCGGACGCGGAATCCTACGAGGCCTTCGAGAACGCACTGGCTGGCATCGGCTCTGCCGCAGGCAGTGAAGACGCAAGCGGCGCCACTGAACAGGCCCGCGCCGCGCTTGACGCGACCGTTTCGGGCGCCTATGCACTGGTTCAGGAGGCGTCGGTCGCTGGCGCAGGCCACCTCGCGACGATGCAGGCCCGCGGCTGGGACGCGGCCACGCTCGCATCCGCTGGGGGTCCCGGACAGGCGTATGCGCACACGGTCACATTGAACAGCTACCGTGCCCGCGTCGCCGACGCGGATTGGCTCGCCACCAACGGCGCGGCCGATGCAGCGTCGACCGCCGTCGAGAACGTCTTCGCTCACTTCGAAGGTGCGAGCGCACACGATGCGCTTGAGGAGGGTGACGGCGAAGCATACGAGGCCTTTGAGAGTGGGTTGGATGACCTCTCCAGTGCCATCGGGAACAGTAATGCGGACGGTATCGACAGCGCCACCGAAACGGTCGATACGAACCTTGTCGCCGGAATCGAAGCACTGGTCCGCGGCGAGGACGCCCGGGCTGCGCTGGAGTCAGCGTTCTTCCGTGCCCGCATCGCGGACGCTCGCGAACTGTACCGCCTCGGCGACGCCGACAGCGCGGCGACCATCGTCTCGGACGTGTTTGCCCGCTTCGAGGAGAACGAACTCGGCTTCCACGAGACGATGGAACACGAGAGCGAGGACCTCTACCACCGCTTCGAGGAGGAGCACCTCATATCACTCCAGTCGGCCTACGAGGACGACGACAGTGATGCCGTGGCAACCCACCACGACGGGGTTCAGCAAGCCCTGCTTGACTTCGAATCGGCCCTGTCGACGGCTGTCGCCAGCGGGGCGGAAGCGGACTACATGATCGGACGGGCCTTCGACGCGGCCGGACTCGCGGCGCTGTCTAAAACCGACCGCGCGGCGACCGTCATTCAGGACACCTTTGCTCACTTTGAGAGCGGCGCAGCAGGCTTCCACGAGGCGCTGGAGGAAGCCGACGAGGAAATCTACGAGAGCTTCGAATCGACGCTTACGGACATTCGCTCCGCGGCCGATGACGGCGGGGACGTCACCGCCGCGGCGACGGCATTCAACGACGAGGCTATCGCGGCGGCGTACGCCATCGCTGGGAGCGCCGGCGGCAACGGGGAGGCCGCGACGGACGTCGTGCAGGACGTCTTCGCGACCTTCGAGGAGGCGCGGGTCCACGAGATGCTGGAGGAAGCGGACCACGACGCCTACGAGAACTTCGAGGGGGCACTGAACGACTTCTCGCGTGGACTGACGAACGGCGACGCCAACCCGACGCAGATGGCGGATGCCACGCGAACCGGACAGTTCGCCGTTGTCGGTGCTGTCGACAGCGCCCCGAGCGGGTCCGGCGGCCACGGCGGCGAGGAGTCCGAGGAAACCGAGTCGTCACTGTCCGGCGGCCCGAACGTTGTTGAAGGTGTTCCCGAGGACGCCGACCACGTCGTTGACATGGAGGCCGTCGCGTACGCACCGGCGGAACTCACCGTCAGCGTCGGTGACAAAGTCGCCTGGGAACACGTCGGTGGCGAAGCGCACTCGGTCACCGCTGTTGCGGATGACCTCCCAGAGGATGCGACTTACTGGGCCTCCGGCGGGTTTGAAAGCGAGTCGGCTGCACGCGAAGGGTGGGAGAACGGCAAGGGGGCCGTTCAGTCCGGCCAGAGTTACGTTCACACATTTGAGACGGCCGGCGAACACGCCTACGTCTGTATTCCGCACGAGGCTGCGGGGATGGCTGGCACCGTTATCGTCGAGGAGTAATCGTCTCCCTCTTTTTGGCTCGCCTAGAAACCGATGGCTTTTTGTGTTTTAGGGTAGCCTAAACAATTGTATGCCGGACGAACAGGCCACGTCGAGGCGGGACATCTGTCGCCGTAGCGAGTCGGGTGCTGCCGTCCCTGTCGTCCGCGCAAACGCCGCCCCACAGGAGGTGAGTGCCAGGACGTGACCGGGTCTTGACCTGTCAGCTTCGACCATCTTTCGCGGCGACGACCACCGTGGGCATAGCCCGTCGCCGCACGCCACGAGTTTTCGTGTCTGTCCCGTGGGCGTCTGCCCCAAGGACGCCCCATTTCAGGTCCTTTGCTGTGGACCACTCTGGAACCATCGGACCTCTCAGCGGATGGTGTCCGGAGAGTACAAGAACGCATTATCTGTTCCTGCATCTGTGCCGACGCTCGGCCCAGACCGGTACCACAGTCAGTCATTCTCTTCTATCGGACTGCGGACGAGGAAAGTGATGGCGACGAAGCGGCGTCGCCGTCATGTGAATGGGTCGGGGCAGGCGTTTTGGGTCCGCCGGCCCTGCTACTGGACATGCACGACGAGGAGCCAGCGGAGAACATCAGCGGCGGGACCGCTGGCGGTGGCCAGTCGGCAACGTTCGATCCGGAAACGGCAGGGACGCGAGCCGAAGCCGTCGTGGACCGTCTCGGCGAACTGTACTGGACGAAGACCTACGGCGGCCGGGACGCCTTCGAGTGTCTTGTCCGGACGATTCTCAGTCAGAACACCTCCGACAAGGCGAGCCAGCCAGCCCATGACGAACTGATGGCGCGGTATGGGAGTGATGGCGGGGCTGCAAGCGATGGTAGCACCGATGCTGACCTTGCCCGCGCGCTGGCCGACGCCGACCAGCCCGAACTCGCTGAAACCATCTCCTCGGCCGGGCTGTACAACCAGAAATCCGAGCGCATCATCACACTGGCACAGCGTATCTGCGAGGAGTACGGCGGCGAATCGGGCTTCGACGAATTCGTCAGGGAAAGCGACCCCGAGGCGGTGCGGTCGACACTGCTGGACATGAACGGCGTCGGCCCGAAGACCGCCGACTGCGTCCTGCTATTTGCAGGCGGTCGCGGCGGCGTATTCCCCGTTGATACACACGTCCACCGCATCGCCCGCCGGATGGGACTGGCCCCGGCCGACGCCGACCACGAGACCGCCCGTGAGTATCTGGAGCGCGATGTGCCCGCGGAGAAGTGCGGGTTCGGGCATACCGCGATGATTCAGTTCGGCAGGGAGTACTGCTCGGCCAGAAAACCGGCCTGTCTGGATGACCCCGATGCGTGCCCGCTGGCGGGCCACTGTGACCAGGTCGGTGTATATCTGGCTGCTGATGAGGTCGTCGACCCATCCGAAACCGCCTGACGAACTCTACAGTATACTGTCGGTGCTATCGATATATGCTGATACGTACTCTCTTATATCAATAATATAACGTAACTACGTTTCTGGAAGGAGCTTAGTCTATCGAAAGTGACAGGGTCCGTATGCTCCGACCGGTATCTGACCGTGGGTTAGTGCGCCGGTACTATTTATACCGTGCCACGATCGCTGTCGGATTTATCACTCCTATCTTCACCCTGTTTCTCCTGCGAACGCTGTCCTTCACACAGGTCGGTGCCCTCTCAGCAATCTACTCAGGGCTATCTGTCGTCGGCGAGATTCCAACAGGCTACGTCGGTGACAGGCTCGGGCGGCGGGCGAGCCTCCTTCTCAGCGTGCTGTTCACCGTTACCTCTCTCGCAGGCTTCGTTCTCGCTTCGGGATTCCTCTGGTACGGCTTCCTCTATGCACTGTGGGCGCTGGCACTGACCTTACGTTCAGGGAGCATGGATGCGTGGCTGTACGATACACTCACTGAGCGGCTCGATAGCGGGCAGTTCAGCCATATCCGCGGCCGGGGTGACGCAGTACAGAAGTGGACGGCAGCGGTCTCAATGGTTGTTGGTGGTCTGCTGTATGGGCTGCATCCAACCTATCCGTTCGTTGCTGCGGTCGGCTTCAATAGTCTCGGCTTCTTTGCCCTGCTCTCACTGCCCAAAAACCGCCAGTACGCCGACCGGGGTGGTGACAGTCGCTCCGCCGACCGTCTCGATCCACTCGAAGCCGTCTCTGTCATCCGAACGTATCTGGCTCAGCCGCCGCTCCGCGCACTGGTCCTGTACATTGGATTGTTCTATGCTGTTTTGGGCGTTTCACACACCTACATCCAGCCGATGGTGGTCGAGACGCTGCGGCCGTACGCCGCCGCTATCGGTGTTCAGGTTCCCACAGGTGTTCCGACCGCGGCAGCACGAGCAGGCGAGGCCGGCGCGACACTTGCGCTCGGACTGGGCGTGCTGTACGCCGCCCTGACAGCAGTGGCATCCGTTGGCGGCTACTACGCCGGCACAATTGAGGACCGTCTCGGCGTCCGCAGAGCCGTGGTCGTCGTGCCAGTTCTGACGGCTGTCGCGCTCGTGGTACCGCTGTGGCTCGCGCTTGTGGCACTCCCGGCGTTCGCGTCGATGCGAACCGCGAAGCCGCTGATCCAGCCGATCGCTAACGGATACATTAACGACCATGTCGAGGCGGTCGGACGGGCGACGTTGCTCTCCGCGGTGTCGATGTTGCATATGATGCTCCGGACGCCGCTGGCACTTGCTGCTGGGACGTTGGCGGATGCAACCACGGCAACAACAACAGTTGCAGCGCTTGGCAGCCTGTTTCTTGTCGCTGGCGGAGCAGTCTGGCTGTTCGGTGAGATTGCACCTGAAACAGGGACTGTTTCTGGTGACAGGGCCAGCAAATCAGCGCCATAGACCCATCAGCAGTCGGCCGGGAATCCTATCCGGTCGCAATTAGATCGAACTTCCCTGCGGGTGGCGGTGGAGTGCTCCGACGATAGCGTGGTTCTGTCAGTTCGTCTCCCGATTATGCCCGGTGGCCCCAGCGCTCGCCGTCCTCTGCGTAGCGGGCGCTCACAATCCGGTTGAACTGGTCGTCGGACAGCGAGATGTCCGTCGCGCCAGCGTTCTCGTCGAGCTGGTCGACGGTGCGAGCGCCGACGATAGGGACACAGGTGAAGTCCGGCTGTTCGATGAGCCAGCGGAGCGTGACCTGCGCGGGCGTGGCGTCGAGTTCGTCCGCGACAGTTCGGAGTTCGTCAAGGACGTGCCAGCCGCGCTCGGAGAGGTAGAAGTCCTCGAAGCGGTCGGACAGCGAGCCCCGGGAGCCCTCCGGTCCCTCGAAGGCCGTCGGGTCGTCGTCGTCCGTGCGCTCGTACTTGCCCGTGAGGAAGCCGCCGGCCAGCGGCGAGTACGGACAGACAGCCATGTCCTGGTCGGCACACACATCGAGATAGTCTTTCACGTCGTCGCGGTAGCCGGCGTGGAACAGCGGCTGGGTCACCTCGAAGCGCTCGTAGTCCTCGACATCGCTCTTCCAGAGGGCTTTGGTCAACTGCCAGGCAGCCATCGTCGACGCACCGAGATGGTGGATTTTCCCCGCACGGACGAGGTCGTCGAGCGTCGACAGCGTCTCCTCGATGTCGCTGTGCTCGTCCCAGCGGTGGATGTAGTAGAGATCGAGATAGTCCGTATCGAGGCGATCCAGCGTCCCCTGAATCTGGGCGCGGATGTGCTTGCGCCCGAGGCCGGAGTCGTTGGGACCGGGCTCGCCGCGGCCGTCGAAGGGGAAGTACACCTTCGAGGCGATGACGAAGTCCTCGCGGTCGTAGTCGTCGAGCCACTCGCCGATGTACTCCTCGCTAGTCCCGTTTGGATTGCCGTAGACGTTGGCAGTGTCGATGAAGTTGATGCCGCGCTCCCACGCCGCATCGAGCAGTTCGTGGGCCTCCTCGCGGTCGGTCTCGACGACGCCGCCCGTCTCCCGGCCGAAGCGCCAGGTGCCGAAACACAGCTGTGAAACCGTCGTTCCGGTCGAACCGAGTCTGGTGTACTCCATATCGGAGCCACGTCGGGCAACCCGAAAAAGGGGCGCGGTCCCGGCGAAGGCTGTCCGGTATCGGTCGCTCACTGGCCCTGTCGCTCCCGCGAATCAGGACTGACTGCCAGACAGTCGGGTGGCCACGACGACCAGGCCGGTCACCAGCACGAACGCCATCAGCGAGAGGTTCGGGACGGTCAGGCCGAGCACCCGGTACTGGATCTGCGCACAGCTGATCGCTCCGATTCCGCAGGTCGTCTGGCTCACCTGCAGCCAGGAGTGATAGGCCGCGATAGCGGCTCCCGGAACCGCAAGCGACAGCGCCGTCCGGACGACGCCGGGACGGCGCTCAGCGGCGGCAATGCCGAGGACGACCACCAGCGGGTACATCAGAATGCGCTGATACCAGCAGAGCCGACAGGGTGTCAGCCCGAGACCCAGCGAGAGATAGAGGCTACTGGCCGTCGCAACGGTGGCGACGGCAGTCGCCGCGGCCAACAGGAGCCGAGGTCGGTCGGAGACGGATCGGGAGTCAACCACAGGAAAGCCAGCGTCTGCCGGCCGAAAAAGCGTTCCGAGAGCCGACCTCTTGCTCGGCTCTCGCCTGACCGGATCGCCAGCGCTCGCTTTTTCAGTCCTGCCACCGACAGCCAGCGTATGCCCGACGATTCGGACCCCGAGGCGAACCTCGAACAGTGGAAGTCCGCAATGCAGGAAGAGCACGCCGAGGCTATCGCGAATCCGGACCCCGACGAGTCCCACCAGATCGAGGGCGTGGCACAGGTCACATATCGGGTGACGTTCGACTACGACGCCGACGAGGACGCGCTCGACCGGGCCAGCGCCGAAGAGGTCGACGACCTGACCGACCCCGAACTCCTCTCCTGTGCGTGTGGCGTTCGCGGGATGACGCCCGAGGAAGCCCGTGAGCACATGGCCGCCGCTGTCGAGCAGGGGTAAACAGGGACAGCAGTCCTTCTCAGTCGTGGATAGTCACGCCGTCCTGATCGACCGAGATGTCGAGCAGACTGGTCACATCGTAGTCGGTGTTGTCGAGCGCTGAGTCGCCCTGTTTCCGGAAGACGACGACGATATCCGAGATGTCCGCCCCGATGTCGTCGAGCGCCTCGCAGATGGATGCCATCGTTCCGCCGGTCGAGAGCAGGTCGTCGACAATGAGCAGGTCGTCGCCCGCCTCGATGTCGTTGATGAACATCTCCGATTCGGAGTAGCCGGTGGTCTTGTGCAGCGGGACCTCATCCTCAAGCCCGTAGGAGCGCTTGCGGATGACCACGAGCGGGATATCCGTCTGCAGTGAGAGTGCGGTCGCGATGTGGATGCCCATCGCCTCCGGCGCGACGATCTTGTCCACGTCGAGGTCGGCCGCCCGTGTCACGCCGACGACGACCTCGCGGAGGAGTTCTGGCTCCAGCATCGGCACGCCGTTGCTGAGCGGGTGGACCAGGTAGGAGTATCCATCCTTGTCGATGATCGGGGCCTCGTGTAGCGACTCGCGGAGCTTCTCCATGCCACCGTTACCTGAAGCGGGACAATAAACTGTTCGAGGCTCCGCCGTGGTGTGCCACGATATCACGTCGTGAGTCAGACGGTTCACGCAAACTGCCCGCCGAGCGGGCGGTGTCAGTCCGCCGTTGAGGCCGAGCGGTCCTGTTTCGTCTCGAACGGGCTGTCCTCGATGATGTCCCGGGCGGTGTGTTCGCCGCTGATAAGACACATCGGCATCCCGATGCCGGGCGTCGTGTAGGCTCCGGTGTAGTAAAGGCCGTTGACGCCAGCGCGATGGCTGGGACGAAGCGGCCCGGTCTGGAACAGGGTATGTGCCAGTCCGAGCGCCGTCCCCTGTGGGTCGCCGTAGCGCTCGGCGAACTCGCTGACACACGCCGTCTCTTCGACGACGATGCGGTCGCGAAGGTCAACGCCGGTCTGTTCGGCGAGGTCGTCGAGAACAAACTCCCGATACTCTTCACGAATGTCGGGACCGTCGTCCAGCCCCGGCGCGATGGGGACCAAGATGACGACAGCGTGGTGACCGTCGGGAGCGACCGTCTCGTCGGTCTTCGACGTGACCGATAGGTAGTACGCGGGGTCGTCGGGCCACGCCGGCTGGTCGAATATCTGTTCGAAGTGGTCGTCCCAGTCCGTCGGCAGGACCAGCGAATGGTGGGCCAGCGGGTCCACGTCGCCCTCGACACCGAGATACAGCATGAACGCCGACGGCGCGTAGGTCTGGTCGTCCCAGTGATCCGGGTCATGGTCGCGCGCAGCGGGATCGAGCAGATTCTGTTCGGTGTAGGCGGGGTTGGCGTTGCTGACCACGAGGTCGGAGGCGACAACACCGTCCTCGGTGATCAGTTCGAACGCCCCCGCCTCTCCGGCGATGTGTTGGACTTCAGTTCCAGTCTGTATGTCGACGCCGAGTTCCCGAGCCAGCGACCCGAGGCGGTTGACGACGCCCGCGATGCCGCCCTCCGGGTAGAATACGTTCATATTCAGGTCGACGTGGCTCATGATGCTGTACAGTGCCGGGGTGTTGTGTGGCGCGCCGCCGAGAAACACCAGCGTATATTCAAGCAATTGCCGGAGTTTCGGGTGGTCGATGTAGCGACTGACGTAGTCGTCCATCGAGCCGAACAGCCGCGCACGCGGCGCGAGCGGAAGGAGGTCGGTGTCGACGTAGTCACGCAGCCGTTCGCGGCCCTCGTAGACGACCCGGTCCATCGCGAGGTCGTAGTTCTGTTCGGCCCGCTCGAGATACTCGGCCAGCGCGTCGCCGGCCCCGTCCTCGTAGGACTCGAACACCTCGTATGCGTTCTCGCGGTTTGGACGCATCGTCACGCGGTCCCCGTCCTTCCAGAACACCCGGTACTGGGGGTCCAGTCGCTCCAGTTCGTAGTAGTCGCTCGGCTCGCGGTCGAAGTGCCCGAAGAAGCGTTCGAACACGTCGGGCATCAAGTACCACGACGGGCCGGTGTCGAACCGGAAGCCGTCGCGTTCGAGGACGCCCGCGTGGCCGCCGAGGCGATCGTGGCGTTCGAGCAGTCGCACGCCGGCCCCGGCGTCGGCCAGATAGCACGCAGCCGAGAGGCCGCCGAAGCCGCCACCGACGACGGTCACCGTCCGGTCGTGAGGGAGACCATCACGCATAGCCGTTGCTAACGACTACGCCTGAAAAAGGATTCCTCGGATTCCCAGCGCTTCACAACAGACATCTCATGATTCAAACCAGCGGTCTGTTCCCAGTTCGCTGGAATCGCTTGCATCGTTTATTGTGAGTTTTTCCCTAGGCTCGCGATATGCCCACGACCAGCCTGGGGTCCGTCTGGCAGCGGCATCGGGACACCGACCGCCATCCGTCGCTCCTGCTTTCGCGGGCGAGCCTGCTGGTACTTGCTGTCATTTTCGGTCTCCTCGGTGCTGCCGAGGTCCGAATTCCGCTCCGGGCACAGATGGTGGTGTACCTCGTCGGGATGGTCGCACTCAACCTTCCCCACGGCGGGTACGAGCACTTCGAGAACCTCCGTCGCCGCCGCCCCTCGTTTCGCTGGCGGTACGTCGCGGTGTATCTGGCGGCTATCGGCGGGTTCGTCGGCCTGTTCCTCGCCGCGCCAGTCGCCGGCCTCGCGCTGGCGTTGACCGTCGCCATGGCGAAGGGGGGCCTCGGCGGCCTGCAGGTGCTGGAAGCCACGAGCGGCACCGACCACCTGCAGACCCGGTTCCAGCGCTGGCTGGCGGCGGCCGTCCGCGGCGGTGCGGTGATGCTCGTCCCCATCGTGTTCTGGCCGGAGACGTTTCACGCGTTCAGTTCGCTGATGGTCGGCCTCGTCGAACCGGGCGCACTCTCGTCGTACGCGGGGGCGTTCGACACGACCCGGCTCGTCATTGGATCGGGCTACGGGCTCGCCCTAACGGCGCACATCGTGCTTGGCTACGTCCGCGGCGGCGGCCGCTCTTGGCTTATCGACGCCGGAGAATCGTTGCTCCTTGCGGTATTCTTCGCGTCTGTCCCGGTCCTCGTCGCCGTTGGCCTGTACTTCCCGTTCTGGTACTCCGCCCGGCAGGTGGCGCGGACGGCGTCCGTCGAGACAGAGCCGGTCGGCGACGAGCGCTGGGACCTGCTCGGCGGCGCGGACGCCTCAACGGTTGCGTTGCGCGCCTGGATCGTCCTCATCGTTGGGGCACTGGCCACCTTCGGCGTCCTCGTCGCCGTCTACTGGGCGTTCCCGAACCCGCTGGGAACGAGCAATCTGCTCCCCGGCGCGGTGGCGTTCTGGAGTATGTTCATCAGCATCGTCGCGCTCCCGCACATCGTCGTCAGGTCGCTCCTTGACCGGGACCGTGGTATCTGGTACGTGCCGTGACAACCCACTCTTCCGAAGGACCGCGACGCCGACCCGCAGATGACTAGCTTTCTGTAGCTGGCGGACACCCGGGACAGTATGTCTGAATTCCGCCCCGTCCCGACGACTGACCGCGAAGCCTGCCAGCGGATACTTCAGTACGCGTTCGCGCCTAGCAGGGGACCTGTAATCCCAGACTCAGACGACGACTGGCCGCCGTCGCTGTTCGACCAGCGAGGCCTCTACGACGGTGACACCCTCCGGGCCGTCTGCAAGCTGTATTTCCTCGACACAACTGTTCGCGGCGCGGCGACGACGGTCGGTGGCCTCGGCGCGGTTGCAACGCCACCCGAACACCGCGGACAGGGGCTCGCCGCCGACCTCTGCCGACATGCACTGTCTGCGTACCGCGAATCCGATGTCGGGTTCGTCACCCTCTGGCCGTTTTCGACGCCGTTCTATCACCGTCTGGGCTGGGGGACGGCGAACACTTATCGCCGCTTCGACCTGCCGCCATCGGCGCTCCCGGACGACGACACTGGCGGACAGATGAGTAGCCTTGACGCCGGCGACTGGGAGCGGCTCCGTCAGGTCGAGACCGCTGCAGCCGCCGGGACGGCGCTCTCACTCCGGCGCTCGGAAGCGTGGTGGCGTGAGCGGACTCTCGCCGACTGGGACGGTGGCGGTGTCCCGTACTGCTACGGCTACGAACGCGACGGTGAACTTCAGGGGTACGTCGTGTACACCGTGGCGGACGATGCTGACAACACGCTCTCGGTTTCGAACTTCGCGGTTGTCGACGAGGAGGCCCGCCGCGCTCTGTTTGCGTTCCTCGGGCATCACGGCGCACAGATCGAGCGCGTCACGCTCCAGCTACCGCCTGACACTGACCTCCTCCATCGCGTCGACGACCCTGGCGCAGTCGACTGTACGGTCGAGGCTGGGCCGATGGTTCGGCTCACGGACGTATGCCACCTCGAACGCCTCGACTGGCCCGGGGGCGACCTCGACTGTACGCTCTTGGTCAACGACCCGCTGCTTGACCGCAACGACGGCCTGTTCCGGCTGTCAGTGAACGGCGGCACTGCGACGGTCGACCCGCTTCCAGCCAGCGACTCGAAAGCCGATGTGGCCGTCGACATTGCGACGCTCTCACAACTGGCCGTCGGGACGCACGGCGTCGACGCCGCTGCACGTCTGGCCGGGCTGGAGATACACGACGACTCGGTCCGTGATCCGCTCACGGACGTTTTCGAGCCCAAATCTGTCTATCTGGGCGAGTTCTTCTGAGCGGTCGCTTACCCGGCCGATGGCGAGTCGTCAGCGTCGTTCTCGCTGATTTCGACCGTCGAGATTCGGGTGCCGTCGACGCCTGTCACCTCAAACACGTATCCGGCCGCTTCGGCGACGTCACCGACTTCCGGGGCGCGGTCGAGCTGACTCAACACCAGCCCGCCGATGGTTTCGACCGCGTCGCTGTCGAGGTCGACACCGAGAGCCTCACTGACTGTCGACAGCGGCACGCCGCCGTCGGCGTCGTAGCTCCCGTCGCTTTGCTTGCGGATGGCATGTTCGCGGCCATCAACGTCGAACTCGTCGCGCAGGTCGCCGACGACGGCCTCGACCACGTCTTCGATTGTCGCGATGCCCTCCAGCGACCCCCACTCGTCGATGACCGCGGCCATCTGCCGGCGGTCTTGCCTGAACTGTAACAGGAGGTCGTTGATAGCTGTCGTCTCCGGGACGACCGGTATCTCGCGGGCGATATCGCCGGCAGTCGCGGTCTCGTTGCCTTCCTCGCCGGCCCGCAGCACGTCTTTGACATCGATGAACCCGACAATCTGGTCGCTATCGTCGGCGTCGACCACCGGATAGCGGGTGTGTCCTTCATCAAGAACGACCCCCCGGATATCTGCCATCGTGGCGTCCGCTGGGACGCTCACAACGTCGGGTCGCGGGACCATGACCTCTCGGACGACCGTATCGTCAAGGTCGAACACACGCTCAATCATGTCAACCTCGGCCGCATCGATGTTCCCTTCTTCGCCGGACTGAGCCAGCACCCGGCGGATCTCACGCTCGCCGAGCGTCTCGTCTGTCTCCGAGGCCGGCGGGACTCCCAGCAATTGCGTAAAGGCGTTTGCCGAGCCGTTGAACACGACGATCCCGGGATAGAACAGATAGTAAAGCGGCTTCATCGGCGGCGCGAGCAACAGCGAGAGCCGCTCAGTCCGGGCAATGGCGAACGTCTTCGGCGCGAGTTCGCCGAAGACGACGTGGAGGAACGTGATGATTGTGAACCCAACTGCGAACGCGACGACGTGGAGGAGGCTCTCGGGCAGTACCGGAGCGAGGACGGGTTCAAGCAGCGCTGCGACGGCGGGCTCACCGACCCATCCCAGCCCCAGCGAGGCGAGCGTAATCCCGAGTTGGGTCACCGCGAGATAGTTGTCCAGGTCCGCCATCACTGCCTGAAGCGAGCCTGCGCCGGCCCGGCCTTCGTCAGCGAGCTGTTCGACCGATGTGCCGCGAACGCGAACGAACGCGAACTCGGCGGCGACGAAGAAGCCGTTCAGTCCCACGAGGACCAGCGCCACGAGGAGCTGCGCCGCTGAGAGCGCGAGGTTTACCATCGCACCCTCCGGGCGGAGCGCGTCGGTGTGTGCATACACACCCATCGCTGTCACCGTACTAAAACACTGGAATGTCCTCGCCCGTACCGCCCTTGCTTCTCAGCGGTACGCGGCGCGAACAGTGTCCGCGATGACACCGAGCTCTCGGTAGTGTTTGCTCACCGGAGGTACCTCCTGATCGAGGTCGAGCATCTCGTAGACGGCGGTCATCGCCGACCGGACGGAGTACTCGACGGTGAACACGACGTCCCGTGGCTGTTCGGCGTACTGTCCGAGGAACGCCAGATTGTTCGACCCGTCCGGAACGACATCGGGCCGGTCACCGGGTTCCCGGGGCTGGAAGTGCGCCGTGATGAACGGCATCATCGCCGGGATGCAGGTCACGTCGTCGAGTATCTCCGGGAGCCGTTCCTCGCACTGCAGGTGGTAACACAGCTCCTGAAGGATCTCGCGGCCGGTACACTCGGACATCGGTTTCTCAACGTAGTTCCCCTCGCGGTCCGGGAACAGCGCGTAGCCCCAGAATACCTTCACGTCGTCCGGCTGGTTCGCGAAGTGTGGCTGGGCGGCGACGACCGTCGACAACAGCCAGTTCGACCCGAGGTAGGTGACGAGCCCGTTGCCCGGTTCCTCGTTGGTGAAATCGACGATGTGGTCGAACAGCTCGGTGTTGTGCAGGGTAACGGTGAACGACTCCCATTTTGTCTCCGTGACGTTGTCCGCGAACACCGACGGATTGCCGAACTGTGGGTTGTCCTCAGCGATGGACTTCCACAGCTCCCACGACGCGCCGGTCTCGTTCAGTTCGGGGGCCTCGTCCATCCCGCCGATAGACGAGCCGTCGGTCATCGACCCGTTTGTCACGAACACGAGGTCGGACGGCTCGACGGGGACCGTTTCGGTTCCGCTGTCGGTCTCACAGTAGAGCCGCTCGACGGTACGCCCCGTCCGCGACGGAACGATGTCCATATCCGTCACCTCGTGGCCGTACTCGAAGGAGACGCCCCTGTCTTCGAGCCAGCGCCGGAGCGGGAGGATCATCGAGTCGTACTGGTTGTACTTCGTCCGGTCGATGCCCTCCATAGTGTGCAGGCGCGGGAACTCGTGGAGGAACCGGTACATGTAGCGCCGGACCTCGGCGACGCTGTGCCACGGTTGGAACGCGAAGATGGTCGCCCAGACGTACCAGAAGTTCGTCTCCAGGAACGACTCGTCGAACCACTCCTCAATGCGCGTGTCACCGAGTCGCGGTTCGGGCGTGAGGAGCAACCGAACCATCGACTGCCGGTGCTGTCGCGTCAGTCCGTACTCGCCCGCGTCGATCCGTTCGCCCTCGTGCATCAGCCGTGTTTTCGCGTACGAGGGGTGCGCTTCGTTGAACTCGTCCATCACGTCTTTGACCGAGCGCGAATCGTCTTCGAGCGACGGGATGGACTCAAAGAGGTCCCACGTACATTCGTACGCCGGGTAGTTGAACATCCTCCCGCCCCGGATCAGGTACGCCTCGTCCGGGTCGCCAGCGCCGTCCATCGCGCCACCGACGACGTCCAGCTTTTCGTAGACATGGATGTTTTCGCCGGGCATATTGCCGTCCCGGACGAGGAACGCCGCGCCAGCCAGGGAGGCGATACCGCCCCCGACGAAGTGTGCTTCGCAGTCAGTGACGTGTGGGTGCTGGTGGATGGTCATTTTGAGTCACCGTCATGTAGTGGTACGTAAGTCCCAGCCCTAACCGTTGCCAACATATGTACAGCAATTTATAAGAACGGATATCTCACCGAAATAGCCCCGTTCCGGCTAGCCGGCTGTCACTGTTCGGAGCTGGCGATTGTGTGGTCGATCAACTGGTCCGTACCACGACGGAGGCGCTCCGAAATCGCGGACGTCGTCGCGTCGAGCTCCGCTGAAAGTTCTGTCAGGTCTGCCCCGCGGGGAACGGCGAAATACCCCAGCCGGTGGGCTGCCAGCAGTGCCTCTCGCTGTGGGGCGGTGAGCCCGTAGTTGTCGCCGCCGTGCTCCGTTTCGCAGAGCCGATGCGGACGGAACGCGACACTGCTAGACTGACAGGTGTCCCGGAACGCTTCGAGGTCCGCTCGGTCGGCGAACTGCGTGCTCACCTTCCACCCGTGCTCGGTCACGAGCGCACCCATCGGATACGTCTGCCGGTCGACGAGCTGGGTGTACATTTCGACGTAATCCGTATCGAGGACGACCCGATACCGTGACTCTACGATGTCCGAGTCCATGGCGACAAACTCCACGACTGATTCATCGCCGAGCAACGCCGATTCAAGCGCGTCCGGTTCGACGCCCGTTGCGGAGAACACGAGTGCCGGCTCGTCGGTCGTGCCGGAGACGACGTTGTCGACGATCAGTCGGGTGTTCAGTTCGGCAGCAACCGCACACAGCGGCATATCTGCGGACTGCAACTCGAATTCACAAATGACGCTCATGTGTGTTGCTCAGCCGAACAAAATAAAGGCATACTGGTAATTCTCACGCGCCGAAACCGACCGTTGGGGTCGGTGCAGCGTTGTGGCCGACACATGTAACGAAGCGAACCCGTGTCGCGACTGACACACGTAGCGGACCGGTACAGGAAACTGTGTGTACAGGACCGCTCCGAGCGGCAGCCGGTGGCTGCTCCGTTGTCGATCAGCGGTCTCGGGATCGCTGGCTCTCGTCGACAGCGACGTCAAACTCGGACAGTAGCGTCTTGGCTACTCTTCTCGTATGTGCTCTAAGGTTTGAGTGAATAACGTTGCTGGCTCTTACCGAGGGCAGTGAAGCAGTCCTCTCTGGGTTCTGTAAGGACGTGTTGTGCAATATCAAGACGTATATCTTGCATTCATCCGTTTTCTGTGGTGAGACCTGCTGTGTATCTCTGAATGGCAGTTTTTCGACATTTAATTCGTACAGTTGCAAAGAGATCCCGAGCTTCGCACTCGTGCTTGTCCTCCCAGTCTCCTCGCTCTCTTGATGCTAGGCACATGGCTGGATAAGAAATATATAATCAGGTCTACAGATGCCAGCCGTGCCTGAGTTCCTTACTCCACCCCCTGTCGAACCCGGTGAGCAGGTCGCGGTTGTCGCACCGGCATCAAACGCACCCGAGTCCGCGCGGTTCATCTACGAACTTGGTCTTGAACGAATGCGCGAGGGTTTCGACCTTGACCCAGTTGAGTATCCGACCGCGACCGCCGACCCGGAGTGGCTTGCGGACAATCCGGAGGCGCGCGCCGAAGAGGTTATGAACGCCTTCCGGGACCCGGACATCTCGGCCGTGATCGCTAATATCGGAGGCCACGACCAGATCACGATGCTCCCATATCTCGATGGGGACGTACTCCGCGAGCACCCGACTCGATTCTACGGGTACTCAGACAACACGAATCTGGCTCTGTTTCTCTGGAATCACGGGATCGTTTCGTACTACGGCGGCTCCACCCTGCTCGAATACGCGATGGATGGCGAGATGTTTGACTACACCAAAGAGTACCTGCGGCGTGTGCTTTTCGAGGATTCTGTCGGCGAGTGGACCGAAGCGGACGTGTTTACTGATGAGTCCGGCAACTGGGAAGATCCGGAGTCAGTCAAAACCACGCGCGAAATCGAACAATCTGATGGCCGAATCTGGCGTGGTGGTGAAGAGACTGTCTCGGGTCGAATCTGGGGCGGCTGCTATGCAGTCCTCGTTGAGCAGTTCCTCGCCGACCGCTACCTGCCTGCTCCCGAGGCGCTGAATGGCACTGTGCTTGCGTTGGAGACGAGTGAACTGATCCCTGACCCGGCCGTCGTCGGTGCGAACCTCCGGGCACTCGGCGAACGGGGTCTTCTCGAACGATTCGACGGTGTGCTTGTCGGACGCGCCTGCGCGCGCTCACACGCCGAAGAAAACCCACAAGACTGGCGAGTGGAGTATCGAGAGCGCCAGCACGACACGATTGCTGATGTCCTCGAAACGTACAATCCGAACGCACCTGTTGTTTTCAATTGCGAGTTCGGACACACGTATCCGACGTGTCCCATTCCAATCGGCGGTGAGGTCGAAATAGAACCCGCAACCAAATCCATTCGCTTTCCTTGATTCACGGCAGGTTAGAATCCTGTCGGCCGCTCGCTTGTTACCAGTGGGGGTTTTGATAGCTACTAGCCACGAGATGACAACTGAGGTTAGATGCCAGATAGAGTCTCTATCCCTTGATTGGTTTCTCTGGCGTTCGTTCACTTCTCCTCGCAAATGTATGGATAGAAAGCTGGCCTCGGCACTCATAGGGCTCGTCATCAGCAGGGAGTCACCCCGGTTCGGCCCAGTGAGTCGTCGTCATCGGCCGCCAGATGATACCGCCGGCGGCGACAAGACGGTTACTCATCGTGGCCACACGGTGGAACAAACGCTAAACCAACGCGGGCCAACCAGTCGTGTATGAACAGACGACGCTTTCTCACACTTTCCGGGGTGGGTGTCGTCGGCGCAGTCGCAGGCTGCAGTAGCGAGGCGGACAGCGCCGAATCTGTCGATAACCACCCGGCAGCCGCCGACCTCGACGCCCAGCCCCGCCGCGGTGAACTGGGGGGCCACGTCATTCTAGCGTTCGAGGACCCTTCCTGTCCCACGTGTCGCCGCTTCCACGAGGACACGCTGCCGGACATTCGGGAGAACATCGTGGACGCAGGCAAAGGCGCGTACGTCGTCCGGACCTACCCGGTCATCTACCCCTGGGGTGAGCCGGCGACACAGGCGCTAGAGTCGACGTTCGCCCGCGACAGCGAGGCGTACTGGGCGCTGTTCGAGCACTACTTCGCCGAGCAGTCGTCGTTCGACCCGGACAACGTTCTGGACCGAACGGCGACGTTTCTCACCGAGGAGGCGGCGGTAGACGGCAAGGCGGTCGCACGTGACGCGCGGGAGCGGACACACGACGACGCTGTACAGGCTGATATCCAGGCGGCCGAGGACGCCGGACTGGGTGAGACGACGCCGATTATTCTGCTGTTCGAGGACGGTGAGTTCGTGACGAAGGTCAACGGGAGCGTCAGTTACGACCTCATTGCGGAGGCGCTGGGAGAGCGCGACGGATGAGCATCGCACGCGGGCTCCGACTGCCGACGACGCGCGGCGACTGGCGACTCATGGGTCGGACAGTCAGGCTCGTGCTCACGCTGCCGGTCTATGCGGTGGTCGCCGTGATCGCTGCCGGCGTCTCGCTGACGCTGTTCGTCGTCTCGTTGAACGTCCCGCTGGTGCTTGACCTCGTAGTTGGCGGGTCGCTCCCGCTTGCCAGCCGACTGCGCGTGCTCGCTGAACTGTACCCATTCATCGGCACGTCGTTCCACCCTGCACAGGGGATTCTGCTGGTCGTCGTCGCCGTCCTCACCGGTGTCGATATCGGCCTGGTGGCGTACCATTTCCGCGAGCACGGCCTCGACCTCCAGCAGGGTGGCGCGGGCGTCGCGGGCGTTGTCCTCGGAACGCTCGGCGCGGGCTGTGCGGCCTGTGGGTCGGCGGTCTTGCTGGGGCTGCTGTCGCTGCTTGGCGTCTCGACCTCGCTGCTGTTTCTGCCGCTGGACGGGCTGGAGTTCGCGCTGCTTGCGCTCGTGGTGTTGACCCTTTCTGTTTACTGGCTCGCCGAGGGGATGCGTGGCGGCGAAATCAACGGCTGTCCGGTCGACCTCTGACCGTGTCGTTGGCAGGCCCTCATTTCGCCTCGGTCGTGGAGTCCAATGATTCCAGCGGGAGAAAACGTATAGTGTCGTCAGTCGAACACCCATAGCGAGAAGTATGCCCGAGACGGAGTCCCTCGCCGAGTACGAGCACCTCCATCGGAAGCGGAAAGAGACGGCCGGCACGGTCGAACTGGCTGAAATCGTCGACGTGTGGGTCGGCGAGAGCGAACTCGTCTGTCAGTTCCAGTTCGACTGGGCGACCGACGCGATACAGCGGCGCTATGACCTGAACAGCGACCGCGACATCGCCAAGATTGAGCGACTCTGTGAAGCCAACGGCCTACAGTTCGAGCAGGCCAGTCATCTAGAGGGGTCGTTGGTCGAACTCGAATACACCGGCTCACAGTGGCTGCCGCGGCCGGAGGCCGCCTATACTGACGGCGAGGGGTCGGCGGCCGAGACGTTCCGCGCGGAGTGGCGGCTGTTGGTCGATGAACTGGCGCAGTCGCCCGCGTTCGTCCGACGGGGCATCGAACGCGTCCGGGCGCTCTCGACGACGCAACTGATTATCGGTGTTATTCTCGTCAAGAAAGTCGCCATCATTGCCTTGCTGGCCCACCTCCTGTTGTAGGCGCAAGGCTGTCAGGCTGGGTTGTTGGGACACTGGTTACCGATTTGTCTCAGTCGCTCATTGCGGATCCGGAGCTAGCCGGCGTGTCCACGCCGTCAGTTCCGGCTGTATCGAACTGTGAGAGTTCCTCCTGGAGCGTGTCGGCGTCGTCGGCGAACCGCTCTACCGAGTCGACCATCCCGGCAACGGTCTGGCCCTGTTGGTCGACTGTCGTAGCCATGCCACGGGCGTCGGTCGCGGTCTCTCCGGCAATGTCGTTGATGTCGTCGATTATCCGCACGACTTCCTGTGCGCTGGTCGCCTGCTGGTCGGTCGCCCGGTCAATCTCTTGGATACCGCCGTTGACATCGACAGTGGCGTCAACCACGTCTTCAAGTGTCGTAATGGTCTCAGAGATAGTGTCGCTGCCGCGGTCGACAGCGTCCTCCATCGTCTCCATGGCGTCGACGGACGTACCGACCTGAGACCGCAGCGATCCGATGAGGTCCTCCACGTCGCCGGTGGCGGCCTGTGTCTCGGTCGCAAGCTGTTTGATTTCGTCCGCGACAACGGCAAAGCCCGAGCCCGCCTGGCCAGCACGGGCGGCTTCGATGGAGGCGTTCAGGGCCAGCATATTCGTCTCCTCGGCGATGCCGTCGATGACTTCGACGATCTCGGCCATGTCTTCGGCGATGTCGTCGAGCTGCTGGACCTCGCCCGCGGCGCTCGTTGAGTAGTGTCGGATTTCGTCGACGGCGCTCTGGGCCTCCGACGAAGACCGCTGGGCGTCTCGGCCCAGGTCTGCGGCAGTGTTGCTCTGGTCAGCGATTTCAGCCACGGACGACGCCATCTCCTCAACAGTCGCCGAGAGGTCACTGAGTTCACTCGCCGCATCGTCTAGCTGCTGGCGCTGGGTTTCTGCCCCGTCGGCGATGTCAGATGCGGTGTCTGCCACGGACTGTGTCTCGTCACGGACCTGCTGCCCGTCGGCTAATACGGTTTCACTTCCAGTTGCGATACCCGTCGCAGTCGACTGGCCGCTGCCGATGGCAGTCTCTAGGGCAGCCAGCGTCTCATTAATCGCGGTCCCAACGGCCGCCATAGCGTCACTGATACTGTCAGTGTCGACGCGGGCGGTCAGGTTGCCGGCGGCCGCGTCGTCGAGCGCCGTTCGGTACTGTGTCGCTTTGAGTTCGAGGTGACTGCTCAATGCTTCCATCTCGCTGCGCTCGGACTCAGCAGTTTCACGGGCCGCTTCGGCTGCTTCGCGCGCCTCCTCGGCGCGCTCCTGGGCTTCGTTTGCCTCCTGGATGTTCTGGCCAAGCGAGGTCGCGGCCCGTTCAAGCTTTGTGTACGCGTCCCCGACTTCGTCGATCCGGTCAACGCCGAAGTCGATGTCGTACTGCCCGTTGTCGACTGCTGTTGCCTTTCGGTTGATCTCGATTATCGCGCGGTACATCTCACAGTAGCCCAGAAATCCGGTCACGGCGACGACAAACCCGATGAATATCGCGGCGGCTGTCACGGAGGAAAACAGCACGACAGCCAGCGCCGGTGCGCCCACAATTGACATTGCTGCCAGCAGGAAGACACGGGCGCTGAACGTCCGACGAAGCGGTGTCGGCAGGTACGGCTCAATTGCCATCGGCACAGTACCGACCGCAAGCATGAGTCGGCCAAGTGGGCCTGTCGAATCATCCGTCGTCATCGAAATCGCCTCGAGACAGGAGCCAGACAGACGACGAAAATAGGCCTTTTCGGGTGCATGTGAAGCGTTCACCCCAACCTATCAAAAGTCACACCCCCGGAGTATCAGCGGTGAATCTTCCAGTGTCAGTTCGTTGTCGTTATTTCGACGACGTCGCGGTGGTCGAGTTCGGTGTCAGCACCGATCTGTCGCTCGGTTCGCACGTCGTGCGCGTGGAGGAACCCATCGCCGATGTCGGTGTGCAGGAAGTACGCGAAGTCCTCGGCGGTCGACCCGTCGGGGAGGACGAAACAGTCTTGCAGGAAGGTACCGTCTTCCTGTGGCTTGCGAGCGCCGGGGAACACCGCGATAGCTCCCAGTTCCTCGAACAGCGCGGTTTCGAGGGCCTGCTGGACACCCGTGCCGCCGAACTCGGTGACGAAATCTTGGATCTGTTCCAGCCCCGCTGCCTTCTCCTCGGGCAGGTCCGCCGTCACGGTGAACTCCTCGTCGCCGGGCCGGTAGTCGAGTACGCCCTGCTCGTTACCGTTTTTCAGCGCTTTCTCTGCGTGGGCTGAGACTGGGACAAATGTGAGATGCTCGTACTCCGGGTCTTCGGTGATTGGCTCCCAGTTTTCCTGCGCCGCTGGGGTGTCCATCTTGTTCGCCGCGATGAGCATCGGCTTGGTCCGGATGCGGATTTCCCGAGCGAGTGCCTCCCTGTCCTCGTCGTCCCAGGTGTCAGGGTCTAGTTCAAGATCCAGCGCGAGGACGACCTGTTTGATCTCGTCGGCGTTGATTTTGAACGCCGACATCTGCTCGGCGAGGTCGTCCTCGATGGCCTTGTCCTCGCCGTGGTAGCCCGAGCGGTAGCGCTCGATGCCCTTCTCTAGAATATCGAGATACCACATGTCTAGTTCGTCTTCGAGGAAGTCAATGTCCTCGCGCGGGTCGTGGTCCTCGGTGGGCTCACCCTCTAGGTCCGTCTCGCCGGTGAAGTCGACGACGTGGACGAGCACGTCGGCCTCATTGAGGTCCGTGAGGAACTGGTTCCCCAGCCCTTTCCCCTCGTGTGCGCCGGGAACAAGGCCGGCCACGTCGACGAGTTTCGTCGGGACGAACCGCACACCTTCGGTACAGTAGCCGTGGTTGGGCGTGCAGGTGTGTTCGAACTCCGGGGCCGCACAGTCGACGCGGACGTACGCCTCGCCCATCGAGGGGTCGATTGTCGTGAACGGGTACGCGCCCTCCGGCACATCGTTCATCGTCGCCGCATTGAAAAACGTGGACTTGCCGACAGAGGGCTTGCCGACGAGTCCGATCTTGTAGCTCATTGCACCGACGAAGCGGTTTCAGCGGCTTAAACGCTGTTACACGTTTGTCGAGCGGGTGTGAGTCTCTTGCACGTGGCGCCCGAGCGACCGTGAACGCACCTCCGCCACCGTCCAGACCAGAGCGTATCAGGGCAACTATCCGCCGCAAGTGTATGGCAATATAAGTACCAATAAATTGGTAAAAAAGAAGAAGTATCAGTACAACAATAGCAATTTTCTTCTCTAGTTAGCGTACAATTTCAGCCGCGTAAAAATATAAGAAGTATTATATACTGTACGTCAGACACTGGTAGTTTGCATGATAGGTAATGGTCGGTTGAATCGGTGAGGCCGAGCGGGCACGCATGGTCCAACGTTTCGAAGTTTGAATGAAGAACACTGGCCCGCAGTCCGCGTATTTCGGTGATAATGGTAAATCTAATACACAAAGGTGACTCGATACGCGGTTACGTCAGGTTCCAGCAGTGATAATATTCACTCTAGCGGGGCATGGCTGATACGGGATTCTCGTGCTGTCGGAACTCTATCGGTCCAGCTTGGGCCTGGAAAAGTAAGATAAAATATAGATTAATCCAATCGTACTAACCGAGGATTGATAAATTATGGAGAGTTTGCCTTCCCGACCGCGACCAATTCGAGAGCTGAGTACAATAATCACACAATTTTAATACATATTAGATTAAATACTAATCTACTCATCCCGACGCCTGCTACCATCACCCATGAAGTCAGCATACGCACAACTGGAGCGCATCCCGAACCCCCCGGTACCGACCGCCAGCTGGTTACTCGGGATGAGTACAGGGGAGACCACAGATGGAACTCGAACTAACCGAAGTACCGACAGAAACACAGGACGAACTCGAGACGTTCCCGAACGTCACGGGGACAGGCATTGGTCCGAAACAGCGGGCAGGCGAGGCGGACGAGGAGACGGAGTCGGTCATCGTGTTTGTCGAACGGAAGGTTTCCGAGGCTGATCTCGACGATAACGAGGTCATTCCGAAGGAAGTCGAAATCGACGGCGAAACGTACAAAACAGACGTTCAGGAGTCGGGCGAAATCAGAGCGCTTGAACTCGAACTCACCGCGCCGGAAGCACCGATGGAACTCGAAGGGCGCGACAGGGCCGAAATCCAAGAGATTCCGGCCTCGCTGTCACGGACGCGACGCTGGCGACCGGCCCCAGCGGGCGTCTCCGTCGGCCACCCGGACATCACCGCCGGGACGCTGGGCACACAACCGCTCCGAACACAGGACGAGAAGCTTGTCTTCCTCACGAACTCCCACGTCGCTGCAGACAGCGGCCGCGCAAACCGCGGCGACATGGTGCTCCAACCCGGCCCGTACGACGGCGGCACCGCTCCGGACGACGAAATCGGATCGCTGCTGGGGTTCAACGTCATCGACGTCGACACCAGTTCCCCGTTCCCGAAAAACCGGACGGACAGTGCAATCGTTGAGGTCACGCCCGACCACTTGCAGACGGACATCTGGGAACTCCACGAAGACCTGCGAGGCTTTACCGACGCTGAAATCGGAGCGATTCACACCAAAAGCGGCCGAACGACGGGCGTTACCCAGGCGAAATGCACCGCCCGTCACGCCAACTTCAACGTCCGGTACAGCCACGGCGTCGCCAAGATGGTCGACTGTGACGTGTTCAATGCGATGTCCAAGGGTGGCGACAGCGGGAGCCTCATCGGCATGGAGCGCGAAGACGGGCTCCACGGCACGAGTCTCCTGTTCGCCGGGAGCAGTAGTATCACGCTGGGCATTCCGATGGCAAACGTCCAAGAAGAGCACGGCCAGCTCACGCCAGTGACCTCTCAGGACCTCGTCGACGCCGACGACATGCGCATCACGGGGACCGCTTTCCGGGTGTCGCTCAACCCCAGCCAGAGCATCAACCGCTGGAGCGGGCCGTGGGCAGACCGCTACAGCGTCGACTTCGTCGGTCAGCCGGTCAACGACGGTGACTGGGTCAGTACCAGCGTCCAATCGACGTACAGAACGTCCAGCGGGGTCTACTACCAGGTTCAGGTGGAGAACCAGTGGTCCAGCCGGTCGGTCGACTGCGACGTCAAATACAGCGTGACGCGGTGATTCACGATGGAAATTACGATCACTATCTCAGACCAGGGCGAGGGCGTCTCCGTTGAAGGCGCCGAAGCCAGTGAGTCCCAGCAGGTCGAACCGCCGACCGAACTCAGAGCAGACGCCGCTGGCTCACCGAGCGAAATGAGCAACGTGGAACGCGCCCCGTCACAGTTCCGCCGGTCGAGCACGAAACAGGATATTGTCAGCGAAGCCGAGCCCGCGCCGCCGCAATTCAGTCCGTCCCAGTCGACGGGGATGGAAGAGTACCGCTGACGCGGGCCTGTCGCATTTTTTCGCCGTTTACAGAATGCAAAGAGAATGCCCCGGGCTTGGTCCCGAGGCGATTCACAGTCGCCGCTCGTACACGTTGACTGGGTGTTCCTCTCCGCCGACCTCGGTCGTCCGCTCGTTGACTTTCTCGAAGTGGCTCCGGTAGAACGCGTTCCCGACCTCGTTCTCGGCCAGCACTTCATCACGGATTTTTCGGACGGAGAGTTCGTGCAAGTGCTGCTCGCCGCGATGCAACAGCTCCGTCCCGATACCTTCCCCCCAGTAGTCCGGGTGGACGTACAGGTCGAGATCACCGAAGCCGGTCGCGTCCGTCATCCCACAGCTCATGTACGCCACCACGTCGTCGTCGGCTGTCGAGACGAACAGACCGACCTCTTCGAGCTCAATCATCTGCTCCAACAGTGGCGGCGCATACCCTTCCTTGAGGTGTTCTTTCACTGTCTCTGTCCCGAGGATATCGTCGTACACGGTATGCCACGTTGCCCTAGCGACTCGGCGGATATCCGCGATATCCACTGATTCGGCGGGCCGAATGGACGTCTGGAACGACATGTGTGAACATCCTGCGTGAGCCTTCATAGAACTATGGTCTGATTGACAGCAAGCAGTATCCGCCGTGTCTCGCTCCCTCTGGGAGAATAGGGCAACTCTTATGTACACTTCTGTACGTTAGTGTTCAGTAATGGACGACAGTGAGGAGATAGCACCAGCGGTCCAGTCGATTCTCGACGCGGCGCGGGAGCGCGGTGGCGGCGGAGACCGGGTATCGGTAACTCCCCGTTCGCTGCCCGACGCCTTCGACGCGGCGGCGGCTGACGGGCGGACGCCGGTCGTCGCCGAAATCAAGCCCACCAGCCCAACCGCGGACGGCGAGCGGACCGACGATCCGGTTGCCCTCGCACAACAGATGGTCGAGGGCGGCGCGGCGGCGCTCTCGGTGCTGACGGAGCCGGACCACTTCGGCGGGTCGGCGGCGACGCTCGAACGGGTTCGCGAGGCTGTCGACGTGCCCATCCTGCGGAAGGACTTCATCCTCCATGAGAACCAGCTGGATGTCGTTGAAGCAGACGTGATCCTGCTCATCGTCCGCTTTCTCGAAACGGACGGAACTGACGACCTCGCGGACCTCCTCACGGCCGCGCGTGAGCGCGGCTTTCAGGTCCTCGTGGAGGCTCACACCGCGGCAGAGGTCGAGAAAGCGCTCAACGCCGGCGCGGACATCATTGGCGTCAACAACCGCGACCTCGGCGAGCTAGCGGTCGACCTCGGAACGTTCGAAACTGTCGCACCAGATGTCTCCGAGGGCGTCACACTCATTGCTGAAAGTGGTATACAGACAGCGGACGACGTCACGCGGATGCGCGACGCCGGTGCGGACGCCCTGCTGATCGGCTCGGCGATCATGGACCACGACGCGGCGACGGACGTAGAAGCGAACACGCGGCGACTGACACGCGCGAACACTGATGCAGCTGAGACAACAACTACAGACACATGAGTACTGACGACGCACACGACCCCAAGTTCGGCGAGTACGGTGGACAGTACGTGCCAGAGGCGCTGATGCCAGCTATCGAAGAGCTGACCGACGCCTACCAGCGGTACGTGCTGGAAAACGAGGATGGCTTCATGGACGAGTTCCGGGAGCGGCTCGACGACTTTGGCGGCCGACCAACGCCGCTCCAGTACGCGGACCAGCTCTCGGCCCGGTACGACACCGACGTGTACCTCAAGCGCGAGGACCTGCTTCACGGCGGCGCACACAAGCTCAACAACGCGCTCGGGCAGGTCTTGCTGGCGAAGTACATGGGCAAAGAGCGGATTATTGCCGAGACCGGTGCAGGCCAGCACGGCACCGCGACAGCGATGGCGGCGGCCCATCTGGATATTCCCTGTGAGATCTACATGGGCGAGACCGATATCGCGCGACAGCGCCCCAACGTCTTCCGGATGAAAATAAACGGCTCGGAGGTCGTCCCCGTCACCGTTGGCCGGGGCACGCTCAAGGAAGCGATTTCTGAGACGATGCGCGAGTGGGCGACCACCGTCGAGAACACCCACTACGTCATCGGGAGTATCGTCGGTCCGCACCCGTTCCCGAAAATGGTCCGGGACTTCCAGGCGGTCATTTCAGAGGAGGCCCGCGAGCAGGCTATCGAGAAAATGGGCGGCCTGCCCGATTCCGTGATGGCCTGTGCTGGCGGCGGCTCGAACACGATGGGGATGTTCGCGCACTTTGTCGAGGACACTGATGTCGACCTCTACGCTGTCGAGGCCGGCGGCTCCTCGCTGCAGGTCGACGAGGAGGAAGGCGTCGCACCGAACTCCGCGACCCTTTCGACTGGTGACGAGGGCGTGCTCCACGGAGCGCGCACGAAGCTCCTGCAGGATTCGGATGGCCAGATCATGGAATCCCACTCCGTTTCGTCGGGGCTGGACTACGCCGGTGTCGGCCCGGAACTCGCCCATCTCGTCGACGAGAACCGCGTCACGCCGGTCAACGTCGACGACGACATCGCGCTGGAGGCGTTCCACCGCCTCTCTCAGGACGAGGGTATCATCCCGGCATTGGAGACAGCCCATGCCTTCGGTTACCTCGAAGAGCACCACGACGAAGTCGGTGACTCTGTTATCATCAACGTCTCCGGCCGCGGTGACAAGGACCTCGAAATAGCTATCGAGGAAACCAGCAAACGCGACCTCGATATCGCGCCTGATATGTCTATCTTTGAGCGGGTCGGCGGGGGTGGCCTCTGATGGGGCTCGAACGCGCTTTCGCTGACGAGCCTGCTTTCGTCCCCTATCTCGCAGCTGGCGACCCAAACTACGAGGCGTCGCTAGAATACGTCGAGGCGTTGGTCCGCGGCGGCGCAGATGTCATCGAGCTCGGCCTGCCCTTTTCGGAGCCCATCGCGGAAGGGAAGACCATCCAGAACGCTATCGTCCGCTCGCTGGAAGCCGGGATGACACCCGACCGCTTCTTCGAGTTCGTCGAGGACCTCGACGTGGACGTGCCGCTGGTGTGTATGACCTACTACAATCTCATCTATCAGTATGGCGAGGGCGAAGGTCCGCGACCGTTCGTCGAGAAGGCCGCCGCGGTCGGCATCGAAGGCCTCGTCGTCCCGGATCTGCCCGGAGAGGAGGCCGGCCCGCTCCGGACGGCCTGCGACGAGTTCGGCCTCGATCTGGTGTTCATTGTCGCGCCGACGACGAAGGGCGACCGGCTCGAACGGATGCTCGAACAGGTGTCTGGCTACGTGTACGTGCAGGCCCGTCTGGGCGTCACCGGCGCGCGCGAGGACGTAGATGACGCTACCGAGGACTCGCTGGCCCGCCTCTCAGACTGGGACGTGCCAAAGGCCGTCGGGTTCGGCATCAAGACCGGCGAGCACGCCGAGCGAATTGTGTCCGCTGGCGCTGACGGCGTCATCGTCGGCTCCGCACTGGTCGATATCGTCGCAGAGGGCCACGAGAACGGCGATTCGACCGACACCGTGGCTGACCGGCTCGAAGCGAAGGCTCGCGAACTCAAAGAGGGCGCGCTCCGGGGAGCGGCAGAACGACCGCAACCGGAACGCACATAATCGTACTTGCCACACTGTCTCATAACATGACTGCAGGAAAACGCGCACGACTCGAACGTATCGGGACAGACGACACATACGTCATCATCCCGATGGACCACGGCATCACAATGGGGGCTGTAAAGGGCCTCAAAGACATCGAATCAACGATTGATGCGGTTACCAGCGGCGGCGCGGATGCCGTCCTCACCCAGCGTGGCATCGCCGGACGCGTCCATCCGAACAAGAACGACGCGGGCTATATCACGCATCTCAATGGCTCTACTACTATCGGCCCGGACGAGCAGGACAAGCGGACCACCGGGACGGTGGAAGACGCCATCCGCGCCGGGGCCGACGCCGTCTCGTTCCATATCAACGTCGGCAGTCAGTACGAACCCGAACAGATCGAAGAGCTCTCAGAACTGACGACCGAAGCCAGCCAGTACGGCCTGCCGGTGCTGGCGATGGCCTACGCCCGCGGCCCCGACATCGACGCCGAGAACGAGGACTACAATCAATCCGTCGGCCACGCCGTCCGACTGGCCGAGGAACTGGGCGCGGACATCGTCAAGACCGGCTACACCGGCTCCGCCGAGACGTTCCAGCACGTCGTCGAGTCTACGTCGCTGCCGGTGGTCATCGCTGGCGGCTCGAAGGGGAGTGACGAGGACACCGTCCGGATGGTTCGGGGAACGATGGACGCTGGGGCCTCCGGCGTTTCGATGGGCCGCTCTATTTTCCAGCACGACGAACCCGAGAAGATTGCCCGTGCCGTCTCCGCCGTTGTCCACGACGACGCCACCACCGAGGAAGCGCTCCGCGAGGCCGGACTGGCCGTCGAGGCCTAAAAGCCAAACAGTGACCGCATTCTCTGGCCGAAACCGTTAGCTTCGTCTCCGTCGCTGGCATCCGCATCGCTCTCGCTGGGAGCGTCCGACGGCGAGTCACTGGCTTCCTGTTCCGGCGCGTCGGCATCCTGCTCCGGCCCGTCGACCAGTCCTGATTCGCTTTCCACCAGATCAGTCCCGTCGATTATCGACGTGGTTTCGGCTTCGTCTTCGGCGTCCGCCTCCGAAGTGGCTGGCTTACCGAGATCGGTCGATTCAGCTATGTCCTCCGCTGGCGGCTCGCCCGCCCTGTCCTGCTTGGCTGGTGCTGGACCGGTCAGGTCGCTGTTGTCCCTGATTGCGTCCGATGGGTGGACTGTCTTGCCGCCGTCCGTTGTCCCGTGGATGTGCCGCTGTGGTGGCTGTTCCGCTGGCCGGGTCGTCGGCTCTGGGTCGTCCAAGTCGGATAGTTCTCCCAGACTGGCCGCGTCTGCCGTGGAGGCGGTTGACGCCTTCTCCGTATCGACGAGCCGCTCCGAGATCCGCTCGTAGGCTATCGCAGCGCTGCTGCTGGGTGCGTTCCGAACGACGGGTGTACCACTGTCCTGAGAGTGCGGGACGGCGTCGTCTTCCGGCACGTGGCCGAGCAGTTCGACATCGAGGAACTCCGAGATTTCATCGGCACCCGGCGACGCGCCCGTCCCGGATTTCGTGAGAATGAGGCCCCGAACCGGCGCTTCGACCCGCGCTGCGAGTTCTTTCGTGTTCGAAACGTTCCGTATCGACGCCACTCGCGGTGTCGAAACGAGCAACACGTCGTCGGCGAGCTTGAGCGGCCGAATCGTCTCCTTGCTCAGTCCTGCCGGGGTGTCCAACAGGACGATGTCGTGGTGCCACCGGAGGGTTTCGACGATGCCGGGAAGTCGGTCGAGGTCGGTGTCCGCGTACCCTTCGAGCGTGGTCCCGCTCGGCACGATTGACAGGTCAGCGTCAGTCTCATACATCGCCTCTGTGACTGCCGCCTCGCCGGCGAGCACGTCGTGAAACGTCGCATCCTCGTCGGTGTCGATGTCGACATCGAGAAAGTCGACGAGGTTCGCCATCGCAAGGTCCATCTCCACGACGACGGTCGAGTATCCGGCCTTCGCCAGCAGTGTGCCGAGGTTGATGCTGGACGTCGTCTTTCCGATCCCCCCTTTCGCCCCGGCAATTGTGTAGACATGGTTAGTAACCATCTGTAGCTGGATTGTATTATGTAGATACTTTATTAGTAATGCTCATTGATAAGTCCATTGGCCAACAATTAATTACGATTATTTGGAATAAATAACAAATCTTGCACCCTCAAGATTCCAATATCAGGACATCCAACAAATATCGCCTGCCGTGCGCATATCCCTTCCCCGTCTGTCACTTGACAGGCCGACCCGGGTTCCGCCACGTTCAAGCCCCACCGTTGCGGACGTGGGCGTATGACTCGAAGCGTCTGGCTCAAAGCCGACAGCGAGGTCGGCGATTGGGAGACACGGAAACGCCGGATCACCGCCGGTATCGAGGCCGGCGTCGACTGGGTACTGGTCGATGAGGAAGACGTCGACCGCGTCTCGGAACTTGGCGAGATAAACATCGCCGCGTTCACCAACGGCGATGTCCACGTGATGGAGTCCGAGGCGGAGGACTCAGAGGCCGATGCGACCATCGTCGGGAAAGACGGCGAAGGCGACGGGACGGTCGACCTTCCGTCCGATTTCTCCGGCTCCGCGGACCTCTCGACGTTGCGGCAGAACGGGGCTGCCCCCGACGGCGGCTACGTCCGCATCTTCGACGAGGACTACGAGGCCTTCGCAGAAGCGGTCGCCGCCGAGGCTGACTTCACGATTGTCATCGGCGAGAACTGGCAGATCATTCCGCTCGAAAACCTCATCGCCCGCGTCGGCGAGGAGACGGACCTCATCGCCGGCGTCCGGACCGCAGAGGACGCCCGGACGGCCTATGAGACGCTGGAACTGGGGGCCGACGGCGTCCTGCTGGACACCGACGAAGTCGACGAAATCCGCAAGACAGTGGAAGTCCGTGACGAGATGGGCCGGGAGTCGCTCGACCTAGAGTACGCCCAGGTCACCGCCATCGAGCAGACCGGCTCCGCTGACCGCGTCTGTATCGACACGGGCAGCCTGATGGAACACGATGAGGGGATGCTTGTCGGGTCGATGGCTCGTGGGCTCTTTTTCGTCCACGCCGAGACGGCTGAGTCGCCATACGTCGCCTCTCGGCCGTTCCGAGTCAACGCTGGTGCGGTCCACGCTTACGTCCGAACGCCTGACGGTGGCACGAAGTACCTCTCGGAACTCCAGTCTGGCGACGAGGTCCAAATAGTCAATGCGAACGGACGCACCCGTGAGGCCATCGTCGGCCGCGCGAAAATCGAGAAGCGCCCGATGTTCCGCGTTCAGGCTGAAACCGAAGACGGCGACCGCATCGAGACGCTGCTCCAGAACGCCGAGACGATCAAGGTCCATACTCAGGACGGGCGAACCGCTGTCACGGACCTCGAACCCGGCGACGAAATCCTCATTCACCACGAGGACACGGCGACGCACTTCGGCGAGCGGATTGAAGAGAGCATCATCGAAAAATAAGCCGACTCAGTTCGGGGCTGACCGCAACCCAAAGGTTACTGCTGATCCGCCTCGATCGGTTCCAATTGCGTCGTACACCAGTGACAGAAGTCGATGTCTTCGTCGAGTTCCTTGCCGCAGTTCGGACACGTCATGCCAGCTTCGACCTCTTGAGTCTGGTTCTCGTTGACTGCCACCCAGTAGGCGTCGACGACGTTGAGCGTCGTGATCACGACCGAACCGATTGTCACCTCGGTAGGTCTGGACTGATACGACGATGAGATAGCCTCTAGGCTTAGCTGGGTGACTGGGTCGATAGCGCCAGTAGCGACGAACACCACAGACAGCATGAACAGTAATCCGAGCCACAGCAGTCCCCGTACCCACTTACGGAGGTAGAAGTGGCCCAACCCAGGGAAGATGAACGCAAGCACCACGGCCAGCAGCGGCCGCTTGCGTCCTTTGTCAGTCATACTCGGCGAATCTATCTCGCATACCCCTATATCTTCCGAAGGATCACTGTCCGGACGAAAGCCCCGTGACGGCAGCTACTGGCTCAGGCGTCGCTCTGTAGCTGTCCGACCAGCGTCCGGAGCGTCGCGAGGTCGTACTGACCCGGAGCGGTCGCGTCAGCGGGGTCGACCGGTGCGTAGCCGATGCGGGAGCCGTACAGCGGGGCGACGGCTCTGGAGTGCCGACCGGCCGCACCCATACACATCGTGGCGACCTGTTCGCCGTCGGCAGTCAGTTCGCGGGTTGCCCCGAGCATCGCCAGTACGTCGTCCGGCGACTGAGCCGTACTCGCCATCTTCCCAACGTCACCGCGAGCACAGGCCCGTTCGAGTCGATTCACGATCGCGTCACGGTCAGGTGTCGACTCGAAGTTGTGCGTCGAGATGACGACGGACGCTCCGTGGTCGCGGGCAACGTCGGCGACGCGGCCGGCGTCGTGGTCGCCGGCTCCCTCCAGCGCTGCGAGTTCGAGGTCGACAGCCGTCACGGCGTCGTGGTCGAGCGCGGTTTCGAGCACGTCGAGGCGACCCGCGGTGTCGGCGGCCTCGCCGCCTTCCCACGTCGGCCGGTTCGTGACGAGTACCGGAAGTTCACCGTCGTAGGCGTCCAGCTGTGCCAGCGGCTCGTCAGCGAAGTCCATCCGTAGCTCCAACCCGTCGGCGTCAGCGCGGGCGGCCGGCTCCACCCCGAGGTCGTCGGTGGCAGCGAGCAGGGTGAATGACTCGAAGTTCATAGGTCGGCTTCGACGGAGTCGCACAAAAAGCCGCGCTTACTCGACCGGCTCGTGGACGGCCCGGAAGCCGTCATCGGTCTCCGTAACGGCGTCGACCGCGTAGAACTGGATCCGTTGTTCCTGTTTCGTGTTGACGGCAAAGTCGTACTTCTCGGCCTCGTAGCCCGGCTCCTTTCCGTCAGCACGCCGCTGCTCTACCCACGAGCGGTGGCTGGCGAGACGTTCCTGAGCGATGGTTCGAGAACGCTCCGGGGCGGTGGCGACCCGTTCCTTGAGCGCCGACAACAGGTCCGGGTCGCGGTCCACACCCACCGAGTTCCGGCCAGCGACCATCGCCGCCAGCGTCGTTGTCCCGGTCCCAAGGAATGGGTCGAGTACGGTATCGCCGTACACCGAGAACATCGAGATGAGTCGGTACGGCACGGTCAGCGGGAAGGCACCCGAGCGGTCCCGAAGCCCGTCATCGAGATCCTGCGTCTCGCCGGGCAGTTCCCAGAGATCGGAGAACCACTCGTTGCGCTCCTCCCAGAAATAGGCGCTCTCGTAGCGATGGTCTGCGCCCGGTTCGAGGCGGCGGCGCTTCCCGTTACGGAACACGAGGATGTGTTCGTGTTCTAACGTCGGGTAGGCGTTCGGCGGCACCATCCCCGAGCCCATGAATTTCGCGCCGCTGTTGGTCGGTTTCCGCCAGAGAATATCGGGCAGCGCGCGTAGTCCGTGGTCAGTCAGCCGGTCGGTTATCTCTGCGTGGTTTGGATAGGAGCGAAACCCATCCTCCAGAGACCGCGTCGCATCCCCGACGTTGATGCAGGCGATGCCGCCGGGAACCAGCACGCGCTCTATCTCCGCCCACACCGCATCGAGTACGTCGTGCATCATCGTGAACGCCCGGTCACCGTCTCCGTTGTCCAGCGCCGCTCCGATGTCGGGGTCCAGTTCGGTGAAGATGTCGTCCCACATCTCGATCATCGGGTAGGGAGGGGACGTGACTACCAGTTCGACGCTGTCGTCGGGACACTCGAGTGTGCGGGCGTCACCGGTTCGAACCCGGTGTGTCGTCTCCATACCGGTCCCAGCGGATGAGATGACTCTAGTCTTGTGGTTATCGGTCGACGGAGTACACGCTCTGCGTGTGACAACGGATGACAAAAACAGCCCTCACAGTGATGCGACGCAAATACCGAGCTTACGCGACAGGCAGGTCCTGCTCGGCTTCCAGCAGTTCGTGGTACCGGTTGCGGATAGTGACCTCGGAGATGTCGGCGACCTCAGACACGGCTGCCTGCGTCGTCTTCTCGTTGGTCAGCAGGGCGGCGGCGTACACTGCAGCGGCGGCGAGACCGACCGGCGACTTTCCGGAGTGGACGCCCTGCTCCTTGGCGTTCTGGAGGAGCTGGCGGGCGCGGTGTTCGGCCTCGTCGGACAGTTCCAGCGAGGAGGCAAAGCGCGGCACGTAGCTCTCGGGGTCGGCGGGGCGCACTTCGAGCGAGAGTTCGCGGACGACGTAGCGGTAGGTGCGGGCGATTTCGCTCTTTTCGACCCGGGAGACCTCCGTGATCTCGTCGAGCGAGCGCGGGACACCGGCCTGACGCGCGGCAGCGTAGACGGAGGCCGTCGAGACGCCCTCGATGGAGCGGCCGGGCAGCAGGTCTTCATCGAGTGCGCGGCGGTAGATAACGCTGGCCGTCTCGCGGACGTTTTCGGGCAGTCCGAGCGCGGAGGCCATCCGGTCGATTTCACCCAGGGCCTGTTTGAGGTTCCGTTCCTTGGAGTCGCGGGTCCGGAACCGCTCGTTCCACTTGCGCAGGCGCTGCATCTTCTGGCGCTGCTTGCCTGACAGGGAGTTCCCGTAGGCGTCCTTGTCACGCCAGTCGATGTTGGTCGACAGCCCCTTGTCGTGCATCATGTTCGTCGTCGGCGCGCCGACGCGGGACTTTTCGTCTTTCTCGCTGGAGTCGAACGCGCGCCACTCGGGGCCGCGGTCGATTTCGTCGGACTCGACGACCAGCCCACAGTCTTCACAGACTGTTTCGCCGTGTTCGTCGTCGATAACGAGCGAGCCACTGCACTCCGGGCACGCTGTGCTCTCCGATTCCGTCGACTCCGTCGTCTGTTCTTCACGCTGCTGTCGCGTCCGTGTGTGTTCACTCATTGGTTGCGAAGGCGGGTGCTCACCGGGTGGGAGACATCACAGAACCCGGAGGCAGTCGGTAACACTGTATTCGAACGAAAGTCATTAAAACATTCCGGTATTGTCATGGAGACCACCGATACACGTCACGAAACCCACGTTTGTGCATCGCTCGCATGACCATTCATATAATCGATGCCGGGTATTTTATGGCGAGTTCCCACAACCCGGTTATAATCACATGCAATGGCTGGCGGTGTCGCCTCTGCTGTCACTCCCTATTGCCAAATATACCCCGTAATCACAGGGTGCTGTTGCAGGGCGCGTCAGAACTGCGATTAGTCGTTTGTTTCCGGTTCGATAGCCTCGGCGGACTGGGACTCCTCGACAGCCGTCGTCAGCGAAACGTTGAGCCAGGCCATCGACGCGACGCCGCCGATGATGGTGACGACGTTCTTGACCGCGTGGTCGACGATAGCGACGCCAATGGCCGCGGCGACGCCGACCGGCGTCAGCGACGCGACGATGACGGTGAACGCGCCCTCGTAGAGTCCGACTCCGCCGGGTGTCAGCGGCAGGACCTTTGCGAGGTTCCCAACGCTGACCGCGAAGAAGCCGACGGCGACCAGCGACGGCGTCAGGCTGTAGCCGAAAGCCGCGAAGACGATCAGGGCCGTTATGACATCGAACGTCCAGATGAGGAGGCTTCCGATGCCGACACGGGTGAAGGCCGACCCGTCCGCGGCCACCGTCTGTACGTCGCCGACGAACCCTTCGATAACGCCGGCGACGTAGTCGGCGTAGGAGTCGCTGCTCAGCCGGCCGATGACCGCTCGAACGAGGTTCCGGTCGCTCCGCGCACTGGCGACGATAGCCACCACCGCTCCGATGGCCGCAAGGCCGACACCACCGGCCACGGCCACGGCGGTCCGTCCGCTGCTGGCTGCGTCGCCGCCAACGGTATCGCCCGTCAGCGCCGTTAGCAACTGCTCGGCTGACCCCGTTACAGCCAGCCCGATCATGACAACGCCGGCGAGAAGCGTTATCGTCAACAAGTCGAACACCCGCTCAACGGCCAGCGATGCGAACCCGGAGGGATACGGAATCGAACGGCGGGCTTTGATCACGTACGCCCGGACCGCGTCACCGGCTCGTGCCGGGAACACGAGGTTCCCGGTCTGGCTGATGAATATCGCGCCCGTCAGGAAGCCCCATCGCTCCCGATACTCCATCGAGACGAGGATATCCCGGTAGCGGATGCCCCGGACCGGCCACGAGATGGCGTAGACGACAGCGCTCAGCGCGACGATTTCCGGTGCTGCGCCCGCCATCTCCGCAAGAACTCGGTCGGGGTCGAGATACTGCGTCATCAACAGGAGGGCAATGACGACAAGCATTGTGCCCGCACCGAGCGATACCTCCCGAGAGATCCTAGGGCTGATTGACAGTTCCCAGAACGTCCGGAGTATCTGGCTCCCCATACCGAACACGTCCCGGACAATGTCGACCTTCGAATCGCCCTTCGGTGTCCAGTCCACAGGGAACTCCGTTACACGGTAGCCGTTGCGCTGAGCCCTGACGAGTAGCTCCGTGTCCCAGAACCAGTGCTCGTCCTGAACGAGGGGCAACAGCGTTTCCAGTGCCTGCCGGTCGAAAGCCTTGAACCCGCACTGGTGATCTTTGAGGTCCGAGCGGAGGACCGTCCGGACGAGCGTGTTGTAGCCGAAGCTCGGAATCCCACGCTTTGCGGGCCGGTCAGCTCGGTTTTCGGGCATCCACCGTGAGCCCGTCGCCACGTCGTAGCCGTCGACGCGGATGGCGTTGACGAGTTCTTCGAGATGCGACATATCCGTCGCGAGATCCGTATCGAAATATACCAAGGTCTCGCCGGCAGCCTGATCGAAGGCGTACTCTAACGCGCCGCCGCGGCCGAGGCGGTCGTCGCTGTGGACGTGTCGGACCCGGCTGTCCTCGTTCGCGAGTTGGGTCGCGATTTCGGGCGTGCGGTCCGAGCAGCCGTCCTCTGCGACGATGACCTCATACGTGTCTTCGGGGAGAAACGAGGCGAGCGTCTCGAGTGTTGTCGACACTGTCTGCTCGATGGTGTCTGCTTCGTTGTAGGCAGGGAGAACGACGCTCACCTCGACCGCAGTCATACGCTCTTGGTCATCTCCGGAGTGAAAAGTACTTTCCGTTCGATGCGCTGATGGGACCAGAGTCGCCGTTAGTCAGCGCCTTCCTGCGACTGGGTGGTCGCGAATCGCTCGATGGACGCGATGTCGATGTCCCTGACCGACTCGTAGGGTCTGTTCACCACCACGTCACCGGCAGTGCTCCGGCCGATGCCGGGAATCTCAGTGAGTTCGTTCATCGATGCGCTGTTGAGGTCCAGCGGGTAGGGGACGCCGGTAACCGACCGGTAGCCGTGATCGGTGACCGCAATATCGACGACACTGCCGAGTTCGCGCTCGCCCGGAATGCCCACGAGGAGCGGGTAGGTTCCGAGCTGACGGCCGAAGGTCTTGCCGTCCTGATGGTACTCCAGGTGCACATCGGGCAGCACTGTCCCCGGCGGCGCGACCCGCTGGAGCATCGGGTTGTCGATGGTCTCCCGGACCTCCTGTTTGTACTGCTTGAACAGTTGCTTGTGGTCCTTGGCAATCTCCGCGCCGGTATCGGCCATGTCGGTCCCCTCAAAGGCCATCACCTGTCGGATGTTCACCCGCCGGAGCATCAGCCCCTCGTCGTACACCCGCTGGAGGAATCGCTTGTTGTGTTCGAAGGTCTCCCGCGTCTCGCCTTTCAGTCCGTGGACGAGATTGATGCCGGGCAGCAGCTTCGGAAGCCGGCGGGCGGCGTCGTCGCTGAAGTTGGGAGCGGTGTCTTTCTCTCCTCCGGGTCGCCAGCCGGCCACCTCGTTGACGATTTTCACCGCCTCGAAACACTGGTCGGCGGTGACGTTGAGGTTGTTGTCGCTCATCACGTTCGGGTCGGCCGACTCCAGGCCAAACGCGGCGGTGTCGCCGGGCGTATTGTGCTCGGCGATGATTCGAATCCCCTCGCGGGCCTTCTCGGGCCACTTCACAACCGTAATGGGATTCATGTTGTCGAGATGTAGCGTCTCCAAATCCGGCGCGACATCGCGGATACCGCCGTAGAGCCGCCGGAGCGCGTCGGGGTTCGGCGCTTCGCCGTCACCGCCGTACGCGAGGATGTCGGCCTGCCGGCCAAGCCGGAAGTGCTTCACACCGCGGTCCGAGAGGGCGTCGACCTCGTCGACGACGCTTTCTGGCGGCCGGAAGTCCGGGTTGCCGTACATCGGCTCCGTACAGAAGGAACACCGGTACGGACAGCCCCGTGAGGTCTCCATTTCGCAGATGAGGTACTCCGGGTGGTTCGGGTGCTGTTCGACGACGAACGCGCCGGAACGTGCCCAGCGTGTCTCCTCCTCGATATCCCGGTACCGGTCGTTGAACCCTTCCAGACCGGAGTCGACGAGGTCGTAGACCGCAGCCTCCACGTCCGCCATGGCGAGGAAGTCGAAATCGAGGTCATCGCGGGCTGTCTCGCTCGCACCCTCGTTGGCCTCGCCGACGCCGAAGCGGACCGGGCCGCCCATGATCGAGGTCCCGTTGGCCGTCCAGGCCAGCTCGCGCACTTCGTCGGGCTCCGCCGGGGTCCCGCCGACGTACTTGCCGGGAACGGTCATGCCGCCGACGTACACCATGAGGTCGGCGTCCTCGATGTCTCGCCAGACCGCGTTGTCCTCCCGGAGTTCGTCGATAGTGTGATACGTTATTTGCTTTTGGGGGACGCCGGCATCGACGAGCGCGCCGGCAGCGTACCGCGGGTACGTCGAGATGTACGGCGGCACCCCGAAGTGTGCGGGCTCGTCGACGTAGCCGTCGACGATGGTCACGTCGAGCGTCTCGGGGTCAGTCATACCCCTCGCTTGACGTTCGATGCCTAAAACCGTGTCTGGTCAGCCGTGGCGACATAAACAGTCAGGTGTGGGCTCAAGAAAACGCAGTCAGAACCATGGCTACCCCCGGTTCAAAATCACTTTCTCCCAGCCCACGCCATGGCTTCGTATGGAACGGGTCGAATTCACGGTCCGTGGCGAGGACGCAAGCACGCTGCCCAGAGCGTTCCATGACATCGACGAAGAGAACCGCGAGCTGTATGACGGCAACGGGTTTGTCGTCGCGGTCACGGAGAACCACTACCGTATGGAACTTACCGAGGTGCAGGCAACGACCGTGATGGAGCCGATAAACGAGACAACCTGCGAGGTGACGATCATCGCTGGTGGCGGTGGATACGGACTGACAGCCAATGCGGGCGGTCGTGAATCCGAGGAAGCTCGAAAGATCAGGCGGCGGCTCGAAACGTTCTGTGAGAACCACGATCTCACTGTCGAACGGGTGTAGGCCGGCAGCACTTCTGGAGGGGATGATGCGGTGACAGCAATCGCCCAGAGGCAGCCGAACTCAGTCGTCGGCGACAGCGGATGACGTGACCGAATCAGCCTGCTCGGACCCGTCGTATCGCCCACCGAACAGCGTCGTCGCAAACAGGACCAACGGCGAGAGGAACGCGAAGAAGTAGTACGGGGCGTATGCAAGCGTTCCAACCCCGAAGACCGCAGACATGTAGACGGCACCGGCGTGCCACGGGAAGAGCGCGCCGGTCGGGGTTCCGGCGGACTCGATAGCCTGTGAGAGGTCGTCGCTGGACAGACCGTACTCGTCATAGAGGTTCCGGAGCGTGAGGCCGGGGACGACGATGCTCATGTACTGCTGTGCCGAAAAGGCGTTGACGAAGATAGCCGAAATGCCGGTCCCAATGACCAAGCTGCGCTGGCCACGGACAGCGGTCGCGAGATGGTGTGCGAGCACGGCGAGGACGCCGGTCCGTTCAAGCAGCCCACCGAGACTGAGGGCTGCGACGACGACGGCAATCGTCCATGCCGACCCCGAGATACCACCACTTGCCAACAGGTCGTTCACGAGCGCTGTCCCCGTTTCAGGGGCCGTCCCGTCGAGAAAGACGGTCCAGGCGGCAGTGAACGACCGGCCCTGCACGAAGATGGTCGTGAAGGCCCCGGCAAAGACCCCGGCGACGAGTGTCGGGAGCGCCGGGATTCCGTACAGCGCCAGCCCGAAGGTGACAACGAGCGGAAGGAGCACCAACGCTGAGAGTTCGTAGCTCCCAGCAAGCGCACCCTGTATCTCGGCGACACGCCCGGTCGGGATTTCACCGACGGCACGCAGTCCAAGCGCAGCGTAGAGCAGTACTGAGAGGCCAAACGCAAGCACAGTCCCGTTGCGCATCGCCCGGATGTGGTCGTAGAGGTCGGTGTTCGTCACAGCGGCCGCGAGGTTCGTCGTATCCGAGAGGGGCGACTGCTTGTCGCCCGCGTAGGCACCCGAGAGGATGGCACCGGCAGTCATCGGCGTTGGCACACCGAGACCGGAGCCGATGCCGATGAAGGCCACGCCGAGCGTGCCGGCTGTCGTCCACGATGACCCAATGGAGAACGCGACGACCATCGCAAGCAGCGCCGTCGCCGGCAGGAACACGTCCGGCGTCAGTATGGAGAGCCCGTAGTACATCAGCCCGGGGATGGTCCCTGCGCTCACCCACGTCGCGATGAGCCCGTAGATGGTGAACAGGATGAGAATTGCCTGTAGCCCCATTAGTAGACTGTCCGCGAGACCCTCGTAGAGGTCGTCCCACGAGTAGCCGAGCCAGTATTTGCCGACTGCGCCAGTCAGCACGATGCTCCAGAGCAGCGGCCCGTGTGGGGCCAGCTTTAGATATCCCGATCCGATGCCGAGGAACAGCACGACACCGAGTACGGGGACCAGCGCCTGCAGTACCCCCGGACGGCGCTCCGACGGGATGTCCTCGTACGTCAACGGTTCAAGAGTGAGTGATGTCACGTCTACGCCGACCTAATAACTTGTATGTATTAAAACGAGCGATAATATCTCTGTAGCGCATATGTGACACTGTCACTTTCAAGGCTATCGTTACCAAACGCCGATACAGCAGACCCAAAACGGAGCTAACGTGCATCTGACTGGCGGCCACGCTGGCTGCTATGGCCGGGCTCTAACGAGCCAAGTAACTATCTTGTTGCGGCGCATTCAGTCGCACCACCGATACTAATTCTCTACCGAAAGCGCTCGGACAGAACCAGTCTCAGTCGTCGGCACTGACCGTTCGGTCGTCGGCCTGGGCGTGCCAGAGGTCGGCGTAATCGCCGTCGGCCGCCAGCAGGTCGGTGTGGCTACCGCGTTCGACGATTTCGCCGTCGTCCATCACGACGATGCGGTCCGCGTCCTGAATCGTTGAGAGGCGGTGAGCGATGACGAAGGCGGTACGGTCCGCGACCAGTTGTTCGATGCTCTCTTGAATGCGGTCCTCCGTCTCCGTGTCCACGTCGCTGGTCGCCTCATCGAAGATGATGATTTCAGGATCGTTCAGCAGGGCACGGGCGATGGCGACGCGCTGGCGCTGGCCGCCGGAGAGTTTGATGCCACGCTCGCCGATCTGCGTGTCGTACCCATCCGGCAGGTCCTCGATGAAATCGTGGGCCTGTGCGGCTTCCGCCGCGTCGCGGACGTGGTCACGTGCGGTTTCCCAGCTACTCCCCCGCGCCTCGTCGCCCGACTGCTCGGCGTCGAGGACTTCGCGGTCACCGTAGGCGATGTTCTCGGCGACTGTTCCCGAGAACAGGTACGGCTGCTGCTCGACAATTGCGATTTCGCTTCTGAGACTCTGGAGGCCATATTCACGCACGTCAACGCCGTCAACTCTCACCGCACCGCTATCCACGTCGTGGAACCGTGGCACCAGTTTCAACAGCGTAGATTTGCCGGCTCCAGTCGCCCCAGCAAGGCCAACGGTTGCGCCGTCAGGCACGTCAAGCGACACGTCGCGGACGACCGGCGGCTCGTCGCCGTAGCCGAAGGTCACGTCGTCGAATTTGACCGACCCGTCGATGCCAGCAGGTTCGTATGGGTCCTCGGGGTCGGTGACTTCGGGCTCCTGACCCAGCAGGCCGAACACGCGCTCGGCGCTGGATTTGGCGAGCTGGTACTTGTTTGCGGACCGCCCGATTCGACGCATTGGCGAGTACAGCCGACGAATATACAGGAAAAACAGGGCAAACGCTCCAGTAGACAGCGCCGCTTCGCTCTCAGGATTCGTGATGAAGTCCATCCCGGCGACATACAGAATCAGAACGAACGCGATCCCAGTAAGCAGCCGTAGGCCGGCAAAAAAGGCCCGCCGGATGCGCAGGGCAGCCACTTTCTGGTCGTGATACTCTTGGCTCTGGTCGGTCACCCGTTTGCGCTCGAAGTCGTAGCGGTCGAACGCCTTGATGACTGGCGCGCCACTGAGGTTATTCTCTAGCCGGGTGTTGAGTCGCGATACTGTCTGGCGGATGGAGCGATATTTCGGCTCAATCCAGGTGAGGAAGAAGCCACTGGCGATGCCGATGAGTGGGACGGGTCCGAGCGCGATGAGCGCCAGTTTTGGAGAGTACCGATAGAGGATGACCGCGATGCCACCGACGGTCGCGACCACTCGAATCATCTGACGGAACTCCGTATTCAGAAATGACTCCAGCCTGTTGATGTCGCTGTTGAGTATCGACATCATCCCGCCGGTCTGGTGGTTCGCAAAGAAGGACAGCGAGAGATGCTGGAGATGGTCGTAGGTGTCGTTCCGGAGGTCCCGCTGGATTTTCTGTGCGCTCGACTGGAGAAGATATCTGGAGGCAAAGCGCGTCGCCGAGCGAAGCAGGTAGGCGATGGCCGCAATGGCGACCAGCCGCTGGAGGAAGGCGATTCGGGCGGCTTCACCAGTGATTTCGCCGGGCGGCAATAGGCCGGCATCGGTCAGCAACCCCGGCTTGCCGCTGTTGAGGACGACGCGGTCGATGGCTGCAGCGACGATTATCGGCGGCACGAGGCGAGCGAATCGGGTACAGAATGCCGCCAGAATGCCGATGAGCAGCCGGAGCCAATAGGGCGTGGCGTAGCCGACAAGATTGACCATTGGGTGGCCATCGACGTTCTCACGGACGCCTTCAAAGCCACCCTGGTCGTCAGGCATAGACGGTAGTTGGGCCGGAAACTGATATATGCCGGGCTTCGACCCGGAGACAGTGACGCCACTGCGTCGTCAGACGTAAATACAGCCTTCGCTCTGTGGGCCTTCTGCGGGCGGTCTTGCACCATCGGCCAATCGGCTTGCGGAGACGACAGCAGCCAGCGAGTCCAGCGCATCGTGGTTCCCGAGGTAGGTGTCGCGGTGGTCGCTGGCGGTGACGCTGCAGGCTTCGACCGCCGCGACGTTTGCCTCCCGGCGCTGTCGGGGGTCGTCGACGTTCTTGTACCCCTCGCGATAACAGCCCAGCCAGCCGAATGTCGCGGCGGGGTACACCTCGGCCACGAGCGTGTCGGCGTTCCAGCTTTGCATCGGTACGACGGCTGTCGTCTCGTCGTCTCGCAGTTCCCCGAGCACGTCCCGGACACCGTAGAAGGTCATGCTACGGGTCCGGTTCGTGTAAGGGCACAGTGCGCCGCGGCGGAAGTCCGTCTCCCGGCGCAGGTCACGGCTGCCGGTCGCCATCTCGGCGGTGTGGCGACAGGCCTCCGAAAGCGACCCCGGGTCGGTCGGGCCGCTGCCACTTGCAAGCCAGTCGACGAAGCCGTCCCAGGTCCCCCCACACTGTGCATCAAGTAGCTCCTGTGGCAGACTGAACGGGAAATCCAGCCCGACAGCACCCACATCGTCGTCGGTAATGCGGTCGAGGAGGCCGGCGTGGGCCGCCTCGCGGTCTCGGCCCCATTCGTCGGTCCCGCGGTAGCACCGTTGAATCTCCAGCCCGTCTTCCGTCGGTATCGCCTCGGTGACCCAGAGCGCGTCGCCAGCGGTCGCTGCGCCGCTGAAATCCACCCCGAGGACGCGTTCACTCATACACCCGAGTACGCCGGTGACGGCATCAATGTTGGGACTGGCAGGACGGGGTAACCCCGGCCCCGTCCGTAAGGGGTTTGTCCCCGACGGACCAACGAAATAGTATGCCAGCCACTATGGAGGTCGTCTGCACGGACGACAGCTGCGAACTCGACATGTTCGAGATGCACTACACGTACGATATGCCGGACGATGTCGAACTCGCGGCGTTCTCCTGCCCGTACTGTGGCGGGACGGACTGTCTTGACGAAGTAGAACTATGATGCGAGACATCGGCTCATCTATCAGCGACGCGATATTCGAGAACATCGGGCGGGCCGCCGGCCGGGTTCAGGAAAACAAGCCGCTGGCCTCGGACCTGCTGGAGTCGGACGACGCCTACCTCGTCGTTTTCGACGCACCCGGCACGACGGCGTCGGACATCCAGGTCCGGTACGTCGACGACCGTGTTGAGGTCCGTATCGACCGCTTCCGCGACTTCTACGATGGCTTCGAAATGCGCTACCCGGGCCGCGGACTCGCACTTGACGGGAGCGTCACACTGCCGAGCGATGCCGCCGTTGACCCGGAAACGGCACAGGCCACGCTCAAGAGTAACGGGACGCTCCACGTTCGCGTTCCGAAAGCCGACACGGACCACGATGAGGGCGAGGCAACGGATGTCGGCGTTGCAACCGACGACAGCGGGACTGCTGGGGGGACCGAACCGGGTGCAGACAGCGAACCGGCCGATGTCGAAGACGTGACCGAATCAGCCGACGAGGGTGAAGACGACGACGCCTGAGCGTTCTGTATACTCATTTTTACAACGTATTCAATCGTCCCAGTCACGCGTCGGGTCGTCCAGCGCGGCGAATTCTTCGGAGCCATCGAATCGTGTCGGGTCGACGCGGTTGGGCAAGTGTTCTGAGAGTGGATTCGGGTGATTGAGAACGTCTGAAGCGAGATAGCTGCCCATAGCCGGTGCGCGCATGAGTCCGTGACCCTGCCAGCCAGTGGCTACCCAGAGCCCGTCGGCGACCTGCCCGGCCAGCGGCGCGCCGTCGGGCGTCGCCGTACACAGGCCGGCCCAGGCTCGGTCACAGGCTGGCGTGAGCGCCGCCGTCTGGTCGACCCGGTCGAGGCTCCGAGCGACGAACTCGGCGTCCGCGTCCGGGTTCCAGTCCGTCGGGTCGACCTCGTGTGCGCCGTCGCCGACCAGTAGCGCGTCGCCCTTCGGCCGCCAGTAGAATTCCCGCGTCGCGTCGTAGAACGAGGGTAGGGTGGCGTCGACCGGGTCAGTTACGAGCGCCTGCGCTCGGTAGGCTTCCAGTGCGAGCGAGACGCCGACATCGGCGACGAGCGGCTTCGTTTGCGGGCCGGCCGCGACGACCACCGCGTCGAACGGCCGAGTCTCGTCCGCTGTTTCGACGGTTGCCGGCGAATCGAGCGAGACCGAGGTACCCGTTTCGATGGTTGCACCCGCTTCGCGGGCCTGCTCTGCCAATGTCGCCACCACCTTGTCCGGATCGAGTACGCCGGCGTCGCGGGCGAGGCCAGCCATCTTGATGCCGCTGGTATCGAGTGCAGGGTAGCGGTCGCCGAGTTCCGCCGGTGTGAGCGCCTCGACTGCGACGCCGTTTTTCTGCATCTGTGTGATCTGCTCGCGGACGGCCGTGGCGCCGCTCTCGCCGCGCGCGACCCAGACGTAGGGCTGTGGTTCGAACAGGTCCATCTCGCGGTAGCGAGCGAGCGCGTCCGCGGCCACGGCGGCGTCCACGTCGTCAGCGAACGCGTCGTAACAGAGGCCGGCCGCCCGGCCGCTCGCGCCGCTCCCAAGCGTGTCACGTTCAAATACCGTGGCCGATGCACCGCGGCGAACCAGTGCCAGCGCGGTCGACAGACCGAGGGCCCCACCGCCGATGATGGCGACGTTCATTTACGAGAGGAACGGGTCGAGTCCACGCGCCGGGTAGCCGACAATCGTGTCGACACCGATGTCGTGGAGTCGCTCGGTTCGTTCGGCGACTGTCTCGACGGAGCCGACGAGCGCGTAGTCGCGGATAGCCTGTTTGAGTACGTCTCTGGCCCGACCCGTCGCTCGGCTGTCTGTCGGCACGCCCTCGGGCAGTGCGTTCCGAACTGGGCCGCGTCGGGCCGCGTAGTCGCCAACGGCGTCGAGCATCGCGTCTTCGCTATCCGAGAGCACTAGCGGAGCGTAAACGGCAATCGAACCGTCGAACCCCGCCGTCCGGAGCGTCTGAACGTCGCGAGCAGTCGTCCGCGAGAGAAGTTCGTACTGCGTCCCGCCAACCGCCAGCGCGAGGCGTTCGATGCCCTCGGTGCCGACCCACGGGTTGTTAGCATCGTCGACGGCCGCCCGTAACCGCGGTGCGACGGCCCGCGCAGCCTCATCCTCTGAGAGATACGCGCTGTGGCCGGCGACCAGCACGTGTCCCGCACCTGCCGGCAGCGCGTCGAACCCGCTGTCATCGCCCAACGGGTCGAAGCCATCGGCCCGGACCGGCGCGGTGACGCGTACATCGGCGGTCGACGATAGCCGCTCGATGGTGTCCGGCTCCGGAACGTGGGCCGCTCCCTCGTAATCGATTGCGAGCGTCTCAACGTCGAGGCCAGTCGCTCGCGACACGTCTACTTCCGCTGGCTTGAGCGCCACCGCGTCGATGCCGGCGGCCGCCAGTGTCGCACCGGTAAGCGTGGTCATCCAGTACGCCACCAACGACACCGGGTCGCAAAATCCTATCGCTCTCGGACCCACTCCAGCCGGCTCTGTCACTCAGCTTCGTCGCGCACGCTCGGCGGCAGGTCGTCGTCTGACTCCATGTACCGGTCAGGTTCGGGCGGCATCCGCCAGTCGGTCGTGAGTTCGAGCAACTGGACGAGCATCCGCGCCGTCGCGCCCCAGACGGTGTAGCCGTCGACGTAGAAGAAATGGAGCCGTATCTCGCCGTAGTGGGGGTGGTCGCGGTGCTCTGACTCGTAGTTGCCCAGATCCGTCAGCTCCGACACTGGTAGGGAGACTATCTCCGCGACTTCCTCGTCCGAGGGTAGATAGTCACGGTCCGGAATCCGCCCGACGAACGGGCGCACGGAGTAGCGTGTAATGGTTCGGATATCGTCCAGCCGGCCGACAACATTGACCGCCAGTGGGTCGAGCCCGATCTCCTCGTTGGCTTCTCGAAGCGCAGTCCGCAGCAGGTCCTCATCTTCAGGCTCGCGGCCGCCGCCAGGGAACGACATCTGTCCGGGATGGTCCGACAGGTGGTCAGCGCGTTTCGTGAACAGTATCGCCTCGCCCGCAGGTCGTGTGACAACCGGGGCGATTACGGCCGCCTTCTGTGGCTCGTCGTCCACGACAACTGGCTCGTGGGCCGCGACCCGGTCAAACTGCATAGCATATCGTAGGTGGCGGACCGTCTTAATTCGGGTGGCTCGCTCCCTCGAAATGTCTGATTTAATCGTGTGGGATATCGGGGCGCCGGGCTCACACGTCGTCGAGTCGGTCCCGGAGACCGTCCATTTCGACATTCTCCCAGGCTTCGATGTCGTAGCTCACGTCAAGCAGTGTCTCGACGCGGTCCTCGTCACCGTTCTTGACTGCCATCACCGCGTCCTCCCGGAAGCGGGCCTTGACGGCCTCGACGACGGCGTCATGCGCGAGGTTGCGGGCCGGCACGTCCATGATGTGCGGGAGGTCGGCCGCGCCGTCGGGCAGGGTCGGGAATGCGACCGGGCCGACGACCAGCAGCGTCTCATCGGTGTCGACGGCGTGGTCATCGACGGCGACGAGGTGATACGAGTCGATAGCGTCGTCGATGGCCGTGGCGATCGCGTCCGGGTCGGCGTCGACGCCCTGCTTGAAGGCGAGTTCGCCGCAGGCGTCGATAAGCTCCGCGCTGGTGAGCGAGCCGAAGAGGTCGACGACGCCAGCCAGCTCGTCCGGTTGCAGGTCCATACAGGTGTCGCGGCACCGAGTGGCTTCAGCCTTTAGGCTCGGGCTGCGCTCGGCAGTCGGCCATTGCGGTGCAGCGACACCATCGCGACGAGGACGACAAGCAACGCAATCCCCATGCCGCGAAGCAGCGTCGGAAACGTGACGCCGGCGTCGAGCAGCCTCCCAACGATCGCGCTCCCGGGAGCCTGCATCACCATCATTCCCGCGCCGTAGGTGGCGTAGGCGCTCGCACGGTGTCGGTCCGGGAGCGAGCCGAGCATGTATGCGTCCACCGCCGGAAAGATACTGTGGATGACATAACCGACGACGACGCTGAACGCGGCCAGCGACCAGAACCCGGTCAGCGACGGCAACACCAGCACACAGCCGGTAAATGCCGCAAGCATCGTCAGAAGGTACGGAATTGACGGAAGCCGGTCAGCTAAACGACCACTGACGTAGAAGGCCGGCACGCCGGCGCCGAATGCGAGCAACAGGAGCGTCCGCCCCCGGCCGGGTGTGAGGCCGACGCTCGTGGCGTATGTGACGTAGAAATTGAACAGCCCGTTCCAGACCAGTCCCGCGACGCCGATGGTTGCGACGCTAGTGACGATGATGTGCCACTGGGCACGTGCCGCGCCGAGGAGGTCGCGGTCTTTGCTCCCGGCGTCTGGCAGCTGGGAGCGTCTCGCAATGAGCGTGAACGCGACGGTTGCCACTCCCGCGGCGACAGCTATCCCCTGCAGCGCAGTTCGCCACGTCCCGACGACGAGCACGAACGAGATCAGTGCTGGCGCGCCGACAGCAGCGAGCTGGGCGGCGACGCCGTGTTGTCCGAGTGCGCGACCGGGTCGATCCGGGAACAGCTCGCTGACCAGCGTGTTCGCCGCGGTCAGGTAAACGCCGCTCGCAAGCCCCATGGTGAACGCGCCGACGAGTAACAGCGTCGGGTCGAACGCGAACGCGGTGAACGTCGTTCCAAGCGTCAACACGACCCCGGAGCCGAAGATGGCTTTTGCTCGCGATATCCGTGTCAGCAGGAACCCAGTGGGAAGCCGTGGGAGGGCGCTCCCGGCCCAGGCCATCGTTGCGAGCAGTCCGAGTGTCGCATCGGAAGCGCCCGTTGTCGCCCGAATCGGCTCGATAAGCGGTGCAAAGACGACCCTGCCGAGGTTGATGCAGAACACCATTCCGAGTAGCGAGCCAAAGATGCGGCGGCGTGACACGACCGGTGATAGATTGGAAAACCTGAACAACGTTCCGGAACGCCGCCACGGGGTTTTTACACGCGGGTAGCACACTGGCAGGTATGGACTCAGTGAGGAAGGCCCTCCGAGCCGGCGACGTCGAGAAGGACAACTACGGACGGCTCTCCTGTACCAGTTGTGACGAGCCGCTTGCGACGGAGAACGACCCGGACGAGGTCGGGAAGGTGCGCGTCTGCCCCGAGTGCGACGGCAAGTGGAAGGAACTCAGCTAGCTATTCGAAGACGGCGTCGAACGCATCAGCACCGAGCGGTTCGTATCGGCCCGCATCGACGTTCTCCTGGGCGTGTTCGACCGACCCCGTGCCGACCAGCGAGCAGGTCACGCCCGGCGCACTGCGTGCGAAGTTGAGAGCGCGCTGTGCGCTCGTCTCGCCCGAAAGCTTCGCCGCGACATCGTCCGGGACCGACGCGGCCAGCTTCCCCTGCATGATGGATGCGCTGGTGAACACGTCTAGCCCGGCCTCGTGCGCGAACCACAGCGCCGACTGTGGCCCCTCCGCGCCGTCGTGGGACTCGACCGTGAACGCGTCGGCCATCGCGACGTTGAACGGTAACTGAATCGCACGGAGATGTGTTGCCGCGTTGCCAACCGTCTCTGCCGCAGCGCGTGCGCGTTCAACGACCTCAGGCAGCGAGAGGCAGCTGTCGTGGTCAGCGGCCACGCGAAACGCCTCCCACGTCGCAACGCCGTAGTGCTTGATGTCGCCGGCCGCCGCCCGTTCCTCCAACTGTTCGAAGGTCGCCTCCAGCTGGTCGTACACCGCTTCGCGAGAGTTCGCTTTCAGTTGCGTCTCCGGATTGTGGACGTAGTAGAGGTCGATGGTCTCCAGCCCGAGATTCGTCAGCGACCGGTCAACCTGATCGTCAATGTAGGCGGGTGCGATACAGTGCTGGCCGGCAACAAGGTCGTCGCGGTCGACGATGCCAGTGTCGAGGTACTCCGACCGGACGAACGCGCCGGGGTCAGCCGGGCGCTCCCCGTCAAATGGGATGAACCCACCTTTCGTCGCAACAGCGATCGATTTACGGTCCACGTCGGCGTCCGCGACGGCGTCGCCGACGACGCGCTCGGAGCGCTGGTGGCGGTAGTTTATCGCCGTATCGACGACGTTGATGCCGGATTCGAGCGCCGTGACGATGGCGTCGTGGTAGCTCGCGTCCCGCTCGTCGGTTGGGTCACCAAGGTACGTGCCGACGCCGATACTGGAGACGACGCCGTCGCCGAATCGGCGGTAGAACGTGCGTGCGAACTCGTCGTGGTCGTCCCGGTACGCCCAGGTCGCCTCCCGTGTGGCCATACCAGCTGTTGGTCGGGTAGTAACAAAAGGGCAGAGATTCACCCCGGTCGGCGACCACGCACAGGTCGCCCGTTACAGTTCGCCGCTCATCGCATCGAACACCCGTTCGCGGAAGTCTTCACGGGAAACACCGCCGCTGGGGCCGAGGCCGGCCATGTGCTCAACCGGGACCTTCCCGCCGCCCATCCGCGCGTGGCCGCCACCCTCGGCCATCGGGATATCGTCGACGACGGCCTCTATCGCCCGGCCGATGTGGACGCGGTCGTCCCGCGAGCGCCCGGCGATGCGCATGGTTCCCTCCTTCTCGCCGACGATGACGACTGCCGAAACGCCCTCTAACGTCTCCAGTTCGTCCGCCGCCTGTGGAATCGCATCCGTATTTGACACCTCGCCTACATCGCTGAACGCGTAGGGCGCTCGCACCTCTCGGCTCCCGATGGCCCGGGATTTCACGTCAAGCACTTCTGCGTCGACCTGGGGGTTCGCGATGCGGTTGAGCAGGTCGCTGTCCATCCCATCGTAGAGGTATGCGGCGGCCGCGAAGTCCTCGGACTTGCAGCCGTTTGTCAGTGATCGGGTATCTGACTGGATACCGTACATCAGCCCCGTTGCCAGTGCACAGGGGACGGTTTCTGCCGGTGCCGCGTCGATATCGATACTCCCGGTCCCCTGTGTGTCGCTGAACTCGAACTCCAACTGATTGAAGTAGCTCGCGAAGATGGTTGCACAGGCCCCGTAATCGGATCGGATGTCGGTGAACTCGTTGCCGCTGCCGTTGCCGGGATGGTGGTCGATGACGGCGACAGGCTCGACCTCTTCGGCACCGGGGAAGCCGCGTGCCGTGTTGTGGTCGACGAGGACGACGGCCTCCCTGTCGATGTCCTCGACAGTTTCGATGTGGTCGAAATCAAGATCAAGCACCGTCTGGAAGGCCCGGTTCTCCGGGCGGCGTATTTCTCCGGGGTACAGCAGCGACGCCGACGTATCGGTGCCGGCGACGAGTTGGTTGATGGCCAGGGCAGAGGCCATCGCGTCTGGGTCCGGGTTTGGGTGCATCAGCACCGAAATCCGGTCGTAGTCGGTCAGCGTCCGACGCAGTCGTTCACCAGGCGTTCGGCTGAGATACTGACGCAGCCAGACACCGACACCGAAAAGGACGAGGAGGGCCACAGCGACACCAGCGATCAACAGGGGATTCTCGCTAGCGAACGCCGCGGCGGCGTCGACTTGGAGTCCGCCGGCGGCAACGCGTGTCATACCACGCCCTTCGCCAGCCTATCAGTAATAAAGTTCGCCCCTTATACAGCTAATTTTGCCGGTATTCTCGGACGGCGTCGCGGTATCCCTCCCGGAATGTCGGGTACTCGAATTCATAGCTCAGTTCGTGGAGCCGGTCGCTCGAGCATCGCTTGCTCGTCTGAATACGGCGCTTTGCGGTCTCTGAGAGGCTATCGTCGGCAAGTCGTTCCTCTGTCGTCTGTTTCGGCGGGAACGAGACATCACACTGTTCGGCCAGCCAGTCGGCAAAGGCCCACTTCTCGACGGGTTCGTCGTCGACGACCAGCACGACTTCCTCGCGGTGGTCCTCGGTCAGCAGATGGCGCACGGCCCCGGCCGCGTCGGCCCGGTGGACCATGTTTAGGTAGCCGGCCGTCACCGGACCCTCCAGATACCGCTCCAGTCGGTAGCGACCCGGGCCGTACAGGCCGGCAAAGCGGGCGACTGTACCGTGGCCGCCGTGTTCCACAGGACGCTCACGGGCGACCTGCTCCGCTTCGGCCAGCACTTCGGTCTTCTCGGTCTGTGGGTCAATGGCGGTCTCCTCGTCAACCCACGCGCCGTCGTGGTCGCCGTAGACGCCGGTACTGGAGGTGTATACCAATCGCTCGGGCGGGTCCGCCCGCGACCAGAAGTGGTCGACAGCCGTCCGGAGCCCCTCGACATACACCTCGCGGGCGGCCTCGGCTCCCCGTCCGCCAGAGCTTGCGGCAAAGACAAGCCAGTCGGCGTCCGGCACCGCAGACAGCGAAGCAGAGTCGGTTACGTCAGCCTGGGCCGCCTCGAAGCCAGCGTCCTCGATAGCTGCGATACCGCCGTTGGACCGGCGAACGCCGACGACCTCGTAGTCGTCTCGCAACTGTCGTCCGAGTTCGATACCGACGTAGCCACAGCCCAGAATGGCGACGCGCTCCGTCACCGCTTTTCCCCCTCGATATGGCTGTGCAGGAGGGCGTACTCGGCCAGCGTCACCGGATGTCTGCCCTCGATTTTCTGCTGAATTTCCTTTGGCTCCAGTTCATCGTCGATGCCGGAGGCGAGGGATTCAACGTCCATTACAGCCGTTGTCATCCCCATCAGGAGGATATCCTGCGCTTCGGCCTGCAGTGCGTCGGCGTCCGGCCGGTTCGGCCCAGTCGCCAGCACAGCGACCGCCTCATCAAGCGTCCGGTCGGCAATATCGCCGTCGGCGAACGCTGCCACTGTCGCTTGGTCGAAACCGGTCTCGGCGACGATTTCCTCGACGCCGACTGTCTCGACTGTCTCGGCCAGCACGGTGCCGTAGGCCGCCAGTAACTCTTCGGGGGACTGCTCGCCAGCGTCCGGAAACTCGCCTCGAAGCATGGGCATCGGTATGGCCCCGGGGTATTTTACTTCGGTTATGCGGCCCGGGGTCAGGAACCTGCGTCCGGCCATCCACTCGATTCCTCCACAGCGTTGCCGCCCTTGTCACCGACTCCGCGCGGTTTGGGTGGCACGACGACGACAATGCCCGTCTCGGCTCGGAACGAGATGCGGTCGGCGGTGCCCAATCGCTCGCCTGTGCCGTCGTCGTCCACGTCGACCGTGACGTTGTGCCCGTCACGCGCATAGGTAGTCCGTGCGCCGGGCTCGCTCGGCGGGCCATGACTCGCAGCGACGGCGAACCGTGCGTACTCGCCTTCGACAGTCACCCACCAGATGTTCGCCGTCGCGTACCAGGGGGTAACTGGCGGTGCCAGCGGGAGGCCCGCCGGGAGCCTGTCCGTCCCGAGCCGCTTCTTCGCGAACTGCTGTGCCTTCTGTTCGCCGGCACTTGCCAGGGCGCTACTTAGTTCGGCTTTCGCAACAGACCGCACCGCCGAGGCCGTCCCGTTCGTCGACCCCAGTGTTGGTCTGGTCGCCGGTGTATCGACCGAGAGCAGCCGCAGGCGGAGGCGGTCGCGTTCGACCCGTGTGAGGTTCAGCCGGGCACCGGCGACACGGGCGACCCGTTCCTGAGCGGAGCCGTTGGTCAGCGCCAGTGCTCGGGCCGCCGATGTTTCCCACGGCGACATCGCTTCAGTGACAATTGCCTTGCTCTCGTCCTGTTCAGCCTCGGTGTGCTGGGAGACTGCCAGCCAGAGCGTCGTCGTCATCTCCGTGTTGGCCGCCGCAACCTCCCGCTGGAGTGCGTCGCGTTCCGAAGCGAGCGTGGTGTTCGATTCCGTTTCGAGGGTCTCGTTTGCGGCCGCGAGTGTGTTCGCTGCCGTTGCGAGGCGTACCCTGTCACCACTCTCGAACGCACCGCCAACGACGGCGTCGGCGGCGTCGCCGTAGGGGACCGTGAACACGTTCACGTTCCGCGCTACCAGCGGGTGCTCTCGTCCGTCGAGGGCGCGGTATTGGCTCTCGTTTAGTTCGGCCAGCGTCAAATACGGCGTCTGTGTATCGACCCGTGTTCTGACGGGGCCGGCCGGACCGACTGGCACCGGACGTGACCGCGGTACGGGCGTCTCGCGCGCGGTTAATCCTTTCCGGAGGTCACGCAGCGACCCTTCGGTGCGTTCCGTTAGCTGTGCGTCGACTCGGTTCTCGTTGTCATCCCGTGCCGTGGCCCGCCTGTCCAACTCCGCCGACACCGCATTCAGATAGGTCAGCCGGGCCGCGACGCGTGCCTTCTGGGCCGCGCTGTCGTAGGTGTCCGGCACGGCCGCGAGGGTGGTACGACGTTGCGCAACCCGTTCCCGGAGTTCCTGTGGGGGATTCGTCTCGAAGGTCCCGACACGTCCGCGCTCGACGGTGACGGTCGTGTTGCGGACTGACTCCCGTAGGTCCATCAGGTCCCGGTACACCCAGTCATGCAGTTCTGGCGGTCGGTCGGCCGTCACCGTCGCCTCCGTCCGGCTCAGGCTGTCGTCGACGACTCGCTCGGCGACCTCGTCCCGACCCCCGGCGTGGCCAACGAACGTGTCCATCGCTTTCGGCTCCACATCGGCGAGGTTCGACCCGTTCAGCGGGCTTCCGCTGGCGTCGTGGGAAGTCCGAATCGAGCGGTTCGGTGCCGGTGAACGGCCGTGATGGCGGCCGACGACGGCGACAGTCACGCGATATCGCACGGTACTTGACGCCGCCGTGCGCCGACGCACCGACCCGTTCTGCCAGATGGCAGTCCGCGTGTACTGGCGCTCGACAGTCCGGCTGAACGTCTCCAAGGTATGCCAGCCGTCCGGCGTTACGACGCGACCGCTGGCGTTCCCAACTGCCTCCGTAGCGGTGGTCGTCCGGTCGGCGACCAGTGTCCAGCCGGTGCCCGGTGACGGCGGCGTTCCCGGCGGCCCTCCCCCCAGTCGATGTTTGTCGGTTTCCAGCGCTACCTCGACGGTGTATGCGTCTTCAAGCGTCTCGTTGAGCGCTGACGGCTTGGTGACGGACCGGAACGTGGTGTCGGCCGTCTCGTTGACGCCGACAGTCATCGAATCGGTCGAGTTCGGACTGGCCGTGGACTTCGGACGTGGCGGTGTCTGACTGATCGGCTTGTACTGGGCTTTGCCGACTACTTCGCTGGAGACAGCGGTTCCCCTGCTGCCCCGAATGATGTCTTTGATCCCGGTCACCGCTGTTGCCTCTTTCAGTGCACGGCGACCAGCCGGGTCGCTCCGGCCGAAGGTCGACCGCTGGACGCCGAGCAGTGCGCCGTTTGCCGCCAGCGAGACGTGCCGGTTCGCGACGACGTTTTCGATGCCAGCTCCACCGTACTGCGCGTACCCTCTCGCCCACGCCATCGGGTACAGCCGGGCTGTCATCCGCCGGCTCAGTCCCGGCCTGCCCAGGCCGTTGTTCAGACGCGTTTGGTAGGTTGATACCTGATCGTGGAGCATGAGCGCCTGTGTCGGGACGACGACGGTCGACGAAACCCGTCGCGTTGAGACCACCGCTCCGTTGCGCCGAACCGTCAGGACGATATCTTCGACCGTCGCCCGCATTGCGGTCTTGTTCGGCCCAGCGCGTTCAACCGAGACACGGTGTTTCGCTGCCCGGAGGTCGCTCGCGTTAGAAACCGCCGGCAGGCTGGCGGTCACGGTCACGTCACCGCTTCGGCCGGAGACGCGTTCCAGTCGGTTCGCGACCCGCAGATAAGCGCGGATTCTGAGCGCGTCCCGAAACGCCGTCGAGTCGTTCAGAACCCAACCAGTGGGTGTGTCGGCTGGCGTAACGACTGGGTTCGCAGCCGCCTGCTGGCCAGCCGTCGAGACGCCGTCCCGAACGGCGACCTGCGTCTCCGACGTGGCCTGATTCAACGCCCGTTCGACCGCTGTCTCGCTTGGGGCTGGCTCGGTGACGAATGTTGGGGCCAGCGTGAGACTGCTCACCAGCAGGAGAACGCCGAGCAACGCGAAGGGAACTCGGCCGCGAGTGTCGTCTCTCACGGTGACCACGTCCTGACAGTTACGCGAACACGGCTCGTTCGGACGGCGAGGGCGGCATTCGCTGGCGAGTCGTACCGCGACCGCATATCGGTCCGAAGCCGCACAGCGAGCGCCGCGGTCAGGTCGCGGTTCATCTCGACCGTTGACTGTCGCTCAACGGCAACGCTCGTCCCTGTCAGATTGGCCATGCGCTCGTACCGCGTGGCCATCAGCACGTCTGCGGGGTAATCGCCACGGAGGGCGTACCGCGACTGCGTCGGCGGGAACAGGCCGTTGACGACACTGCGGGCCACGACCGTCGCCACGCCGTCGTAGCCGTTTGTCTCCGCCGCTTCGCGGGCCGGCTCCGAGACGTTCCCCATCCCGCTCGGGACCGTCACCGTGGCCGCTCGAACGTCGACAGCGTCCGGCGGTCGGTCGCCGACGCGGTACTCACTTCTGACTGGTGCATCGGGATACGGTGCCCAGGTGACGCGGACGGACGTTCGATGCCCGCGGCTGTGGAGTCTGTCACGCGTCGCCGCAGCGACTTGTGACTCGAAGTCCGTGCCGGCACTCGACAGTCGCTCGCCGTCGACGGTGACGCCGCCCATCGCCGCCTCGCCGAGCAGTTCCGCGATGGTCCCGTGACTCGTCCGCTGCCGTCTCTCAGCGTGGTCGGGTGGCCTGCGGTGCTCTGACGGTGGGACGAGCAAATCATACTCGACGCTTGCGGTACTCGTTGCCAGCGTCGAGGCTTGGTCAGCCGCAGGGTTTGTGGTCGCTGCCGGCTTCTCGACCCCGACACCGCTCACGAGAGTCCCCGCGGCCGCACCGACGAGCAGGAGAAACACCGTTACGTCGGCGACGGCACTCATGGCTCGGGTCATCGCCACACCCGCACGGTGAGCGTTCCGCGGCGGACTGCCCCCGGGCCGACCCGCACGCTCACCGTTCTGGTTTCGGTGTCGGCGTTGCTCGGTGACTCCCGGCCACCGCTCCATCGCTCGCCGGTCGTCGCCGTGATGGTCGCGTTCCCGTGGTAGTTCGCCGGAACCGCATCGAGCGCGTTGTCGATTCCCTCGGGCTGAACGACACCGGTCGACGAGAGCCGTTGTTCCACGGCATCGGCGGTCGGCGTGGCGATATTGCGGTCGTCGTCAAGCGTGCCGAACGCTTGGTCTACCACGCCGGCATACAGCGACACGCCAAGCGTGACGGCGAAAACGGCAACGAGCGCGGCGACGGGTTCGGTCGTGCCTCTATCCGACGACGGTGACATCGGTCCCTCCCCAGGCGACGTGCCTGACGGTCAGCCGGTCTGGAGCCGGTCGCCACCCGTTGTCCGCGGTCCGAGCCCGGCGGGTGTCCTGACGGAGAGCGTCGGGCGAATCGTACACCGCCTGCGGCCGCTCCCCGTTCACCACAGCCTGTAGCCGGTCGGTTCGCGCCGGGACAACCGATCGAATCAGTCGTGCGGTGGCTGACCCGCCGTCGTTGCGGAGGCGGATCTCTCGGCTGGTAAGCACCCACTCTGCAGCGATGAGCCGTCGGTGTGCAACGGATCCTACGGGGCTGGTGGTGACCGAATCGATAGTCGCCGCTGTCTCCGTCGCGTCCGGCGGTGCGGTCGTCGGGAGGCCGACGGCAACGCCAAGAACGGCCACGCTCACTGTTCCCAGGCCGACCCAGAGATACAGCGTATCGACGTGCGTTTCGAACATGGAACGGCCTGGCCGCGTTCTCCAATTTAAACTCTCAGACCAGCAGCCCGGTGGCGACGATGGCGACGAGGTAAGTGGCTGTAGCCGACAGGAGCGCCAAGCCGGTTCGGTAGCCAACGAGCGCGCGGTCGAGACCTCGGTGCAGGCCCGTCGATAGCGCCGTCAGCAAAACAGCCAGCACAAGCACGTACCAGCCGACGACCGGCCCCAGCAGCGCACCCGGAACGGTAGCGAACTGTTCGCCGCCCCCCATCGACCCAGCCAGCGCAACGGTCGCGCCGCCGATCAGTGGCCCGAACAGTGCGGCGGTGTTCGACAGCGTCTCAGTGATCTGCGAGAGATCACGACGCGTCTCGCGCTCGATGTCGCGGAGTGCGTCCAGATGCTCACCCATCGTCGTCACGGACGCTCCCGCTGGTGGCCCGATTGTTGCGGCTGTATCCAGCAGCGTCGCCACTCGGCGAGCTCGATGGCTCGGAACATCAGCGAGCGCGCCGCCGGGACCCAGAAACGCCCCCCAGACGCTGGTTCCGAGATGCTCCTGTCGGGCGGCGGCGGCTTCGATGACAGCGCTGGTTGGTTCGGGTACCTCGTCGACAGCCTCGACGAGCGCGGCTTCGACCGACTGGCCGCGGTCCAGTCGTCGACCGACAGCTGACAGCGCGTCCGGGAGCCCCGCTTCGATGTCGGTGACACGGTCGCGGACCTCGGCGACCGGTCGGTAGTAGCTGACGAGCGCGCTTCCGACGCCGGCCCCGAGTGCGCCGATAGGAGACGCCCACGCGGCGACGAGCGCGCCGGCAAGGAGCCACCCCCCGATTCCGGCGACGATGCCGACCACAATTGACGGGAGTGCCGACGCCGGCACGTCCGGATGGCTTCGTGGGATTGTCGCCGGCGGGAACGCGACCGGTCGCCGGCCCAGCAACCAGCAACAGGCGACCAGCAGCGCGGCGGGCAACACGACGCCGTAGGTTCCGATCAGCACAGGGGCGGTCACTGGGACACCCGCGGCAGCGGCGGCAGGCAGCAGCGACGCCATCGCCAGCGGCAGGAGAACACCGAACGCGTACAGCTCGGTCGCCGGACCTCGGAGTGAGGCCGCGAAGGCCGCCATCTCGTCGCGCGTCCCATTGAGGATGCATCGCCGTGCGCGTTCAAGGACCTCGGGCCGCTCCTCGGCTGGAGCCGCCGTCGCGTTCTCGACCAGTCCGACTGCACGTTCGAGCGCCGGGAATCTGTCGCTCCATGACGCCGCGAACGTTCCCAGACCGCTCCGTGGCGTGCCTGCGGCTCGCTGCCGGTGGTAGTCCAGCCGTTCGGCAAGCAGGCCGTTTCCAGTCCGTCCGGCGAACGCCGCCGCCCGCTCAGCGCTGGGCCACAGCGTCACACCGAGCACTAACGTCGTGACGAGCGACGGCGCAGTTCCCAGCGTCCGAATCCGCTTTGCCTCCGCTGCGAACGGCACGCCGTACCGTCCCAGCGCTGCGACGCCCAGGGACAGGGTAAGGAGTCCAAGGCCCATGACCGTCGCCAGTAGCCCGGGCACAGTCATAACAACGAGCAGCGCGAGCAGGGAGCCACACAGCGCGACGCCGTAACTGGCAGTCAGCACCGTTTCCGGGGGGACCGACAACGAGAGCAGCCGACACGCCCCCCGGTAGTCATCTGGCACCTCGACAATGCCCGGGAAGGCCGCAACGAGCGCGGTTGTGAGCAGTGTGACTGGTGGCTTGTTCGCGTCATCAGGGGAGTCGTCTGAACCGCTGGCGTGGCTCACGGCTGGACCTCGTCTGTGGGCGGTTCGTCCGTACGCGTCTCGACAGCCACCGACTCCTCGAATCGTTCGGTTCGTGTCTCGATAGCGTCGAGTACCTCGGCGTAAGACTCGCCCGGCGTGGCGAGTGATTCCACCAGACGGCTGTTACCCCGCTCTAAGCGACCGGTAGCCGTCGCTGTCGACTCGTCGCGCTCGTAGAGCATCTCAAAGGTGACATCGTCACTGTGAGAGACGATTTCCGCGACAGATGCGATACCGCGGCCGTGTTCCGACGTGGGCGGAGCCATCGTCACCACGAGGTCCGTCGCGGCGAACGACTGGACAGGAACATCGAGGTCCGACACCAGTCGTTCCCGAACGGCTTCGGGGCCGTTGCCGTGAATCGTTCCGAGGACGGCCCCGTCGCCGCCACCGACACGCATCGCCTCGTAGAGAACGCCCGCCTCCTCGCCGCGGACCTCTCCAACGGCGAGCGCGCCGTCGCCAAGTCGGAGCGCGGTCCGAAGAGCCTCTGTCGCATTGACTGACGGCCCATCTCCTCTGGCGGTTCGAAGCGCCTGCACGTCCCGTCCGTCGGACTGCAGGGACGACGCCGGAAGCTCGGGTGTGTCCTCGATCAGGATGGTCCGGACCTCGTGGGGGATCTCCCAGAGCAACGCCCCAAGTGTCGTCGTCTTGCCCGCGCCGCGAGGGCCGGCGACAAGACAGGCCCCGCCTCGCTCCGCGACGACAGAGAGCAGGGCGGCAACGGCGGCCGGCATCGTCCCGTTCTCGACGAAGTCAGTCAACCGCCACACGTCGCTGTCGTGGGCGCGAAAGGCGAAAGCGAGGCCGTCACTGACCGGTTCGCTCACACCGGCGACGCGAATTTGCCGGTCAGCCACCGTCGCTGTCGCATCGAGCGTCGGATTCGCTCGCGAGAACGCTCGGCCGCTCGACCGTCTGAACGTCGACGCCAGGGTGTTCGCGCCCGACGGCGTCAGGCGAACATTCGTTCGCATGGTTTCACCGTCACAACGCACTCGGAGCCGGGTGTTGCTCACCGGGGCTGTCGCGAACACGTCTGACACCCGCTGATCGGCGAAGATATCTTCAAGAATCCCGAGCCCGCCCGTGTGCTTCTCCAGTACAGCCCCGACAGCGGTTGCCGTCGAGCCATCGTCGGCCACCGCGGTAGCTGCGTCGTACGGGTGACAGCCGCCGTCGACGGCAGCGGTCGCGACTCGCTCGTACGCTTCGACAAGCGTCTCCATCGTGTTCGCGTCGAACCGCTGTTCGCGGGGCTCGATATGATACATCGGTAGTTGGTCGCCGTGCGTGTCGTATCGCCGAACGACGGCCTCTGTCGGGAGCGTTTGCTGGTCCCGGAGCGCCGAATCCGCTGGTGGCGCTGCCCCGACACGGGCATCGCTAATCGTTGGCCCAGTGTATGCAGTGAGCGCCTGCTCACTGGTATCGAAGCCTTCTGTGGCGACCGCCAACCCGGTCTCCGCCGCCAGGTCAGCGACCGGCCCCGCTCTCCCGACTGCCTCCGCGGCGGCAGCGACAGGGTCGCGGCGGGCACGGTCTCCAAGGCGGTCGTCAAGCGAGGCGACTCTGGTCGCGAACCGGCCAGCCGCGGTGAGCACCGCTGCCGCTCGATTGCTGTACACTCGCTCCTGTCCTGCTTGCTCCGTGATGACAGTATCGACACTGGCCGAGGAGAGCGAATCGATGACTGTCGCCCGGCAGTCAGCCGACGCGGCGAGGTCGCCGCCGCCCGGACACTCGCCCGCTGTCACCACCAGTCGACCGCCCTCAATGGCCGTTTCACAGCGACACTCAGGCGCTGTCGATGATCCAAAGAGCCACTCACGCATGGCTACGCCTCGCCGCGGCTTCGGACTTAAACCGATGGAACCGCAGTATCCGCTGATCATCCGACCGCGCCAGCACGAACACGAGCCGATGTGTACCGGGTTCTTCGAGTCGGTCGGTCCCCGCTGTCGGTCGGATCGGGATGCCCACCAGCCGCTCGGTCTGCTTCCGGGACTCGACTGTCCAAGTCGCGACGCCGACACCGGCCCGCTCGGCGAACTGCAGGTGACTGACGCCGGCGTTCGTGTAGGTCCGCTGGGGGAGTCGTATCTCCACTGCGCGCCGCGCGTCGCCGTTCACCGTCGCGTCGTCAGTCTCGACTAAAGTGGTCAATTCGGCCCCCAGTTCGTTCAGTTGACGCTCCATCGTGCCGCTGGTTGCATCCGCTCGGGCCGTCGACAGTGCCGGCGCTGTTGCACCGACAAGTGCGGTCATGACCGCGACAGCGAGGACCAGCCGGTATATCACAGCAGCGCGCGGATGCGCCCGACGATCCCCGCATCAGGAGTCTCGTCGTCGGGATCACCGCCGTCGGTGATGGCGGAGAAATCGGTTGGTTCCTCGGTCGTGGCGTTCGTTTCTGTGTGGTCGCCCCTATCTGACAAGCCTGGATGGCCCTGTGCCGTCTCCGCCCGTAACTGGTCGGTCCCCGCCGCTTGTGGGCCAGATGCTGACGGCGACGACAGCTCCTCGTCGAGCCGATCCTCTAGTCTGTCAGTTGCCGCCAGTGCCGCGTCGGCGCGCTGTTCGATGTCTTCGTTAACCGTGCGGATGTTCCCCACGTAGCCGCGGAGGGCCTGCGTGGCCGCTTCGATCTCGGCCGTCCGCTCGTCGATGTCGTCGATACGCTGCTCGACGGTGTCCATGCGGTTCTCCAGTTCTGCGAGGTTCGTTACTTCCGGGAACTCCGTCGTTCCATCCGTGACCGCGCGTTCGACCGTACGGAGCCGTTCGGCCAGTGTTTCGATATCTGTCATGCCCGGCGCTGGTCCCGTGCTAGTATTTGAACGCTCGGACGGCGTACTACGGGAAACGCGTCGGCCACTGCCAGACGGTGCTTCCCCGCCTCACCCGCTCATGCCGAGGATGAACAGCGCGAGGACGAGGGAGATGAGCAGGGTTACCAGAATAAGCAACGCGACGACTGTGACTGACGAGAGTGCTTCCTCGTCGGAGCGGAATTTGCGTAGCGGCATGGTGGTGAAATCCGATAGTGGCTTTTCATCGAGTGGCACCGGTGCTGGGCCGTTAGTTCTAGCAAAAGCATCACCTCACTAAACTGTGAGCTTTTTCAACCAGTTCGAACTGAGTAGTTGTCTTGAACGCGCCAGTACCTGACCCGGAGTCGGCAAACGTTTATATCGGATACCGAGACCACGCCGTTCTATGGCCGATAGCGACCAGGTGAAAGCGGCACTCGCAGCACTCGCTGACGAGGAGGGTGACAACAGCGACGACGGGGACGGGGCTACCCGAGTAGCCGACCGGGAGGGCGGTAGTAGCGCAGGCCGGATGGGGACCCATGAGACGGGCGGCGACGCTGACTACCGGACGGTCATCGAACGAGCGACTCGGGCAACTGACGACTTAGACGACGCAGTCGCCTTCGTCGAGACGTTCGGCGTCGGGCGACTTGGAGCGGCCGTCGCGCAGGCCGAACACGAGGTGAGCGGGCTGGCAGACGAGGGGCGGGCGGCTTTGCGAGCGTTCCGGCGGTACCGGGACGCCGCAGCGGGACCCAGCGATGGGTCGTAGCAACCGCGTCGACTGTATTGCCGTCAACCACTTTCACTCCGGTCACGATACCTCTTTAGGTGGCGCTGGCTTACCGGTGGGCAAATGACACGGGTGATACACACCGGCGATACCCACGTCGGGTATCAGCAGTACAACGTCCCTGACCGACGGGACGACTTCCTTGATGCGTTCCGGCAGGTGGTCCGAGACGCCATCGCGGACGACGCTGACGCCGTTGTCCACGCCGGTGACCTGTTCCACGACCGCCGCCCAGCCCTGACCGACATCATGGGTACGCTGACCGTTCTCGAAGAACTCTCTGAAGCCGATATTCCGCTCCTTGCCGTCGTGGGCAACCACGAGGCCAAACGCGACGCCCAGTGGCTCGACCTGTACGAGTCGCTCGGCCTGGCGACGCGGCTGAGCGACGAGCCGACCGTCATCGGCGAGACTGCCTTCTACGGCCTCGATTTCGTCCCGCGCTCGCAGCGCGACGACCTCGACTACAACTTCGCCCCACACGACGCGGACAGCGCCGCGCTGGTCACCCACGGCCTGTTCCAGCCCTTCGACTACGGTGACTGGGACGCCGAAGAAATTCTGACCGAGTCGTCGGTCGAGTTCGACGCGATGCTGCTCGGCGACAACCACGACCCCGGTAAACAGCAGGTCGAAGACGCCTGGGTCACCTACTGTGGGTCGACCGAGCGCGCGAGTGCGAGCGAACGTGAGGACCGCGGCTACAACATCGTCACCTTCGACGACGAGGTCCGAATCACCCGCCGCGGCCTCGACACCCGCGAGTTCGTCTTTGTCGACGTGGAACTCGGCCCTGAGGAAGGGGTCGAGCGTGTTCGGAGCCGCGTCGGCCAGCACGATCTGGAAGACGCCGTGGTCATCGTCTCCATCAGCGGCGACGGCGACCCGGTGACCCCGGCCAGCGTCGAATCGTTCGCGCTCGACCGGGGGGCGCTCGTGGCACGCGTCACTGACCACCGTGAAATAACGGCCGAGGAGCGCGAAACGGATATCAGCTTCGCCGACCCCGACGACGCCGTCACCGAGCGCATCCGCGACCTCGGATTGAGCGAGGCCGCCCACGATATCGACGAGACCATCCGCGCCTCGAAGGTCGCCGACGCGAACGTAAAAAACGAGGTCGAACGGTACGTGCGTGAACTGCTGTCCGAGGATTCGGACGCCCTCGCAGCCGACACAGAAACGGCTGCGAGTGATGGCGCGTCCGACACGGAAGCGAACGCAAACACAGCTGAGGACGACGCCGAGAACGGAGCAGCGGTGAACGAGGCCGACGACAAGGCACCGGTGGACGGGGCCGATGACGACGGCCAGGCGAGCGTCGAGGAGTTCCTGTAATGGAGGGTCGACAATGAAATTCCAGCGTGTCAAGCTATCCAATTTCAAGTGCTACGACGATGCCGATCTGCGTCTGGATAACGGCGTGACCGTCATCCACGGACTCAACGGGAGCGGGAAGTCGTCCCTGCTTGAGGCCTGTTTCTTCGCGCTGTACGGCTCGAAGGCGCTGGATGAGAACCTTGGCGACGTGGTTACCATCGGGGCCGACGACTGTACCGTCGAACTGTGGTTCTCCCACGCCGGCGGCGACTATCACCTCACGCGCCGGGTCCGCGCGACCGGCGCGCAACCGACGACAGCGAAGTGTGTACTGGAGACACCTGAAGGGAACTACGAAGGAGCGCGCGACGTGCGCCGACGCATCACTGAACTCCTGCGGATGGACAGCGAGGCGTTCGTCAACTGCGCCTACGTCCGGCAGGGCGAGGTGAACAAGCTCATTAACGCCTCCCCCAGCGACCGCCAGGACATGCTCGATGACCTCCTGCAACTGGGAAAGCTGGAGGAGTACCGCGAGCGTGCTAGCGACGCCCGCGTCGGCGTCGGTCGCGTGCGTGACGACAAACAGGGAGCACTCTCACAACTCGACGATCAGATTCAGGAGAAAGAAGAGAAAGACCTTCACGAGCGCCTGAACGGCCTCGAAACGAAGGAATCGGAGCTGCAGGACGAAATCGAGCATATCGAGGATCAGAAGGCCACTGCCGAGGAGACGCTCACGCAGGCCGAGTCCGTCCTCGAAGAGTACGAGGAGAAACGCGAGGAACTGTCGGCGCTGGAAGACGACATCGAGGAACTGGAGACGACCATCACCGAGACGGAGACGGAACGAACCGGGCTCAAAGAGCAGATCAGCGACCTGCAGGACCGTCGGGAGACATTGCAGGCGAACCTCTCGGAAACGGTGGCCGAAACCGACCTCGACAGTTCGGAGACGGACCCCGAAACTGTCGATGCGCGACTCGACGAACTACAGTCCCGCGACGATGAACTGCAGAGCCGAATCGAGGACCAGCGCGTCGACGCGAAAGAACACAGCAGCACTGCCGACGCGCTGGCCGAGAGCGCTGCTGACCTCGAATCCCGAGCCGAGGACAAGCGCGAGGAAGCCGGCGAACTGGAAACAGATATCGAAGCAGCGCGAGAGACCATCGCCCAGCGGCGGGAGCAGATCAGCGACATCGACGACCAGATCGCCGAGCTTGAAGCCAGGTTCGAGGACGCGCCGACTGACCGCGAAGAGGCACAGTCGTACAAAGAATCAGTCGCCAGTGACCTCGAAGACGCCAGACAGCGGGTGACCGAACTGGAGACGAAACTGGAGAGCAAGCGCGAGGCGCTGACCGAGGCGGAGGCGCTGCTGGAGGCCGGCAAGTGCCCCGAGTGCGGACAGGACGTGGCCGAGTCGCCACACGTCGACTCCATCGAGGACGACCGCGAACAGATCGCTGAGCTGGAGGGAATGCTCGCGGATGCCCGCGAGGAGGTGTCGGACCTGCAGTCAGAACACGAGGCGGCGACGGCACTGGTCGAGACCGCGGACGAACTGGTGACGCTTGAGAACAACCGCTCGAACATCGTGCAACTGGTCGAGGAGAAAGAAGACGGGCTAGACGCGGATCAGGAGCGCATCGAGACGCTCCGCGAGGAAGCGGCGGACCACGAGTCCGAGGCCGAGACGAAGCGCGAGAAGGCCACCGAAGCCCGCGAGCAGGCCGAGGACTGTCGCTCGATCGTCGCCGAATGCAATCAAGAGCGCCAGCAGGTCAAACAGTCGATTGAGCGCTTAGAGCGGGTCGAAAACCTGCTTGCGAAGATCGGCGACTGCACTGATGACATCGAACGCTTGCGCGAGAAGCGCAGTCAGCAGGCCGAACTGAACGACCAGCGCCGCGACCAGCTCGCAGAGAAGCGCGAGCGCAAGCAAGAGCTGGCTGAGTCGTTCGACGAGGAACGCATCGAAGAGGCTCGAAGCGAGAAGCAGCGGGCGAAAAAGTACATCGACCAGGCAGCGGAGGCACTGGCAGAGAAACGCGAGAAACGCGACGAACTCCAGAACGCTATCGGTGGCGTCACGAACGAAATCGAGGAACTAGAGTCCCTGCGGGACCGGCGTAAAGACCTCGAAGCGACCCTGGAGGAACTCGAAACGCTATACGAGGAGACCGAGGAGCTACAGGAGATGTACGGCACACTTCGGGCGGAACTGCGCCAGCGCAACGTCGAGACGCTCGAACGGATGCTGAATCAGACGTTCGATCTGGTGTATCAGAACGACTCCTATTCCCACATCGAACTTGACGGGCAGTACCAGCTGACGGTGTACCAGAAGGACGGCGAGCCGCTGGAGCCCGAACAGCTCTCCGGCGGCGAGCGGGCGCTGTTCAACCTCAGCCTTCGGTGTGCGATCTATCGGTTGCTCGCCGAAGGCATCGAGGGAGCCGCGCCGATGCCCCCACTCATCCTCGACGAGCCGACGGTGTTCCTCGACTCGGGGCACGTCACGCAACTGCTCGACCTCGTCGAGTACATGCGCGATGAGGTCGGCGTCGAGCAGATTCTCGTGGTCAGCCATGACGAGGAACTCGTCGGTGCGGCAGACGACCTCGTCCGCGTCGAGAAAGACGCCACGACCAACCGCTCGCGGGTCGAGCGGGTCGAAGCAACGGTCGCGGAACTAGCCTGACCACAGCCACGACGCTGAACTGGTCTCAGTCGAGGAGATGTGCCAGCCCATCGCTGGCTGTTTCAGTCGTGTCGTAGCCTCGCTGGCCGTGGACTGTGGCTTCAACGAGTAGGCCAGCGGCACGGAACTCGGCCAGCAAGCCGTGCAGGTCGCTCTCACAGAGGTCGTAGGCCGAAACCAGTTCCGCCACGGAGAGTGGCCCACGCTCATCGAGTTCGACAAGCAGGCCAAGTGCCCGGTCGTCGTGGGCCGCTGTGAGGACGCGACGAGCGGCGTCGGGAACCGCTTCGGCGGCTGTAGCCAGCGGTGATTCGCCATCCACGGGTTCGAGAGTCGCGTTCGGGAGGTGTTGCTGTTCGCCGGTTTCGGGGTTCCGGACCAGACTTGACTCGGTGGACTCCTTCAGCAATAAGTAGCGCGTGCCGTCGTCGTCCCGCACAGTACGCATATGGCTGTTCGTAGCTGACCGGGCCGGTTAGCCGTTGTGGTCGCTTGACTCCGTGCCGTCGGGCTGGGTATTCGTTGTCTCGGTTGGTTCGTCCTCGTCGTCCGATTTGCGCTCCCGCTCGAACTGGACGTACCGGAACGTTCCGTAGCCGAAGGCGATGACGCCGACGAGAAAGATCCGGATTCCGAGGTCGACCTGCCCCTCGAAGTAGGCCAGCATCGGGCCGAGCGAGAGCGCCAGCAGCGCGACGTTGAAGACGATGACGAGTTTGACGAACAGTCCCGTGGCGTCGCCGTCGTAATCGCCGCCCGACGGCGATGGCACGTCCGGCCCGAGGCTCTCCGGGTCGAACTCCTCGGGTTCGTACTCGCTCTTTTCCGAGAGGACGCCGCCGCTCTCGTTCGGGTCGTCCTCGCCGGGGATATCCATCACACTAGCTACGACGCGTGGACGCTAAAAGTACTTCCTGTCAGGCGATCTCCTGTAAGGTGAGCGCCGTATCAGTCTGTAGCCACGCGAGAGGGTTCTCGGCATCGTAAAACACTGTCCCCTCCTCGGTCTCGTAGGTCTCGGTCGTCTGGATGGCGTCCGGGAGCGCCGGCTCCGACCGCAGTTCTTCGGACCTATCCGCCTCGCCGTGGGGGGATGCGTGGTGCGACATTGGCCGTCAAGCTTGGGTATGTCACTCGATGGCATATACTTTCTGCCTGTGGCAATACCCCGTCGACCGCCGGTGTTTTTATGCGGCATCTCGAAACAAGGCCAAGAATGAGTGACGGGACCCAGGGCACGCTGGGGGACTTCGAGCAAGGCGCGGACGAGGACCGCCCGGTCGCCGACGAAGCGGCGGCCGTCGCGGGCAACGGTGGGAGCGACACCGGCGGAACGAGCGTCGTCGACCTTGACGAGCGCCAGTTCCCACCGGTTGAGGAGACCGTCGAGTTCGTCGTCACGCAGGTCGACTACACCATCGAGGGGCAGGGCGACGACGAGTTCCCGGTCGTCCACGTTTTCGGGCGCACCGACGACAACGAGCCGGTCCACGCGCGTGTCTTCAATTTCCAACCCTACTTCTACGCGCCGACCGACAGCGTCACCGAGCACGAACTCCGGCAGTACGACAGCATCGCCGGCTGGGAAGAAGCCGACGCTGGCGAACCCTACGAATCGATTCGGGGCGAGCGCCTGACGAAGATATTCGGCCAGACACCACGCGACGTGGGACAGATCCGTGACGACTTCGACCACTACGAGGCGGACATTCTCTTTCCCAACCGCCTGCTCATCGACAAGGACATCACGAGTGGCGTTCGCGTCCCCGCCCGCGAACTCGACGATGACAGCCTGAAAGTCCACCACGAGGAGATCCAGCCGGTCGAGGCACACGCTGACCCGCGGGTCAACACCTTCGACATTGAGGTCGACGACAGACAGGGGTTCCCCGAGGACGGCGAGGAACCGATCATCTGTCTCACCTCGCATGATTCCTACCGCGACGAGTACATCGTCTGGCTGTACGAGTCCCCCGACGGCGTCAACGGTCCCGAGGCGCTGGCCGGCTACGACCCGATCCGGGAGGACTTCGAGGCCGACGTGCGCGTCTTCGACGAGGAGGAGGCCATGCTGGAAGCCTTCGTCGACTACATCGTTGACACCAACCCGGATGTGCTGACAGGCTGGAACTTCGACGACTTCGACGCACCGTACTTTCTCGACCGACTGGAGGAACTCCAGAGCTACAACCACGACTTCGACCTCCAGATAGACCGCCTCTCGCGGGTCGACGAGGTCTGGCGCTCAGGCTGGGGCGGCCCCGATATCAAAGGCCGTGTCGTCTTCGATCTCCTCTATGCCTACAAGCGAACGCAGTTCACCGAACTCGAATCTTACCGGCTTGACGCCGTCGGCGAACAAGAACTCGGCGTCGGCAAGGAGCGTTACACCGGCGACATCGGCGACCTCTGGGAACAGGACCCCGAGCAGTTGCTGGAGTACAACCTCCGGGACGTGGAGCTCTGTGTCGAACTCGACCGCGAACAGGATATCATCGACTTCTGGGACGAGGTCCGTACCTTCGTCGGGTGTAAGCTCGAGGACGCCACCACCCCCGGCGACGCTGTCGACATGTACGTCCTCCACAAGCTCCACGGCGAGTTCGCACTGCCCTCGAAGGGCCAACAGGAGAGCGAGGACTACGAGGGTGGCGCAGTGTTCGACCCCATCACGGGCGTCCGCGAGAACGTTACCGTGCTGGACCTGAAGTCGCTGTACCCGATGTGCATGGTGACGACCAACGCCAGTCCGGAGACGAAAGTTGATCCGGAGATCTACGACGGCGACACCTACCGCGCACCTAATGGCACCCACTTCCGAAAGGAACCGGACGGCGTCATCCGGGAGATGGTCGACGAACTCCTCTCAGAACGCGAGGAGAAGAAAGAACAGCGAAACAGTTTCGACCCAGACAATCCGGAGTACGAGCGCTTCGACCGCCAGCAAGCAGCGGTGAAGGTGATAATGAACAGCCTGTACGGCGTTCTGGGGTGGGACCGCTTCCGCCTATACGACAAGGAAATGGGCGCGGCGGTCACCGCCACCGGTCGGGAGGTCATCGACTACACCGACGAAGTCGTCGCCGACGAGGGGTACGAGGTCGTTTACGGCGACACTGACTCCGTCATGCTCCAACTCGGAGATATCGGCCCGGCGGACGTCAACGGGGACGCGACGGTCACCGACGAGATGCGCGAGAAACACCCGGAGATGGGTGACGACGAACTCGAACTCGTCGCCGCGACCATCCAGAAAGGATTCGAACTGGAGGAGACGATCAACGACTCCTACGACGAATTCGCGATGGAGCGGCTCAACGCGAGTGAGCACCGGTTCCAGATAGAGTTCGAAAAGCTCTACCGGCGGTTCTTCCAGGCGGGCAAGAAGAAGCGCTACGCGGGCAACATCGTCTGGAAAGAAGGCAAACACGTCGACGACATCGATATCACCGGGTTCGAATACCAGCGGTCCGATATCGCGCCGATCACGAAACGGGTCCAGAAGGAAGTCATTGACCGCATCGTCCGCGGCGAGGACGCCGAGTCGATCAAGCAGTACGTCAGCGACGTCATCGAGGACTATCAGGACGGCAATGTCAACTACGACGATGTGGGCATTCCCGGCGGCATCGGGAAGAAACTCGACAACTACGACACCGACACCGCGCAGGTGCGGGGCGCGAAGTACGCCAACCTCCTACTAGGGACGAACTTCCAGAGCGGGTCCAAACCGAAGCGGCTGTATCTCGACCGGGTCCACTCGGACTTCTTCCAGCGTATCGAGGAAGAGGAAGGTCTGGACCCCCAGCGGGACCCGCTGTACGGCGAGTTCCGGCGGGACCCTGACGTAATTTGTTTCGAGTACGCGGATCAGATCCCCGAAGAGTTCGAAATCGACTGGGACAAGATGCTCGATAAGACCCTGAAAGGGCCGATTGCCCGCATTCTGGAGGCGATGGACATCTCCTGGGAGGAGGTCAAATCCGGGCAGGAACAAACAGGACTCGGGAGTTTCATGTAACCAACAGCGGGCGGGCGCTTACTGCTGTAAGAAATATTGTTTCTATATACTGAATTTGAGTTCACGGCAATGCGAAAGCTTCATGGGTGAAACGTACCTTCTTTCGGTTGACCTAAGAGATACCTATGGCGAAACTCGAAATCAACAATCTCCACGCAGAAGTCGCAGAAGAGGACGGTGAAACGATTCTTCGCGGTGTCAACCTCGAAGTCGAGTCCGGTGAGATCCACGCGCTGATGGGTCCCAACGGCTCGGGTAAGTCCACAACGGCGAAGATCATCGCCGGCCACCCTGCCTACGAGGTAACCGACGGCGAAGTACTGATCCACCTCGAAGAAGACGAGTTCGGTGACGAAGAGATCCCGGAGGATCTCCGAACCTGGAACCTGCTCGACCTCGAACCGAACGAGCGCGCCGCGCTCGGCATCTTCCTCGGCTTCCAGTACCCGGCCGAGATCGAAGGTGTCACGATGGTGAACTTCCTCCGCACCGCGCTCAACGCCAAGCTCGAAGAGCGCGAGGAGCTCTTCGAGGACGACGACGAGGAAGAAGAAGCCGACGCAGAGGGTGGCGACACCAACGAGGACGCTGCCGGCTACGACACCTCCCCGATGGAGGGCAACGTCGAAGAAGGCGAAATCGGTGTCGCCGAGTTCCAAGAAATCCTCCAGGAGAAGATGGAGCAGCTGGACATGGACGAGAAGTTCGCGTCCCGGTATCTCAACGCTGGCTTCTCGGGCGGCGAGAAGAAGCAAAACGAAGTCCTCCAGGCCGCGATTCTCGAGCCTTCGGTTGCCGTGCTCGACGAGATCGACTCCGGGCTGGACATTGACCGACTGCAGGACGTCTCCAACGGTATCAACGCGCTCCGTGACGAGCAGGGCGCGGGCATCCTCCAGATCACCCACTACCAGCGTATCCTCGACTACGTCGAACCCGACCACGTCCACGTGATGCTTGACGGCCAGATCGCCACCTCCGGTGGCGCTGAACTCGCCGAAAAGCTCGAAGACGAGGGATACGACTGGGTCCGAGAGGAAGCCTACGAGGCCGCGTAACGCCCTTCCGTACACAGCGATAACACTACACACACTATGAGTTCAGATCAAGACCACCTCAAAGAAACCGACACGGAGAAGCGCTTCGAGTTCAAGAAAGAGGAGAAGTCCGCCTTCGAAGCCGAGAAGGGCCTCACGGAGGAGACCATCCGGGTCATCTCCGAAGACAAGGACGAGCCGGAATGGATGCTCGAGCGCCGCCTTCGCGCACTCGAGCAGTTCCACGAAATGCCGATGCCGGACGGCTGGCCGGGCGCGCCCGACCTCTCCGAGGTCGACGTCGACGAGATCGTTCCGTACATCCGTCCCGATATCGAGACCCGCGGCGGGGTCGACGACTGGAATGACCTCCCTGATGAGATCCAGGACACCTTCGACAAGCTCGGCATCCCGGAAGCCGAGAAGAACGCGCTCTCGGGCGTCGGCGCACAGTACGAGTCCGAGATCGTCTACCAGAACATGCAGGAGCGCTGGGAAGACAAGGGTGTCATCTTCTGTGACATGGACAAGGCTGTCCAGGAACACGAAGACATCCTCAAAGAGTACTTCATGACCAAGGCCGTGCCGCCGAGCGACAACAAGTTCGCGGCGCTACACGGCGCTATCTGGTCCGGCGGGTCGTTCGTTTACGTCCCCGAGGACACCACGGTTGACATGCCCGTGCAGGCGTACTTCCGCATGAACTCCGACGGCATGGGCCAGTTCGAGCACACGCTCATCATCGCCGAGGAGAACTCCGAAGTTCACTACATTGAGGGCTGTTCCGCCCCGAAGTACTCCGAGTTCAATCTCCACTCCGGCGGCGTCGAAGTGTTCGTCAAGGAGAACGCCCACGTTCAGTACTCGACCGTCCAGAACTGGTCGAAGAACACGTACAACCTCAACACCAAGCGCGCCATCTGCGAGGCCGACGGCACGATGGAATGGGTCTCAGGCAGCATGGGCTCGAAGGCCACGATGCTGTACCCCTCCACCGTTCTCAAGGGTCCGGGCGCGACGGACAACCACATCACCATCGCCATGGCTGGCGAGGGGCAGGACATCGACACGGGCGCGAAGGTATATCACAACGCACCCGAAACGAAGTCCACAATCGAGTCCAAGTCCATCGCGAAGGACGGCGGCCGCACGAACTACCGCGGTCTCGTCCACATCGCTGACGGAGCCGAGGACTCCTCGACCTCCGTCGAGTGTGACGCGCTGATGTTCGACAACGAGTCCACGTCGGACACGATGCCGTACATGGAGATTCAGGAGTCCAAGGTCGACGTTGCCCACGAGGCGACCGTCGGCAAGATCGGCGACGAGGACGTCTTCTACCTCCAGTCCCGCGGACTGGACGACGACGACGCAAAGCAGATGATCGTCGCCGGCTTCATCGAGCCGATTACGGAGGAACTGCCGATTGAGTACGCCGTTGAGCTGAACCGCCTCATTGAGCTTGAGATGGAGGGGTCGCTCGGATAACCATGAGTACGCAGGTACACGCCAATCTCACAGAGGCCCAGGTAGAACAGATTTCAGACGATCTCGGCGAGCCCGAGTGGCTGCTCGAGACGCGAAAGGACGCGCTCGCAGCGCTCGAGGATCTGGAGATGCCGGATGTCATCCGGACGCCGGGTCGCACCTGGACGAATCTGGACGCGCTCGAATATGAGTCGCTGGTCGACCCGCTCGACTACGCACAGGACAAGGACCGCGTCGACGCAGAGGGCGTCGAAGTGCTGTCCTGGAGCGAAGCGCTCGACGAGCACGCGGACCTCGTCGAGGACCACTTCGGCAGCGTCGTTGACCCGCAGCGAGACTACCTCACCGCGCTGTCGACGGCCCTGTTCTCGGCTGGGACAGTCGTCTACGTCCCTGAGGGCGTTGACGCCGAGGACGTGAAGATCCGGACGACGATGAACAGCCAGTCGCTGTTCAACTACACGCTCGTCCTCGCTGAGGAGTCCTCGTCAGTGACGATCCTCGAACGTCAGGGGACCGGCGAGACAACTGACGCTGATCAGTACTACTCCGGTATTGTCGAGGTCGTCGCCGAGGAGAACGCCTACGTCCAGTACGGCGCGCTCCAGAACCTCTCAGAGGAGACCTACAACTTCCAGGTCAAGCGCGGCCACGCCGACACCTACGCCACGGTCAACTGGATCGACGGCAACATCGGCTCCCGCCTGACCAAGTCCAACGTCGAAACCCGACTCTTGGGTGACTCCTCCGAATCACAGATTCTGGGTGCGTTCTTCGGCCACGAGGACCAGCACTTCGACATCGCGTCGCGTGTCTGGCACGAGGCCGAGCACACCATCGCCGATCTCGTCACCCGCGGCGTCCTCGACAACGACGCCCGCTCGGTGTACGAAGGCGTTCAGGATGTCGGACGCGAAGCTTGGGACACGTCGTCGTACCAGCGTGAGAACACGCTCATGCTCTCCGACGACTCCGAGGCCGACGCGTCGCCGAAGCTCATCATCAACAACCACGACACCGAGGCCTCCCACTCCGCAACGGTCGGGCAGGTCGACGCAGAGGACATGTTCTACATGACCTCCCGCGGTGTCGACCCGGAGCGAGCGAAGAACATGCTCGTCGAAGGGTTCTATGTCCCGGTACTCGAAGAAGTGCAGGTCGACGAACTCCGCGAGGACCTCGACCAGCTGATCTACGAGCGGCTTCGTGAGTGAGCGGTAACGCACGAACAACGGCTTGGGAGTGTCCACTTTCCCGCCGTCTCCAAGAGTAATCGTCTGCTTCTCCCACCCCGTTGGAGCCATTCTCCGACGGTATTCTCGTGAGTGAGCAGATACTCGTGGTGACAGACAATCCGCTTTTAGGCCGCAGACCTGCATCACTGACAATTCGGCAGTCGCTGACAGTGTTGAGATGGACAGGCAGTAGCCGGGAAGGGGAACGGTGGCCGTGACTGAGTCGGATACGCCGGCTCGGCGACAGGGAACCGCTTAAGTCCGGGCCTCCCCGAACTACGTGTATGACCGCAGCACAGCGCCGAGTGGGGGTGTTGCCGTGAGTCTCACACAGCCGGTGGCGTCCGACCATCAGCTCGCCCGGCTGCTACAGATTGGCATCGTCCTCGAAGAGGTCGTCGAGGCACGGTCGGCCAAGCACGCCGAGGAAACGAGCGGTGAGCACGAGCAGGCGGTACTCGACCTCCTCGAACACGCTGAGACGGAGTCAGCTGAGCACCGCCGGCAACTGGAGTCGCTCATCGACGACCTCGAAGCGGACACTGTCCCGTTCGAAGAAATCGAGATGCTGGTCGAGGCCCAGTACGAAGCCGACAAGGACTTTGATGGCGTGCTGTATGACCAGCTTTGTAACGAGGAGACGGCGTACAAGTTCTACGACGACCTCATCGAAGCAATCGAGGCATCGGACGTGACATTCACCATCGACCGCGAGCGGTTGCTTGCTGTGCTATCGGATATCCGCGAGGACGAGGCGGCGGGTGTCGAAGACGTGACTGACCTGATGGAGGACTATCAATGAACACGCAGGCCCAGTATCTGAAAGCGATCTATCTCACGCAGCAACAAGAAGACGGTCCAGCATCCACTGGCGACGTGGCTGATATGCTTGATGTCAGCCCGGCGAGTGCCAACGAGATGATCGGCAAACTCGAAAACCGGGGGCTGCTGAACCACGAGAAGTACAAAGGTGTCGATCTCACTGATGACGGTATCGCACAGGCTCGTGAGGCGCTCCAGAACTACTGTATCATCGAGCGGTTCCTCATCGAAGTGCTCGAGGTCGAAGAGTTCCGAGCCGAGGCAAAGCAACTGGAGGGCGTCATCGACGAAACAGTCGCTGATCGCCTCGATACGATCATCGACCGTAAACCACAGTGTCCCGACTGTTTCGACCCCGAGGGTGATGTCTGTGGCCTCCTCGAAGTAGAGGCCGAAGTCACCAGCGATTGACCGCTCGCTCTCGAAGCGTTCAAGTGCGTTCCGTCGATTATTCCGAATACAGTGAGTGCAGTCCCGTGGTGTAGTGGCCAATCATAAGGGCCTTTGGAGCCCTTGACGGCGGTTCGAATCCGCCCGGGACTATTCTACCGCAAACAACTCGCGAGCAGCAGATATCCCGGCGGTTGAACCCAAAGGACGAGCAGATTCGAGTCCTCATGCTTCGAATCTGCCCGAAGTATCTGATGACAGAGCACGAACAGCGGCTGCATTTCTTCGGGGGAGCAACGATAGCAGTGGGTAGTGGACAGACACGTCCCAGCCAAGGTCACAAACTGTAGCGCCCTCGCATGAATAGCCCAACGAGTGTCCCAAATTCTGACACCGAGCTGTATCTTTATGATGTTCCGTGCCAACTAGTGGCATATGAAAATCAGGGAGGCAGTGCCGTCGGACCGGCCGGCTATCCGTGACGTGGCGCGTCGCTCGTTAGAGGCGTCGTACTCGCTGGGACCGAAGGCGATTACAAGCGCTATCGAGGAGTGGTACGACGAAGATCGTATCAACGAAATACTCAGTGAAGAGAGTAATCGGTTGATTCTCGTCGGCGAACAGGACGGGCAGGTGGTCGGCCTCTCAGAGAGCGTTCTGTCGGGCGACAGTATCGGGACGATTCTCTGGTTGCACGTCGACCCGGCATACCGCGACGAGGGGATCGGGTCAGCGCTGTTCGATGAGACCCACCGGGAACTCCATGACCGCGGCGCTGAGACACTCCAGGGGCGCGTGCTGGCCGACAACGTCGAAGGCAACAACTTCTACGAGGACCGCGGTTTCGAACGCGCTGGCACGGGTGAAGTCGACATCGCTGGACGGACCTACGTCGAGAACCTCTACACCGATGCAGACGAACTCGGTCGTGAGCGGATAACTGGCGATGGTCGGACAGTCTATGTCGATCATAACAACCACGAGTCCGGGTCGATGGCGCCGTTCCACGTGGTCCACGTCACAGAGGAAGGCAGCGATCGCTATGGCTACTTCTGCAGTAACTGCGAGACGCTGGCGAACGCGATGGACTCAATGGGCCGCATCGAATGTGACAACTGCGGGAACGTTCGCAAGCCGATGCGCTGGGACGCCGCCTACCTGTAATCACGGCGGCGACTGTCCCCCCGGGCGCTGTGACGATTCCTGTCTATTCGCGGGGAGCAGTATCAGCTTGTAGTACAGTCCGAACAGACACAGGGCGATACCGACGCCGACGAGCACGTCAGTCACCGCGTGTTCGCTGATCGCGTGGGTCACGATCGACACGTCGCCGACGGGCATGTGAAGTAGCTGGAGAGGCATATGTGTCGATTTATCTATTAGCTGTAAAAAGCCAGACTAATGTTCCCAGCCGCTGAGAACCAGTCGCGACTGTCGCCCAACAGCGGTCCTACTGACACGGAATCGGGGACAGTGAGGGTGGCTGTCCGCCGCTCAGACAACTGCTCCGAAGACCGGTTTTGTGACACTGTTTGCATCCAGAAATGCCAGGTGTGGCAGCCGTTCTCCCTGTCGTAACGCTAAAGAGTCGAACGTACGTCTATATGTGTAAGATGAATATCGAAATCCGTCTCCGGAGGTGGTGCTGTGGGCGTCGAGATTAGGGAGTCACCTGTCTCAGCCGACGCGTTCGAGGAAATGAAGGAATTCGTCCACGACTATCTCGCGGCGAGTGTCGAAAACGAAGAAGAGGGCGGCCGTATGCGTTGGTACCCGTGGCACTCCGCGGAGTACCGCTTCAACCACATCCTCAACGTCGTCGACATCGCGACAAAAATCGCCCGCAAGGAGGGGGCGAACGTGGACGTGACTCGCGTGGCAGCGCTGTTTCACGACATCGCAAAACTGGAAGCCGAGCAAGACCTCCATGCGGAAGCCGGCGCTCGGATCGCACGCGAGTATCTGCGGGCACACGGTGACTACCCCGAATCGTTTATCGAACAGGTCTGCTCCGCCGTTGAGGTCCATTCGTACCAGGGGCCGCTGGACGACCTGCCCCTAGAAGTACAGTGTCTCATTGAGGCGGATATCCTGGATAAGGTCGGCGCGAACGGGACCGCCCTGATGCTGTTGCGTATGGGCTATGAGTCCCGGACGCACATGGACGCAGCCGAGATGGTCGACCGTGTCATCGAACGCGGTGAGGACGCACGCGAACGCGTCGAGAGCGACACAGCAGAGTCTATCGTCCACCAGCGACTCAAGCGGACCCGCTGGTTCCAAGAGTGGCTGACGATGGAAGTCGCGGATATGGCTGTCGAAGACGATCTTGACGACGTGGCGACCGGGATGGGCGACTCATAGCGCTCGTAGCAGGAACAGGACGCCAGTCCCGGCGAGAACAGCGGCGCTGACCCACGCGATCAGCGGTGCGAGCCGTTCGATACGCGTTCTCGCAGCAACAATCGCTGCCGGAAACCCCGTAATCCAGAGGCCGATACCGCCGAAAAACCCACCTAATAGCACCGGATGACCGGTTTGTATCGTTAGCGTGTCAGTCCCGACCGCAGGCACGTACGACGACACGTCGACCACACCGGGTTCGAGGAGGCCGATGCCGACGGTGAGCCAGAAGATGACCTGATAGGGATTTGTCAGCGCCAAGACGAGGGCCTTGCGAAAGCCACGGCTATCCCCAGCCGTGACTGACGAGTCCCCCTCGGTAACGACTGTATTGGCTTCCTGAACTGCGCCGTAGGCAAACCAGAGCATCAGGAGCCCGCCGGCACCGACCATCACGCGTTGAACGCCCGGCGTCTCGGTGATGACTGTGGCGGCACCGAGCACGGCGAGCACGAGGAAACAGGCGTCAGCGGTCATCGCGCCGAGACCGGCGAAGAAGCCGGCCCGCCAGCCCCGCAAGGCGCTTTCCTCGGCGATAACGGCGTTCATCGGGCCTGGCGGCGCAGCTAGTGCGAGGCCGAACAGGACCCCACCGAGGGCTGTCGGGACGAGCGAGAGCGCGCCGAGCTGGAGCAGGCCGAATGAGTGATGCATCTATGGTCAGTAAAAACAGAGAGAAAATCCTACAGACTTACAGCTTGCCGGCCTTCTGGAGCTTCATCAGGTCCTCGGTGTCGAGGGTTTCGCCTTCCTTGAACTTCTGATAAATCTCCTCGGCTTCCTCGCGAGCGGCTTCCTGCTTCTCCTCGCGCTGGGAGCGCTCCTGCTCTTCTTCCTTCTTGTCGAGTTCGCGGAGGCGCTTCTGGACGCGGACGAAGTCTTCGTGATGCTGGTCGGCCGCTTCCTGGGCATCGACGAATTCTTCGTGCTTCTCGTCGGCCTCGTCACGGATCTCGTCGGCCTCGCGGTAGGCCTCGATCATCTCGTTGTGGTGCTTCTGGGCCTCGTCGGCCAGTTCCGTGACCTTCTGGTGGTGCTTTGAGGCTTCCGAGCGGACCTCTTCCGCTTCCTCTTTGAGCTCTTCGAGGTCGCCGCCCTGATCGAGCTTCTCCTGTTTCTCCTGGAGCTTTTCGCGCTTGGTCTCGATCTTCTCGATGAGCTCCTTTTCGTCTTCCGAGGAGAGCACCTCGGTCTGTTGCTTGAATTCGAGGTCTTCGATTTCCTCTTTGAGTTGTTCGACTGACGTCCCCTCGTCGAGTTCGAGGTCGTTTTTCAGGTTGTCGACCTTGTCGAACAGCTCGTTCGCTTCCGCATTGAGCTCGTTACGCTGGTCTTTGTGTTCCTGGACCTGCTCGTTGAGCTCGTCGCGCTTCTCGCGGTGTTCTTGGGCTTCGTCGACCTTCTCGCGAGTCTTCGCGTTCAGGTCGTCGCGGGCAGAGGCCCGCTCGGATGCCATCTGGTTCAGCTCGTTTCGTCGGTCACGAAGCTGGCCGGCGAGTTTGATAAGCTCGCCTTTCGATTTGTTTTCAAGATCCTCTTCTGTTACTGTAACGTTCTTTGATTCGTCTATCGAGTCTGCCATTGTTGAATCCTCTATGCCATCACCGCTTCAGCACAGACAGTCGGCCCACTACTGAGGGGCTGACACCAATAACAAGGGTTCCCTCTCATGTTGGGCTGAAAGCGATACTGCCTGAACGCGGAAGCGTTCTGGTGTCTACAAATAGAGGTGGATATTGTTTAAACATTCCGGTGCATTGAATACCGCGTCAACCTCTCACACGCCATATTTCAGGGGTGAGACGGTCGCTATCGCACCGATTTTCCATGGTATATCACGCACCTGTATTACTCGCTAATACGGTACTCGTTTTTCACGACAGTCTGGCCGTCGGTGGCGGCAAGCGTCACATCGTCATCGGCTGAAAGAATGAGTGTGTCGACGGTGACGCGGGCAAACGGGCCGACCGTGTGTTCGGCCTGTTCGCGGTTTCCGTTGCAGTCCCATTCGACGGTGAGGTCCGCTTTTTCTGGACGGTCGTGGAGGACAACAATATCTTGCTCGCCGGGCGCTGCATTCGAGAGCACCACCTGCGTGGGCTCGTAGCTGTCGGCGAGAACACTGAATGCCTCCTTCTCGGTCCCGTCAGCGGCGAGCAGACCCATGCCGGCGTCACCGACATCTCGGAGGCTATCAACGATGACGAGCGGTGCGTTGCGTCGCCGGAGCGTCTCAGCAACCCCGCGGACGACACTGGCCTGATACGCCTGTGATGCTTCAACTCCACCGTCAACGTGGCGGTCGTGGCAGGCGCTATCGAATCCGGGACTATCGCCTGGGTCCGGCGTTCCCAGCGCACCGGCGCCAAAGCCGGCAACGACATCGCTGACGTTGAATCTGGAATAGAGCCATGGGAGGTCTGCTGCATCGCCGTACCGCCACCCCGGGTACAACGTGACCGCATCGGGGTCGATTCCGGGCGGGCCGACGACCGGGAACGTCGGGACGGAGTCGACAGCCGACGACACCGACTCGGCGTCCGTGCTGTCGTAGCCGGTACGCCAAGAACGCCACCGGAAGCGAAGCCTGTCGAGGAACCCGGAGCCCAGTCCGTCAGCGTACGGAGTCACTGGCTCGTCGTGAACACTGACCGCCGCGAAACTGGGATGCTGTGCGTAGGTCGCATTGAGCCGAGCCGCGAGGGCAGTGCCCCGCTCAGTGTCGAACGGCTCGGGGCCTGACAACGGGAGGTCCTGCCAGAGCAGGACGCCGTGGTCGTCACAGGTCCGGGCCACTTCGGGCGGCGTCCCCTGCGCCCGTACCCGAACCAGATTTGCATTGGCGTCGACGGCCCGCTCGACGTCCTCAGCGGTCGGGTCCAGCAGCGTCACGCCGCGAACCGGCACATCTTCGCCGTTGACCCGCAGGCCACCGTCGTACGAAACGGTACGGAGTCCCGTCGTCACCGAGTGCTCGTCGTCGCCGAGTTTTGCCCTGAGCACGTAGCGGGACTGTTCACCGCGGTCGTGGGGCCACCACAGCGACGGATCGCGCACGTCCATCGTGTAGGCCACCGTCGTCGTCTCCTCGTCGGTCGAGACGCGGGCCCGGTCCATCATCCCGCCGCCACGAACGTCACCCTCCGGCCGAAGCGAGAGCGTAATCCGGTCGTCAAGTGGCTCGTCAGTCAGGATGGTCGCCGACACGTCCACCGACGCGTCGGTTACGTCCGCTTCCGACAGCTGTGGTTGGACCGAGAGTTCGCTCACACATGGGTCCGGTCGGGTTTCAAGGGTCGCGTCCCACCAAACGCCCGGGACACAGCGTTCCGGCGGAAGCTGGTCAGTCGCGTGCAAACCGCCGAAGCGGTCCTCGGGCGCGCGACACTCCACGACGATCCGGTACTCCTCGCTTTCGGGGAGTCGGACCCGAAGCGGCTCGAAGTAGGCGTCGTGGCTGGTGAGCAACTCATCGTTGCACCACACGCGTGTGTGCGCGTACGTTCCGCTCAGTACAAGCAGGGCGTGTGCGTCGCTCTCGTCCCGCGGGTCCGAGAACGTCGTTTCGTAGGCCACGGCCTCGGCACCGGCGAACTGTTCGGGCCGGCCAGGCACCGATACCGGTTTCCACGCCTCCGGGGACGGCATCTCGTCGTCCGGCGCAACCGCCGCGCCGCGCCACTCCAGCGACATACCTTGTGGCCCGTTCCGTGGCGGCATATCCTTTGCCCCACGCCTTCACTTTCACTTTCACTCCGGGGATGGCTCGCTTTGACATAGGTAGCCACCTACTATCCAGATATGATCACCGAACTGCACGAGGCGACGACACCGACTTGCGAGGCCCAGCACTGTGAGCGCTCGCTTGGGGAGCCAGCGCTGGTGTTTGAGACCGAGGCCGGCCACCGCGAAGCCCACGAATGCGCCTGCGGTGCGGTGACGGTTACCGTCGTCCGGTCGGAGTCGTCCCGCTGAAGTACGCCCGGCAGTGACCGGGAAGTATGACACTTGTGGAGGTGGTCCGAGCACAGGGCCACGAGAACGTCTCCGGCGAACACGCAAGCACGCTGGAAGTAACGAGCGACGACTTTCTGACACCTGCAGGTGACTGCATCCTCGCTATCGAGGCTGACCGCGTCCCCAGTGACTTCGACAGCGAGTTCGTAACGGCCTGTCAGGCTGCCGACGCGACGATTACAGCGACTATCGAAGTTGGCGAGCAGACCGTTACTGTGACGGGGACCGGTCACCCCGACCTGTCCTTCGAGAACGACCGTAGCCACGTCCTGCGGACGAGCGACTACGTCGATGACCGGACCGTGATGGTCAACGCCGACGCCGCGGCCGGCGACGTGGACCGGGACCTCGTCGACGCGCTCGCTGACGGCAGTGAAGCGACGCTGACGCTGTCCGTCGAGCCCAGTAACGAGTAAGCGGCGTCTTCTCTGTCGGCGGTCGCACCGCTGTTCGGTTTCGCCGAAAGAAAACAGGTTAGAGCGCCTGTACCGCTATCTCGCTTAACTCGACGAAATAACGTCGTCGATACGGACGATCATCGTCGCCGCCTCGGTGGCGGAGCCGACGGCTTCGCGCTTGACAGCGGCAGGGTCGATGATGCCGTACTCGACGGGGTCATCGACAATGCCGGTCTGGCCTTCGCTGATGACGCCAGCGATGCCCTCGCTCTCGTGTTCTGCACGGAGGTCGACGAGCGCATCGATAGCGTCGAGGCCCGTGTTCTCCGCGAGGGTGCGGGGCAGCACATCGACGGCGTCGGCGAACGCTTCGACGGCGAGCTGCTTGCGGCCCTCGATGGACGCCGCTTCGGAGCGGATGTGGTCGGCGATGGCGATTTCCGTCGCGCCTGCGCCGGGAACCACACCGCCGGCATCGAGCGCGGCGATGACGGTGTCGAGCGCGTCGTTGAGCGCGCGTTCGAGTTCGTCGACGACGTGTTCGGTGGAGCCGCGAGCGATGACCGTGACGGACTCGGCGGTCGCGCCGCCGGTGATGAACGTCATGTCGTCGTCGCCCTGCTTCTCGACGTTGACGCTGTCGGCGTGGCCGAGCGCGTCCTCGTCAAGGGATTCGAGCGAGCCGACGCGCTTTGCGCCGGTAGCCTCGACGATGTCCTTGGCGGTCGAGGAGCTGATGCTCTCGGCCACGAAGACGCCTTCCTTGGCGAGCTGGGAGGCGACGCGGTCGGCAACATCCTCGGTGACGAACGCGACGTCAGCGCCGCTTTCGAGGACATCTTCGGCGTAGCCCTGCAGTTCGCCCTCTTCAGCGTCGAGCGCGGCGTTGAGCTGGTCGACGCTGGAGACATTGTACTCAGCGTCGATGTTGCTCTCGCGGACGTCGAGCTCGGTGTCGATGACCGCGATGGACGCGTCCTCGACCGAGGTCGGCATGTTGTCGTGGACGGCTGTCTCGTCGACGATGACGCCCTCAACGAGCTTGGTTGCGGAGGAAGCCGCACCCGTCTGGGTGTGGACTTCGATGTTGTCCCGGCGGACGCCGTTGTCGCTCTTGGCGTGACGGACGGCGTCGACGACGACTTCAGCGAGTTCCCCGGCCTCGACGTCACCGGTGCCCTTACCGGTCATCGAGGATTCGGCGACTTCGACGAGCGTCTCGTCGTCGAGGTCGACATCGAGGACGAGCTCGTTGATCGCGTCCTGTGCGAGTTCGGCCGCGGCGGAGTACCCTTCGACGATTGTTGTCGGGTGGACATCGTCGTCAAGCAGGTCCTCACCTTTCGTCAGCAGTTCCCCGGCCAGCACGGACGCTGTCGTCGTTCCGTCGCCCACTTCGTCCTCCTGTGTCTGGGCGACCTCGACGATCATCTGGGCCGCGGGGTGTTCGATGTCCATCTCGGAGAGGATGGTCGCCCCGTCGTTAGTGATGACCACATCACCATCGTCGGAGACGAGCATCTTGTCCATGCCGCGGGGACCGAGCGTGGTCCGTACGGACTCGCTTACGGCCTTTCCGGCGGAGATGTTCGATGACTGTGCGTCCTTCCCGTGTGTGCGCTGGGCGTCCTCATCAAGGATGAAAAGAGGCTGGCCGCCCATGCGTCGCTGGCCAGATGACATATGTGTTGAACCTCACTTAAGACAAGGCAAGCGGTTCTATATAAATCTTTCTAACACTGCGGACAGCTTGTCGGGTGACAGCGCCGTGCTGTCCCCGTAATCCAGGCCCGACCTGCACACCTTTTAGCATGGGGGTATACAGACCGTATAGTAGATGTTGGAGTTGGAGCACGGGTTTCGGGTCGTTGACGTGCATGCACAGCTGGAGCCCGACGAGCATCGCCGGCCCCGAGACGGCATGGGTGACCCGGAGCAACTGGAGCGGGAGATGCACCAGGCCGGTGTCGTCCGCTCCGTCGTCTTTCCTGGTGAGCGGGACGGTTCGTATCTGAAAGCGAACAACGCTGTCGCCCGGATGACCGTCGAACGACCGATGGTCGCCTTCGCCAGAGTCAACGGTGCTCGGGACCCGGGGACCGGCCCCGGTTCGACGCTTCGCAACCTCGCAAGTAGTCGCACGGAGGCACACACCTCGCCTGCTGATATCGAACAGTACGCATACGACGACCGGTTCTACGGCTTCAAGCTCCATCCGCCGACCGACGGGCTGCCAGACGAGGACGTGCTCGCAGAGCTAGAGTCGGTGTCGCTGCCCGTCATCGTTCACGGCGGCGACAGGTTCCAACCCGAAGCCGTCGCCGAGTCGCTGTTAGCGTACGACTTTCCGGTTATCCTCTCGCACTTCGGCGCGCACCCGCTCCGGAAGGACCTGATGGAACGGGCCATCGACCTGCTGGAGGTCCATGACAATCTGTATCTCGACACCAGCGCGGTCCGCTACCGAGGGCCGATGGAACGGGCAGTTTTAGAACATCCCGACCGCGTCCTCTTCGGGAGCGGCGTCCCCGGCGTCCACCCGAACGTGGCTGTGATGGAGATTCTGACACTGGACGTCCCCGAAGACGCGATGCGGAAGGTGTTCTCGAACAATCCAAACCGCGTCATCGAGGCGCTGGCCCCCTAACTATCGGCACTCCTGCCTCAGTCGAACGGTTGCGGCCAGTATCGGTTACCGCCAACCCTAGCTACCGCCAGTCGTACACGGTCACCGCGCGGTTCGTGCGCGCGGAGCGACCGTTCGGATTCCGGCGAGCCGTCCGGTCGGTCACGCGTGCCCGGAACCCGTCGACGACCCCGGAGCCGACGCCACCGAACACGTCCTGCCCAGTGCCGAGCCACTGCGACGGCGTCGTCTCCCCGCGCACGACATCGACCAGCGCGTCCTTCGCATCACCGACCGCGTGACTGAGGATTCGCCGCACTACGGTCGGCCGGACGTTGTAGTTCTTCACCAGCCGGTAGGCGAGCGAGCGGTACTTCCAGTTCCAGTCGGTCTCTGCGATGCCGCCATCAGCCTCAAACTCGCGGCTGGCACACATTTCCGTGCTCCAGTCGACGCCGTACTCACCGGCAGCCATGCGGTGTGCGAAGTCCCGGGCGCTGCCGACGTTCAGGTACTCGTCGAACCCGTCGAGCGCTTCCACCACCTCGGCATCAAACGCGACGTTGCCGGGATTAAAGTACGTCACGTCGCGGCCGGCTATCGTCCGCGTCTCCTCCGTTTCGGTCGTCATCCCGGCCCACAGTTGCTGGTGTGTCGGCCCGGTGATAGCCTGTGCGGCCCCCGAAAGCCCGTTTTTCACGGCGTCAGCCCAGCCAGACTCGACTGAGAGTGATTGATGAACGAGCGCGATAACGTCCCCTGTGGCTCGGTCGATCCCGGCGTTGCGGGCGACCGTCACCGAGCGATCGGCGATTTCGACGAGAATAGAGATGTCGTCCCGATCGCGGACCATACCCGTTGTCCCGTCGGCTGACGGGCCATTGACGACAATCACTTCGGCATCGGGGACCTGCTCGGTAAGTGCGTCCAGACAGCCGGTCAGCTCCTCCCGGCCGTTTAACGTCGGGACCACTACCGAGATATCCATACCTCTGGATAGGACGGCGAAGGCGCTTAAAAGTCGCGGGAGACGGACGGCAACCTTTTGCCAGCGAGAGAGTACCGCCGTCGACGGCGCTTCGCGCCGTCTACCTGTGGCGTCTCTGACGCCACGCTGTTCACGGCGGGCGTGAATCGCGTAAGCTCCGGTGAGAACCATTGTGTCACTGCTGGTCTTGAGTCTCCCACGAGCTGATTGAGTTTTACTTTCACCGTGGTTGGCTGATGTTCAAGTTCCAAGAAGACATATTGGAAATGGTTGATGAAGCGCACCAACACGTTCGCTGTGCGACCTCTCTCCGATGATGGAGAGCAACTGCTACGGGACCTGTTGGATGCCTCCGCCGCTCTCTGGAACGAAGTCAACTACCAGCGTCTCATGCGGTACAACGACGAAGACGGTTTCGAGGACGAGGGTGCATGGGACGCCGATACTGGCCGACTCGAAGGCAAATACAAAGGCGTGCTTGGTGCGTCCACCGCCCAACAGGTAATACGCAAAAACAGCGAAACGTGGCGCGGGTTCTTCAAACTGAAAGACCAGTACCACGATGAGTCAAACACGTCGGTCACGGAACACCCGGAACCGCCGGGCTTCCGTGGTCTTGGAAATCGAAGATTTCCAATGGTCGGCGAATCGAAGATTCGCCTCGACAACGAAGATGATGGGCGTGTTCTCAAAGGTGTTATTCGCAACGATGCATACACCGTCGAGTGGGGCGACCGTTCTCGACTTGAGATACTGGTTGGGAGTGAGTTGAAAGACCGATACGATCACACTGGTCGGCTCCGGCTGGAGATCGCTGGCAACCCGAACTGGCCCGACTACGACAACCATGGCCGGTTGGATTTGTGGTACGACGAGACTGATTGCACCTTCCGAGCTTCGCAGCCCGTGACTGTTTCTGACGACGCACGGGACACTCCACTGGCCGACGAAACGGCCGCTCTGGATATTGGTGCGAACAACCTCGTTGCCTGTACTACAACGACCGGCGAGCAACACCTGTACGAAGGTCGTAAGCTATTCCAGCGGTTCCGTGAGACGACGCAAGAAATCGCCCGGATGCAGTCGAAACTCTGTAGGGGTCGATACAGTAGCAAGCGTATCCGGCGGCTGTACCGCAAGCGAACCCGTCGCCGCGACCACGCTCAAGAAGCACTGTGTCGTGACCTTTTGGATCGACTGTACGCCGAGGGCGTGAACACGGTGTATATCGGTGGCTTGACCGACGTACTGGACACGCACTGGTCGGTCGAGACGAACGCCAAGACCCACAACTTCTGGTCGTTCAAGAAGTTTACCGAACGACTGGTCTGTACCGCCGAGGAATACGGCATCTCTGTTGAGGTCCGGTCAGAGGCGTGGACAAGTCAGGAGTGCCCGCAGTGCGGTTCAACAGACCGAACGATGCGGCATCAGGACGCGCTCACCTGTCCGTGTGGGTTTGAGGGCCACGCCGACCTCACGGCGTCGGAGACGTTCTTAGAGCGGCACACAGAACAAGCAGTCAGGCCGATGGCACGGCCCGTGCGGTTCGAGTGGGACGACCACAACTGGTCGGAGTTGCCACGCTCTCCCGCGAGGGATAGTCCCAAAGAACAGCGCACAGACCCGAGTACCGTCCACTGCGACGGGAATGTTGCCTCTGGCGAGTGTTAGACCGACTGAGGCTCTCACGGAGGAAACCCCGGCGTTCACGCCAGGGAGGATGTCATACGTGGGTGTTCCAGTACGACACCGAGGCCAGCTTTTCGCCGAGCGGCGTGCCGCCGAGCGCCGTATCGAGCGACCGGAACGAGGCGGCCAGTTCGTTCGGAATCTTCCGGTAGAAGCCGTACGGAAGCAGCCAGTCGTGGTTCGCGTCAGTCAGTTCCAGTCCGGCCCCGTCTAACAGGCGGTCGATCTCCCAGCGCGAGTAGAGCCGCGATCCCATCGGGAGCGCCCAGTTGTATATCGATCGGGTCGAAAACCGGTTGAACGTATCGAAGAAGACCTGTTCCTTCGAGACGCGGCGCATCTCTGCGAGAAACGCCGCCGGCGTGTCCGCCAGATGGAAAAAGCGCATCGCAAACACAGTGTCAAAATGGTTGTCCGGGAACGGGAGTCGGGCGGCGTCGCCCCGCATGAACTCGACGCGGTCATCGACACCGGTCGCCTGTGCCTTCTCACGGCCCTGCTGGAGCATCGGTCCTGAGATGTCCAGTCCAGTGATGTTCGCGCCGCGCTCGGCCAGCATCACAGTGAACCGTCCGGTCCCGCAAGCTACTTCTAACACGTCCTTATCGGCCACGGGGCCGATTGCGTTGAGGACGGCCTGTTTCTCTCGTCGGTCGATCAGCCGACCGCCACGGGAGAACCGCTTGGCCTCGTACTCTTCGGCCACGGTGTCGGCCTGATACCACTCCTGCCCTTTCACGGTGTATTGCTCACCCCTCGGGGGATAAAACGATACTGGAATCCCCTTTCGTCTGCCAGACTGTTTTTCCCACTATGCCGGCTCCGGTCGCACTCGCTACCCTGATAGGTCTGGGTGTGATTTTCGGATAGAGACGAGAACCGCACGATGGCGGCCATGTATAAGGGAACATTAAACACTTCATAGAATCTGTATTGTTTGGTCATGGATATAGCCAAGTTTTACCAGTAAGTCTTGAATATCAACCACTATGAGCGCATTAACTGAAAACGCTGCACCAGCACCTTTCACTGACGAGGAGTTCCGCGACACCCTACGGGAACTCCCGCCGAGCGCGAAGCTCGTTGCGAAGGTACTGGAAGACGATGCCCCGTTGTCACAGGGAGACTTAGCCGAGAGCTCACTGCTCCCGGATCGCACTGTCAGATATGCACTGAACCGGCTGGAGGAGTCCGGGCTGGTTGATTCGCGGTACAGTTTCACCGACGCACGCAAACAGGTTTATTTCCTCACGGTCTGACCCATCGGTATGGACTGGCACCGGGCCGATGTGTCCGTCCCGACACGGGCACCGACCGGCAGCACGGCGGCATACGTTTGCGGCGATGAGGCGGCTCTTCTCGTGGACCCTCCAGACACCGACGATGCGCTCGATTCGCTTCTCAGCGACCGGTCCCTCGCACACATTGCACTCACGCACCACCACCCTGACCACGCCGGTGCCGTTGCACACTATGCCAGAGAGACAGGCGCAACGGTCTGGGCGCATCGCGGTCGGGCGAGCGCGTTCGAAGCCGCGACCGGCGTTACCCCCGACAGACTGTTCAGCGGCGGGACGACAATTCCAACCGACACCGGCCCAGTGACCGTCATCGATACGCCGGGGCACGCGCCGGAACACGTCGCCTTCGGAACGGATGGAGCCGTTGTCTCCGGTGACCTCGCCGTTGCCGAGGGTAGCGTCGTCGTCGGCGCACCCGAGGGCGACGTTCGGGCCTATCTCGCGTCACTTCGGCGACTCCACGCCAGAAACCCCGACGTGCTGTTACCGGGCCACGGCCCGCGTATCGAGACGCCGCGGGAGACCTGTGCACGACTCATCAACCACCGACTGGAGCGCGAACGGCGTGTTCGAGACGCTGTCCACGACGGGGCCGCTACGCTGGATGAAATCCTCGAAGCCGCCTACGAGAAGGACCTCACCGGCGTGCGCGATCTGGCACGCGGGACGGTGCTGACCCATCTTAAAAAACTGGCTGTCGAGGGTGCTATCTCATGGGACAGCGAGCGAGCCGCACCGAATGCAGCGGAGTGACGCCTTTTTGCCCATCGGCCCGCTATCAGGGCTGTGGACTCTCTGGAAACCGAACTCGAACGGGCCCGTGCCCTTGAGGAGTCGGAACTGGCCGACGCAATCGAGACTATCGGGTTCGAATGCACCCGCTGTGGAGCCTGCTGCAAGGCCGAGTCGGCGTGTGGCGAGGGCGGAGAGAGTACCGACGAGGTTGGCGGGCCCATTGATGGGTCTGGCGAAAACGCTGATTCGGCCGAAACCGATGCTGAACCCCACACTGCGACGGTGTTTCCTGACGAGATTCGGCAGCTACAGGCTGCCGGCGAGTACGACTTCCGCGACGTTGCCCGGCCGATGCCGTACGGATTGGCGGACGGGCCGGACGGCCCCGAAGGTGAGACGTTCGAGTGGGCGCTCCAGACCGACGACTGCGGCGACTGTACCTTCTACGCCGAGGGCGACGACGGCACAGGTGCCTGTACGGTCCACGGGGACCGTCCGCTTATCTGCCGGACCTACCCGTTCAGCGTCGCGCTCGGCGGGACGAGCCAGCCGATGGGCGAAGCCGTCGGCGAAGAAGGGATAGTCCGGGCCCACGAGTGTGAGGGGCTCGGCCGGGACATCTCCAGATCCGACGCCGAAGAGTTGGCCGCAGCGCTCAAAGAACGCGCCGTTCGAGAATTGACGGAAGCAATTGGCGTCCGCGACACCTATCGACCTGTCGATCCATCAGCCGGACAGGTCGTCGTTCACGACTCCGAAGGGGCAAAGCGCCCCGATGGCAGCCCTTACGAGTAGCGTCACACGTCGTCGATGATTTCGCCGACCGCGAAGTTCGACTTGACCTCGGTAACTTCGATCTTGACTCGTTCGTCGATTTCGGCTCCCGGAACGATGATGACGTAGCCGCGCTCGACGCGAGCGATGCCGTCGCCCTGCTTGCCGATATCTTCGATCTCGACGTAGCGCGTCTCACCCGGTTCGACCGGCGGCTGTGGCTGGTCCGGCGGCGTGTCTGACACCGTCTCCTCATCCGTCTCTGTCCCCTCATCTGCGGAGATGAGCGCAACGCGGTAGGTGCTGCCTGAGTCGACTGCGCCCGTCTCGATCTCTCGACGCGGGACCTCAACGACATACCGGTCCCCCTCGTCGCGGATATCGGCACTGAACAGACACAGCAGTTGATCCGAGATTTCCAATGTGATATACCTCCGTTCGGCCACAAAACAGCCCATTATTAAAGAACTGCCGGAGCGAGCGACCGCTGCCGTCCAAACTGCGAGGCGACGACGAGCAACGGACGGTGTTTCCCGCCTGTACCAACCGGCCGTCGCGTGGCCCAATTCGCGGCAGTATCCCCACTTCGAGTGAAAGAAAACCGCCAGAAGGCGAGCCATTAACCGTCTGTACCAAATCCAATAAGGGTGTCTCGGTACTGCTAGTAACTGTACTAATGAGCGCCACCGCACAAGCCCCCGACAGTCCGCTCTCGGACAAGCAGCGACGTATTCTGGAGTATCTCCGTTCCAATGCTGACGACCAGACGTATTTCAAATCCCGACTTATCGGCGACGAACTCGGCCTCTCGGCCAAGGAAGTCGGCACAAACATGACCGCCATCGCCGACGGCGACCACGATCTGGCCGTCGAAAAGTGGGGCTACTCCTCCTCGACAACGTGGATGGTTGAAGCCTGAACTAGCACTGACTCCGACGCGGATACATCGGGACCTCCACCAGACCATCCACACAGGCCCGATGTGGGCCTGCGTAGAGAACAGTTGGTGCCGTCGCTCACTCTTCGGTTCAGCCGCTTTACCTTGATACCTCAGGAAATATAGGAAAAATACAATGTCTATATTGATAACCATTGAGGCCGTAGTCAATCGCATCAATGGGCGAGGCTGGTTCCGCCATCCGGGTGCTTCATGTCGACGACGACCGACAGTACGCAGAGACGACAGCGGCGTTCCTCAAGCGAGAGCGGGTCAAGTTCGATATTGAGATTGCAACGAGTGCCACAGCAGGCTTGCGTCTGCTCAAAACGGAGGCAATTGACTGTATCGTTTCTGACTACGAAATGCCGGGCGAGAATGGCATCGACTTCCTCGAATCCGTCCGCGAGGACTATCCTGACCTCCCGTTTATTCTGTACACGGGCCGTGGTAGCGAAGCCGTCGCCAGTGACGCTATCTCTGCAGGTGTCACTGACTACCTACAGAAAACATCCGACACCAGCCACTACGCCCTTCTCGCGAACCGGATCGTCAACGCCGTCGAACAGTACCGGTCACAGCGCGCCCTCGAAGCGAGTAAAGACCGGCTCTCGCTGTTTATCGACCAGTCGCCGCTCGGGTTCGTTGAGTATACTCAGGACTTCGAAATCATCCGCGTCAACGACACCCTCACAGATATCTTCGGCTACACGAAGGACGAACTGGTCGGGGAAACGTGGGAGGTATTTGTCAGCGACGAAAGCTACGCCGACGTCGCCCAGGTTACATCCGAACTCAGTGAGGCCGCTGGCGGCTATCATAGCGTTGATCAGAACGTCCGGAAAGACGGCGAGTGTATCATGGTCGAGTGGCACAACCGACTCGTCACCGACGATTCGGGCGATGTTGTCACTATCTTCTCGCACTGTCAGGACGTCACAGAGCGCATTGAGCATGAACAAAACCTCGCCAAGTTACGGGACTTCTTTGCCGGGGCTGAGGAGCTCGGTGACCTCGGTGCCTGGGAGTTCGACGAAACCGGGATGTTGACCTGGACAGAGGGCACCCGCCGCATCCACGAGGTCGGCGACGACTTCGAGCCGACAGTCGAGGACGGGCTGTCCTTCTATCATCCTGAAGACAGGGAGATGGTTGCGGACGCCGTCGATGCGGCACTCGAAGACGGGGAACCGTACGATATCGAGGCCCGACTCATCACTGCGACAGGTGATCATCGGTGGGTCCGAACCCACGGCAAACGCGTCGAGGGCGCGGAGAAGCGGACCGTTCGGGGCTTCTTCCAGGACATCACCGAACAGAAGGAGCGCGAACGCCGGCTCCGCATTCAGAACGAGCGGCTGGACTCCTTTGCCAGCGTCGTCAGCCACGACCTGCAGGGCCCACTGACGACTGCACAGGGCCATCTGGAGTTGGCCCAGCAGGAAGTGACCAACGAGCACTTAGACAGCATTGATGCCGCTCATGAACGGATGCAAACGCTTATCGACGATATCCTGACGCTGGCACGGGACGGCCGCGAGGCGACGACCACCGAGCCTGTCAACCTGCGAACCGCCGCAACTGCCTGCTGGGAGACTATCGAGACGGAGAACGCGGTCTTGGAGCCCGATACTGATAGCATCGTCCTTGCTGATCCCGGCCGGTTGCGGCGGCTGCTTGGGAATCTGTTTCGGAACTGCATAGCACACGGGTCGGAATCCCTGCCTTCTCAGGTGCAGCAAGACAGCATGGAGCATGGCTCGATAGGACGGTCGGGACAGTCCGGCGGGGCTGAGAACGACAGCGGAGTAACGGTTACTGTCGGTGATATCGACGACGCCAGCGGCTTCTACGTTGCTGACGACGGCCCAGGCATCCCCGAAGACGAGCGAAAAACGGTGTTCGAGGCGGGCTACTCGACTGCGTCTGAAGGCACTGGCTTTGGCCTCGCAATCGTGGCCGATATCGCCGCCGTCCATGGCTGGGATATCAGTGTGACCGACAGCGAATCAGGTGGTGCAAGGTTCGAAATTACTGGTGTCGACAAAGAGATGTAACGGCGACACAGACGCAAGCGAACCCATAGCGAGCAGAGTACCGACGCAGGTGTCACGGGTCGTATCGCAGCAGTGAGTCGGCCTCGCCGGCCAGCGCGGCGACATCGTCGTCGAACGAGTCGGCATACCGAATAAGTAGCGTCAGCACGGTCTCTGGCTCAGTAACCGCGTACCCGTCTGCTCTGGACAGGAGCCCGGCTGACTCCAGATCGGCGGCGTAGTTGCTCACTGTCGGCCGTGAAACGTCCAGTTCGGTGGCCAGTTCCGACGCCGTCACGTCCGGGCGACGGAGGAGTGTGACGAGCATCCCGCGGGCCGTCGATCGCCGCAGGTAACCAAGCGCTACCTGTTCGAACTCGGAGAACTGGCCGGCTGGGAAGTACCGCCGGTAGTCGCCATCTTTCTGTGAGGTAACGACGGCCTCGTTTTCCAGTCGATGGAGGTGGTGCTGGGCCTCACCAGTCCCAAGTTTGAGGTCGTCGCGAAGCTTCGAGAAGTGGGTCCCGGGGTGTGCCGAGACGTACCCGGCGATGGCATCGGGCGCATCGCTCTCGCTCCCGCTGTCGCCAAAGCGGGCAAACGGGCTCGCTGCACCGAGGGCAGCGAAGCGACGGAGCGTCGCTCGCTTGTCCTCGTCAACGTCGCCCTCACGTGTCATTGCTACCGAAAAGGTGGGTCGGTAATAAAACGTCTTCGCCTGATTCTCAGTTAGTTGTCTTTGTCGACTTCCGACGTTCGCGTCGTGTCGTCGGGGCCGCCGGCCACGTCCGTCGTGCCCGAATCGCCGTCTATCTCGGCGTCCATCTCTTCGATGACGTCGTCAGCGTTGTCGAGGCCACTGTCTTGCCCCTGTTTGATTTTCTGGGCTTCCTCTTCCATCGCCTCGACATCGACCTCAGCTTCCTCATCGATCTGACCGAGAATCTTCTCAATATCGTCCAGACCGAGCATCTCGCGGGTCTCGTCGTCGAAGTCAAGCGCTTCCAGCGAGTGGCCGTTCTCCTTGACGTCCGACCCCTGGAGGTGCTTGCCGTAGCGGCCCACCAGCGAAGTGAGCTCCTGTGGGAGGATGAACTTCGTCGATTCGCCCTGGCCGATTTCGGCCAGCGTCTCCATTCCCTTGTCGATGACAGCGCGTTCGCCCATCGACTCGGCGGATTTCGCACGCAGGACGGTCGAGATTGCGTCACCCTGGGCTTCCAGGATCTGGCTCTGCTTCTCACCTTGGGCACGGATGATGTTAGACTGCTTGTCACCTTCCGCCGTCTCGATGGCGGAGCGCCGTTCACCCTGGGCTTCCAAGATCATGGCACGGCGTTTCCGCTCGGCGGAGGTCTGTTGCTCCATGGCCTGCTGGACGTCCTTGGACGGGTTGACCTCGCGGACCTCGACGCTCTCGACACGGACACCCCACTCATCGGTGGGTTCGTCGAGTTCTTTCCGGATTCGGGCGTTGATTTCGCCCCGCTTGTTCAGCGTGTCGTCCAGTTCCATGTCACCCAGCACGGCACGGAGGGTCGTCTGGGCGAGGTTGGAGACGGCACGCTCGTAGTTGTCGACTTCGAGGAACGCCTTCTTCGGGTCCATCACCTTGATGTAGACGACGGCGTCGGCGGTCACCGGCGAGTTGTCGCGGGTGATAGCCTCCTGCCGTGGCACATCAAGCGTCTGGGTACGCATGTCGAACCGCGTCACATCGGAGACGAAGGGATAGATGAAGTGAATCCCCTGGTCGAGGACGCCGCGGTAGGTACCGAGGACCGTGTAGGCACCTTTCTGGTACGGGCGGATGATCACGACGCTGGAATACACCAGCGCGATGGCGATCAGGAGGAAGATTACGGTAACGAAGCCGATGAGTCCTCCAGGCTGTAGCGGTGCTATCGCGGGGGACATGACAATCAGAACTCCGGAGCGCGCAATGAAAAGGCTTCGGTGTCCCTGTCACAAACTACCGAATTGCACACCTATGCCCGCTCGGACTCTCGTTCCGGTTCAGTGTCCGCATCGCTCCGGTCTCTGTCACGTTCGAGCGCGCGGTCGATTTCATCTGCCCCCGACCCTACCGGCTCGACGTCCAGAACGTTCCCGCCGCCGGGGTCGATGACGATGACTTCTGTCCCCTCCTCGATGGGGTCGCCAGAACTGCGAGCCTGATAGTACGGATTGAAACCGCCGTCTTCCAGTTTGACCTCGCCGTCGCTCCGGGTCACGCGCTCGGTAACGGTTCCGAACTGGCCGGTAAGTGAGTCGGAACTGAGCGTCTGGCCGCGGCCTGGCGCAGCGAAATCGAGCTTTCGATATCCCCAGAGCGTGACCGCTGTCGTTGCAAGCACGACGACAGTAAGGATGAGTGGCGCGAGGATACCCAGGCTCGCTGGGATGAACAGCCCGACCAGCCCCGCTGTCAGCAGGGCCACGCCGAGCACGAAAAAGTGGGTCCCGGGGGCGAGCGCTTCGCCCACGATGAGGCCCGCGCCGGCCAGAAACAGCAGAATGGAGAGCGACATACCTAACAGTGGTTCGGCCTGCAGCGGGGCAACTATCGCCAGCGGGTTCACCATGCCCCGACCTAGTGTCGGAGCAGGATTAAGTGTCGGGGTCAGGTGCGACACGCCACAGGCATCGGTGCAGCCTCACGCGTCGCTTGTCCGGACGAAGAACCCGTACAGTACTGCGGTGCCGAGCGCAACGGACAGGACCACGCCACCGAGTGTGGACGGCGTGTACATCTCCGCTCCGAGGAACATCCGCCCGAGCGCGAGAATCGCGATGCAGACCCCCAGTGCGACGAAAACCACATTTTCGGGCTTCGGCGCGTCGGGTGTCACCTCCAGGTCCGGGGCAAAGGAGCCGGCGACTGCGCCCTCCTCGTCGGCGGCGTCACTGTCGGGGTCGTCCTCGACCCGAATCACGTCGGCGTCTGTCGCCAGTTCGTACTCCTCGGTGAACGTGTCACCCGTAGCGGCCGCATCGTCTCGTGCGGCCCCGTCGTCATCCATGTTCCGCGGTACGTGCCGTGACTACAAAAGCGCTGGCGACTGCGGTTATTTAATGCGCGTCCCCAGCGGAGCGTCCTCGTGGGTCGTCAGCAGGTCCGCCTCGTCGCCGGCGGCCAGCACCATCCCGTTGGATTCGATGCCGAACAGCTCGGCTTTCTCCATGTTCGCAAGCAGGATGACGCGCGTGCCGGGAAGCTCCTCGGCGTCGTGGAGTTGTCGCAGGCCGGCGACGACCTGTCGGACCTCGTGGCCGATATCGACTTCCAGACGCAGGAGCTTGTCCGCGCCCTCGACCGGCTCGGCGCTGCGGATCTCGCCGACGCGCATGTCGACGCCCTCGAAGTCCTCGAAGCTGATGCGGTCCTCGACGAGTGGCTGAAGGTCGGCGGTGTCCACGTCGCCGTCGTCCCCTTCATCTGTGTCATCGCCATCGCTGTTGCCATCTGCATCGTCGCTTGCCTCCTCGACTCGCTCCTGCAGTTCCTCGTTGAGTGCCTCGATGTGGTCGTCCTCGACCTGCTCGAACAGTTCCGCAGGCTCGCCGAACTCAGCCGGCGGTGATTCGAGTGCGCTATCGAGGGTCACGTCGGCGACGGAGCCCTGCTCACCGAGCTGGCCCCAGAGGCGCTCGGCCTTGCCCGGCAGCACGGGCTGCATGAGCACCGCGACAGCCTTGGTCAGCTGGACGCAGTCGCGGATGACCTGTTCGGCCCGGTCGGGGTCGTCATTAACGAGGTTCCACGGCTCGTTGCGCTGGATGTACTCGTTGCCGTAGTTCGAGAGCTCGATAGCGATTTCGGCCAGTTCGCGGATGTCGTACTCTCGGACGGCTGTCTCGAAGTCCGTAATCGCGTCCTCGATTCGCCCGCGCACGTCATCGCTAACGGCAGTGTCGGGCGTCCCGTCGTAGTTGCGCTCCGCGAACAGCAGCGACCGGTAGATGAAGTTCCCGACGTTGCCAACGAGTTCGCCGTTGACCCGCTCCTGGAAGCGGTCCCAGGAGAAGTCCACGTCGGTGTCGATCTGTGCGCCGGTGGCGATGTAGTACCGGAACAGGTCGGGATGGAAGCCAGCGTCGAGGTACTCGTCGGCCCAGACGGCGCGGTTACGCGAAGTCGACAGCGCCTTGCCGTCGATACCGACGAACCCGGTCGCCAGAATCGACCGGGGCTCGTTGTACCCCGCGCCGCGAAGCATCGCGGGCCAGAACACCGCGTGATGCTGGATGATGTCGCGGCCGATGACGTGGATTATCTCGCCGCTGTCGTCGGCCCACTCGTTGTCCCACTCGGTGCCGTGGTGCTCCTCACCGTCGACCTTCCAGACCGCTTCCCAGTCGTACTCGTCGTCGCCGACGCGCTCGGTGTACTGTTTCGTCGAGGCGACGTACTCGATGGGCGCGTCAACCCAGACGTACAGCACCAGTTCGTCGCCGCCGTCGACATCCTCCGGATAATCGACGCCCCAGTCCATGTCCCGCGTGATACAGAGGTCCTGTAGTTCGCCCTCAACCCACTCGCGGGGCTGGTTCTGGGCGTTGTCGGTCCCCTCTAGACGGTCGAGGAAGCCCTGGAGGTATTCCTGGAAGTCAGCGAGGCGGAGGAACTTGTGCTCGCGGGTGCGGTACTCGGCGGGGTTCCCGGTCAGCGTCGACACCGGGTCCTCGATTTCGCCGGGTTCGAGGTGGCGCTGGCACCCCTCGTCACATTCGTCGCCGCGGGCCTGCTCCCCACAGTAGGGACAGGTCCCCTCGACGTAGCGGTCGGGGAGAGGCTGGTCCTCCTCCGTGTCCCATGCGACCTCGATCTCCTTCTCGTGGACGTGGTCGTTTTCGACCCACGACCGGACGAACTCTTGCGTGAGTTCGACGTTGGTCTCATCGTCTGTGTGTCCGTAGTTGTCGAACTCAATGTTGAACTGCGGGAACGTCTCGGCGTAGGTCTCGTGGAAGTCAAGTGCGAACTCTCGCGGTGCGACGCCTTCTTCGGCAGCGTTGACTGCTACTGGCGTGCCGTGCATATCTGATCCCGAAACGAACGCCGTTTGCTGGCCGATCCGTCGGAGGGCGCGCGACAGCGCATCCCCGTCGACGTACGTCCGGAGGTGGCCGACGTGCAAGTCACCGTTTGCGTAGGGCAACCCACAGGTCACGACCGCCGGCTGGTCCGTCGGAAACTCGTCGTTGCTCATACCTGTTCGTGTGCCACCGACGGGTCAAAAGGGGGTTGGTTTCGGCGTGGGAGCGACGCTCTGGTCACAGCAACGCGAGCGTGCCGCCGGCAAGCCCGAGTGTCACGACAAGTCGCCCGGCACTGCCGAAGAACGTCGCTGCGCCGAACCGATAGTAATCGCGTTCGAGGACGGTAAACGCGTAGATAGAGATCGTATCGGGAAAGAACGGAACACAGAGCGCGAGCGACAGACCAACGTAGCCGTACTTCCGTGCAAGCTGTACCGTCTTCCGTTCAGACCACTCGATGAGATTGAACCGTGAGCGCTTGATCCGGCGCACGAGTGGGCCGTACTCCTTTGCCTCCTGACCGATATGGAAGGCGACGAGACTACCGAACGCCTTCCCGAGGCCGCTGACGAGGATAATCGCCACCAGGTTCCCGTTCGTGGACAGCCCGAGCCGAAGGGTTTCGGCCGGAACCAGCACGACCTCGCTTGGAAGCGGGAGAATAAACGCGATCAGGAACGAGTACACCGCGATGATACCCAGTCCGGTTGGACCGGTGGCCGTACAGACGGTCTCTTCCAGCGGCGACAGTGGCGTGCCGGCCGTCGCACAGTCGCCGATGAAGGCAATGAACGCTGCGGTCGGTACTACCAAGTCCACGCCTCTCTGTAGCAAACAGGCACTTCTAAACCTTCGTATGTCTTCTCGGGAGCGCTCAATATCGATACGTTCGAGACCAGAGACAGGGGTTCAGTACCAGTCGAGATCCGCGACAAATGACCGTAGCATCGACCGCGTGACGTGGGGCATACACACGACGCGCATCTCGCCGGCACCGGTCTTTGAGACTCGCCAGCCGCGGTCCCTGAGTTCGTCTGTCATCGGCATCGAGAGGTCGGCCGCGACAAGTGGGAGTTCGGGGCCGACAACGTCGTGGCCGCGCGCGGATAACTGGTCGGCCAGCCAGTCGGCGTTGGCCATCGACGTTTCGTACTGCTGTCTGTAGCCCGCCGGCCACAGCGATTCCATCGCTGCGACAGCGGAGGCCACGCCAGCACCCGACCGCGTCCCCGTCAGCGTGAGCTGGTCCGTCGATTCCAGGTACGGCGTTTCGACGGCGAGCTCATCGAGCAGCGACCGGTCGCGGGCTAACAGTCCGCCGGCGGGAACCGCTGCCTGCCCGACTTTGTGGGGGTCGATGGTCATCGTGTCGATGTCCGCGTGGCCGAAGTGCCAGTCGTGGTCGGTAAACGGGAGGTAGAAGCCGCCCCACGCGGCGTCGACGTGACAGAGGGCATCGACCGTCTCGGCGAGGTCGGCGATAGCCGGAATTGGATCGACGTAACCGTACTCGGTCGAACCGGCGACGCCGACGACACACACCGTGTCCTCGTCGACGAGTTCCGACATCGCCGCCATGTCGGCGCGGTAGTCCGTCGCCGGCGCGGTCCGCAGTTCCACGCCGAGCACGTCGGCGGCCTTGGTAAATGAGAAGTGCGCGTGGACGGGCGCGACCACGTTCGGGTCGTCCGTGTCGGCGCGGTTCCGGGCGATGCGTATCGCCTGCAAATTAGCCTCTGTTCCGCCCGAGGCGACGTAGCCCGCGGGGTCGGAGAGCCCGGTGACCTCACCGAGAGACTCGACGGCCTCGCGTTCCAGATCGGCGATGGTTTCGTACGTGCCCGGGTCTCCGGGGTTCGTCGCGAGGAAGCGTTCTGCCGCTTCGCGTGCCGACGGATGTGGCACGGTACACATCGACGAGAGGACGCGCTCGAAATCCTGTGGCTCTGCCCGCTGGAGCATCTATCGGGTGTATAGCGGGGGAGTGGTTTAGCCGTTGTGCTCGTGTGTTTCGTTGTCTGCTGTTTATTCGCTCCAGTGGCAGAATACTGGCCAGGACGGGTTAGCCATCCGTACGTAGTCCGTTCGCGTGCTCACCGACCGAATTACCAGTTCGATGGTCCGATCTTCTTCGTCGCTTTCGCACGAAAGCCTGTGGGACCGATCAGCGACTCGAAAACGGTCTGACGCTCAGTGTCGAGCGCGCCACCAAAGGAGCCGACCCGCATCGTTCGATACGTCTCGAATCCCTTGTCGTTGGAGTAGAAGTAGACACTGCCGTGCAACAGGCCGTGGATGAGTTCGTCCGACCGCACGTCGCCGGCAGGTCGGTCAAGCTTGACGAAAGCCACGTTTCCCCAGTTGACGACCGCCTCTCGGAGCCCCATGAGGAACGCGACCTCGTGGTTCTGTGGCAGACCGAACTCCGTCGCTCGTTCGAGATCGGTAAGCGAGTCGATGACGATGAGCGTCTCTGCGGCGTCGCTCACCCGGTCACTGATATCGGATAACAGCTTCTCGAACGTTTCCTCAGCGGGCTCTCGCTCCGGCGGCTCCGCGTCGGGCTGTTCGATTTCGGTGTCGCTCCGTCGAGCATCGAACAGCGGCTCTGGGACCGGCAACAACTCCATGAACCGCTGGGAGAAGTCGGCGACGGTCATGTGCTCCGTGAGCGCCTCAAACTGGTAGCCGTCGAGGACGGCATCAAGTTCGCTGTAGACGTGTTCCCGGTCGTGTGAGAGCGTGATGTAGGTCACCGAGTCGGGAATCGACCCACTGCGCCGAGCGATGCCGTTCGGGACCATGTCCGGGCGGTGTTTCGCAAGCATCAGCGTCGCGAGACTCGTATAGGTGAACGCATCGCCCCCCGCGTCCGACGCCCCGGCCAACAGGACCGTGCTCCCTGTCGGAATCCCGCGGATCTGCCCGTCCAGCCCGGGGATGCCGAAGGGGATGTACGACACACCGGAGCTGATACTCTTGGCTTCCGGTGTCGATTCGGGTGCCATACCGCAACGAAGCGAACGGAACAAAAAAGCCTGCTGGCTACGCCAATCAGCCGCGCCTCAGCGGACCGATTCCAGCAGCAGCCGCTGTTCGACGCGCTTGACCTCGTGTTGGACGTCACGCACGGCGTCGATGTTCGGCGAGATGGAGGTGACTCCCTCGTCGACAAGGAAGTCGACCATCTGTGGCTTCGAGGCGGCCTGTCCGCAGATGCTCGTGGCCACGTCGTGCTCGCGGCAGGTCCCGATGACCTGGCGCATGAGTTCGAGGACGGCCGGGTGGAGTTCGTCGAAGCGGTCGGCAACGTTGCCGTTGTTGCGGTCGACGGCCAGCGTGTACTGGGTGAGGTCGTTCGTCCCGAAGGAGACGAAGTCGATGCCAGCCTCGCAGATGCCCTCGATTGACAGCGCGCTCGCCGGCGTCTCGACCATGACACCCCAGTCGCGCTTCTCGGGGTCGATGCCGACCTCCTGCATCAGTGCCTTCGCCCGCAGGATGTCCTCGGCGTCGGTGACAAGCGGGAGCATCAGCTCGACGTTGTCATAGCCCAAGTCGTACAGGCGCTCGAACGCGCGGAGTTCGAGCTTGAACTCGCCGGGGCGGTCGAGCGACCGTCGGATGCCCCGATAGCCCAGCATCGGGTTGTGTTCGCTTGGCTCGTCTTCACCACCCTGCAGCTGGCGGAACTCGTCGGAGGGGGCATCAAGCGTCCGGACGCGGACCGGACGCGGGTAGAACGCTTCGGCTACCGAGCGGACGCCCTCGACAATCTCGTCGATGTACGCGCGCTCGCCGTGGTCCTCAACGTAGCGCGAGGGCGTCTTGTCCGTCGAGAGAATCATGTGCTCGATGCGCAGCAAGCCGACGCCGTCGGCCCCCGTCGCGGCGGCCCGCTCGGCGGCTTCAGGAATGGAGACGTTGACCTTGACCTCCGTTCCGGTCATCGGCTTCACCGCCGAGTGTGTCTCGACCGGCCCGGCGTCTTTGTCCTCCTCGGTCTCTTCGGGGACATTGGCCCCTTTTTCGACTGTGCCCTTATCGCCGTCCAGCGTTATCGTTTCGCCGTCCCGGAGCTTCTGTGTCGCGTCCTCAGCCCCGACAACGGCCGGGACGCCCAGCTCTCGGGAGACAATAGCGGCGTGGCTGGTCATCCCGCCCTCGTCGGTGATGATGCCGTTTGCGCGCTTCATCGCCGGGACCATGTCCGGCGTCGTCATCTCGGCGACGATGATGTCGCCGTCTTCGACCTTGTCAAGATTGTCGAGCTTGTCGACGATGCGGACGACACCGGTGACCCGGCCCGGTGCGGAGCCGATACCGGAGAGCCGGACCGCCTCGGACTGGCTCTCCATCGCCCCGCCGTCGGCGACACCCGACTTTGCCCCCGGCGGCTGACTCTCGGCTTCGTTTGCCGAGCCGGCGCTTCCTTCGGGGTCGTCGATAGTGGTGATCGGGCGGGACTGCAGTAGATACACCTCGCCCTCGTAGACCGCCCACTCTACGTCCTGTGGGGTGTCGTAGTGGTCCTCGACGCGCTCGCCGACCTCCAGAAGTCGGTGAATCTCCTCGTCTGAGAGGACGCGCTCGTTGCGCTTCTCCTCGGGGACGGAGCGTTCGATGGTCTCCCCGTCCTCACCCCGAACGCACATCACCTTCTTGTCGGCGACGGTCACCTCGTCGATGGTTTCCGTCTCGCGGTCGATGACGTAGTTATCGGGCGAGACTGCGCCGGAGACGACCGCTTCACCAAGCCCCCACGCGGCCTCGATGATGGCCGTCGGGCCACCGGTCGAGGGATGGCTGGTGAACATGACGCCGGACTTCTCCGCGTCGACCATCTGTTGGACGACGACGGCGATGTCCACCGCGTCGTGGGCGAAGCCGTTCTCGTTGCGGTAGTAGATGGCCCGCTGGGTGAACAGTGACGCCCAGCACTCCTTGACCCGCTGCAGGAGGTCCGTACGCGAGACGTTCAGGTACGTGTCCTGTTGGCCGGCGAAGGAGGCGTCCGGGAGGTCCTCGGCGGTCGCTGAGGACCGCACCGCAACGTCTTCGTCACCCATCTCGTCGTAGGCGGCCAGCAGGTCCTCGCGGACCGACGGCGGGGTGTCCGTTTCCAGAATCAACTCCTGGGCGCGTTCGGCCGCCTCAGCCAGCGCTTGCGAGTCGTCGCTGTCGACATCGACGGCCTCGAACAGCGGCTCGTCGATTCCAGTTGCTTCGATGAACGACCGATACGTGTCGGCGGTAACGACGAACGCCGACGGAACGGGCAGGCCCGCTCCGGTCAGTTCTCCGAGAGACGCCGCCTTGCCGCCGACCCGCGCCAGGTCGTCGGCACCGATTTCATCGAGCCACAGTGTTGGCATGGACTCATTCGTACCATCTTCAACGACAATTAAGGAAGTTCCGGTTACAATCAGTGAAAAATTCCTCTTCACTCGATTTCGAGTGAATTAGGCAGTCACACCGCCGGTGCGGTTGTGCGGTCACGCTTCGATGATGTCGTCGTCGTCGACAGCGGGGACGGTCACTGTGCCGTCCAGTGCAGTGACGGCGCGCCCGCCGACCCACACCTCGGTCCCGTCGGTATCGACTGACACTGTCCCGGGTCGGTCACAGAAGTGTCCGCCCTCGGCGATGATCTGTTCGATGGTGTCATCGAGCGCCCCGTAGCGACGGACGAACGCCGCGCAGGCCCCTGACGCCGCCGCAGTTACCGGCTCTTCGGTCCGGTTCCCGGCCCGGAAGGCTCGGCCGTGGAACGTCGACCGGCGCGTCGCGTCGGCACCGACGGTATCGAACGTAAACGGGTACACGCCGGCCGCGTCCACGCGGTTACAGAGCGAGTCGACGGCAGCCACGTCAACGCTGAGATGGCTCAGATGCTCGAAGTAGTTGACCGGGACCATGAGCCATGGCTCGCCCGCGTCGGCCGTCACAAGCGGGAGGTCCGCACCCACGTCTTTGAGCGTGGCCGCGTCGAGCCCGAGCGCGTCCGCGACATCGATGTAAGGGACATCTACTTCGGTGATGTCGGCCCGCCCCTGCTCGACCCAGACCATCCCGTTCTGTTTCGTCTCGACGGCGACTTCGCCGGCGGCGGTGGCGACTGTCCACTCGCCGTCGCCGATCTCACCACGCTCGTAGAGCGCCGCATGAGCCGCAACTGTGGCCGTCTCCGCCTGTGCCAGTTCCTCGGTTGGCGAAAAACAGCGAAGCCGGCGGTCGGCGTCCCCCGCCGGCAGGACGAACGCCGCCTCGCTGGCTCCCAGTTCGCTGGCGACGGCCTGCATCTGGTCGTCGGTCAGTCCGTCGGCTTCGGGCACGACGCCGGTCGGTGTGCCTGCCGTCGGCTCCGCGGCGAACGCATCGACAAGCAACGCCTGTCGGGTATCCATGGCACGGAGTTGTACTGACCCGCAGATAATCTTTTCCGGAGCTAGCCGGCTCCGGTGAGATACGCGACGGGGACCGGGACACGCCCCTGACGGACGACTTTAGTACAGGGAGGTATCACTGGAACGTATGAGTGAGGACGTCGACCTCCCTGAGAGCCACCCCCGCTACGAGTCGCTTTTGACCCGCCACCGTATCGAAGCGGGCGTCGACCGCGGAATCACCTCCCGGCAGGGACTCATCGCCCAAGGCCGTGGCGAAGCCTTCGACTACCTGCTGGGCGAGCACACTATCGACAGCGCCGACGACGCCGAGCGCGCCGCCGCGGCACACCTCCTGTCCGCTGACCACGCCGTCATCTCGGTCAATGGCAACGCCGCCGCCCTCGTGCCCGGCGAACTCGTCGAGCTCGCTGAAGTGACCGGCGCAGACCTCGAGGTGAACCTGTTCAACCGAACTGAGGAGCGCATCGAGGCCATCGCCGACTACCTCCGCGAGCACGGCGCGACAGACGTGAAGGGGCTGACCGCCGACGGGCGAATCCCCGGACTCGACCACGAGCGCGCGAAGGTCGACGCTGACGGCATCGGCGCGGCGGACGTGGTGCTCGTTCCGCTGGAAGACGGCGACCGCGCCGAGGCGCTGGGCGAGATGGGCAAGACGGAACTCGTCATCGACCTCAATCCTCGAAGCCGTTCGGCGGAAGTAGCGACGGTCCCCATCGTCGACAACATCATCCGGGCGATACCGAATATCACCGAGCACGCGCGAGACCTCCGTGGCGATCCGGATGCCCAGCAAGACGCCATCGACGCGTTCGACGCCGACAGCGCCCTGACCGCCGCCGAGCGGACGATTCGGGAGGGCGACCTCGAATGAGTCTGCCACCGTACATCTACGCTGACCGTCGGGTACCCGACGAGGAAACCGTTAGAGAACCCCTCGACCAGCGGACGATGACGGCCTTCGGCGACACTGAACAACTGGAACGCCTCCATCGGGTGTTCTATCCGGTCTTCAAGATTGACTACGAGTACGAGACCGGCAAGGGGAAGCTACTCGGGACGACGACGAAGGCAGAAACGGCGTTTCTCGATGGGCTCTGGGCGGACAACGACCGGGCCGTCTCGCAGTACGTCGATGACACCGACGCGATAGTCCGCCGAGCGACCAGCGACTACGATTTCGGCCGCAGCGACCCAGCGCTTGGCCGCTCTGTCCTGCTGCAGTTTCAGGTCACCGACGACAACGCCCGGTCGTTACTACCCCAGCGCGTCGCGGAGTACCGCGACCAGCAACAGAACGCCGCCTCCGGCACGGCCAACGTATTCCTCCGGAAACTGCGCGAGTCCTACGGGCTCCCCGGAGATTTCGAACCCGACGGATTCGACAGCGTGACTGGCGTCGACCGCCTGTATCTCCCCTTCTGGCTTGCCGAGTACCACTCACCCGACAGCACGGACGTGAAGCTCGTCACCTTCCGGGACCCCGATGCCCCGACCGAAGAGCTACAGCGCCACGGCTGGCTCGCGGAGTTTTTGAGCGCCGAACCCCGTCGGCTGGCCGAGTACGGCTACGAGGTCAACCCCGACCGCCTCGAACGGAACATTCGGGAACGAATCGACCAGTCCGACGAATCAAGTTCGGCCAGGACGAGCAGCAATACCGACTCGGACAGTACCGACGGCGCGCCCTCGATAAATCGCGAGCGCCCCTCGGACGACGGGACGGTGGTCCAGCCCGATGGTGTCGACATGGAAGCCGACGGTCTGGTCGACCCGAACCCGTCCCGTAGCTTCGCCGACGTGGGCGGGATGTCCGAGCTACTGGAGACGCTCAACCACAAGGTTGTCCGGCCGCTACAGGACCCGAGTGCCTTCGAGGAGTACGGCATCGGCGTCGTCAACGGTGTCCTATTGCATGGCCCGCCCGGCTGCGGAAAAACCCACGTCGCTGGCGCGCTCGCGGGCGAGGTCGACCACGCCTTCATCGAGGTCACGCCGGCCGACGTGACGAGCAAGTACATGGGCGAACCCGCACAGAAGGTCGAGGAGCTGTTCCAGATCGCCCGGGCGAACGCCCCATGTATCCTCTTCATCGACGAGATCGACGGCATCGCTGGCGCGCGCGACGGCGACAGCAACATGAACAGCAGCGAGCAGCAACTGGTGAACCAACTGCTCACTGAACTCGAAGGGATCGCAGACGAGGACGTGGTGGTGCTGGGCGCGACGAACCTCGTCGAGGACGTGGACGACGCCATCCGCCGCTCGGGTCGATTCGACGAGCGCGTGGAGGTCCCCCCACCGGACCCGGAAGCACGCACGCAGATTCTGGGGCTTCACCTCGCCGGTCGACCGACGGCTGCCGACATCGACCTCGACCCCGTCGTCGAGGAGACGGCTGGTTTCGCGGCCAGTGACATCGAACTTCTCGCTGAGGACGCCGCCCGAAAGGCGTTGCGAGCGGACGCCCCGATCGGGACGGACCACCTGCTACAGGCCGCCACGGAGACCGACACCAGCATCCCGGACTGGGTCGATCCCGAGATGGTCGCCGAAAACGGCGTCGTCCAGCCCGACGGTGTCGACCTGCAGGCCAGTTCGCTGGTCGAGACTGACACGGGACGCGACTTCGGCGACGTGGGCGGGATGGGCGAACTGAAGGACCGGCTCGAAGACACGGTCCTCGACCCGCTTCAGAACGCCGACGCCTACGCCGAGTACGGCATCGACGTGCTCGCCGGGCTGTTGCTGTACGGCCCGCCCGGCTGTGGGAAGACCCACCTCGCCGGCGCGCTTGCGGGCGAACTCGGCCATAGCTTCGTCGAAATCAGCCCCGCGGACGTGACGAGTAAGTGGATGGGTGAGCCGGCCCGCAACGTTGCCGAGGTGTTCGAGGTGGCCCGCGCGAACGCCCCCTGCGTGCTGTTCATCGACGAGATCGACGGCATCGCCGGCTCGCGGCGCGGCTCGATGAACACGAGCGAGCAACAACTGGTCAATCAACTGCTCACCGAACTTGAGGGCGCGGCGGCCGAGGACATCGTCGTAGTGGCCGCGACAAACTTCGTTGAGGACATCGACGCTGCGCTGCGGCGCTCGGGCCGGTTCGACGAGCGCGTGGAGGTCCCGCCGCCGGATGCCGAGGCACGCCGACAGATCCTCGAAATCCATCTGCAGGACCGGCCCGTCGCCGGCGACATCGACTGGGATGCCATCGTTGAGCCGACGGCTGGCTACGCGGCCAGCGATCTCGAACTCGTCGCCGAGGACGCGGCGCGCCATGCCCTTCGAGACGGCTCAGAAATCACGCAGGGACACCTCGAAACCGCCGTCTGGGAAACGCATTCGAGCATCGCCGACTGGGACGACCGGGAGCGCTATCAGGGAGCGGAGAGCACCGCGGATCTGGGGCTCGGGTCCTGAGTCCGGATCACTCTAACTCCTCGTCGAGCGCATCAGCGACCCGTTCGCTGAAGGCCGGTGACTCAACAAGCGCGCCCGCGGCCTCGATGTCCTCGTGGACCGGCCGGTCAGCCGTCAGCTTCGGGATCACTGCACGGATGGCGTCGTAGGCTTCGGCGGACCCGACGCCCAGTTCGAGGGCATCGTCGACGAAGTCGGCGGCCTGCGCCCCACAGCACAGCTCGACGCCGAGAATCGCGGCGGCGTTTTGCGCCGCTTTCCGGGCGAGATAGGCCGACTGCGCGCTCATGCTGACGTGGTCCTCCTGATTGCCACTGACGGGAGTGTTGTCCATCGACGGCCGGCCGAAGGACCGACATTCGTTCAACAGTGCCGCGGCGGTGTACTGTGCGATCATGTAGCCCGAGCGGACGCCACTTCGCTCTGTGAGAAACGGCGGGAGATGTGGCTCTTGCAGATTCGGATTGAGCATCCGGTCGGTCCGGCGCTCCGAGATGGCCGCGAGTTCGGTGAGCGCATTCGTCAGATAGTCGAGGCGCATGGCGAGTACCGCGCCGTGGAAGTTCCCGCCGGACAGCACGCCCGCACTGTCGGAACCGGAGGCCCGGTCGTCGACACTCACAGCGCCTGCCTCGCCGCTCATCTCATCTCGTTCGCTCCCGCTTGCTCGGCCCGAGGACTCACTGCGCTCGGCCTCGCGAGGGAACACCAGCGGATTGTCCGTTGCGCTGTTGAGTTCCACCTCAACAGCTTCCCGGAGGTGGGCGACGGCGTCACGGACCGCGCCGTGGACCTGCGGCAGACAGCGCATCGCGTAGGCGTCCTGCACCCGGTCGCAGTTTCGGTGGGACTCGACCACATCGGAGTCGGCCGTCAGCCGCCGGACGTTTCGTGCGCTCGCGGCCTGGCCGGCGTGAGGCCGGACGGCGGTGATGGCTTCGTGAGAGGGTACGGTCGAGGAGAGGGTCACCTCCGTCGTGAGCGCACCGGCGATGTCGGCGGCGGCGACCAGTTGTTCGGCATCGCTGAGGAGGAGCGCGGCGACGCCGACGGTCAGTTGCGTCCCGTTGATGAGCGCCAACCCCTCCTTGGCCCGGAGCGTCACCGGTTCGAGGCCGGCCGCGTCGAGCGCCTCGTCGCCGGGGAGTCGGTCCCTCTCGACCTCGGCTTCCCCCTCCCCGATGAGCACCAGCGACATATGTGCGAGCGGGGCAAGGTCCCCGCTCGCACCGAGGCTGCCCCGCGATGGAACGACCGGATGGACACCCGAATCGAGCATCGCTACCAGCAAATCGACGACGGACTCGCGGATGCCGGAATATCCCTTCGCCAGTGTGTTCGCCCGCGTAACCATCATCGCTCGGACCTCCTCGGTCGTCAATTCCCGGCCGACAGCGGCGGCGTGGCTCCGCAGGAGGTTCCGCTGGAGGTTATCGAGGTCTTCGGGTGGGATGCGCTCGTCGACGAGGTCGCCGAAGCCGGTAGTGACGCCGTACACCGCCTCGCCGCTGTCCAGTACGCTCTCGACGCGCTCGCGGGACTCGCGGATTCGCTCGCGGGCGGTGTCGGCAACGGTGACGGTCGCGCCGTTTCGGGCGACGGCGACCACGTCGGCGGGTGTGAGAGATTCGCCGTCGAGGACAGCGTCGGCGGTCATGGTTGCATCTCCCGGTCGTATGACTCATGTGTTGGGGTGCTGACGACCGAGCCGCCTTTCAGAACGGTGTCGACGACGTTGGTCCCGTACTGGTACGGAATGTGGACGTGACTCGGCGCGGCAAGGACGACGGCGTCACCGGGCGCACCCTCGCGGAGCGTCCCCAGTCCATCGGTCCTGTCCAGCGCGAGCGCGGCGTGTTTCGTTCCGGCGACTAGGGCTTCGGCCGGCGTCAGTCCCATCTCGACGCAGGCCAGCGACAGCGCAAAGCCCATGCTGTGGCTGTGGCAGTTCGGATTGAAATCCGTCGCCACCGCGACGGGCGCACCACGGTCGCGGAACGCCGCCGCGTCAGCGTACGTTGCGCCGAGCCCGAACGCCGTCCCGGGGAGCAGCACCGGCGTCACGGCAGCGTCGACCAGCGCGTCGATGTCCGCTTCCGTCGCGTGCAGGAGGTGATCAGCACTGGCCGCGCCCACGTCCGCCGCCAGCTGCGTCCCGCCGATGTGGGCCAGTTCTTCGGCGTGGACCTTCGGCGTCAGCCCGGCGGCCGCACCTGCTTCGAGGACCTGTCGGGACTGTGCGACCGAGAAGACACCCTCCTCACAGAACACGTCGCAGAACTCGGCGATGCCCTGTGACTCGACCGCGGGAACCTGTTCGTCAACGACCGCCGCGGTGTAGTCGTCGGTGTCCCATCCCTTGGGGACCGCGTGTGCGCCCATGAACGTCGGGACCACGTCGACGGGATGGATGTCGTCGGCGCTGTCGATGACTCGGAGCATCCGTAGCTCCGTCTCCGTGTCGAGCCCGTAGCCGGACTTCACCTCGACTGTCGTCGTCCCGTGGGCGAGCATGGTGTCGAGATGTGCCAGCAGGTTCGACAGCAGCGTTTCCTCGTCGGCATCCCTGACTGCCCGGACCGTTCGGAGGATGCCGCCGCCTTCGGCGAGGATGTCCTGATAGGACTTCCCGCGCAGTTTGGCAGCGAACTCGTCGGAGCGGTCGCCGGCGAACAGCCCGTGGGTGTGCGGGTCGACGAAGCCCGGCACGACGGCCCGCCCGCTGGCATCGATAGCGTGGCCGGCACTCTCCGGCGGGTGCTCGGCGGTTACCTCCGCGGTCGGGCCGACAGCAGCGACCGAGCCGTCAACGATGGCGACCGCGCCATCCTCGTAGGTCTCCAGCCCGCGGCCATCCGCTGTTGGGCCCGCAACGAGTTCGTCCGCGCCGTAGACCACGGCGTCGAGGGCTGTCATCGGTCACCTCCCAGGCCGCTGAGGAAGTGCGCGATGGCGCGGGCCCCGGCACGCGCGGTCCGGTTCCCGGCGTCAAGCGGCGGCGCGCACTCGACCACCTCGAACCCGGCGATACGGTCGTCGGACGCCACGCGACCCAGCATCCGGAACAGTTCCCGCGTCGAGATGCCGCCCGGTGTCGGTGCGCTCACGCCCGGTGCGGCCGCGGCGTCGAGCACGTCGAGGTCCAGACTGACATAGACGGCGTCTACGTCGCCGAGTGCGGCGAGCGCGTCGTCCACCGCACCAAGGGGATCACTGGCCACCGACTCCGGAGACAGGACTGTCCCATCCTGCTCGGCGAGGTAGTCGTGGTACGCTGTCGAGGTTTCGAAGTGGCGCGCGCCGACGACGGCCAGCGTGTCGAGGCCCGCATCGTGGAGTTGACGGTACGGCGTCCCGCTCGTCGGTTCGTCCTGCACGGCGCGGCAATCGAGATGGGCGTCGAAGCTGATCGCGCCGACAGTGTCAGCAGCCACCAGCGGTGCGGCGTTCGGGAACGTCAGCGAGTTGTCGCCACCGAGAAACACTGGCACCGCGCTCGTTGCGTGGACCCGGTCCGTTACCGAACGGACGGCACGCTGGACCTGTTCGACATCGCCAGCTGGAATCTCGATGTCGCCGAGGTCGGCGACTGCGTGGACCGGCCCACGTTCGATGTGATGGGTCTTCGTTCCGCCGAGTTCGCGTCGGAGGGCCGCCGGGCCGGCACACGCCCCCGGTCGTCCGATGACGGCCCCGTCGTACGGCTCGCCCACCAGCACAGCGTCGTACTCGTCAGCGGTCGCGAGCGTGGCCGTCTCGACGATGTCACCGAACTGCTCGTCGTTTGGGTCGCCGGACGGGCCGGTCCACGGCGACGGGTCTGTCAGGTCGGTCATCGGTCGCGGTTGCGGTCGCGCATCGGGACCGCCACGTCGTTCTCGTCGGCGATGTCCTGTGCGATCTCGTAGCCGGCGTCGGCGTGGCGAATGACGCCCATCCCGGGATCGGTCGTGAACACGCGGCGAGCCTTCTCGGCTGCGAGATCAGACCCGTCGAGGACGACGTGGTTGTTCGTATGAAGGGAGTTGCCGATGCCGACGCCGCCGCCGTCGTGGACGCTGACGATATCCGCACCAGCCGCACAGTTCAGGAGGGCGTTCAGAACCGGCCAGTCAGCGACGGCGTCAGTTCCGTCTTTCATCGCCTCGGTTTCGCGGTTCGGCGAGGCCACGCTCCCGGCGTCCAGATGATCTCGCGTGACGACGACCGGCGCGGAAATCTCTCCGTCGGCGACGAGTTCGTTGATACGGAGCGCGAGGCGGGCGCGCTCGGTCAGCCCGTCCTCGGTCGCGTACCCCAGCCAGCACACTCGCGATGGCAGGCCCTGGAAAGACACCTGTTCCTGAGCGAGGTCGATCCAGCGATGGAGACCGTCTTTCTCCGGAAACAGTTCCTTGACTGCATTATCAGTCCGGTGGATGTCCGCGGGATCGCCTGAGAGCGCGGCCCAGCGGAACGGCCCCTTGCCTTCACAGAACAGTGGGCGGATGTACGCGGGAACGAACCCCGGGAAATCGAACGCGCTGTCGAGGTCGCGCTGGTCCTCGACCTGCCCGCGGATGTTGTTGCCGTACTCGAAGGCGATGGCACCCCTGTCCTGCAGTTCCAGAATGCCCTCGACGTGTCGCGCCATCGTATCGAGGCTCTCCGCGACGTACGTCTCGGGGTCGCGTTCGCGGAGCCGGTCGGCTTCTTCGACGGTGTAGCCAGCGGGGTAGTATCCTTCCAGTTCGTCGTGCGCGCTCGTCTGGTCAGTCACTACATCGGGGACGAACCCCATCTCCAGCATCTCCGCAAGCATATCCGCGGCGTTCATGTGGACACCGATGCTGTAGGGCTCACCGTTCGCCGCGGCCTCCTGTGCGCGCTCGATAGCCGCCGCGAGATTGTCGGTCTTCTCCTGACAGTACCCCGTCTCGATGCGCCGGTCGATACGGTCCTCGTCGACTTCGGCCGCGATACAGACGCCGTGGTTCATCGTCACCGCGAGCGGTTGCGCGCCGCCCATTCCCCCGAGGCCGCCGGTGACGACAATCTTCCCGCGGAGGCCGTCGTTATCTGGGTAGTGTTTCCGGGCAAGCGCGGCCAGCGTTTCGTAGGTCCCCTGAATGATGCCCTGCGTGCCGATGTAGGCCCACGAACCGGCGGTCATCTGGCCGTACATGATCTGCCCCTTCGCTTCGAGTTCGTGGAAATGCTCCCAGTTGTCCCATTTGCCGACGAGGTTCGAGTTTGCGATGAGGACGCGTGGGGCTTTCTCGTGAGTCTCGAACCGACCGACCGGCTTGCCGCTCTGGACGAGGAGGGTTTCGGTGTTGCCGAGTTCGCGGAGCTCGTCGACAATGGTGTCGTAGGCGTCCCACGACCGGGCCGCACGCCCCGTCCCGCCGTACACGACCAGCTCTTCCGGCTTCTCGGCGACTTCAGGGTCGAGGTTGTTGTTCAGCATCCGCAGTGCGGCCTCCTGTCGCCACCCTTCACACTCAATGTCGGTGCCGGTGGGCGCACCCTGGTACTCGCGCCACTGTTCTGAGGGAGTCCCGACGTCGTGGTCGGTGTCTGGGGCAGACTGCTGTGCCATACCACACCATTAGTAGAGAACCGTGTTAGCAGGTTATCACCGTTCGGAACTGTTTTTATATACCCATGTTAACCGATGACTATGTACGAGGTGATGTTCCGTGTCTACGGTGACGGGGCCTACGAGGCGGCAACCGACGGAACCGGCACACGCATCGAGTTGTGGTGTAACGACCACAGCGACCTGCTCCACGTTAGCGGTGGAGAGGTCGGGAACGTCATCGAGCAGGTCCGCAACACCGTTGGTATCGGGGAGCGTCTGGAAAACGGCGACGAGCAGGTGCTGGTGACTGAGGAGTGTCTGAAAGCACAGCTCGACAACAACGTCGAGCGCTTTCTGGCGAACGAAGGCTGTCTGCTCGTCCCGCCGTTGAAATACGCTAGTGGCGGCAAGCTCGTCCGAGCACTCGGTCTCAGCCCCGACGCACTGACCAGGGTGTACCAGTCCCTGGCAGGACAGTTCGACGTTACCGTCGAATCAAAACGTGAAATTAGCTCTGTAACCCCGGATGCACCGCTTTTGACCGTCGATGCTATGCTCCCAGACCTGTCGCCGCGGCAGCGCGAGGTGTTCCTGACGGCGTACGAGCAGGGGTACTACGAACTGCCCCGCGAGACGACAACAGCGGCTATCGCTGAGCAGGTGGGCGTAGAGCGCCGAACAGCGGAGGATCATCTGCGGCGGGCGGAGAAGAAACTGGCCGAAGCGCTGGTCGAATTCCTATAGGAGGCCCAGAGCGGCGAGAGCGTGGGTAATGCCGGCGACGAGCGGCACGAGGAGCACTGTTCGCATGATGAACAACGCCACAAGGTCCCGAAACCGGATGGGGACGTCACTGAACATATCCATCATCATCGGGCCGACGCTGGAGAAGAAGATGAGCTGCGAGACGGCCAGCACGCCGACGAAGAACTTTGCCTTCACCGCCGTCTCAGACACGAGCAGGACGGGGACGTACATCTCGGTGATACCGACGATGGTCGCCGGCGCGACCACCGCTGCGTTCGGGATCCCGAGCGCAGCGATGACCGGCGTTAGCGGACGACCGAGAATGTCGAAGAGTGGGGTGTGTGCCGAGAGCAGCGTTGCGGCGAGTCCGACAGCAAGGATGGTTCCTAGGATGAGACTAGTGAGCTTCAGGCCATCGACGAAGCCCCGCTTGGCTGCCTGCGCGAACGTCTCGCCTTCCTTGGCCTTCCCGACGGCCTCGCTGACCGCCAGTCGGATATAATCCACCGGCGTTCCGGAGAACGCGAGCTCCGGGTCAGGCTCAGCGATGTACTCTTCGGGAATTCTGGAGATCGGCGGCACCCGGACCAGAATCACACCGGTGACGACGACACAGAAGAAGTACGCCCCGAAGATCAGTGGGAACTTCGGGAGCATATCGAGCGTGGCGGCGACGACGCCGACGAAGCCGATTGACACCGTCGAAAAGCACGTCGCGATGGTAAACACGTCGCGCTTGTGGTAGCCACCGGCTTCGAAGACATTGCGGGTGACGTAGAGGCCGACGCTGTAGGAGCCGACCCACGATGCGAGACTGTCCAGTGCAGCACGCCCCGGGACTCTGAACAGCGGGCGCATTACCGGCCTCGCGAGCGTTCCGACGAACTCCAGCCCGCCGAGTTCGACGAAGATCGTGATGAAGATGGCTCCGATGGGGATGATGACGCCAACGCTGTACACCAGCGTTCCCCACATCAGCCCGCCGGTACTGGGCGTGTGGAGCCACTCGGGCCCGAGCTTGAGGAACATCACCGGCGCGATGAGAACGCCAGCGACTCGGAGTGCCCAGAAGACTCCCGAAGTCTCGAAGTAGGACAGGTCGTACCCTGCGACCTCGCCGTCACTGGCCATCGCAAACGTCGTCAGTATCCCACCGGCGAGGATGATAGCCAGCGAGTAGATGCCAACGACATCCGGGAACGACCCGGTTATGTTGCTGACGACGATATCGAACGGGACTGTAACTTCACCCTGGTACGGGACCGGCAGAAGAAAGAACACCCCACCGATGAGAAACGCGATCAGGAACTTCAGCACCGGCCACGCTTCGTATTCGTGCAGGTCGATATCGTCGATATCTCTTGCCGCCGGTTCAGTGTCAACCGTGTACGTGTTGCCTGTTTCGGTAGACATTACCAAACAATACTCTCATTTGATAGTTAGTCCTGAAACCACCGCATGGAACCATTTATATCACAGCTACCCACCCCAGTACCACTGCGCCGGGATTCAGTAAACAGACGAGGGCATCAGAACGACTATGTACCACCGGGAGATATTACTAAGTGGTATGAGCGATTCCGATTCATTCGAACAGTTCAGTGATGTCGGCGAAGCAGAGGTTACACGCGCAATCGGGCAGGAATGGACCGAGGAGTTCATGGACTTCTCGGACTCCGATGTCATCATTGTCGGCGGCGGCCCATCGGGACTGATGGCCGCGAAGGAACTCGCCGAGCGCGGCGTGCAGGTGATGGTCGTCGAGAAGAACAACTACCTCGGTGGCGGCTTCTGGCTCGGCGGCTTCCTGATGAACAAGGTCACCGTCCGTGACCCGGCCCAGCAGGTGCTGGACGAACTTGAAGTCGACCACAAACAGTCCAAGGACAGTGAGGGTCTCTACGTCGCCAACGGACCTGAAGCCTGTTCCGGCCTCATCAAGGCCGCCTGCGACGCCGGCGCGAAGATGCAGAACATGACGGAGTTCACCGACATCGTCATCCGCGAGGACCACCGCGTCGGCGGTATCGTGATGAACTGGACGCCTGTCCACGCGCTACCCCGAGAAATCACCTGCGTTGACCCGATTGCCGTCGAGGCCGACCTCGTCATCGACGCGACCGGCCACGACGCGATGGCTGTCAAGAAACTCGATGAGCGCGGCGTCCTCAACGCGCCGGGCCTCGAAGACGAAGCCAGCGGCATGGATCAGACCGACGACGATACCTATGGCGCGCCCGGCCACGACTCGCCCGGCCACGACTCAATGTGGGTCGGCGAGAGCGAGGACGCTGTCGTCGAACACACCGGCCTCGCCCACGATGGCCTCGTCGTTACTGGCATGGCCACCGCGACCACCTACGGCCTCCCGCGGATGGGGCCGACGTTCGGTGCCATGCTCGTCTCCGGCAAGCGCGCCGCGCAGGTCGCGCTTGATGAACTTGAAGTCGACGCCGAGCCGGTCGACGTTACGAGCCGCGACGCAACCCCCGCTGACGACTGAAATCCTCCCACGCCCCTCTGGTTTTTATACGGCTAGTTTTTCTCGATTTAGTTATCTATTCAAGCCATAATATCGCACTAATACAAACAATTATGCAAGCGTGCGACAATTATGTTAGTGATTATCAACCAATGTCCGAAGAGATGCAGCGGAGCGACAACCACAGGCCTGGCGAGTCAGTCGGCGGCGAGATCTCGGTCCACCTCTGGAGTCGGCGGCCGGTCTGTGGCCCCCGAACGACAGCCATTGACCGGTTCACAGAACTCGCCGCAACGGGAATTGTCGATGACTTCGATATCCAGACGTGGCCCGAGGAAATTCCCGTATCCCAGCGGACCGAACACGGAGAGGTGCTGGCGACTGTCGACCGGTACGAACAGTGGGCAACGGAACGTGGGCTGAGTCTCCGACCGCCGTTCGAGACGCGGACCTCGTCGCTACTCGTCGGCGGCAGTACCGAGGTGCTTCGACTCCCGATGATAGCCGTCGCCGTCTACGCGAACGACGACCTTGTCGGCGTGTACCCGTGTACTGATGGGGAAACAACGTGGTCTGTCACCGATTGCATTGACTCACTCACGACGGAACCGGCCGGGCTTCCCCACCAGTCCGAGTCCTGATATCCCCTCGGGACGACACACTCTGTCGTCGATGGCGTCCAGTATAGCGCTGCTTTGCCGAGCCCGTCCCTGATTCTGGAGCGCCAGATTGACCTGTCCGCTCTGGTTCTCTACTCTGGCGACGACTCAACAGAAGAGAATCACGGATACACAAACGGTATTAATGCCCGATACCACTGACCAATACAATGGAGTCCGTGACGCTGTACCGCGCTCCGACAGCGGTCGCCGACACCGACGCCATCGCTGACTGGCTCGACGCGCGGGTCGAGGCTACTGTCTCCGTCCGGGACCGGTTTCTCTCGCTGCACGGCGACTCGGCGCTAGCGGAGTCGTTCGCCAAGGGGCGGGTACTCTCGCCGTACGACCGCGAGACCGGGAACACGATGCTGGGTATCGTCCGGTACGAGGAACGAGCGCTGGAGTCGCCTGAACGGGCCGGCGGCGTCATCTACGACGGGCTGGCGGTCCAGCAGGCGCTCCACGAGCGACTCCCCGAGTCCGAGCGGTCACTCGACCACCTCCACGTCCCGCTGCTGGACCGCGTCGTCGGGACTTGGGGCGACCACGACGGTCGCTGGCACAAGCGCGTGAACGTCCTCGGCCAGCCCGCTATCGTCTCGGTGCCGGGGCTGTACGAGGCCCCCGCAAAGCCCGAGCAGTACTACAAGGAACAGCAGAAACACGCCCTGCTCGGTGGCGGCACACCGCCCCGGGAGGTGCTCGAAAACGAGGTCGAAGGAGCGTTCCTCGTTGAGGATGACCCGCGGACAACCGACGCTATCAAGGGGTACGTCCTGCAGGCCTACCACTACCTTGACACGGGGGAGGCGTTCTGTGACGAGGACACCTGCCGGCTTCACAATCCGCACCGCCAGCCAGGCGTTGTCGCCGCGCAGCTACGAGAGCCCGAATTCTGTCCGGAACACGCTGAGCGGTACCGGCCATAGCAATCTGGCCCACCGCGCCGGTTACGGCACAGTTCCACACAGCAGGCCAAGAAACCCCCCGGCGAAGGTCTCATACCGTCTGTCCACCGTCCGCTCGGTGAGTCGCTCGCGCGCCGCACGCACCCGCCGCTCGAACGCGCTGGCGTGTGATCGCGTCGATAGCCGCGTCCCCGGCGCAGAAAGTCGGACGAACCCCTCAAGCGCGAGATTCAGCGGCGCGGCGAGAGCGCTGGGGCTCCGCTGGAAGTTCAGCAGTGCCACGTGGCCACCAGGGGCGACACTGTCACACCACGCGTCGACCGCCGCCGCAGGGTCCTCGAAGATGCCGGCGACGAATGTCGCCAGAACGGCATCGGCCGCTCGAACTGGTGGGCGAGCGGCGTCGGCCTGCACGTAGTGGACGGCTTCGCCGGTTCTGGCGGGCCGTTCGCGTGCGCGGTCGAGCATCTCCCGTGTCACGTCGATACCGACGATCCGACCCGATGGCCCGACTCGCTCGCGGAGCGCCGGCACGTTCGCGCCAGTGCCACAACCCATCTCGATGACGGTGTCGCCGGGTGCAAGCGCCAGCGAGCCCGCCGTTCGGTCGCGCCAGGACGCAACGCCGGGCGCATTCGCTACCCAGTCATACACCCGCGCCCACCGGCCGTAGAACGATTGCGCGTCCGTCACAGGATTTCGCGCGCCGTTTCAGCGACCGCCACAGCGTCGTCGCCGAGCAGGTACACCACCGGCTCAATCCCCATTGCGCCGGTGTGATAGAGCACGTCGACAGCTGGGTCGTCAGTCAGGGCGGCCGCGACAGCCGGCTCGACGCTCTCCTCGGCATCGAACTCGACCACAGTCAGGCCCGCATCTCGGAGCGCGGTCACGACGCCGTCGTCGTACCGGACGTTCAACACCGAGCGGGCGTCGGTTCCGGCGGCCCGTGCCGCCAGCAACAGCGACGCGACGTGCTCGCTGACGCCGAACTCCGGGTCCGCCGGAATCGTTGCCCGTCCTTTCACGTCGAGAATCCGCCCCGGAACGGCGGCCACGTCCTCGATACTGTCGGCCTCGGGGAGACACTGGACGAGGTTCGACCCCACTGCCGGGATAAGCGTCGCGAACCCGCTGGTATTTTCCAGCACGCTGAGTCCGCGCCGTACCGATGCGAGCGTCCGTTCGGCTGATCGGAGCTGTGAGTCCGGGTCGTGAACGGCGAACTCGTCGTCGTAGTCGCCCAGCTCCGGAACCGCACCCTCGTGTAACTGTGCGAGGACGCCGCCCTGTTCGAGTTCGCGGATGAACACTTCCGTTTCGACCAGCGCTTGAACAGAACTCATATCCCCATCGGCCAGCCCGTCAGCCAGTCGCTCGACCAGTTCCTCCAGCCCGCGGTGGGCCAGCAGGTCGTCGTGGCGCGCCACGTCGCCGTGGACGTACTTCGACACCGCGCTCTGGCTGATTCCCAGCAGGTCAGCGACTTCCGACTGTGTCAGCCCGCGCTCTCTGAGGGCGTCGGCCAGCAACGACCGAAACGTCGGCAGGAAGTCATCGACGACGATTTCCTCGATGAACTGCATCTATTGGTCGCCTCCGAACTCACTCGTTAGTAGCCGAGACGCAGGGCCCGCTCGCAGCGCTCGCGGTCCGCTCATTGGTCGCCTCCGAACTCGACCTCGTTTCTCACCGATATTGTGCTGCCGCGCATTGCGGGCATCACTGATCGCCTCCGAACTCGCGATCTCCCTGTATCTTGCTTGCCTGCGGCCCGGACTGTCCCTGGTATTTCGAGCCACGCTCGGCCCCGTATGGACGGTCAGCAGGTGTCTTGAGCTCCGTGAAGGTGAGCTGCGATATTCGCATTCCGGGCGTGAGCGCGACAGGCGCAGTGCCGAGGTTCGACAGTTCGAGCGTGATCTGGCCCTCGTACCCGGGGTCACACAGGCCGGCCGTCGCGTGTACCACAATCGCCAGTCGGCCCAGCGATGAGCGTCCTTCAACGTGGGCGATGAGGTCGTCAGGGATAGCGACGCGCTCATGAGTGGTCCCCAGCACGAAGTCGCCGGGATGAAGAATGAACTCCCCACCTTCCTCGATGACGGTTTCCTCAACGTAGTCGGCGACTTCGTCCTCGGAGTTCGGGTGGATACAGGGGATGTTGGCGTGCTGGAACTCCAAGAACTCATGCCCGAGGCGGAGGTCGACGCTGGCGGGCTGAATCTGGATATCCGGGTCGTCGAGCGGTTCGACGACAAGGTCACCCTGCTCCAGCCGTCGGAGAATATCCGCATCTGAGAGTATCATGAGAATGGCGTGTGCGGCCGGAAGCCTAAACTCCCCGATTCTCGTGCTGCTGGCTGTCCCCGTTTGAAGATATTCGCGGTGGCGGAGTTTTTGACGGGCGTCAGCCGACAGTGTTAGGCGGCTATCACGGGGAGCGTCGCGGCGATAACAGCGATGGCGACCGCCGCGTACCTGCTGATCTCGTGGACGACCCGGAGGCCGCCGGCCCAGACGTACGCCTGCCAGGCTGCAGTACCGATCTGTATTGTGAGAAACACAAGCCCGGAGAGGCCGTTTTGTAGGCTCTGCACCTGTTCGAGGAACATCTCCGGCGAAGACGCGGCGAGGTCGGAGCTGGCAGCGAAGAAGACGAGTGCAGCACCGCCGGCGGCAACGCCAACAACGGACGGGAGCAGTCCCCAGGCGGTGATCTCCGCTGTCTCGCCGAACCGGCCGGAGCCACCGGCTATCTTCGCACCGAGATATAGACCGAGCATCAATCCGACCCAGACGATGATAAAGCCGATAAACAGCCCCGGAAGGATCTCAGTCGCAGCGTCCCAGATAAGCGACCCGACTTCGACAGTTTTCGTCGCCGGTTCGTCACAGCCGGAAACGGTTATTCCGCCGACACCGCCGTCTTCGCACATCTGCTCCGGGGGTCGTGCGGGATTGTCTCTCTCGACAGTGCCGGTGAACTGCGCAGCGAACAGTCGGAGCGCGATGCCGAGAACGACTGTGACGGCGAAGGCGATGCCGAGAGCGAGGCCACCGCCACGGAATCCGTTTAGCTGGCCGCGTCGTTGCTCGAAGAACGCGCCCGGTCGCAGGAGAAACGTTCGGATGGTGGAGGGCATCTCCGGGGTGTGCTCGGCCACGGCGTATGTACTCTATGGTATGTGCAACCGTGGAGGGAGTCCGACGGGAGTTTAAGTACGGGTGGCCATGTAATCGTATGAAGCAGGCTATCGTCGCGCGGGCCGACATCGGTATGGGCGAGGGCAAACTCGCCGCCCAGGTTGCCCACGCCTCGCTGTCGGCTTACGAGGACGCCGGCCCGAAGCCCCGCAAAGCCTGGAAGGGCGCGGGGCAGAAGAAAGTCGTCCTGAAGGCCACCAGCGAGTCCGAGCTGTTCGAACTCGCGGACGTGGCCGAGCGCGAAGGCCTGCCGCATGCGGTCGTCCGGGACGCCGGCCACACACAGCTCGATCCGGGGACTGTTACGGCACTCGCCGTCGGCCCCGCCGAGGACGAGCTGGTGGACCGCGTCACCGGCGACCTGCCGCTGTTCTGAGGGCAGCGGCCCGCGATACGGTTATATAAGAGCAACCCTAACCTCAGGTGAACAACAACACGATACATTATGCAAGGAAACGAACAACAGGCCTACGACCGTGGGATTACCATCTTCTCCCCGGACGGACGCCTCTATCAGGTCGAGTACGCACGAGAAGCTGTCAAGCGCGGAACCGCCAGCGTGGGAGTTCGCACCAAGGATGGCGTGGTTATCGCCGCCGACCGCCACGCCCGGTCGCCGCTCATCGAGCGCGACAGCATCGAGAAGATCCACGAGATCGACTCCCATGTCGGTGTCGCTAGCGCGGGTCACGTGGCCGACGCACGCCAGCTTATCGACGTGGCGCGCCGGCAGTCACAGGTCAACCGCCTACGCTACGACGAGCCGGCCTCCGTCGAGTCCCTGACCAAGGAGATCACGGATTACATCCAGCAGTACACTCAGACCGGCGGCGCACGCCCGTTCGGTGTCGCACTGCTGGTCGCCGGTATCGAGGACGGCGAACCGCGCCTCTTCGAGACAGACCCCTCGGGGACGCCCTACGAGTGGCAGGCTGTCGCCATCGGCGGCTCCCGCGAGGACATTCAGTCGTTCCTCGAAGACGAGTACGCCGAGGAGATGGACCTCGAAGGCGGCATCGAACTCGCGCTCCGGGCGCTGGCCTCGGTCAACGAGGACGGCCTCGACGCGACTGGTGTCGACATCGCCACCATCGATGTGGAAAGCGAACAGTTCGAAAAGCTCGCCGAGGACGACATCGCCGAGCGGCTTGAAGAGTTCGAACTCGGAGGTGAGGAATAATGTACGACCCTGAGAACCGACTGACTGACGCCTACCAACCCGAAGTCGGCACACTGCCGAACGAGGACGGCGGCCGCGACGAGGAGAACGTCGTCAAGACCGGCACGACGACTGTCGGCCTCTCGACGGAGAACGGCGTCATCATCGCGACGGACCGGCGCGCCTCTCTCGGTGGCCGCTTCGTTTCGAACAAGCAGGTCCAGAAGGTCGAGCAGATTCACCCGACGGCCGCGATGACGCTGGTCGGCAGTGTCGGCGGGGCGCAGTCGTTCATCCGCTCGCTGCGCGCCGAGGCCGACCTCTACGAGGTCCGCCGCGACGAACCGCTCTCGATTCACGCGCTGGCGACACTGGCGGGCAACTTCGCCCGCGGCGGCCCGTACTTCGCTATCAACCCCATCGTCGGCGGCGTCGACGAAGAGGGGAGCCATGTCTACAGCGTCGACCCCGCTGGCGGCGTGCTCGAAGACGACTACACCGTCACCGGCTCCGGGACGATGGTCGCGACGGGGACCATCGAAGGGCAGTACGACCACGATATGAGCCTCTCCGAGGCCCGTGACCTGGCGATCCGTGCGGTCAACGCCGCAGCCGAGCGTGACACCGGGTCCGGAAACGGCGTCGTGCTCGCGGAAATCACCGACGAGGGCGTCGAAATCGACGCCTTCGACGACTACGAGTCGGCCGAATAACCGGGCTGTCTCGGTCGTCTCTTTCTCTGCGGTCGGCTGTCCCCGACTAGTTGCGGCTCAGTCCCGCGGCACGACCCGCATCGGGTAGTCGGACTGCCGCATGATATCTTGGGCGACGCTGCCGAAGATGAGCCGGTCGGTCTGGCTCCGCTTGCGAACACCGATAACAAGTTCGTCGGCATCGACCTCCTCGGCGATATCGAAGATATCCTCAGCCGGGCTGTTTCCCCGGATTATCTGATAGGTTTCGACAGACACTTGATCGCCCAGTCGGTCCGAGACGACGTTTAGTGCGGCCTTCCCATCGGCGACCGCGTCCGGTGGTGTCCTGTCTCCACCCGGCTGTGAGTTGACCGCGTACACACTGTCTTCCGGGTTGAGGACGCCTTCGAGGTACGAACACAGTGTCTGGCTGACTGTCTCGGAGTTCGTCGCGAGCACGAAGGTCTGCATATGCGATGTTCCACACCCATCATGATAAGTATGTGTCTTGTTACCGCGAACCGTATTATGCTCAGACTCTCACGGCAGTCGACTACTCGGTCAAGACTAGCCAGCCGACAGCGAGGAAGACGGCGAGCACGAGCAGAATCGACCCCCAGGCCAGTGCCGCGAACGCCGTCGACCCGAGCGCGGCCAGAGCGACGATGGCTGACGGCGTCATTGCTCGGACCCCCCGTCAGCCACCGGCTCGTCGAGCGCTCGGACCTCCCGCCCGAGGCTGTCGAGGTCGGCGTCGGCTCCACCGAGAACGGTCGCCGCGACGGTGAGAGCGGCCGAGACGAGGGTCGCGCCGGCAAAGGCGAGCAGGAACGACGGCGCTGGCAGCATACTCCCGACGCCCGGTATGGCGGCGACGAGGCCGCGGAGTGATGGGAAGTAGATGAACCCGACGAGTAGCCCCGCAATACCCGAGACCACCGCGCCCGGACCAGTGAGTCGCTCGGTGTAGAGGCCGGCCAGGAACGGGACGAAGACGCCGGCGGCCAGCAGGTCTGCCGTCAGGAACAACTGGAGGACGCTGTACCCCTGCGCACCGATGAACATCGCGGCGAGCGCAACAGCGACCGTCAGCCCGCGGCCACCGAGCCACAGGGTCCGCTGGTCGGGGTCGTCTAGGAGTCGAGCGAGGTCGGCGGTGACGACGCTGGCGATGGCGTTGAACATCGTATCGGCCGAGCTCATCACCAGCAGGACAGCGAGGACGACAACGGCGAGGGTCACCCATGTCGGGAACGCCTCCGCGAGCACGAGGAAGAAGGCGATGCTTGCGGACCCAGACTCAGTGAGTCCCAGCCCCGTGGCGGCGATACCGAACAGCCCCGACAGCAGGAGCATCGGGACGACGACGAGGGCGGCAATTCCCATCCCACGCCGCAAGGCTCCCTCGCCGTCGGCGGCGTACACCCGTTGCCAGACGCCCTGATTCAGCATGTTCGCGCCCAGCAGAGCGAAGGCCACGTACAGCCCGAACTCCAGGCCGGGACCGAACGTCGGGTCGAGCAGTGTCGGGTCAGCCGAGACCACCGTCGCGTGGAATTCGCTCGTGCCACCAAGCGAGAGAAGCGCCCCGCCGAAGCCGACGGCCAGAAGCGGGAGGATGACCAGCGTCTGGACGGTGTCAGTGACGATGCTGGCAAGCAGACCGCCGTAGGTCGTGTAGACGAGGACGAAGCTGCCGATGAGTAGCGAGGTTTGCCAGAGCGGTACATCTGCGACGAGCGCGAGCGCACCGGCGATGCCGGTCATTTCTGCGGCGAGGAAGATGAACATATAAAACACCGAGACCAGCAGGACGAGCAGGTACATCCCGGAGCCAAAGCGGGCGTAGGCGAACTCCGTCAGCGAATGGCCCGCGGGCATCACCTCGCGGATGCGAGCGCCGACGGGAATAAAGAGAAGGAGCGGAATCGCACTGCCGATGGCGTAGCCCAGCACGGCGGGCAGCCCGCCGAAGGCGGCACCGGCCTCAGCCGGACTGAGGAGGATCCAGACCCCCATCATCGACGCGATGACCGTCGCGGCGAGGGTCCCGCTGCCGGCCGAGTCGCGGGCAGAGATGTATGTCTCCACCGAGTCGATACGACCGCGGGCGGCGAAGAGGCCAATGCCGGTGAACACGAGTACGGTCGCCGCGGTCAGGCCGAGGACCACAGCCGAAGAAGCCATCTACGGGCTCACCTCGCTGTCAACTGTTGCTTGGGGCTTCTCGTAGGCCGTCTCGAAGAACTGTCGTTCGAGCGTGACCGTGCGGTCGAACAGCGACGCGACGCGGGCTTCCTGGCGGGGCGAAAGTGTCGGCCCGGCGGCGTCGAGTTCGCCACGGAGCCAGTCGACGAACGCGACGAAGGACTCGACGGCGTGGAGGTCCACCCACTCGGCGAAGTAGAACGGCAGGCCCATCCCCGCGCTGGGAAGGCCGTTGCTGTCCGGGTCACCGTAGTCCGTGGCGACCGCCGTCGCCCACGACTCGTATATCCACTCTGCCGGGACGAGGACGGCCAGCGTCTCGGCATACCCGCCTTCTCGTGCGGCACGACCCAGCAGGTCGATGAACGCCGCCGTCGAATCCGTCGGCTCTGGGTTTTGCCAGCGCGAATCGGCGACGCCCAGCGCGGCGAAAGACCGCTCAAAGTAGTCGTCTTCCTCGTCGGTCACAGTATCGAGGAACTCGACAAACTGTCGTTTGGCGGCCATATCCGGCGCCTGGCCGACCGCATGGCCGAACGTGCCGACGAGTTCGTCGACGAACGCGTAGTCCTGTACCAGATACTCGGCGAACGCGTCTTCGTCGAGCGTGCCGGCACCGAGTTCCTCGACAAACCGGTGTTCGACAGCGGCGTCCCAGTTTGGCTGACTCTGCTCCCGAAGCCAGTCGGTGAACCGGGGATCATCGGTTCGCTCGGCGTACGCAGAGTATGTTTCGGCCGTCGTCATAGCTCCCACCCCTCCTGCGTGTAGGCCATCTCCCAGAACCGGTGTTCGAGTTTCGCGCTCGTGCGGAACGCGTCTTCCATGATGTCGTGTTGGCCGGGATACCGCTCGCCACAGCGGTCGACGTACGCCCGACACCAGCCCGTCGCCTCGCGGAAGTCGTCGCTGGTGTACATCTCAATGAACGGCGTGTACCGGTGCTCGTCGTCGGCCAGGTCGGCCATGTGTTCAGCCACGTCGAGATAGCCCTGCATACAGGGGTACAGCGCGGCGGCAATCTCCGCCTCGTGCCCCTCGTAGGCTGTCCGAACGAGGAAGTTCGTGTACGCGAGACAGGTCGGGGCCTTCTCGGTTTCCTCCAGTTCGCGCCGCGAGATGCCGTAGTTCGACGCGAACTCCCGATGGAGGTCCATCTCGGTGTCGAGCACCTGATGGGCGACCCCGAGCAGATGCGTCATCGTCGACTCGTCGCCGGCCGTCGCCCCGGCGAGCGCGAACAACCGCGCGTAGTCCTGCAGGTACCGGTAGTCCTGTTTCACCCAGTGTTTGAACGCCGCCTCGTCGAGCGTCCCGTCGGCCAGTTCGCGGACAAACGGGTGGTCCTTCTGTGCGTCCCAGATGTCCTCACCGATATCGAGCAGGTGGTCACTGAATGCCATTGGTAGCCAATACAACAAACTCCGACGTATTATATCCTGCTAATACAACTAAGTTGTATATGCGTGAATGAGTAGCGCATGCAGTGAGCTGTGTGATCTGAGCGTCTCGGGGCCTTTTTGCTACCGGCAGTCACAGCTACGCAGTCGACCGACAACGTTGGTAGTCCCAACTGCTAAGCGAACTACGTCCCTCACTCCTGGCAATGACACTGCAGTTACCGAGCGAAATCGTGGTCGAGCGGTTCCTTCCGACGGCCCGGGCGATGCTTGCCACGAAACTCGACGAGAAGGGATGGACCCAGCAGGAAATCGCCGACCAGCTCGGCGTGACACAGGCCGCAGTGAGCAAATACGGCAGCGGTTCGGTCACCATCGAGGAGCGATTCCGGGAGGACACCCGGATGCAACAGACCATCGAGCGGATCGCCGACGGGCTCGCCGCGGGTGAGATGGACGAGTACGCGGTGCTGGGCGAGCTACTCGCTCTGGTACAGGAGTTCGAGGACCGGGGGCCCATCTGTGCGGTCCATGAGGAGGAAATGCCGGCGCTGCAGGGGATGGGCTGTGATCTCTGTGTGCGGGGGACAGACACCGCGGTGCAGGCGGAACGGACTGTCCTGTCGTCGGTCCGACGAGCGACGCGACTGCTGGCCGACAGCGGCTTCGTCGCCGATGCCATCCCGAATGTGGGAATGAACGTCGGCATGGCGCTGCCGGACGCCGAAGACGCACTCGACGTGGCAGCAGTCCCCGGCCGGATTCACGACCTTCGGGGGCGGGTCAACGTCCCGTCGAACCCCGAGTTCGGCGCGTCGGAACACGTCGCGCGGACGATACTGGCCGCGATAGCGGTCGATCCCTCGCGCCGAGCGGCGCTCAATCTGACGACCGACGAGGCAGTTCTCGATGCTGCCCAAGAACGGGGTATCGAGCCGCTGGAGTTCGACGCCGGCTATGAGGACCGGGACGAACGGCTCGAAGCGGCCTTCCGCGAACGCGGCGATGTCCCCCGTGTCATCTACCACGGCGGCGCGTTCGGCATCGAGCCGATAACCTACGTTTTCGGTGAGTCGGCGGTCGAAGCTGCTGACCTCGCAATCGAACTTCTTGACGCTGCTGACACCTGAGCTGTCTCGTTCGCCGAGCCCATCAGAACCAGCTGGTCTCGGGGTCAATAGGGTTCTCGGGCTCCTCGCCCCGGAGTACCCGGATGACGTCTTCGGCCACCGTCTGTGTCAGTTCGACCCGGGACTCTTCGGAATACCACGCGACGTGGGGACTACATACGACGCTGTCGAGGTCGTGTAGCGGCGATTCTCCCGGTGGTTCTGTCTCGCGCACGTCCAGTCCGGCTCCGCCGAGGTCGCCGCCGACGAGCGTGTCGTACAGCGCAGTTTCGTCGACGAGCCCGCCCCTGGCCGTGTTCACGAGCAGCGCGTCGTCGCGCATTCGGTCGAGCGCGTCCGCGTCGATCATCCTGCGCGTCTCGTCGGTCAGCGGAGCGTGTAGCGAGACGATATCGGAATCGTTCAGCAGCGTCTCGAAGGTGACCGACTCAACGTCGAGGTCTCCCATCCGGTACTCGGGCGCGTACGGGTCGTAGGCGATAACGTCGACATCGAACCCACGAAGCTTCGCGGCGAACCGGCTGGCGAGCTTGCCGAAGGCGACGAGACCGACGGTGCTGCCGGCGAGGCGATGTATCGGCTGCCCGGCTCCCCACTCCCACTCGCCACGCTTGACCGAGCGGTCAAACGTGGGTATCTTCCGCAGGCAAGCGAGCATGAGTGCGAACGTGTGGGTCGATACTTCCTCGATAGAATAGTCCGGGACGTTGACGACCGTCACGCCAGCCTCGACTGCCGCCCGGACGTCGATGTTGTCCATGCCGATGCCGGCTCGGCCCACCACTTTGAGCGAGTCGGCGGCGTCGACGACCTCGGCCGTGACCTGCGTGCCGGCGTCGACGATCAATGCGTCTGCATCGTCCACTGCGCGTGCGACGGCCGCCGGCTTTTTCGCCGCTATCGTTTCGACAGTCGCGTCAACCGCGTCCAGCACTGCCGCCCGTGTCTCTTCATCCATCACTTTGGTGTCAGAGACGACGACATTGTATGACATACTCTGGCTTGCTGTGCCCACGAAATAAAATCATCTGTCAGGGGTGGTCCGGTCGTCGGAATCGCGTCACAGGACCACGGCTGTGCAACGGTGATCCGCACGGAACTGACAGAATAGTAGCAAACTTTTATGATATATTCGCGAGGAGGTGGCAACAGTATGTCAGCTGGTAACGCAGGTGAAACCGCTCTCGAACGTATCGGCTACCGACTCTCTGCGTGGGTGGAACGGTGGATGCCCAGCCCGTTCCTGTTCGCGCTCATCCTCAGCTACGTCGTATTTCTGGCCGGCGTCGGCCTCACTGGATCCGGGCCAATCGAGATGGTCCAGTTCTGGTATGACGGTTTCTGGGCCTTCCTGACGTTCTCAATGCAGATGGTCCTCATCCTGATGACGGGCTTCGTCGTCGCGTACCATCCGCGTGTCAACGCCGGTATCCGCCGGCTGACAGAGATACCCAGCACCGGAAAGCAGGCGGTCGTCCTCGTCGGTCTGTTGACGATGCTGCTTGGCTGGGTGCACTGGGGACTGAGCCTCATCCTCGGCGCGATCTTCGCCCGGGAGATGGGCAAAACCGCCCACGAGAACGGCATCGATGTCCACTATCCGGTCCTCTGTGTCGCGGGCTATCTCGGCCTCGGCCTCACCTGGCACTGGGGGCTGTCCGGGTCCGCGCCGCTCCTGCTCGCGACGGACGGCAACGAGTTCATCCAGCAGGGCGTCATCGATGTCGTTGTCTCAGCCTCGGAGACCATCTTCCACCCCTACGGCCTCATTCTGACCGGCCTGTCGATAGCCTACGCACTCGTCGTCCTCTACGTCATCACGCCGACCGGAGATCAGGCGCGGGGCATCACCCACTACATCCCCGAAGACGACCTGTTCGAGTCTGCGAGTGACGGCGGCGTGGAAGCAACTGCCACCACCAATCCGGTCCCAGCCGAGCGCCTCAACCACAGTCGCGTTCTCGGCGGGATTATTGGATTGACCGGCATCGCGCTGGTCGCCTCACAGTTCATCGAGTCCGGTATCGACGCACTCGGACTGAACATCGTCAACTTCGGCTTTCTGACGATTGGCATCTTCATCTACATGGACCCACAGACCTATAGAGAGAAGTTCGGCGAGGCGGCGACCGCCGCGTCGGGCATCGTGCTGCTCTTTCCGTTCTTTGCCGGAATTCAGGGGATGATGGCAACCTCCGGGCTGGCACAGTTAATGGCCAACGCGCTTATCTCGGTTTCGACGACCCAGACGTTCCCGGTCATCGCCTGGCTCACTGGCGCAACGGTCAACATCTTCGCACCGTCTGGCGGCGGCGAGTGGATAATCCTCGGACCACCGGTTCTCGAAGCCGCGCAGAACCTCGGCGTCCCGGCCGGGCAGGCGACGATGGCATACGCCGTTGGTGACGCTCACACGAACCTCCTGAACCCTTTCTGGGCGCTGCCGTTGCTCGCCATCACCCGCATCAAGGCCCGTGAGATGTTCGGCTACGCCATCGCGATGTTGCTCGCGCTCACGCCGTTCCTGGCTGTCGTGCTGTTCGTCTTGCCGTACTGAGCAGGGCTGTCCTCCGGTGGGACAGCGAGGGCTACTTGCCCCTTCTTCGAGCGTTAAGTTGTTGGGGAAACTGCACTCCGACAATGGCAACTGAGACAGGGACTGACGAGGACGTAGACCTGCTCGATTCTTTCCGACAGTTCTTCGCGCTGGAGCGGGACGTGCTCGTCCTGTCGCTATCCATGCTGGCGTTCAGCCTTGCGTTCCAGATGACGAGCCGGTACATACCCGAGTATATGCGGATTCTTGGAGCCAGTGCCGGCGTCATCGGCCTGTACGGGAGTGTCGGGAACCTCATCAGCGCGGTGTACCCCTATCCCGGGGGCGCAGTGTCGGACCGCATCGGCTCGCGGCTGGCGCTGACGGTCTTCGCGACGCTGGCGACGGTCGGCTTCGGCATTTGGTATCTCGCTTCGGTCATCGGCGATATCACGCTCGGCGCGACGACGCTACCGGCCTGGACGCTCGTCTTCGTCGGCCTCTTTCTCGCGCAGGCCTGGAAGTCCTTCGGGCTGGGCGCGACCTTCGCCATCGTCAAGCAGAGCGTCCCGCCGGAGCGACTGGCGATGGGATTTGCCAGCACGGAGATGTTCCGCCGCATTGGCTTCCTGCTCGGGCCCTTGGCCGCCGCGGCGCTGCTCGCGACGACTGCGACCTTCGTTGATGGCTTCCAGCGCGTGCTGTTGGTTGCGCTGGCCTGTGGTCTCGTCGCCACCGTCGCCCAGCACTTCCTCTATGACGCCAGCGAGGACACGCTCGGGAAATCCTTCGAAGGTGTCGACCAGATACTCGCCGACCTGCGGACGATGCCGGCGACGCTCCGCCCCCTTCTGGTCGCCGATACGCTCGTCCGCTTTGCCAACGGCATGGTGTACGTCTTCTTCGTCATCGTCGTCACCGAGTTCCTCTCCGTCGGGTTCACCGGCTTCGGCGTGCAACTGCGGCCTGATGCCTTCTTTGGCGTGCTGCTCGGCGTCGAGATGGTCGTCGCCATCCTTTCGATGGCTCCCGTGGCAAAACTCACCGAGTGGGCCGGTCTCAAGCCCGCTGTCGCACTCGGTTTTCTCGTTTACGCCGTCTTCCCGCTCCTGCTCATCTTCGCGCCGGGCAACCAGTGGGTGCTGGTGCTGCTGTTCGCGTTTTCTGGCCTGCGCTTTGCCGGCCTGCCCGCTCACAAGGCGCTCATCGTCGGCCCAGCAGAACAGGACGCTGGCGGCCGCGTCACCGGGACGTACTACCTGCTTCGGAACACGCTTGTCATCCCCAGCGCTGCGCTCGGTGGCTGGCTCTACGGCAGCGAGTGGGCAGTGGCTATCGGCGATGTCGTCATACAGGCCGGCCCAGAACTTGCCTTCGGCGTCGCAACGGTGGTCGGCCTTGTCGGTGTCGTTTACTTCATCGTCTTCGGCCGGGAGTTCGAGGCATACGAATGAACCGCTGTGCCGGCCTACCACTCCTCGCGTGGCGGGAACTCCTCGCCACAGCGCGGGCAGTACCGCATCGGTGCGCGGCCCTCCTGGCCGTCCCTGTCGAACGTAATCTCTCGTCCGCAACTCTCACATGCTAGCTTTGGCATCGTCGTGCTCTCCGGTCGCCCGCATAGCCACGACCTGTGCTAGATAGAGTATGTCCCGTGATAACACTAGGTATCGACTGAGAGATGGACCCACACCGAGTCCGCAAGCGCCAATCATAAGCGCCGAGCCGCGAACAGTCGACCAATGCAAGCGGCCCACCCAATCGAGCAGGCGGTCGGTATGGAGTACTACGTCAGCGACGCCGACGGGGTGGGCGGCCGCATCCGGTCGTCGCCCGCAGATTTCCGCGTTCGGGAACTGGAAGCGTTCGACACTGAACCGATCGACGCCAACACCGGGGCGTACCCGCATCTCGTCTTCCGGGCGGAACTGCGCAACTGGGAGACCAACGACTTCGCCAGCAAGCTCTCCGACCGATTAGGTATCTCCCGCGAGCGGGTGTCGTGGGCGGGGACGAAAGACAAGCGCGCGGTCACGACACAGCTATTCTCAGTGAAAGGGGTCGCAGCCGGGGACCTGCCGGAAATCGGCGGCACGGACATCGAGGTCATCGGTCGCGCTGGCCGCCCGATCCTCTTCGGCGACTTGGCGGGCAACGCCTTCGAGATAGTCGTCCGGGACACCGAGAACACAGATAACGCCGCCAGCGTCGTAGCGGACCTCCGGGCGTTCGCCAACGGGGACGACTCAGTGGCGAGCGAAGCCCGGTCCAGCGACGCCACGCTGCCTGACGGCGACACGACGGTCGGTGTGCCCAACTACTTCGGCCAGCAGCGATTCGGGTCGCGCCGACCGGTCACCCACGAAGTCGGGCTGGCCATTGCCCGCGGCGAGTGGAAGGATGCGGTCCTCGCCTACGTAGGAAACCCGAACGAGCGTGAACCGGAGTCGACGCAGGTGGCGCGAGCATACGTCGACGAAACCCACGACTGGGCCGGCGCGCTGGACAGGCTGCCCGGCGCGCTGGGCTATGAGCGCTCCATCTGTCATCGACTGGTCGAGAACGGGGCCGACGAGCCGGCGGACTTCCGCGAGGCACTGGAGGCGCTGCCGTCGAACCTCCAGTCGTTGTTCGTCAACGCCGCCCAGTCCTACGTCTTCAACCGCATCCTGTCGGAGCGGCTGGAACGGGGACTGCCGTTCGACCGCCCCGTCGAGGGCGATGTGGTCTGTTTCCGGGACAGCGACGCGCCCGAGGACTTCCCGATTCCGGACGCCGACCGCACCCAGCAGGTCACGGCGAAGCGGCTGTCGACCGTCGAGCGCCACTGCGAGCGCGGGAGGGCGTTTGTCACCGCACCACTGGTCGGGACCGAAACCGAGCTAGGCAGTGGTGAACCGGGCGATATCGCCCGTGAAGTCCTTGACGACGTGGGCCTTGAACAGAGCGACTTTGACCTTCCCGGAGCGTTCGACAGCGACGGGACGCGGCGGGCCATCCTGCTCCGGACGGACTTGGGAGTGGAACGTGACGGCGCCGACCTGACGTTCTCGTTCTCGCTGCCAAAGGGAAGCTACGCGACGGTCCTCCTCCGGGAGTTCCGGAAAGGCGACCCGGGCGCGTAGCGGTTCGACCGTGCTCGGCAACTGATGCGGAATATGCAACGGTTAAGTCCGGCCACACACGCCATCTCGTATGGGCGAGCTACCGGACGAGTTCTCGTGTACCATCACCGACTGGGAGTACATCTACGGCCTCTGTCGAGACGTGGCCAACGACGTGAAAGCCGCCGAGTTCGAGCCCGACGTGGTCGTCGCGCTGGCACGGGGCGGCTGGTTCGGCGGGCGCTGTCTCTGTGACTTCCTCGGGCTGGACGACCTGGCGAGCCTGAAAGTCGAACACTACGTCGGGACCGCGGCGAAAGGCGAGGAGGCACAGGTGAAATATCCGCTGGCCGACGGCGCGGTCGAGGGGAAGGACGTGCTGGTTGTCGACGACATCGCCGACACCGGCCAGTCCATCGAAACGGCCGCCGAATGCGTGCGTGACCGAAACCCAAGCAGTGTCCGGACGGCGACGCTCCAGTTACTCCAGACCAGCGACCACGAACCGGAGTTCGTCGGCGAGTCCCTCGACGAGTGGACCTGGGTCGTCTACCCCTGGAACTTCGTCGAGGACATGGTCGAACTCGTCGCGGGTGTGATGGACAAGAGCGGCCAGCAGACCCACACCGAGGACGATATCCGCCGTCTGCTGCGGGAGTACCACGGCGTTAGCCGCACGAATCTAGAGATCGCACAGCCGAACCGACTGGGTGAGGTCACGACCGAGATGGAGCGGCGGGGCGTCGTCGAATCGGTCGACGACGGCTGGCAACTCACCGACGACTGAGCAGGTCAGCCGCGGTAGCTCGACAGATATCGCTCAGATCCGCTAGTCTCGCCGCTCACCATCGCTATGCCCAGTACGCTATCCGCTAGCCACGATAAAAAATACGGTTAGCGACGCGGGCGACCGTCGTCTCGGACGTACTCTAACGCGCTGACGAACAGCTCTGTGTCGACCCGGTCCTCTGACTCTTCGAGTCGTTCACGAATTTTCGTTGGGGTCATGTGTATTGGTAACATTGTTCTACACCGATATAACTCTTTCTCACCCGCTAACAGGTTCGATATGGGGGGCCTGAAATGAGCGGTAGGCTGCCCAGTAGCCCGTTCAAACCGCTGTACCGGGACGAGAACCCCGTCGAGGGAATATATTTAAAACCCTGCTTACCCAATAGAAACTATGGCCGCTTACGGCCGGCCGTCACTTCGAGACCTGTTCGATGAATCACCGACGCCGCATATCGCGCATCCACCGCGGAGTCACCATCGAGACTTCTACATCGCCACAGACGGGTCGTTCAGACCCCACAACGGCACGACATCGCCCGGCAGCGAGTCGGACAGCCCGACGGGTGGGCTGGGTGTCGTCGTCGAAACCCTCGACGGTGAGCGCGTTGTCAGGCTCTCAGTCCCGGACACCTGCCCCGACAACAACGTCGCGGAGTACCGGGCGCTCCATCTGGGACTCGACGTGCTTGCGAGACGGGCCCCGCCCAACGCCCGCGTCGGCTTACTCATCGACCATGACCAGCTCGCCGAGAACGTGAACGCCGAGGTGCTAGCCTCCCACGGCTCCGCCTACGACCCGCCACACTCTGTGTCGGTTCCGTCGGCGACAGGGCTGCACTGGCGTGGGATTCAGGCGCGAATCAACGGGTTCGGCGAGGTCCGTGCCGCACGGATTTCCGGCGACCGTAATCCCGCCCATCCGCTGGCGAACGCCCCCGACCAGTACGCACACGTCAACGGCGAGCCGGACCGGTGTGTTCTCCCTGACGCGCCGACGGTAAACGAACGTGTCCCGCCACCGTCACGCGCAGAGCGTGGCGGGGCGTCGGACTAACGGGACCCGGCCGGCAACTGCCGACCGGCGACATCGCCTTCTTTCGCATTACTGCCAGCAGTGGCACGTAGCTGTTGTAGCGTCTTACTCAGCACACGGCTGTCGTGCTTGAAATATCACATACGACTGCGGTTCTGAGAGAATACCTGAATACAGATAGAACTACTTGTAGCGGGGGGATACAAGGCTCTCCGTCAGTCGTCTTTCACAGCTAATAATCTCCATAAGTTATGAAAATAGTTGCACCTGTTATCACGTACGTTCGGGCAACGTCACACAGACCAAATTTTATATATTAGAAATGGGATAGTATATAGTGGGAGGTGAGCTACGTTGAGTACCAGAACTGACGGACCAGACGGTTTCAACGGACAGTACGTCGAGCAACTGTTGCCGCGTCAGTCGCCGACGCGGCACGACCTCGTACTCGCCGTCATTCCCGCGGTGTTCGTCTTCACACTCGCCGCCGCGGTTGTTCTGGGCCTCTCGCTTCAGGCGGCAATCGCTGGCGGCGCACTCGCTGGCGCTGTGGCGGTCATCGATGCGCTCTTTGTCCACCCACCGACCCGCGGTCGACGGCGAGACGGTACGTGACATCGCGTTCCGGCGACAGGCCAGAACGCTGCGTTTTTCGAACTGGTTTCAGCGCGAAGCGCGCTTTGCGCGTTCCGCAGCAAACACCTGAAAAAACGGCTATGTCGGTTACTCTTGCTGTGCGTCGACGACGGCAACGCCGGCAAGGTTCACGATGTCGCTCCCACCTTTTTTAGCGTCGGGTGTGCTCGCAGCACTCGCACACCACTCCTCGAAAAACGTGGGCGAAAAACGCTCGCTTCGCTCGCGCCCGTTACTCCTGCTGTGCGTCGACGACGGCAACGCCCGCGAGGTTCACGATATCCTTGACCTCGTCGCCACGCTGGAGGACGTGAACCGGCTTGTCCATGCCGACGAGCATCGGGCCGATAGCCTCAGCGCCGCCCAGCCGCTGGAGAAGTTTGTAGCCGATGTTCCCGGCTTCGAGGTTGGGGAACACGAGGACGTTCGCGGGGTCATCGAGTTCGGAGAACTCGTAGGTATCTTGCAGGATATCCTCGACGACGGCGGTGTCGGCCTGCATCTCGCCGTCGACCGGGAAGTCCACGCGGTCGTCGTCCTGCAGACGGGACACCGCTCGGCGGATCTTCTGTGTTCCGCTGGTGTCGACGCTGCCGAAGTTCGAGTACGACAGCATCGCCGCGCGCGGTTCGACGTTGAACCGACGGGCCAGTTCCCCGGTGTGGCGGGTGACCTCCTCCAGTACGTCCGTGTCGGGGTCCTGATTGACCGTGGTGTCCGCACAGAAGATGACACGGTTCTTGAACGTCAGCATGTACACCCCGGCCGCGTAGTCGGCGTCGTCGGCCGTGCCGATGACCTGCAGCGGCGGGCGCAGGGCGGAGGGGTAGTGGTGGGTGAGGCCGGTCAGCATCGCGTCGGCGTCGCCCATCTCGACCATCACGCTGCCGAGGTAGTTCCCGTCCCGAATGAGTTCGTCAGCCTCGCGGCGCGTGATGCCTTTCCGCTGGCGGAGTTCGTACAGCCGGTCGGCGTAGTCGGCCACGTCGGCCGTCTCGGGATCAACGACGACGGGGTCGAACTCCAGGCCGAACTTCCGGCGCGTGGACTCGATGCGGTCGGCGTCGCCGATGAGTATTGGCTCGGCGATACCCTGTTCGACCAGCTGGTAGGCCGCGCGGATCATCTTCTCGTCGTGGCCCTCGGCGAGCACGACCCGCTGGGGGTCGCTCTTGGCCTTATTGAGCACGACACGCATCATCTCGCGGGACTTGCCCAGCCGGGCTTCAAGTTCTTCGACGTAGGCTTCCGTATCGATTTCCGTCCGTGCTGCGCCGCTCTCGATGGCGGCTTCGGCGACCGCGGGAGTCACCTCGAACAGGACCCGCGGGTCCAGTGGTTTCGGAATGATGTAGTCGGGACCGAACTGCAGCGGCTGGTCGCCGTAGGCCTTGACGACCTCGTCGGGTACGTCCTGCCTTGCGAGATCGGCCAGTGCGCGGGCCGCTGCCACCTTCATCTCCTCGTTGATTTCGGTCGCCCGCACATCGAGCGCGCCACGGAAGATGAACGGGAACCCGAGGACGTTGTTGACCTGATTCGGATAGTCTGAACGGCCGGTCGCCATGATAACCGTGTCGTCGCGGGCGGCCTTGGCGTCCTCGTACGCGATTTCGGGGTCCGGGTTGGCCATCGCGAAGATGATGGGATCGCTGGCCATCGACCGAACCATCTCTTGGTCGACGATGCCACCGACAGAGAGCCCGACGAACACGTCTGCCCCCTCCATCGCGTCGGCGAGGTCGCCCTCTGGGATGTCCCGGGCGAACTCCTGTTTGAATCGGTTGAGTTCTTCGTGAGTCGCTCGTTCCTCGGTGATGATGCCCGAGGAGTCACACATCGTGATGTTGTCCTTCGAGACGCCCAGCGAGACGTAGAACTTCGCGGATGCAATCGCGGACGCTCCGGCCCCGGAGAAGACGACCTCCAGGTCCTCCAGTTCCTTGTCGGCGATGTCGGCCGCGTTGACCAGCGCCGCGCCGGAGATGATCGCGGTCCCGTGTTGGTCATCGTGGAACACCGGAATGTCGAGTTTCTCGCTGAGTCGGCGCTCGACCTCGAAACACTCCGGGGCGGCGATATCTTCGAGGTTGATACCGCCGAAGGTCGGCTCCATTGCCGCCACCGTCTGTATCATCGCCTCGGCGTTGTCCGTGTCCAGTTCCACGTCGAACACGTCGATATCGGCAAACCGCTTGAACAGCACGCCCTTCCCCTCCATGACCGGCTTCCCGGCTTCCGGACCGATGTCACCGAGACCGAGCACGGCGGACCCGTCGGAGACGACGCCAACGAGGTTCCCTTTCGCGGTGTACTCGAAGGCCTTCTCGGGGTCTTTGTCGATCGCCTCACACGGCGCGGCCACGCCAGGCGAGTACGCCAGCGAGAGGTCCCGCTGTGTGTTTGTCGGCTTCGTTGTCGCAATCTCTATCTTCCCCGGCGGCTTGCTCCGGTGGTACTCCAGTGCGTCCTCGTCAAGTCCCATATCCGGATGTCGAACCCAACTGTAAAAAAGACAAGTTTACCGTCAACGGACGAGCGGTACAACGACGGTTGTCGAATACCGGCCGGTTGCAGCGGATTTTGCCCCGGTCGTATCCCATCAATTGGGAAACAGTTGTCGCTGGGCACCCGCCGCGATGAACCGGCCGCGAGCCTCAGTCTGCGTTGGTGAGTTCGCCGACTCGGTCGGTCAGTTCGGTGACCGCATCTTCCTGTCTATCGGTGGCCTTGACGATCTCTTTCGTTGCCGTTTCAGCTTCTTGGGCGTGGTTCTGTGCGTCTTCGACCATCGAAGTCACGTTCTCGATAGCGCTCGCCTGGTCGTCGTTGGCGTCGGCAACCTCCTGAATGCCCCGTGTCGCTTCCTCAACGGCGTCGGAAATCTGGTCAAGTGCATCCAGCGCGTCTTCGATCTCGGACTCCGCACGCTCGACCTGTTCGTGAGAGGTCTCGACCATTTCGGCCGTCTCGGTCGCCTGATTCTGAATCGTCGTAATGCTCGTCGAAATCTCGGAGGCGTACTCGCCCGTCTCGTTGGCGAGTGTCTTGACCTCGTCGGCAACGACAGCGAACCCGCTCCCGCTTTCGCCGGCTCTGGCCGCCTCGATGTTGGCGTTCAGCGCGAGCATATTCGTCTGCTCCGCCACGTCGGCGATTATCTCGACGATCTCGCTCACCTCGTCCATCTGGTCGTCAAGGTCGGTGACGGTGTCCACGAGGTCTTCGCTCGTCTCGGCAAGCCCGTCGGTAACGTCCATGACAGCTTCACCGGCGTCCGACCCGTCCTCAGCGGCCGCCTTCGCGCGCTGGGCCGCTGACGCCACTTCGCTAGACGTCGCGGCGACCTCCTCCATCCCGGCCCCGATGTCCTGGATGTTGTCGGCCGCCTGCGTGAGGGAGTCCGTCTGCTCGGTTACCCGGGTCTCGACGTCCGCTGCGGACGAATTCGCCTGCTCGATAGTGACTGCGAGTTGCTGTGCCTGCTCGTCTACCTGGTCCGCTAACTGCTCGACCTGTTCAGCCATATCGTTGAGCGAGCCGACGACTCCGTACAGTTGGTCGTCGACGTACTCACCGCCGTCGGTCCGGTCGAACGACGCCCGGGCGTCGAGGCGGCCGTTCTTGAGTGCAGCCATGGTCGATTTAACCTCATTGACTAGGCTCGTCACAGCCTCGTGACGGTTGGCCTCGTCAGTTCGGTCCTGAACCATTTCAACGACCGCGATGAGTTCGCCGTCGTCATCGTAAATCGGGGCAGCACTGAACGAGATATGACGTTCATTCCCATGCTGGTCGGCCATTACGCTCGTGTCGCGGTACAGCGTGAAGTCCTCGTCCTCGACTTTCGGCACATCGTACTCCGTGTGGGTCGTCTCCGGGGCGTCGAGAACCTTGTCAGCGAGCGTCTGTCCGCGTCGGCCGTCCGGATAGAACGCCATGCTGGCCATCTCCATTTCCTTTGCTTCGGCTTCAGAGACGCCGGTGAGGTTTTCGATCGAACTGTTCCAGCTAAGGATATCGCCGTTCGGATCCAGAACAAAGAGCGGTGTTCCAATATGCTGTAGTATGTCGTGATAGTCGAACCCGCTGCTGGAGCCGCTTTCCGCTGTGGGTTCGGTGAACGCGTTGACGCCGGCCTGAGAGAGAGACTGCGTCGTTTGCAGCCCATCGCGGAGCTCCGCCTCGACAGAGTCAATAGCGGCCTGTGCGTCCGGACCGAGTTCGTCTCGGAGTTGATCGAACGCACCTTCGACGAGCGATTCGGTGACAAAGCCCTGTGTTGCGATGAACTCGCGCTGGCTGATCCCGGCGGCTTCGTAGTCGTCGATCAGCGCTTGGAGTTCGTTAGGTTCGAGGTCGAACTGTCGCTCGACGTGCTGGGTCCCGATAGCGGCCTTATCCGGGTCGTCGAAGCAATCGTCGAGATGCGGCGAGTTTGGGTCAATAGCGTCGATCAAAAAGCGAGTCTGTCCGTCACTCGCGACGAACCCGCCGTCCGCCCGCCGGGCCCCAGCGTCCGAAGAACGGGACCCCTGGCCGTAGATGTAGGTGCGGATCTGTTCGAACATAAGCTAGGTATGTTCCATTCCAACACACCTGTAGATAAAGATGACTCCGGGAGTATCAGCAAAGATAATTGCACTTGTCGGCAGAGCGGGAAAAGAGAGCATAAGTACGTGCAACCGAAGTGCTAGGTATGACCACCCGTTTCCGCCGACTGGTGGCGACGACGACGGTGCTGACGTTCGCACTCATCCTGCTCGGCGTGTACACCGGTGCTATCGGTGCCGGGCTGACCTGTGAGGCACGCTGGCCGTTCTGTGACGGCTGGATGGGGCTGTTCCCCGCAAACTGGGCGAGTTTCGTCGAGTGGTTCCACCGTTTAGTCGCAATGGTTACCGGATTTGGCATTCTCGGATCAACAATTGCCGCGTGGCGCGGCGAGTACAGCCGGCGGATCAAGCTCGCAACTGCCGTCGCAACGGTCGTGCTCCCAGTGCAAGTCCTCCTCGGCGCGAACACCATCTTCAACTTCGGTGCCACGGCGCAGGTGCTCCACCACGGGGCCGCACAGCTTATCTTCGGCGCGATGGTCGCGGCGACGGCGTGGGCCTACACCGATACGGCGGAGTCGCCGTCAGTGCAATCGGCCGATACCCAGCACACAGCACGCGCTGACGATTGAATACAAGTACCACCCCCGTGGGTAACACGTAAGATATATTCGGGTCTGTCGTGTGGTGAGGATTATGTCAGACAACGGCCTTTCGCGACGCCAGTATCTCTCCACGGTCGGTGGAACCGCAGTAACCGTCTCGCTTGCCGGCTGTTTCGGCGGCGGTGGCGGTGACGGCGGCGACGGTAGTACCGAAATCACTGCCGGAACTGCGCCGGGGTTCCCTCCGTTCGAGATGAAGCAGGACGGCGAACTCGTCGGGTTCGACATCGATCTGCTTGAAGCGGTCGTTGACGAGACCGACTACACCCTAGCCGGCTGGGAAGAGTACGAGTTCAAGTCCCTGATTCCCGCGTTGACGAACGACAACATCGACGTGGTCGCTGCTGGGATGACGATCAACGACGAGCGCGACGAAACGATCGACTTCACCGATCCGTACTACAGTTCGAATCAGGCGATCGTCGTCCGCGAGGACGGCGACTTCGCGCCGGCGTCCCTGTCGGACCTCTCCGGACGCCCCATCGGCGCACAGAAGGGGACAACTGGCGAGACGACGGTACAGGACGAACTCATCTCGCCGGGGAACCTCGATGAGTCGAACTACAACTCCTATGGCAACTACGTGCTGGCTGTCGAGGACCTTCAGAACGGTAACATCGATGCGGTTGTCATCGACGAACCGGTCGCACAGACGTTCGCCGCCCAGCGTCCGGTCTCCATCGCGTTCACCTACGAGACGGGCGAGAACTTCGGCTTTGGCGTCCGCGATGGCGACGATGAGTTCACGCAGGCGCTCAACGACGGCCTGTCCACCGTCAGGGATGGGAGTACCTATCAGGACCTGACGAACAAGTGGTTCGGCCAGCAGTAACCGATGCCACCCCTCCCGTTGCAGAGTGACTGGGCGTTCGTCATTGGGAACCTCGACTTGCTACTCGTCGGCACGGGTGTCACGGTCGCCCTGACGGCGGCGAGCATTCTGCTTGGCTTTCTGCTCGGGTTCCCGGCGGGAGCCGTTGAGGTGTACGGCCGTGGCCCGCTCAAACGCGCCGTCGAGACGGCCGGCGTCGTCCTTCGCGGGACGCCGCTGCTCGTCATCATTATCTTGCTGTTCTTCGGTCTCTCGGTGTCGAGCAGCGCCTTCGTGACCGCGACCATCGCACTCGGGCTCCGGAGCGCCGCCTACCAGTCACAGATATTCCGTGGCGCGCTCCAGAGCGTCGACGAGGGGCAACTGGAAGCCGCTCGCGCCGTCGGCATGGGCCGGCTACAAGCGATCCGTAGCGTCGTTGTCCCACAAGCGCTTCGTCGGAGCGTGCCCGGCTTCCAGAACGAGTTCACGATCGTCCTGAAAGACACGAGTATCGCCATCGTCATCGGCCTCGGCGAGCTGCTGACCGTCGGCCAGAACCTCTATCAAGGCGGTCAGAGCACCGCTGCGCTTGAGATTTTCCTAACTGTGAGCCTCATCTACTTCGTTCTCACGTTCGTGACGAACCGTTCGCTCGACTACGTCGACGACCACTTCAGCATTCCCGGCGGTGAGCGGGCATGAGCGACCCGCTGTTGGAACTTGACGACGTGTACAAGTCCTACGGCGAGGAACAGGTACTCTCCGGCGTCAGCTTCGAGATGGACGCTGGCGATGTCGACGTGGTTATCGGTCCCAGCGGAAGCGGCAAGTCGACGATGCTGCGCTGTGTGAACCGCCTCACCGAGATCAACGGCGGCGATATCTATCTCGACGGCGACTGCGTCACTGACGCCGACACTGACGTGAACGAACTCCGAAAACAGGTCGGGATGGTGTTCCAGGATTTCAACCTCTTCGCCCATCTCACGGCACTCGGAAACATTACGCTCGGCCTGCGGAAGGTCCGTGGGATGGACAAAGCGGCGGCGCAGGAGAAAGGGTACGAACACCTCGAACAGGTCGGGCTACTGGATCAGGCTGACTCCTACCCCGCGGAACTCTCGGGCGGCCAGAAGCAGCGCGTCGGCATCGCCCGCGCGCTCGCCATGGACCCGAAGCTCCTCCTGTTCGACGAGCCGACCAGCGCGCTCGACCCCGAACTCGTCGGCGAGGTCGTCGAAGTGATGCGCGACCTCGCTTCCGAGGGCATCACGATGCTCGTTGTCAGCCACGAGATGGGGTTCGCGCGGTCGGCGGCGTCGGACATCATCTTCCTTGACGACGGACGGATCGTCGAACACGGCCCGCCGGAACAGTTGTTCGAGAACCCTCAAGCGGCCCGGACCGGTGAGTTTCTCAGCCGTCTCGAAACGGCCCACGAGGAGGAGTGACCGATGGGGACGCCGGAGTCCACGACTGCCGGGCGAACGCTCCGTGCCCGTGCTGCTGGAGTGACCGACCAGCCGCTGACGCTGCTTACTGTCGCAGTCTTCTGGACGTGGCTCATCGTGCGCTGGACGAACGACTTCCTACTAGACGGCGCGCTCATCGAGCGCAACACGTCGTTTTTCCCGACTGCACCGTTCGAATCGGTCGCGTCAACGCTTGGCGGTCTCGCGTCGAGTCTCGGTCCAGTCGGGGTCCCCGTCGGCTGGGTCGCCGGCTTCTTCGAGTTCCTGGCGGCGTCGATTCCATACCTGCCGCCACTGGCGACCGGCGTGTGGGCAACGATACTGTTGACGCTGCTAGGTATCGCGCTGGGGTTCCTTATCGCCGTCCCACTCAGTGTGGCTCGGGTATACGGCGGAACCCTCACCCGTTCACTTGCACTGGGGTATACTGAACTGTTCCGCGGGACGCCGCTGCTCGCCCAGTTGTTCGTCCTCTACTTTGCGACGCCACTGACGACGATCATCCGTGAACTGCCCGTGGTCGGGACTGGATTCATCCCCGCGCAGGCGTTCTGGGTGGCTGTCATCGCGTTCACGCTCAACAGCGCCGCCTACCAGTCGGAGTACATTCGGTCAGCGCTGAACTCTGTCCCGGAAGGGCAACTCACCGCCGCTCGTTCAATCGGGCTCTCGAAGGTTGACGGGATACGGCACGTGGTCCTGCCACAGGGCCTGCGCTACGCGATTCCGGGCTGGTCGAACGAACTGGTGTACCTCATCAAGTACTCGTCGCTAGCGAGTTTCATCACCGTCCGCGAACTGTTCGAGCGAACCGACGCGATCGCTAGCGAGACCTACCGGTACACGGAACTGTTCGTCCTCGCCGGCCTGCTGTACCTTGCGCTTGTTATCTCGGCGTCACTGGTGATGGAATACGTCGAAGACCGGGTCGCGATTCCCGGTCTCGGCACGACCAGCCGATGACTACATAAAGTCAGAAAGACCGGACTGCTGGTCGTCGTCTTCGGCGGCTTCGCTCGCTGTTTCCGTCTCGTCGTCGGTAGCGGTGCCGTCACTGGTGGCGTCGGATTCAGCGCCGTCGTCCGCCGCAAGCGCCACCTGCTGGTCACCGCTCTCCTCGCCAGCATCGGTATCTGGAGCATCGCTACCTGTATCGCTTTCTCCGTCACCGCCTTCCACACTCGCACCCTCGAAAACCCCGCCGGAGTGTTCGACGGCGGCCTCCTGCTTGAGTGCCTCGGCGTCAGCGACGATGTCCTGCACCTTGTTCGTGTCCTTGCCCGACCCGGTGACGAAGGAAACGTGCTCGGCCTCCATATCGTAGGTCGCCGCCATTGCCACCGTTAGGTCTCGGTTCCGGCAGTGGTGGGTCATCGTCGAGAGGAACGGCATGATTTCCCGGCGGGCGGTCCGCATCGACACGCCGTCGATAGCGGCGATCTGCTGGGCGACGTAGTCCCGCGTGTTCCGGGTTCCCTTCGACCGACCGAGCTTCGACCAGTAGCTCGGCGGCCCGTAGCGGGTCCAGCCGCCCTTTGTCCCGTCTCGTGCCGCGGCGACGCCGGCGGTCATGTTGTCGCCGGCGTACCGCCAGAAGGAGTAGTTCTGGGTCTCGCGGACGCGCCCGAGCCATTGATCGGCGTTCGAGAGGAACTCGTAGGCGCGGACCAGTTCTGTCCCCTCGTAGTCTTTGGGCATATTGTCCTCGATCCAGTTGATGAGGTCATCCGGCGTCTCGTCGACGTCGTAACTAGCCTCCAGCGCTTCCTGCGCGCCGGCCTCCTTGAGCACCACGTCGAGGTACTCGAAGATGCCCTCGGTCGTATCGCGCTTGCCGGTCACCACGTCATCGGCGGTCAGACGTTCCGTCGTCTCGGCGATGGCCTGGAGGTCCTTGACCGCGCCCCGCAGGTCGCCGCTGTTCTGCTCAGCGAGTTCCTGCAGTGCGTCGGACTCGTACTCAACGCCCTCCTGACGACAGAGGTCACGGAGGACGGGGACGATAGAGCGGGGCGAGACATCCCGGAATTCGATGTCCTGGCAGTTGTTCCGCAGGCCGTTTGACATCTCGTAGTACTCGTTGGCGATGAGAATCATCGGCTGGCTAGCCTCCTTCACGAGGGCCGTTATTGCCCGTGCGCCCCCGCGGTCGGCGTTGCCGTGGATGTTGTCCGCCTCGTCCATGATGACGAGCCGGCGGCCGCCACCACCAGCGGTCAGCGTCCCGGACTTGGCGGCCTCGCCAGCCACCCGATTGATCACGTCCTTGGTCCGGGAGTCGCTGGCGTTGAGTTCGATGGTCGGCCACTCCATGTCGTTTGCCAGCGCGTGGGCGGCCGAGGTCTTCCCGATGCCCGGGGACCCATAGAGGATGACCGCCTCGCGGTGGTCGTCCCACGTCTCCGCCCACTTTTTGAGTGCGTCGCGGGCCTTGTCGTTGCCCCGCACCTCCGACAGCGTCGTCGGGCGGTACTTCTCCGTCCAATCCATTTGATTGTGGTTGGCGCGACCGGCGTTTAGTGATTGCGGAGCGGTGTCGGTCCACTGCTGAGGTTTTTATTGGAAGCAACGGACAGCGTGTCTCACCAGTGGCCGGACGAAATCTCTATTGTGACCGTCGCGGCGTCAGCCCAGTCATCGGCGTGGTCCTCATGCTCTCAATTACTGTCCTTCTGGCCGGGACAGTCGGCGGCGTTGTGCTCACTGCAAGCAGCGACCTGAACCAGCGGACGCCGGTCGTCGCCCGGTCGACGGGACAGTTCGTCACCGGTCCGTCGGGAGGGTGTGGTGCGAACACAGTAGCGGTACGACACGCCGGCGGTGACCCGGTTCCGGCCGATGAACTGGAAGTCGCTGTTGCACTGCCAGACAGCGACGCTCGCATCGTCAACCTGCCAGTTTCCGGGACAGCGCTTTCAGCGAGCAATACTGACGACCCGGACAACGTCGTCTACGACTACTGTGTCGGCGGTGTCATCGCCAATGGCGGCCAGCGGTGGTCAGCGGGTCGGGCCATCACTTTCCAACTGAACGCCGGCGGGACCGTCGAACCCAGCGATACCATCGAGGTACGCGTCGTGCACGCCCCATCGAACAGCGTCCTTGCTGCCGTCGAACTGACCGCCCGCCGGTAAGCGCCCGTGGTTCCGATACCCTTTTATTCGCGACCCTCCAGCGTGTGAACTAATGGCAGGGGGAGCACGCGACGATCTCGCGGAAAAAATGGCGGGTGAGGTGGCACTGAGCGACGACCCAGGGGCGACCCTGCGGAAGTGGCGTACTGACTTCGACGTTGCACAAACCGAACTCGCCGACAAACTCGACGTCTCCCCGTCCGTGGTCTCGGACTACGAGAGCGGCCGGCGTGACAACCCCGGTATCGGCGTAGTCCGTCGACTTGTCGTCGCACTGCTTGACATCGACGAGAACCGTGGCGGTGACCACATCCGTCAGCACGCCCGCGTGCTCTCGGCCGGGTTCGACAGCGACGTGGTCCACGACCTCCGCGAATACTCCGCGAATGTGGGCGTCGAGCGCGTCTACGACGCCATCGACGCTGAAGAACTGTTTCGTGGCAGTCAGGATACCGTCGCCGGCCACACCGTCATCAACTCCATCGCCGCCATCACGCGCCTCTCCTCGGATGAGTTTTACCAGCTATACGGTCAGTCGACGAACCGCGCGCTCGTGTTCACGAACGTGACCCGTGGCGAGTCCCCGCTCGTCGCGCTTCGGGTCGTCTCGCCGACGCCCAACGCCGTCATCCTCCACGGGCTTGAGGACGAGGCCGTCTGGGAGCACGCACAGGATCTCGCTCGCATCGACGATTTCTCGCTGGCGATTACCGACACCGATCTGGAGGACCTGCTGGGCGGCCTTCGAGAGCTTCCCTGAGCGCGTTGGTTCTGGCCGTACTGTTTCGCGCCCGTCGACACACATTCTGGAAAACAACTGTTGTCGTGAATACGACCTCTCTGTTCACCAGACAGCGTAACACAACTACTACCGAGGACTGTGAAGGCATCAATGAATACTACTTTGATACGGGAGTGTCACATCTGTGTATGGTGCAATTTGGCTTCCTTCTCGTCTGGGCGCTCGCCGGTTTCGGATTTGTTGTTGCTGCCTCGTTCGTCGGTACGATGCTTGCGCTTCACTACTACGACAGTGCTGGGAGTCTCTCTGTTTCTCTCGACAGCATCATTAGCCGCCTCAACAACGATACCCGATAGTAGGGTGTCATATACTGTTCACTACGCCAGGAATAGGACCCTGCGTATTCACAGCAACTGACAACGCGCTTTTTGCTGCTCACCGGTCGTCGCTCTGCTTGCGCATATTATGTTCGCGCCCCTCGCTGCTCACGGGTCACTGCGTTCTCCGTTCCTATTCGAGGGTTTCACTCGCGCTGTTTGCTTCGAACCTCGGAAATCTCGCGACTGCGCCGCTCGTCGTGTACGAAAGCCACTCCCTACGGTCGTTCCTCTCGCTATTCTCCACGGCTCCCTGCGGTCGCCGTTTCGATTCGAGGTCCTCGCTCGCGCTACTCGCCTCGAACCTCGCTTACTCCACGTACCGATACTTCCGCTCACCCATCCGGCCCCAGCCGTCGAAGGCGAACTCGTTTTCGGGCGCGGTGAACTCCTCGACATCGGCCTCAGTATCGTGATTATGGACGTCGTGGACCTGTTCGTACTCCGCAAACGTGAGTTCGTGGCGGTTCCGGATCTGCTCGTCGATGTTGAGCGCGCCGATCTCCTCCTCCCAGCCGGGGACAATGGTTTCGGCGTGAACCTCCGCCTGTGCACCGGACCCATAGGAGGCAACTAACAATTGCGCCTCGTCCAGATCCAGTCCATTCTCACGAGCGTGTTTCAGGCCGGCAGCGCGGGCGATATGGACGGAACCGGTGTACCAGTTCCCGACCTCCCGAGATATCTCGAGCGTCGGCTCGATGCTGTTGGCATACCAGTCCTGATAGCGCTCAGTTTCTGTGAGTGCGTCCGTGTACTCCTTGATGGCCGCGTGGAACTCATCGTCGGTCTCGAAGTCGGCGCGCATAGGCTGGTGACCGATTTCCTCGGCGAGCAGGTCGCCGACATCCGTGCCGCGAACGATGTGTCGGTAGCCAAGCGCTGCGGCCTTCCGGACCATCCCCGGGAACGGCGTGTGGAAGGGAATCATTTCGTAGTCGCCCGGGTGGATGTCGCCGGCAACCTCGGCGAAGTCCTCCAGTGCTTCGCGCATGCGGGCGAGATAGACGTTCACCGAGCGCTTGCCGTCGACGGATGGGAACTGCTGATTGGGCTTGAGGAAGTCAGTTTCGTCGGCGCTGCCGTACCCCTGTTCGGTCGAGAGTTCAACCAGATTCGGGTCTTCGTCAACGAGCATCGCCACCGCGCCGGCCCCTTGTGTGGCCTCGCCGGGATCGTCGCGGGCGTACAGTGCGGTATCAGTTGCGATGACGAGCGCGGCCCGACCGCGGTTCCGCCCGGCGCGGATCCAGTTGTAGGCGTCGTCAAGACTCTGTGTCCCAGAGATACAGGCGAACTTCCGCTCGCCCTTGTTAGCGTGATGGAAATTCTCGTCGTACACCTGTTCGAGGCAGCCCGCAATGTACGTCGAAACGGGTTTGGAGTTGTCGAAGGCACTCTCAGTCGCCACGTCGATACGACCGATGTCCTCGGGCGTCAGCCCCTTGCGTTCCATCAGGCGATGGGCCGCGTTCGCCCCCATCGTGACGATGTCCTCGTACACATCCGGGAACGACGACGCGCGCAGGCCGAGCCCCTTCGTATACTTCCCTGGATCGTCCCCCTGAGCCGGCGCGAACGTCTCAGCGAGGTCGAGTTTGAGCTTTCCGGTCCAGATCTCCATAGCGTCGATACCGACTGCAGTCATACGTCTAACGTCAGCGTGGATGTATATGGGCTTGTCGACTGGCTTTTCGACGGTTGACTAGTATTGTGCCGACGGGTCGCGAGCCGCTCGCGAGACGGCTACTCGCTGGTTGTCGGTTTCGTACTGAAGGAGAAGTCGACGATGCATTCGCCTTCGAGAACGTCGTACGGCTCATCCGGTGATGGAACAGCACGCGACCAGTCAGTGTTGTTGACTACGAGACGATACGTCCCCGGCGAGATGGTAATCCGGTTGTCGCGGATGTTCGTCTCGTGGAACCGCGACACCTCGCTGGCGTACCGTGCCCGGTAGCGGCTCTGGAACGCCCGGTACTCCTCTTCGCTGAACAGAATGACATCCACGGCCGGGCCGCGCCGAACGATGAGGTCGTAGGTGAGTGCCGTTTCGCCAGTCACGTCAACTGTGAAATCTTCGTACTCGTTTTCCTCCAGTCGGAAGGTCGTATCGACCGACCGGTGATTCGGCTCGGGTGTCGGCGTCGGTGTCTCGGTTTCGACTTGGAGACGCGCTGACGGCCCCGTAGAACTGTTCGTCTGCGACGCCTCGGCGCGTTGTGCTGTTGATGTGTTCGTCGGAGCCGCACTATTCGCCGCCGGCGTTGAGGTAGTGCCGACACGATCAGTTGCTACAGCCCGCTGTGACACTGTCGGTTCCGGGACTGGCGTCGTCTCGGACTCCTCTTCAGGCCGATTCCCGAGACAGCCGGCGGAGAGCGCGGCGAGCACCGAGGCCCCGAAGCCGCGCCGCGACAGGTCACCCATACTTCAGGACACTCATCCACAGTAAAGATGTTTACGGGCGGGTTTTCGCCGCTGGTAATCGGAGCACCGACACCGTCCAAACATATTTGTGGAGAGAGAGCCGAATCTACGCCGTTCAAGCCAGTTCCGGGATAACTGTATCCCAGATATCAGTTCTCGGAACGGTACAGGGACGTTTCATATGAAGAGATCGGTCATCACACTCGGTTTGGTAGTGCTGGCGGCACTCAGTGTTTCGGGACTCGCAGGAGTAGCGGTCGAAGGGACGCTTGGTGCAGCCGCGACCCAGTCAGCGCCGCCGGAGTTCACGGATCCATCGCCGGTAGCGACGCCCCACACGGACAGCGTGTCGCCCGACACGCCACGCAGTGAGAAGACTGCGGCCGTGGTCACACAGTCCACGGAAGCTACCCCGACGCCGGAAGCGGCACAGGCCACACCGGCAGACCCGGGGACAGATATCGATACGGCTCGGATCGAAGACCAGCTCGTAGCAGCAATCAACGATCGACGTGGCAACCCGATTGCTAACGACGCCGTTGACGACTCCCTCTCGGATGAGACCAAGACCAGCCAGAAGCTATCAGTCATGGCCGGCAACCACAGCAAGCGAATGGCGGCACAGGGATCGGCCTCCCCGATTGCGAACGGATCAGACACGACAGACCGATACGCGGCCGCTGGGTTGTCCGAGCAGTGCCGCCTCCGCCACGAGGGGAACGCGTATATCCGACCCATGACGGATCTTGAACTGGTTACGAGCGTCAACCCGAACGGGGCGAACGCGACCCGCGTCGCCGACACTGTCGCCGACCACTGGTTTGACCTCTCGGGCCCCCGTGACACGCTGTACATGGTGAACGCGAACCACATCGGCGTCGGCGCAGCGACCGCTGATGGCGTTGTTTACATTACCGTGAATCTCTGCTGAGATCTATCGACAAAGACTGTTACACCACTTTGCGGACAGTGTCGGCGTTCCCTTCTGAGTCGATGACACGGAGCGCTACTTTCGTGCCAGACGACACCCTTCTCTTCTCTAATGTCTGGCCGTTCGCATCGTCGAAGATACCGTCGCCATCGAGGTCCCACTCGTATGCCGCGATGTCTCCCTGCGGACTGGACTGGCTGGCATCGAAATCCCATTTCCCGTTCGATTCTCCCCCGTTGGAGGTTATCATGAAGTCCGCGTTCGGTTGCGCGTTCGTGTTCGCGCCGCCGGGAGTGACGGTGAACATCTTCGAATCGGTACCGCCACTCGATAGCTCGTAGGTGACGGTTATAGTGACACTTTCGCCGTTCATATCCACCTCAGAACTGGTGTCGAGCCGGAAGAACTCGAACAGGTGGACCGTCGCAGTCGACGTATCGAATAATTCAGGGTTCTGACCGCTCAAACTTCGGGCATCGTCGTCAACATCGACTATCAGCGGAACGTCGGTTCCGCCGCCGTAGTCAGTGTAGCCGTCGCTGTCGGCCTGGATGTACAGTTCGTTTTCCTGCGGTGCCGGCTCACGGTCATTGCTGTAGCTATCACTAATATAATCTATATTTTCGTTGACGGGATCGATTGCCACTGTTGTTATTTCGATGCTCTCACCCAACTCGTTCGTGATACTAAACTGGACACCCCCGTCAGTTTCCCCGTTGCTGTCAAGAGCAAAGGCATCCTCGTTATAAATGAGGTCATTACCTCCGGAACCGCCACCAGATCCTTGACTCGCCTCAGTAACCGTCACCGGAACTGATACATCTTCAGGGGTCTCGCCGTTGAACGAACTATTGATTTCATCGAGACTGAGCTGAACAGTATATGTTCCGGTCGCCGTCGACTGGCTTGCGTTGTAGACAAATTCGACGCGACCGTCGCTATCGGAGGATTCTGCGTTCGGTGTGAGCGACCCCGTGTTACTCCCTTTGACCGAGCCGTTGACTGTGACACCGCTTACAGGGTTGTTGTACGCGTCCCGGACCTCCAGTACGATTTCTCCGTCTCCACCCTGCTGGACGCTGATCTCGTTATCATCGACAGTCGTAAGATACGCGTCGTTCTCCGCAGTTACCTTTGTCCCGACGCCCGCCTTCGCCATCTTCAGGCGGTACGTTGTCCCTCGCTCGAAGACGATAGTGACGTTGTAGAACGAGCCCGGTCCCTCTGCCTCGATGACGTTCGCGATGTACCGGTCGTTGGTTTTGTTACCCGGATTCGGGTCGATTTCGTCGTCGAGAAGCACTCTCCATTCCGACGCCGGGAGCCGAGAGAGAAACGATACTGAGACGTTCGATGTCGCCGTCGTATTTGTTACGCGGACCGTCCGGGACGACTGGGATTTCGGCTCCACGTCGACCGTGATCGAATCGCTTGCCGAGCGGCTCATTGACCCATTGAGTGTGACCAGCGTGATGTCGCGCCCGTCGACCATCGCCTGTTCCGAGAGCGTGATGTTCCCCCCACGGAACTGGTTGTAGACAACCGAGTGCTCGTAAACAGTCTCCGGGGCCTCCCCGTAGACGTTGTATTCTGGCTTGTAGGCGATGGCCCCCGTGTTGTACTGTCGCAGTGTGGTTCCGTCCCAGTAATCTGCCGTCTCGGGGGTGCGTGCCTCGGCGTTGCGAATCGTGAGGTTTTGGGACTCGTCGCTGGTCCCATCTGTGTACAGCAACCCCGACGGCGGCCCGGGATTCGTCGCTACCAGCCGACTCGGGTATCGCGTCCCCAACTGGACCGAGACGGCTTGCTGGCTCGGCTGTCCCGGAACGGAGACGATGGCGTTTCGCAGGTCCTGCAGCTGCGTCTGGACCTGCTGATTGTGGTTGAACTCCACCTCCCGGTTTTGCTCCGGGACGGCAAACGCCTGATACGAGGAGAAGGCGATGATAAGCACGCCGAACAGAAGTACAGCCCCAACCTGCACTGACTGTGCGCGCTCATCGCCCGTGAAACTCATGGCGAGGAGTTGCGGAGACGGCGGTAAAAACCTGACTGCCGAATTATCAACTCTCGTCTTCTTCGACGACTTCCGGGTCGCTCATCGCAGTCTGGAGACTGTCGAGTCCATTGACCCACTCGGAGACGAGCCCGTATTCGAGGTTCTCAGCGACCTCCATCGGGAGCTCCGACCCGCCAATGATCTGCGTGCCGGCCTGCACACAGTAGCCCAGCGCCGCGTCGAGGTCCTCTTCGGCTTCCGCGTCCGCGGCGGCCTCGATGTAGTCGGTGATGGTCGCATCGTCCGCAGCGCCTTCTGCGACGAACTCCTCGGCCGCATAGAATACGCACAGCAGCGATGTCTGGACGCCGTCGATCAGCATCACGGTCTCCTCGTCGTCGATGTCGATGTCGTCGAGAACGATCTCCCGGACGCCGGTAAGCTCGTCGAGCGTCGCTTCCTCGTCGAGCGGTCCGTCCTCGTAATCGGTGAGAATCTTTGCGACCGCGATCGCGGCGTCGTCCTGGAGGTTCAACAGAAGCCGCGCTGAATCCTCGTCTTCAGGGTCGACGTTTTCTTCCTCGATACGGTCTAGCCAGTTCTGCCAGCGTTCTTCGGTGTAATACTCCCCCGGCGGAGTGCTCATACCAGTCCGTTCGTGCCGTTGGGGATAGTAGTTTCGACCGGCGGTCGCTCCGCCGCGGCGTCCCTACCCCAACGACCGACCAGCGAACCACTATGTTAGCGCCTGAAACAGCTTTTCTATAGATTTCTTGGATTGTCTGCGTACTCCGAACGCGTATCACGGTCTCCGTTGAGGAACGCACTTTTATGCCAGCCGAACGTGTTATGTGATGTCATGTCACAGCGACAGCCAGTCCCGACCTATGTCGGCCCGCTTGACCCAGCTGCAGTCGCCACGCTGGCCAAACGTGTCGGTCTGGTGCTAGTCACTGTGGCACTGCCGGTCGCCGTTGGCACGTTCGCCGGTATGGCTCTCACAGCCGGGTCGATCCCGGCCGCGACCGATACCGCGACCGCCACGATAAGCGGGCTGCTGACAACAGAGCAGGGGCTGTCCTGGCTGTTCTACGTTAGCACGCTTGGGACCGCACTGGGGTGCTGGATTCTCGGGTTAGGGCTTCTTCTCGACGGCCTCGACCTGTAGGTCAGCCGTCGCCGTCCGGACGCATCTCCACGCCGCCTTCCAGCGCCTCCTCGTCCGCCGCGTCCACGCGGTTCGAGAGGGTTCGCTGGGGGAATGGAATCGAGATGTCTTCCTCGTCGAAGGTGGCTTTCACACCCCGGACGACCGCCGAGATGGCGCGCCACTTCCGCGGTGGCGTCGGGTGATCGATCCAGAACCGGAGTTCCATCACCACGGCAGAGTCCCCGAAATCCTTTGGAACGACATCTGGCGTCGGCGAATCGACGACGTGCTCGATGTCTGTCATCGCTTCGCGGGCGAGATCCATCGCCCGATCAACATCGGTGTCGTAGTCCACACCGATGTCGACTGTGAGTCGCAACAGCCCCTTTCGACTGCGATTCGTCACCGCGCGGTCGCTCACCCGGTCGTTCGGAATGATGACGAACTCGCCATCGAAGTTCTCCAGCCGCGTGTTGAAGATCGTGATATCGGTCACGATCCCTTCTTGCTCGCCGACGAGTACCCAGTCGCCGATAGTGAACGGGCGAGAGAACATCAGGACGAAGCCGGCGATGAGCGAGCCAAGCGTCTGTCTGGCGGCCAGACCAACGACGATACCGAGAAACCCAGCCCCGACGAGCAAGCCACTGAGATCGATGCCCCAGACAGCGAAGACCGTCGCACCGATGGTAATGAAGACGGTGACCTGCCCCAGTCGGAGGAGGATCTCCTCTTGGTGTTCGGTGAAGCCGGTAACAGCTTGGCTGAACCGGCCGATCCACCGCTGCATCTGGTCGGACAGGACAAAGGCCAGCATGACGAGGACGATCGTCTGTATCGTCGCCAGGAGTGACTGATCACCGCCGTTGAGGTACGGCCCCACCGTCTGGACGATATCGAGAACGCCCCAGACGATGAGGAACGAAATGACAACGATGACGACCATCGAAAACTGAGCGATCCGGAGAAACACGCCCCGGATGGTCGTCGGCGTGTAGTCGGCCATGACCTGTAGCCAGTCGCCGGTTTGACCCGACGCAGCGGACCGAAGCCGGGCGAGTGCGGCCGGAACCACGACAACACTGACAAGCAGGAAGACCAAGAGGATGAGCGTCGCGACGAGTCGCCCCTGCGTCGCGACCAACTGGTCCAGTGACCGCTGTAACACGGTAAAGAGTTCCAGAAGGCCTTCACCGGTGTCGTTGGCCGTCGGCGTAGGCGTTGCCGTCCCCTGCACAGCCATCTATCGCCACTGTGGGAACTTGTGTCTTCGTCTTCGGGCGCTCGTCCGCAAAAGAGGTGATAGCGAAGCCGAAAGGTGACTGATCGTGAGTCCCGTTAGATGCCGCGGCCCTGCAACTGCTCTTCTTCGTCTAAGTCCGCGTTCGCCTGGCCTTTCATCCCCTTGCCTGGGTTCTTCGCGATCTCCTTGAGCTGTTCGGGGTCGTCGTAGTTGTTGACTGCCGCGACGACGGACTCGCCCATCGCCTGTGGGTTCTCTGCCCCGAAGATGCCCGAGCCAACAAAGATACCGTCACAGCCGTGTTGCATCATCAGTGCGGCGTCGGCAGGCGTCGCGATGCCGCCGGCCGCGAAGTTGACGACCGGCAGCCGGCCGCGGTCAGCTGTCTCGTGGACGAGTCGCCGGGGCGCACCGTGTTCGCGGGCCCACTCGTCGCGCTCCTCGTAGGCCATCCCTTCGAGCATCCCGATAGAGCGCTGGATGTTCCGCTGGTGCGTGACAGCCTGATTCACATCACCAGTGCCTGCCTCACCCTTCGTGCGAATCATTGCTGCGCCCTCGTCGATGCGGCGCAGCGCCTCGGCGAGGTTCCGGGCTCCGCAGACGAACGGTGCAGTGAACTCGCGCTTGTCGATGTGGTAGCGGTCGTCGGCCTGGGTCAGCACTTCCGACTCGTCGACCATATCCGCGCCAGCGGCTTCCAGAATCTGGGCCTCTGCGGTGTGGCCGATGCGGGCCTTGCCCATCACCGGAATCGACACTTCCTCGATGATCTCTTCGAGCTTGCTGGGGTCAGCCATTCGGGCGACACCGCCCCGCTTGCGGATATCGGCCGGGACCGACTCTAGGTGCATCACGGCGACCGCGCCGGCGTCCTCGGCGATTCGGGCTTGCTCACGGTTGACAACGTCCATGATGACGCCGCCCTTCTGCATCTTCGCGAAGCCGCGCTTGACGAGGTCAGTCCCGCGACGGAGGTCCTCGAGGTCGGTCTCTTCAGTCATTACCCAGACTTAGGACTGGATTTACTTAACGCGTGTCCTTTCGCGGGACAGAACGCCGTTTGACCCACCCACGGGGGAACCGATATCGGGCCAGTGACAGCGATATTCTCCAGAGGACGGGGCTGAGACCACTACCGTTTTCATCGCGTCTCCCCACTGCATCGACATGGTTCCGGACGAGGGTGTCGGCGGGCGCATCGACGCGGCTGTCGCGCGGGTGTTCAGCCGGCGGCTCCCCGATGCCGAAGGGCTTCCACAGTATGTCGCGCCGCTACCAGCGTGGCTGGAGAACGTCGGGCTCAGACTCGCCTGGCCCATCGCGCTCGTCAATCTGGTCGGCACGCTGTTTGGCTTCTGGTACTACGCCGGTCGACCGCTAAACACAGCGGCGCCGCTCGTGGAGGGCCAACTGGGTGCGGCGCCGCTGGCTGCCTACCCCCTGATTCCGGACTCGCCTGTCGCGACGATGTTCATCGGGCTCTCGCTGGTCGCCTGGCGGCTCGACTGGAGCGCCGAGTGGCTCCACATGCTCGGCTTCTTCGGCTGCATCAAGCTCGGCCTCTGGACGCCGTACGTCCAGCTCGCTCTCAACGGTCCCGGCGGGATTCCGCTGTGGCTCTACTGGTTCCTGGTTCTAAGTCACCTTGCGATGGCCGCCGAGGCATTCCTCATCCACCGCTACGCGAGCTTTTCCGTCATGTCCGTCGCCGTTGCAGTGTTCTGGTACGGCTTCAACGACATCGTGGACTACTTCGTCCCGGTTCTCGACGGGCCACACCACACCTGGCTCCGGGCCGAGCCAATTGTCGCTGCCGGCGGGTTCGACCACACGGTGCTCGCCCATGACCTCGCAGCGGGCTGGGCGGTCGTGCTGACGCTCGTAGCGACGTTTCTCGCACTGGCGACGCGTGTAGAGAAAGTAAAACGGCAAGCCTGATCGGCGCTGTCCTGCGCTGGCGGTTCCGGTGGCGTTTCAGGTCGTAAACCCGTCCTCTGCCTCGCGCTCGTCGAGCACCCACTCCAGTTCTTCGATAGCGCGCAAGATGGCGACCTCGGCCTCGTCTTCTAGCTCGGTCGACGGCGGGTCGTGCCTGTCGTACTCGTCCTGCAGCGCCTCGATGCGGTCCCGAATCGTCTCCTCTGTTCGCATGGTTCAAATGACCGGACCCGCAGGTCTTGATGCTACTGGTCCCGGCGATAGACGGGACAGTCATAACAGCCCGCTCCGGGTTGCTCGCTCAGTCGTCGGAGGCGACATCTGTGTACACCGAGATGCCGAGACCCCCAATCAGTGCCACCATGGCGACAACCCCGAACACCAGCGCGATACCGTACTAGGGCAGGGCCTGCCCAATAACGCCGATGGAACTGGGGGAGACAGCGCTGTCCGCCCCACCGGTACTGTAAAGATCGGCAACCACTCCGGCTTGCATGAACCCCAGTGCAATGATGGCACAGCCGAACGCTGCAAGCCCGACGCCACCGAGATATGTGGCCCGTTCCGTCCCGGTGTCGACGGGGTGGAGCCGCGGCCATGCTACGGCCACCGCCCCAGCGAGAATGCCGATGCCACCAGTTGCCAGCATCAAAAGGAACGCAGGTCCAAAAAATGGGTCTCCGAGTGACTGAAGCATTATCGACCGGAGACGACGAACACTAATCAGGGTGTTCCAGATATCGAGAGCTGTGTCATGGCGACGGGCCCAGCGCCCCCGCCGTCCCGGACACCTATTCCACCGCGTTGAATATCCGTGGGAAACCGAATCTACCGAACAACGACGACGGCGCTTTCGGTTTCGGTCATCTCGCCCTCGCCGGAGTAGGTCCGGGACTCCTCGACAGCGAACATCTCATCATCGAGTTCGACGCCAGCGACCTGCAGCGTGTCGCCGTCGATCTCGTAGTCGCCGTCCTCGATAGCGGCGTCGATAGCGCCGACTTCGCTTCCGAACTCGGGGCCGACGAGCGAGTAGTCGAGGTCGATGCCACTGACCTCCGTCGTGATGTCCGGGGCCTCGTCGTAGGTGTCTAGCTGGGCCACGTGCATCGCCTCGGCGACGGCGTCCTCGAAGCCGGCGATGTGGCCGAACACCTCGACGTGGTCGAGGTCGGCGTTCAGCGGCAGCCCGTTCTCGGTCTTGTACCGCCGGAGCGCGGAGACGACCTCCATCGCCGTCTCTCCCGCTTCGAGGTCGGCATCGTAGCCGCCCGAGGTCGGCCAGTCCGTCGTGTGGATTGAGCTATCTTCCTCGTAGCACCGCTCCCACAGCTCTTCCGTGATGTGTGGGAGGAACGGTGCGAACAGTTGCAGGAAGGTCCGGTGGGCTCGCAGAAGTGTGAACTCGGTTGACGTATCTTCCCCATCCGAAAGCCGCTGCTTGGCGATTTCGAGGTAGTCGTCACAGAACGTGTTCCAGAAGAACGACCGGAGTTCGTTCCGGGCCTTCGAGAACTCGTAGTCCTCGAACTTCGTGGTGACTGACTCGACGGTTGCGTCCAGTTCGGCCAGCAGCCACTCGTCGACCGCGGCGAGGTCGTCGGGCTCGTCGGGCTGACTCGCGGGCGTGAGTTGGTCGACCAGCCGCGATGCGTTCCAGAGCTTCTGGAGGAGCCGCTCGCCAGCCTCCAGGTCGCCTTCCTTGTACGGGAAGTCGTCGCCGATGGAGGTGCCGGCGGCCCAGTAGCGCGTGGCATCGACCGGGAACTTCTCTAAGACCTCGCTGGGCGGGATGACATTGCCCTTGGACTTGGACATCGCCTCGCGGTTCTCGTCCAGCACCATCCCGTTGATCATCACATTCTCGAATGGCACCTCGCCGGTGTGCTCGTAGCACTTGACGACAGTGTGGAACAGCCAGAAGGAGATAATGTCGTGGCCCTGCGGGCGCAGGTCGAAGGGGTACAGCTCCGGCAACTCCATGGTGAACGACTCGCTGTCCGCGTCCCAGTCCCAGCCGGCATTCACGAGCGGGGTCAGCGACGAGGTCGCCCACGTGTCGAACACGTCTTCCTCAGGCGTCAGCGAGTCGTGGCCACATTCGGGACAGCTATCGACCGGCGGGTCGTCCGACAGCGGGTCGACCGGGAGCTGCTCGCGCTCGGCCATCACGGGCTCGCCGCAGTCGTCGCAGTACCACACCGGAATCGGGATGCCCGAATCGCGCTGGCGGGAGATACACCAGTCCCATTCGAGCCCCTCGATCCAGTGCTCGTAGCGGGTGGCCATCTTCTCAGGGTACCACTCCATCTGGCGGCCGGCCTCGATGTACTCCTCCTTCTTGTCGAGCAGTTCGATGTACCACTGCTCGGTGACGAGGTATTCGACCTCCTCTTCACAGCGCTCGTGGACCTGCACGGTGTGGTCGTGGTCGCGGCTCTCAAGCAGCGACCCCTCCTCGCGAAGGTCCTCGATGATGGCTTCGCGGGCTTCGGTGGTGTGCATTCCCTGGTACTCGCCGGCCACGTCCGTCATGGTCGCAGACTCATCGATTGCGAGTCGTAGCGGCAGGTCGTGGGCCTGGTACCACTCGATGTCGTTCTGATCGCCGAACGTACAGCACATGACGATGCCGCTGCCGGTCTCCATGTCGACGCGCTCGTCGGCGATAACGGGAACCTCCTGCTCGAAAAGGGGCACCCGCGCACTGCCGCCGACGAGGTGTTGATTCTCGTCGTCGTCGGGATGGACGAAGACGGCGACACACGCCGGCAGCAGTTCCGGTCGCGTCGTCGAGATGGTGAACGTCGCGTCCTCGTCGGCCGGTCCGTCGCCCGTCTCGACGAGGTCGAAGGCGATGTCGTTGAACAGCGTCGACTTGTCCTTGTCCTCCTGCTCGACCTGTGAGATGGCCGTCTCGCAGTCCGGACACCAGATGGTCGGCGCGCGCTGACGGTACTCCCGGCCCTGCTCGTAGAGGTCGAGGAACGACAGTTGGGAGACCCGCTGGACGTCCGGCGCGATAGTCTTGTAGGTGTTGTCCCAGTCGATGGAGATCGCAAGCGACTGCACGTCCTGCGTGAACTCATCCTCGAACTGTGTACACACGTCACGGCACTTCTCTTGGAACTCTCGGCGTGGGTAATCCTGGTGTCGGATGTCGAGTTCGCGCTCCGTCAGTCGCTCCGAGGCGATGCCGTTGTCGTCGTAACCGAAGGGGAAGTAGACAGTGTCGTCGCGCATCCGGTGAAAGCGGGCGACGAAGTCCTGCAGCGTAAACTGGTAGAGGTGGCCCATGTGGAGGTTCCCCGACACCGTTGGCGGCGGCGTGTCGATGGTGAAGCGGGTATCAGCGTCCTCGTCGTAGGCGTAGGTCTTGTCCGCGACCCACTGGTCCTGCCACTCTGGCTCTACCTCGCGGGGGTCGTACTCCCCGTCGAGGGCGTTCTCTGATTCGTCTGTGGTCGATTCGTCCTGCGGTGGGTCCTGTGTATCACTCATATTCAAGCGGTGGGTGTAACACCCGGATAGCATCTGACTGCGGCGTAGTTATCAGCGGTGCGTGCGTCGACTGGTAGAGGTGGTGTGGGGCGTGGGGGCCCCTACACCAACGGGCGCGAGAACCAGCGTTCGGGAGAGTCGACGCACCATCTGTACAATACTCGACCTACGGCAGGATTAATGACTTCGGTTTTCGCCGGCGTCCCGACGGGCTCATACCAGCGACCCGCTCACGGCAGATCGGACTCGCGGTGCTCGTGGTCTTCGGCGGAGTGGGCGCGAACCCACAGCTGTCCGATCCGCGAAAGCGTTGTCCGGTAGGACTTCCCGTGTTCTTCCTGCTCGATGTATCCCTTCCCGCCAGGACCGAGCCGGTCAACGTTGTAGATGACCTTTGAGCGGAAGGAGTCGGTGTACTCCTCACCCAGGTCTCGGGCCAGCTGCTGGGCTAGTTCCGAGACGGACTCGAACTCGCCGTGTTCGCCAAGGGTAAACAGGATCACTTCCTCGAAGGGCTTGACGTTCGAGAACGAGGCGACCGGGAGCTCGACCACGTGGGAGCCGTCGATCTCCTTCGCACCGATGGTCGTCCCGCGCTCGTCGAACTCCGCCAGCAGGTCCCGTGCGGTTTCGAGTCGGTCGTCGACTCGTTCGTCGACGTCCTCGCCCGTTCGCATGTCCTCCAGCATATCGATCTGCTTGCGCAGTTCCTCGGCGAGTTCCGTCTCCAGATATTTCTCGGGGACCGTGTAGTAGGTATGGATGCGGTCCCGGTCACCCTCGCGCTCGACCATAATCGAGTGGGCCGCAGTCGCAAAGGCAAAGGAGACAGTCCGGGGCATCGCGGAGACGTTAACCCACACCTCGCTACCCGCGTCGAGTTCGGCGTTGATGAGTTCGAAGGCCTGCTCGAAGGCCTCGTCGTAGTCGTACACGTCGGCAACGACGAACCGCTCGGTTTCCGCTCCAAGCAGGTTCTGATAGTCCTTTTCCAGCTTCTCGGCGAGGTTGCGCGAGTACTCGACGTTGGCCTCGCTGCCGACCGCCCCCTCAAGCAGGATGACGCGGTCAACGTCGAGTTGCTCGCGCACCAGCGGCGCGATGAGCCGGTCGTAGTCGAACCCGACCGGGACGATGTGGGTCTGCATACGTGAAAGACTGGGACGGTGATTATAAAAAGAACCAGACTCGGGCTGCTGAGCGTTTATGCCGGGGCGTTACTCGCAGGTCTCGTGGACGATCGCGCCCTCGTCGTTTGGCCCACGGCGCTCACCGGGAACAATAGGGTCCTCGCAGACGGCGCAGGTCAACTCGCCGCTGGCGTGGCCATTCGAGACCTCGGTATCGTCAGCGGACGTAAAGTCAACACTCACGTCTGTCGACTTGTCGGTTGCCGGTTCGTCGTCCGTATCCGGCGCGAACACATCGTCGTCGCTCTCGCCCGTCGTATCAATGTCGAGCGTGTCGTTGAAGCCGCAGTAGCCCGTCGAGGCGTTGAATCCCAGGCCGAGCGCGCCGATTCCAGCGAGCAGGCCGCGCTTGCGCTTCCCGCTGCGAAGCCAGCGCAGAGAGACAATTGTCAGGACGACTGCCAGCACCGCTCGGATCAGGCGGTCGCGACCGCCGACGTTCTTATCGGAGTCCATACCTGCACATTGGTCTGGATGCTTTTGTAGGTTTACATGTCCGCCGGTGGCCGCCGTCCGGGGGTTGTCACGATGAACAGTCGGCACCGGACCGAACGCGTCTCAGTCGCTTTCGACGCCGGAGACGGCGTATGCAGTGCGGTCCTCGGTCGCGCCGGGAGCGGTCACCAGTGAGACGGTGACCGTCAACAATAAGCCGACCAGGATGCCCACGATGCCGGGCGTCCAGCCCAGATACGCCGTCGGCAGGGCAACGTCGAGACCGAGCAGTCCCCCGACTGTCGCAAGCACGGGGAAGACGTGCAGGCCGTAGAACACCTGACTCCCGACCACGCCGGCGTACATCCCCGAACGCGTCGTTCCCTGCCAGTACAGCGCAAGTGCGACGGGAACTGTAAGCTGTGCGAAGCCGCTGAAGGCCGTGTCGCCGATCTGGACCAGCGTCCCTGGGGTGTAGAGACTCGCAATGAACGAGAGGGTGGCAAAGATGACGACGCCGATGCGGGCGATGAACGCCTCGCGGCGGTCAGTCTCTTCGTCGCTGGCATCGCCGCGGCCGGTCAGCGGCCGGTAGAGGTCCCGAGTGAGGTACGACGAGCCCGACAGTAGCATCGAGTCGCTGGAGGACATCATCGCGGCCATCGCGCCGGCGATGACCAGTGCGGTGAACCACGTCGGCGTGTACTCGCCCAGCAGCGCCGGGATGACGTTGCCACCTTCTGGGACAGTGATGCCGAGTCCGGCCGCCCACGCCCCCAGCATGAACGCCGGAACGAACAGGAGCAGGACCAGCACGGGCCAGAGCGCGAACGTGCGCTTGAGAACCTTCTTGGACCCGGCGGCGAAGAAGCGCTGATTGATCTGCGGGAACATCGTCACGCCGAACGCGATGCTGACCGCGGTCGAGATGATGTACTGCGGCGTGTAGAGGCCTCCACCGAGACCGACGAAAGCGGGTTCCTCCGCCGCGAGCAGGGCCGTCGCCTCACCTGTGCCGCCGACAGCGGAGAGGACCCAGGCGACGGCGACCCAGATCAGCGAGAGCATGAACAGCCCCTGAAGCGTGTCGGTCCAGGCGACGCCGCGCATCCCCGAGAGCGCGACGTAGAGAATCATGAACAGCGTGATGCCGCCGGCTCCGACCCAGAACGGGACCGCGCCGTTCGTGAGGCCGACAATGGCCTGGCCGGCCCCCTTTTGCTGGAGCATTACGTACGGGAACAGCCAGACTAGGCTCACGCCAGCGACGACGACCCGAAGCGCCGTCGACCCGAATCGGTCGCCCAGCATCTCACCCAGCGTCACGTAGCCGTGGCGCTTGCCGACTAGCCACTGCTTGTAGCCCAGTACGTACCAGAGGACAGCGAAGATAATGCCGTCCATGAGCCCCATCACGAGAATCCATTCAGGGCCGGCGCTGAACGCGAGATTCGGGCCGCCGAAGAACGTAAACGCTGACAGTAGCGTCGCGAAGGTCGTAAACAGCAGTACGACTGTGCCAAGCGTTCGGCTCGCGAGGTAGTAGTCCTCGGCGGTGCGCTCGGTGAGTCGGTAGGCGACTGCGCCAACCGCGAGCGCGACCACCATGTACGCGCCGACGATGCCCAGCTGGAGCGTGGTGTCAGCCATCTCACCGCACCCCCTCGACGCCGAGGCCCCAGTCGGTGCGCGCGAAGACGGCGAAGACGACGCTTGCGAGCGCCATCCATCCGATGTGCCACCACAGCCATACGGGCAGTCCGACCGCGACCTCGCTGGTGTCCCAGAGGAACCACGGCACTGCCAGCGCCATCAGCACGAACGTGACGACTGTCCACCCAGCGGCCCTGACCGTACTCATATTACGACAGGCTAGCCGCTGGCGGTACTAATGGGTAACGAACCTTCACCGGCAGTCGTTGAAGAAGTATATTCTTCAATACACGCGTGTCCCGGGTTCGACATCCCGTTCGGGTGTCAGGTGGACGACACCGTCCTCGCTGTCAACGCCGGTTACCAGACACTCACTCTCGAAGCCGGCGATAGAGACTGTCCCGAGGTTGACGACGGCAACGACCTGCGACCCGAGCAAGTCCTCAGGATCGTACACGTCTGTCAGCCCCGCGGCGGACTGGCGCGTCTCGTCCCCGAAATCAACGTCGAGCTTGTACACGTCTTTGCGTGCTTCGGGGAACGGCTCAACGGCAACGATCTCACCGATACGCATCTCTACGTCTTCGAGGAACCGTGCGGGATCGATCTCGGTTTCAGTGAACCCCATGTACCCCAGTAGTCCATCCAGTTATTTTATGACAGCGTTCGCAGCAACGGTATGCAGACAGCGATTCAGCTCTGGACGCTCCGCGACCTCCGGGAACCGCTATCGGACGTACTCGACCGTATCGCGGTTGCCGGCTACGACGGCGTAGAATTCGCCGGCATCGGTGACCCGGGCGCGTCTCGGCACTCGCTTGATGAGGCGGGACTCGGCATTGCCGGCGTCCACGTCCAGCTGGAAGACTTGCAGTCCGACCCCCGCACCGTTGGCAATCAGGTCCGGACACTCGACGCGCCGTCTCTGGTTCTCCCGTATCTCGATGACGATCACTTCGCAAGTGAGAGCGCAGTCGAGTCGACGGCGACGCTACTCGAAATGCTTGCGGCGGAGTTCGACCGACCGCTACTGTACCACAACCACGACCACGAGTTCGTCCCGCTCGGCGACGGAACCGCCTTCGACGCGCTCGTCGACCAGACGACGATTGGATTCGAGTTCGACGCCGGGTGGGCACACGCGGCGGGGCAGGACCCTGCCGCACTGATTCGGCGACTTGACGGGCGCGTTCCAGTCGTCCACCTCAAAGACATGACTGCGGACGGGGAGCCGACGACTCTCGGCGACGGCGTGGTGCCGCTCCAGGCGGTGGTTGATGCGGCCCGCGAGGCCGGGGCTGAATGGCTCGTCTTCGAGCACGACAACCCCGAAGACCCGGTCGACGCTATCCAAGCCGGTATCGACGGTATGACGCCGTTACTGGAGTGAGCAGCCCTGTCGTGGAGAGACAGTCCCATAACGGCAAGTCGGATCACCGCATATCTGTGGACGGATTCGATCACTGGACTCGCGTGCGCAAGGTTATTCCCCTGTACTTCCCAACATCAGTATAGTGACAGCAGTCCGTCGGAACACCGGTTGACGGGCTGGAAAACAGGACAATCATGCAAGATACGGCGAAATATCTGATACATGCCGACATCACGGCGGCGGGAGTCGTTGAGCGCAGCGATGTCGTCGGCGCGGTGTTCGGCCAAACGGAGGGATTACTCGGTGATGAACTGGACCTGCGGGACCTGCAGGACTCGAAGAAGGTCGGGCGCATCGACGTGGAGATACGCTCCGAGAGCGGACAGTCATTCGGGGAGATTACCGTCGCGAGCGGCCTCGACAGGGTCGAAACAGCGATTCTCGCCGCGGCACTGGAGACCATCGAACAGGTAGGGCCGTGCCGTGCCGAAATCGAGGTTTCCGAAATCGAAGACGTACGCAGCGCCAAGCGGCGCGAAGTCGTCGAGCGCGCGACGGAACTCTTGAACGACTTCGAGGAAAAATCCATCCAGACCGCGGACATCGTCGAAACGGTCAGACAGCAGGTCCGGGTCGCCGACGTGACCGACTATGAGGGACTCCCAGCTGGACCGCGTGTGGCCGACTCCGACGCGATTGTCGTCGTCGAGGGCCGCTCGGACGTGATGCAACTACTTAAATACGGCATCAAGAACGCCGTGGCCGTCGAGGGAACTGATGTCCCCGACGCTATTGCGGACCTCACGGCCGGTCGAACGGTGACGTCGTTCCTCGACGGTGACCGCGGTGGAGACCTCATTCTGAAGGAACTCGCGCAAGTCGGTGACGTGGACTACGTCGCTGTCACGCCCACCGGCAAGTCCGTTGAGGATCTCTCCCGGAGCGAGGTGATGTCGGCGCTCCGGGACAAGGTTCCCTACGAGACGGTTGCAAGCGCCAAGAGCCTCGACAGCATCCGCGATGAGATGTCCCACACCGGGGAGTCGACGACCGCCGACGGCGGTGCCGTGACCGCCGCGATATCGGACGACACCGCTGACAGCCAGCCCGCGCCCGATCCACAGACCGGGTCGGCGCAGACAGAGACAGCCGACGGAGCGACGAACGGCGCGGACAGTCCGAACGCGGCCGCTGTGACGGATGCCGCGACCGATGTGGAGACGACCGAAAGCGGTGATGGACCGACCATCCCCTCGCTTTCGGACCACATCGAAGCCGTCATTCAGAACCACAGCGGGACGGCCAGACTGGTCGACGAAGACGCGACGCTGCTTGCGGAGGATGACGCCGATACCGTTGTCTCACTGCTTGAATCCGCTGAGGACGTCCCCAAAACCGTCGTTATCGATGCCGACTGTACGCAAAAGCTCCTTGACGTCGCCGCCCAGCGCGGCGTCGATGTTGTCGTCGCCGCCGGCCACGGCGAGTACGTCAAACAGCCGACGGCCGTGCAGGTCCGTATCGAGAATTAAATGTCTCGAACGAACAGCACACCATCGCCGTCGTCGTAGTGGTCAGGGAGCTCATCGGCGACTAAGAATCCGAACCCATCGTAGAATGAGCGTGCCCGGTTGTCATCCGCGCGCGCAGTAAGTCTCATTGTTTCGAACCCCCCAGTCCGGAGCCTGTCCAGCAGTCCGTTCATCAGTGTTGTCCCGAGACCCTGCCCTTGCTTCCCGGGCGCGATGGCGAACTCCGCCAGATACGCGACCGGGTGGTCCGGAACGACAAGCGCGTAGCCAAGCGGCTCGCCGATGTCGAGGACCAGCACGAGCGGCGGGCCGTCGATTCCGACACCGAGGAGTTCCGGCCACGGCTCATCGAGCGCGTTCGTCTGGATCGCCCGGAGACGCCCCTCGTCTTCGGAACGGGCCTCCCGGATCATAGGAGGCCGGCGGCCAGCACGACGCCTGCACCGGTCAGCGCGGCCGCCAGAGTCGCGAGCATATTGACGCCCTGATTGCCGACGACCGAGCCCTCGACAGTCGCACCCAGCAGGCTGTCGACGGTCATGCCGACCAGCCCACAGAGGAGGATGACGCCGCTGCCGACTGTGCTGATGTCCTGCGTGAGCGCGGCGATGCCGGCGATGATGCCCGCGCCGGCGGCCCCGGCGGCCACGCCTTGCCAGGTTACGCCGCCGTCAGTGCCCGGCTCGACGGGTTTGAGCGTCGTAATGAGCCGCGGGTTGTCGTAGAGCCCGCCGAACTCACTGGAGAACGTGTCGGTCATCGCGGCGGCAACGGCCCCGGCGAAGGCATAGAAGAACAGCAGCGGGTCGACAGCGATGTGGCTCGGACTCGCCGCCGCCGCAACGACGGCGAACAGCGCGACGATGGAGTTTGCGAGCACATTCCCGCTCCCGCGTGCGCCTTCGTTCTCCTCGGCGATGCCGCGGTCCAGTTTCTCGTCATAGCGGTACTTCGTCGAGAGGCCACCGAGCCCGAAGAAGGAAATCAGCATGGCGAACCAGCCGAAGCCGCCGAGCACGATGGTCAAAAAGGAGAGGAGGACGCCGGTGAGCATCCCCGGAAGGGATGCGGTGTCGAGCGCGTAGGAGAGGTAGCCGAGCAGGACTGTCACGGCAAGCGCGATGACGACGCGCTGTGCCGTCACCGACGGGTCGAGTTCGAAAAACAGCCACAGCAGCAGTCCCACGGTGAGCATCACCAGCGGATCGTCCCGTTCGAACAGCACCGAGCGAAGCAGCGCGGCAACGAACGCACCGCTAGCGGCGAGAAACAGCACGAGCGGAAGGTCGATAGCGGCTGCTCCCTCGCCAACGGCGGCCTGAATCCGCGTTCCGAGAACCTGCCCTGCGACGCCGGCGACGAAGCCGACGAGGACGAAACCCGCGGTTGCGACTACCTCGTCCGCGCGGACGGTGTATGCGAGTCGCTGGCCGAGATTCCCGTAGGCGACGATGACAACGACGCCGACGAACACCGGACCCGGCAGACTGAAGCGGACGGCCAGCAGCGCGAGCCCGGCGGCGGCAAGCGAGAAGGCCGCTAGCCCGTATAGTTTCCCGTCTTCGTAGTCACCGGGGCGGGCGAACAGGTCGAACAACCGTGAGTCCTGTCCGATGATCGTCACGCCGAGCGCGGCGACAAGGACGAAGGGTGCGATAGCGGCGACAGTCGCGAGTTCGAGCGAGCGAAAGCCCGTTGCGGCCGGAACGGCGACCGCGAGGGTCCCCACGGCGGCAAACGCGCCTGCCCGACGGACTGTGCCAGTCACGTCCCACCGGTATCCCCGAGAGGCACTTACCCTTTCCGAACTGTGGAGGCGATAGTACCGTGGGATTTACTGGGGCCGTAAGCATACCGGCGGACGTGGGACTATACGACCGATATCTCGCGATGCGCGTTCGGCGCAGCGACGCCGACCTGCCCGAGACGGTCGCGCTGGTGATTACGGAGCGAGACCTGCTTGGAGACGGTGCATACCGTACCTTAGAGCGGTTTTTCGACTGGGCTGTTCAGTACGGCACCGACACTGTCGTCGTCTACGTGAGCGTTCTTGATGAGGAGGCGATCCCGACGCTGCAGCGCGAACTCGAAAGCGTCACCGCGCCACGGGAGATAGCGGTCAGAGTACCGGACGACGAGACGACAGCCGACGCCCCGATTCAGATTTCGATCGGCCTCGGCGGGCAGTCGGAGTTCGCAACGGCTGTCCAAAAACTGGCAGAAGACGTCGATACGGGGTCGCTCGACCCGAGCGACATCGACGAGGCCGCGGTCGAGGAGCATCTTGTCTTCCCGACCGACCCGGATCTGGTGATCAAGACCGGGGCCGAACGGCTTTCGGATTTCATGATCTGGCAGTCCGTCTATTCGGAGTTGTATTTCACCGACGTGAACTGGCAGAACTTCCGGCTCCGGGATTATTTGCGGGCGTTGCGAGATTATCAGGAGCGCCAGCGGCGCTTTGGCCGCTAGGAGATCAGTCTGCGAGGTCGTACTCTTCGTCGAGTTGCTCGCGTTCGGTACTCGGGAGCGCATCACGAAACCGTCCGAGCATCCGCTTGGCCGTCGGTAGTTCCGATTGCTCGATGGCACGAACCAGTGCCAGCGACCGCTCGGCACGGGTCGTCCGCCAGGAATCCTCGCGGTTCTGGTACGTTCGGATCGCTCGCAAAAAGTCGACTTTCCGGAATTCAGGCCAGTAGGGCGTACAGAAGAACGTGGCGGCCTCGTTGCCGTTGGCGTGCCACGGCAAGAAGTTCGAGGTGCGCTCGTCGCCGCCGGTTCGAACGATGAGGTCGACATCGCGGGTCGGCCCCTCGTAGAGTCGCTCTTCGATGGTTTCCGCAGAGACATCCATTGGGTCGAGGGTCCCGGTTTCGACGGCAGTAGCAACGTCGCGGGCCGCACCGAGCAGTTCGGCCCGGCCGCCGTAGGCCAGCGCGATGTTGAGGTTGAGCTGGTCGTACTGTGCCGTTCGTCCCTCGGCGTAATCGATAGCGTCACGTACCCGTTCGGGTAGCATCTCTGTTTCGCCGATGGCGCGGATACACACGCCGGCCTCGTGGACCCGCTCGGCGTCGGCAAACGTCTGGAGTTTCTGTTCGACGAGGTCGAAGATGTGTTGGCGTTCCTCGGGGTCGCGGTCGAAGTTCTCCGTCGAGAACGTGTACAGCGTCACCTCACGAATGCCGAGTTCGTCGCACCAGTTCAACAGTGCCTCGGTCGTTTGGGCTCCTTCTTTGTGGCCCTCCTGTTTTTTTGCGCCCTGCTTTTCAGCGTATCTTCGGTTCCCGTCCATAATGACTGCAACATGGTCGGGCGTCCCTGACAGTTCCCACTGGAGCAATCGCTCGTAGGCCGCATATCCCAGTCGCTTCCCCCTCGATAGCATCGTTGTGTACATTTCAACCACTCAATAAGGGCTTTGTGGAAGGGATCGGGTACAGTTATTTCCCACCTAATCTGTCGAAATATATGCGCATAGTTTTAATATACCCCAGCGTAACGTTCAAATTGCAATGGCGACCGGTACGGTAGACTTCTTCAACGACACAGGCGGTTACGGTTTCATCGATACCGAAGACTCCGACGAGGACGTCTTCTTCCACATGGAGGACATCGACGGTCCTGACCTCGAGGAGGGGCAAGAAGTGGAATTCGAGATTGAGCAGGCCGACAAAGGCCCGCGCGCGAAAAACCTCACGCGGCTGTAACCATGGCGACAGGCACTGTCGACTTCTTCAACGATACGGGCGGCTACGGTTTCATCGAAACCGACGATGCCGACGAAGACGTGTTCTTCCACATGGAAGATGTCGGCGGCCCGGACTTAGAAGAAGGGCAAGAAGTCGAATTCGACATCGAACAGGCAGACAAAGGCCCGCGGGCGAAGAACCTCGAGCGACTGTAAGCGAGGACGGCTCGCTTTTCAACGGGTTCGCAACCGACTGAGCGGTGCGACTCGACAGCGTGTGGGTTCCCACCGCCGTCGCTGCACCGCCTCTCGAACCGAATATCTTCGGGTAGACGGAGCAGCGCTCTGAATCCGAAGTGTCTTAGGGAAAGCAACACCGACCGCATGGTATGAGCGAGGCCGACGCACTTGACGATGACCTTTACCGCCGGACCAAACAACTACTTGAGCCGGGCGAGATTCAGCTCAACGGCGCTGTCGTCCACACGGAGTACGACGGTAGCGACGAGATCGAGATGATGCAGGCCACCATCGAGGTCGGTGAACTCATCGCCGAGGGTGCTGGCCTGAACCCGGCGGACACGTTCGTCTACTCCGGCAGCGACGACTCCGAGTTCGCGTCGAACCAGCATCAGGGCCTCACGCTGGACGACGAGGAGTTCGTCTGGGAGTGCCAGCAGCTCCTTCGCAACGGCTCCTTCGATCTGGTGTTCTACTACGAGGCCAGCGCTGACCACGATGGGATTCTCGAAGCGGTCAAGGACGCTGGCTACGCAGTCACCGGTGTCGAAGGCGAGTAAGCCCGTCAATCGCCGGTCGACAGCCGCTCTTGGCAGTTGTGACAGTACGTGTAGTCGGGGCCGTTCGCCGCGCCACAGATACGACAGTTCGTTGCCTCAACCGCGGCCTGTTCGAAGTAGGCGTTGAGCTGCCCGGTGTCTCGGCCGTTGCGTTGGCCGCCGAATTGGTCGACGAGCGTATCGTGTGCGGCATAGTCCATGAGTCGGAACATGAGGACGAACCACAGCGGCACTCCTACCAGAACGAACAGGTAGACCAGCAGCCGGACCGCCAGTTCGGCTGTCGAGATTGCCACACGTGAACTAGGGGCGCAAGGGGATAAAACGCTCCGGCGACCCGGACATGCGGGCCGCGTTCGCTCGCCTGTCCCGGGCTGTTTTTATTCGCAGAACCCCCAGCTTTCCGTATGAGCGAAGACCTCGGGACGGTAGACCGGGCGGTGTTGAACGCCTTCCAAGGCGGCTTCCCGGTCGTCGAACGGCCGTTCGAGCCGGCCGCGGCGGCCCTTGCTGACCACGGCGTCGACATCGACGCGGACGAGCTATTGGCGCGCGTACAGGACCTCGACGACGCGGGCGTGCTCACGCGGTTCGGGGCACTCATCAACGCCGAGGCGATCGGCGGCACTGCCACGCTCGTCGCCACCCACGCCCCCGAGGACAGCTACGACGAACACGCCGAGATAATAAACGCGTACCCGGAGGTCGCGCACAACTACGAGCGCGAGCACCCGCATCTGAATATGTGGTTCGTCCTCTCGGTGGCCGAGGAAGGACGGGTCGAGGAGGTTCTGGCCGACATCGAGGCCGAAACCGGCGAGGAGACGTACAACCTCCCGAAACAGCAGGAGTTCCACGTCGGCGCGAAATTCCCCGTTGAGGGGCCACAAACGCAAGATATCGACTTCTCGGATCTGGGACCGGACGTGACGCCGACGGACAGCCAGTCCCTGACCGCTGACGAACTGGACCTCGTGTTGGAAATCCAGGACGGGCTCCCGGTCACTGCTACGCCGTACGCTGACGTGGCTGCCGAAATCGACGCCGATGTCGAGTGGGTGCTGGAGACGATACAGCGGTTCAACAGGGAGGGGAAAGTCCGCCGCGTCGGGGTCATCCCGAACCACTACGCCCTTGGCTACAGCGAGAACGGGATGACCGTCTGGGACGTGCCCGACGAAGTCATCGACGAAGTCGGCCCGGCTATCGCCGAGTTCGACTTCGTGACTCACTGCTACGAGCGGCCCCGCCATGACGGTGTCTGGCCGTACAACTTCTTCGCGATGACCCACGGGCGAAGCGAGGCGGAGAGTCAGGAGCGCATCCAGCAGGTCCGCGACCGGATGGCCGACCACTGGGACGTGACCGAGGACGACTGGGACACGCTGTTCTCGACGCGCATCCTGAAGAAGACGGGTATCAGGCTGGACGAACGAGCGCGACAGAACACAGAAACGGCGTGATCGTGCGTATGCAGGACCGCAGTGCCGAATCAAGGAGTGCCAACCGATGATTCCGCTCATGCACGACTTCGAGGGTGAGACAGTCCTCGTCGTCGGCGGCGGACCGGTCGGCGCACGCAAGGCCCGAACGTTCGCCACGGAGGCGAGCGTCGTCGTTCTCAGTCCCGAGTTCGCCGACCGGGCGTTCGCGGACGCCGACAAGATCCGGGCCGCCCCGACGCCGGAGGACGCCACAGACTGGGTCGAGCGGACCGACCCGGCGCTGGTCGTTGCCGCGACAGACAACGCGGACCTAAACGGCGCTTTCAGCACGGCTGCTGCGGAGCACGGTGCGCTCGTCAACCGCGCCGACGACCACGGCGACCAGTCGTTCGGCAACGTTGTCGTGCCGGCCACGGTACGGGACGACCCCGTGACGCTGGCGATTGCGACCGGCGGGCGCGCGCCGGCGCTGTCGAAGCACCTTCGCGAGCAGTTCGAAGACGAGTTCGGAAACGCTGGTCTGATGGCCGAGGTCGTCGGCGACCTCCGTGAAGACCTGCGCGACCGGGGGGTCCCGCCGGCCAAACGACGTGACGCCGTCAGGTCCGTTGTCAGGTCACGGGAAGTTTGGAAGGCTTTAGATAGTGGCAGGTCCAAGGGTGAGCAAGTAGCTAGAGACGTGATCGGAGAGTTACCTGGTGATCAAATGTGAGAGGGGACACTGGTGCAATCGTTGGGGTCTGTATCTCCCATGAGCGCGCAAGCGTCGACCAATTAGAGACCGCTGCGGCAGACAGCGAGCGCCGCGCCGTCGAGTCCTTGCTCGCGAACCCCGCGGTCGAAGAGGCGATTGCGCTGCAGACGTGTAACCGTACCGAGGGGTACGTCGTTGTCTCTGATCACGAGGCCGGGCTCGAGGCGCTCGAACTGTTTACCCGCGCCGTGCCCGACGACGTCGTTGTTGAGATGGGTCACGAGGAGAGTCTCCGTCACTTGCTCCGGGTGGCTGCCGGGCTTGAATCGATTGTGCTTGGCGAAGACCAGATCCTCGGCCAGCTTCGAACCGCCTATGAGACCGCCCGCGGCGTTGGCGGCATCGGGCCGATGCTGGAAGACGGCGTCACGAAAGCGATTCACGTCGGCGAACGCGCCCGCACGGAGACGAAAATCAACGAAGGAGTTGTCTCGATTGCCTCCGCCGCGGTTCGCCTTCTCAAACAGGAGAGTTCGCTGGCGGACGGGACAGCGCTCGTCGTCGGGGCTGGCGAGATGGGGCAGCTCGCTGCCGATGCGCTCAGTGAGGAGGTAGACCGGCTACTCGTGGCCAACCGGACAGTCCCACACGCGGAGCATATTGCCGACTCAGTCGACATCGACGCCAGTGCGGTTGCGCTCGACGGCATCGAAGCGGCCGTCTCCGAGGCCAGTGCCGTCATTTCGGCAACGGGAAGCGGCGACCAGGTGTTCGATATTGGGACCTTCAGCGATTCCGGCGATGTATCCATTGTCGATATTGCCCAGCCGCGTGATGTCCCGGCGGGCGCGGACCGCCTTCCGTCGGTGACAGTGTATGACCTCGACGCGCTGGAGTCGGTGACCGCCGAAACACGGAACAAGCGGCAACGAGCCGCTGAGGCGGTCGAACGTATCGTCGACGAGGAGTTCGACCGCCTGCTCACGCAGTACAAGCGCAAACGCGCTGACAGGGTCATTTCGACGATGTACGAGAGTGCTGAACAGGTCAAGGCTGCAGAGATAAATAGCGCGCTTTCAGCGGCTGACTTCGACGATGACCAGGCAGAGGTCGTTGAAGCAATGGCCGACGCTATCGTCTCGCAGATCCTCGCCGCACCGACCAAGAGTCTACGCGACGCCGCGGAGGAAGATGACTGGTCGACGATTCACACGGCGCTCCAGTTGTTCGACCCGGACTTCGGCGGCCCCGACCAGGCTACCCCGCCCGAGTTCACCCAGGGCATGTCGGTCGAGGACATTCCCGACGGGATGCGCGACGAGATCCCGAACGCGATGCTCGACCGACTCTCCGACGACTGACCACGCCCACCTTTTTGCCCACGCCGCCCGACGTAGCCGATATGGCAGACTTGCTCTCTGACGACGAGATTAGCGACCGGCTACCCGAGGAATGGGCCCGCGAAGACGACGAGATCGTTCGCGTCTTCGAGTTCGACGGCTATCTGGACGCGTCGGGCTTTCTGAGCGCCGCAGCCGGCCTCGCCGAGGACGCGTGGCATCACCCGGAGATGACCATTCGCTGGGGTGAGGTCGAAGTTCGACTCACGACCCACGACGCCGGCGGCATCACGGAAAACGACATCGACCTCGCCGAGCGACTGAACGGCATCCACGACTGACGGTGTGACTGTGGACACGGCTGATAGACTCGCCTCCCTCCAGCCGACTGATTCCGACAACGCAACCGCCCGGTACGTATTCCGGGTGGAACTCCGGCTGGAGCCAGACGCTGATGGGCTGTGGACCGACCCCGACCAGTTCGAGACGACGCTGTATCGGGTAGCTGACGACCCGGGTGAAAGCGGCTGGCTGTTCTTCCGGGACACGCTCTGGCGGGGCGAACTCGCTGACGAACCGCACTTCCGTCGGCTCGTCGAAGACGAACTCGGCTGTCCAGTCATTTCGGCGTCGTTCAGTGAGTTCAGAACCGACGAGGCGTATCTGGAGTCACTGAAAGCTGAAATCGCGAACAATCTGGCCCTGTTTAACGCCGGGTCGGTCCGCGAGGTCGTCAACAAGTACCTCGGTAGCTCGATTCAGGTGACGTGAAACGAGACGCGGCTCTGTAGTCAGTGGCTACAGAGCGGTTATACACACCAAAACCGGTCGTAGGGCCCGAAAGACTTTATCAGAGAATCGCTAAATAATCTATCCTCATGACCACCGACTACGACTTCTGGCTGTTCGACCTCGACGGGACGCTCGTCGATATCGAGCCAGCGTACCCCCGGAAGGTAATGGGCGCCGTCGGCGACCGCCTCGGCGTCGAGTTCACCGACCGGGAACGGGATGCACTCTGGTACGGATTCGGTGGGACACGGTCGCAAACGCTTGCGGAGCGCAACGTCGACCAGCAGGAGTTCTGGCGGCTGTTCCACGAGGAGGAAGACCCCATTGCTCGGGCCGAGGCGACGTATCTCTACGACGACGCCGAGACGTTCCTCGCCACCCTCGATACACCGGTCGGACTGGTCACACACTGCCAGCAGTACCTCACCGAACCGGTACTCGATCATCTGGACATCGCCGACTGGTTCGAGACGGTCGTCTGCTGTGACGACGACATCGGCTGGAAGCCCGATCCAAAGCCGGTGGAACTGGCGATGCGGGAGATGGATGTCTGGTACAACGGCCACAGCGGCGTGCTGGCTGGAGATAATCCGTCAGACATCGGCGCGGCGTGGAACGCAGGCCTCGATGGCGTCCACGTCGGCCGGCGGTCCCCGGCAGAGACAGGCCGGTGCGTGCGTGGTGACAAACGCGTCGGGACGCTGCTCGACCTGGCGTCGTCTCAGGGCAGGTAGTCCCAGTTTTCCACAGTGACGGTCGTTCCGGCATCGATACCAGCCTCGTCAGCGGCCACGGATACCCAGCCGTCAGCCCGGGTCGCTGTCGCGAGGTCAACGCCGGGGAGCGGCGTCGCCGTTCCGTCGCTCACGGCGACCGGAGTAAACGTCCGGACCGCGTTCTGACTGTCGACCTGCTCCGCCAGCGTCGCTCGTGTCTCTGGATGTGCAGACAGCGGTGCATCGGCAAACGCCTTCAGTAGCGGACGAAGGAGCTGTACCGCACCGACGCGTGCTGCAATTGGCGACTCTGGTAACAGCAGGACCGGGCGGTCCTCGACGACAGCGACGCCCGTCCGCTGGCCTGGGTCGATATCGACGTAGTCGGTGAACACCTCACCGAGATCCGCAACGATCTCTCGAAGCGTATCCCCCGGCTCGGTCCCGGTGATGACGAGCGCATCACGGGTGAGGTCGCGCTGGACGGCCATTCGGAGCGCCGGAGCATCGTCGACGACGGGGTCCCGGTAGGTCACCTTCCCGCCCCACCGGTCGACGTACTGCGCCAGCGTAAACCCCGCCGTCTCGACCTTGCCGGCTGCGCTGGCATCTGCTCGGGGTTCGTCGTCAGTCGGGACGATTCCGATCTGCGGTCGCTGGCGGACGAGAAGTTCGGAGACGCCGGTTGCTCTCAGCAGTCCCACGTCGCCAGGCCGCACCTGATGGCCCTGGCTGAAGACGGTGTCGTCGACCGAGATATCTGCTTCCTCAACAGGTTTGTTCGCCGTCGCGTCTGTCGCTAGGACTCGTCCGACAGCAACTGAGAGCGGAATCCTGTCTGTACGGTCGACGGGGACAGCGAAGCTACCGAGCTGTCTGCGGGCAGTCTTCAGCGCGAGCGACTCGGCCTCCGACGGCGGGGAGCCAGCCATACCCTTGCTAGTGGGTACTGTGGCAAAAACGCCCCGAGTAGCCACGGCACATCCGCCACATGTCTACACGGACTGGGAACGTTTTTCGTCGGTCGGGTCCGGCATCGACGTATGGTCCTCCCGCAACTGGTCGGCATCGTGTTCCTGACCATCGGCGGTTTCGTCCTCTTCCGCGGCGGCCGGGAACTCAAAACGGTGTTCCACATTCTTCGAAACGACCCGGTCTCGGTGCGCTCACTCGACGGGCACACTGGTCCCGTCGAAATCACTGGCACAGCCGTCGCCAGCGATGATGCCGGAACCGTCACCGCCCCTTTTACCGGTAGCGAGTGTCTGGCCTACACCTACGAGGTCGAGGAGTACCGGTCGTCGGGCAAACATTCAAACTGGGAGACGCTGGACGAGGGGCAGGACGGCGTCGACTTCATCGTTGACGACGGGAACGCACGCGTTCGAGTGAACCCAGACGGGGCGGACGTACGATTTGAATCCCAATCTGTGACGGTTTCTCCGGGGACTGAACTCCCCGAGCGCCTAGCCGATTACGTCGAGCGAACGGAGGGCGTCGAGGCGCAGGACGGGTCGGTGAACCTGCTCGTGACGGAGATCAGCCTAGGGAACAAACAGCGCTTTACCGAGCGTCGACTGGACGTTGGCGAGGATGTATACGTCTACGGTCAGGCGATGCGCGGCCCCGCAACAGCGTGGGGCAGCAATCTGGTCGATGCTATCGTCGGGGATGGCAACGCGACGCCGGTGTTCGTTATCTCTGACACCAGCGAGCGTGGCACTGCCCGGCGGATTGTTCGGGGTGCTATCGCCGAAACTGTATTCGGGCTTCTCGCGGTTATCATCGGTAGCATCGCACTCCTCTCCACACTCCTGTAGTAGCAGAGACCGTCGGGTTTACCACAGCGTACCACCTAGACGAGCGTATGTCTGCCCTGCGAGAAGCGCTTCGGGACCTTCCCGACGCCGTGTTCGCGGACGTGCTCGAATCCGAGGACGAATACTTGCTCGTGCTCGATCTACCGGGTGTGACCGCGGAGACAATCGACGTGACTGTTGAAGGGGGCCGCCTTCGGATCGACGGGCAACGGACCAAGGACGTGCCCGGCGAGTTCACCTTTGTCCGCGAGGACCGCTCCGTGTTCCTTGATGCCGAACTCCCGCTCCCGCCGGACACGACCGGACAGGGCGGGGAGGGGACCGTCGAAAACGGTGTCCTCGAACTCCGCCTGCCGAAGGCGACAGCCGCACCGAGCACCACGATCCCGATCGACGGGGACTGACTCAGAGGTGGCAAGCCGGTGAATCTTCGCGCGTACTGGCGGTTCCTCGTCGTTGCACGCCACTTCCTGCCCCTGTTGGTCGCGTACGCACGAGACCGAAAACGGTTCTTCGTGATCGGCTCATCGCGCCGCGTCACGCCCGAACAGCGTCGCGAACGTGCACAACAGCTGCTCGATTCGTTACTAACGCTCGGCCCGACGTTCATCAAACTCGGGCAGATCCTCTCGACGCGGCCGGACGTCCTGCCCCCGGAGTATATCGAGGAGTTCTCGAAGCTGCAGGACCGCGTACCACCGGCTGACTGGGACGAGGCACGGGTCGTCATCGAGGACGAGCTGGGGCCCGTCGATGACCGCTTCGATGAATTCGAAAGAGAGGCGATAAGCGGCGCATCGCTCGGACAGGTGTATCTGGCAGAAATCGACGGCGAGAAAGTCGCTGTCAAGATTCGCCGCCCGGGCATCGAAGCGCTCGTTGAGGCCGACCTGCGGGTCGTCCGCTGGTCGCTCCCCCTGCTGATGTATTTCATCGACGACTCCCGGTCGTTCTCGCTGGAGACGCTCGCCGACGAGTTCTCGAAGACTATCCGCGAGGAGATGGACTACCAGCGAGAGGGTCGGATGCTCACCGAAATTCGAGAGAACTTCAGGGATAACGACCGCATCTGTATCCCCGATGTCAAGGAGTCTCACTCCACCCGGCGCGTCCTGACGATGGAGTACGTTCCCGGCACGAAAATCAACGACATCGATAGCCTTGACGCGGGCGGGATCAACCGGACGGAGCTGGCCGAGACGCTCCAGCGGGCGTACCTGCAGATGATTATCGACGACGGCGTGTTTCACGCCGACCCCCATCCCGGGAACCTCGCTGTGCAGGACGACGGGACACTCGTCTTCTACGACTTCGGGATGTCCGGCCGGGTCGACCCGTTCGTGCAGGACAAGATCATCGACTTCTACGCCGCTGTCGCCGATCAGGATATCAGCGCTATCCTCGATGCTCTTATCGAGATGGGGACGCTCTCGCCTGAGGCCGACCGGCAGGTGATGGGTGACGTGATGGAACTGGCCATCGCCGACGCCCGCGGCGAGGACATCGAGCAGTACCGTGTCCAACAGATCATTCAGCAGGTCGAAGACACGATATACGAGTTCCCGCTTCGTCTGCCGGCAAACCTGGCGCTCGTGTTGCGCGTCGCCACGGTCGTTGAGGGTGTCTGTGTCACTCTTGACGAGGACTTCGACTTCATCGGCGTTGCCACCGACTACCTCCGCGAGGAAGGATATCTCGCAGAGGGCGTGCGGAACTTCGTCGAGGACCGGGCGACCGAAGTGTCCGACGCCGCTCGGTCGGCCGTCCGGATCCCGCCAAAACTGGAGTCCGCCCTCGACAGAGTCGAGCGGGAGGACTTCCGCGTGCAGGCAGACATCGAGGACTCTGATGGTCTGCTCGCGACGATGACCAAGCGACTCATCCTCGGGATGTTGCTCGCAAGCACACTGTTCTCGACGGCATTCCTATACACGCAAGCGTCGCTACCGGCCACTGGTGTCGGTATCGCTGGAACCGTCGGCCTGTCACTGGCGCTGTGGTGGTCGTTCCGCTCCAAAAAGGCCGTCCGCGCCAAGCCGCAGTTCACGCGACAGAGTATGCGTGAGCAAGACCGAGAGAGCCCAGGCGGACTCAACACTCCCTTCGGTGAGGACACTGACGACGCCTACAGCGGCGACTGAACGCCGACCCGGCGCTACAGTCAGAGCCGCTTTTCGAAATGAACGAGTTCGTACTCGCCCTGTGTTGACCGGTCTACCTCTTGATACCCTTCGTCGCGGTAGAACGCGACCGCGGCGGGCTGGCTCTGTGATGTCGTCGCAAGCAGGATTTCATATCCCTGCTCGGCCACTTGTTGTTCAACTTGGTGGAGGAGGCGACGACCGTAGCCACGCCGCTGTCGGGACGGAGCGACCCGCATCCGGTGGAGCTCGGCCGCGCCGGGGACGGTGCGCTCGTCCGCGTGGCCGACGTCATTCGGGAGGAACCCGCCCATCGCGGCCAGGCCGCCGTCGAACGTTTCCGGGAGTTCGTCGTCGGCAGTGGGAACGACGCCGACGAGAAACGCGCCGCCGCTGTCGAAATACCGCGTCTCGATGTTTTGCAGGTCCGACGTTCCGGGGATGTCGCTGGGGTCGTTGCCAGTCGCTCGTATCGCCCATTCGTGGAGACGCCAGACAGCGTCGGCGTCCCGGTCGTTGTAGGACCGAAATTGAATCTGGTCGGTCATCGAATACGTCCAAGATTGTCATTGTCGGAGAGGGGGTTTAATTGGCTCTGTTGAAACTCTCAGGCGGTGATACAAACGGTGCGGTGAATAGAGAGCTTGTAGTCAGCAATCATCCAGACGATCACACGTAAACATTGTACACCCACTAAGAAGTCCGTTCATACGTTCACTCTGCAACGGCCCAGAAGCGAACGCTCCCCGGCACCTTCCACAGTAGTTCGGGGAGATCGCTATCGTTTCGATCATCGAGTGTGGTCTGGTGGTGCCGTGGTTCGAGAAGACGCTTGACGGTGAATCCGGCATCAACGAGAGAATTGTGAAGATCGGCAACCGTGTGATCAAAGGCGATCAAGTTCGCTTCGTAGTCGTCGTTAATCGTGATTTCCCGCCGACCGGTGTCGTAGTAGCTGCGTTCAAAAATCTCTTTTTCGACATCCAGACTCTCGTGTATGGGATGTGGCACGCTGAGGACGAAGATGCCGCCATCTCGGAGAACGCGGTGAACTTCTCGAAACGCCTCATCGAGATGCTTGATCATCTGGTAGACTGTCTCGGAAGACGCTACATCGAAGCTGTCGTCGGGGAGCGGGAGGTTCGTGATATCTCCTTTGAGAAACTGTGCATCAACGCCGTAGAAATCTCGCAACTGCCGTGCGTGCTGCAGTTGTTCGCCTGAGATATCCACTCCGACGACAGTTTCCGCACCAAGCTTAGCGGTCCCGACACTTGCTTGGCCGCCTCCACATCCTAGTTCGACGTAGTCCTTCTCTGCAACTGAATCAAGAATGTCGGGTTGAGGCTCGCCCGGACCATCCGAACCGAATGGCGATGGCGCCGGCGGAAGCTCTCCATCCACGGTATTTGCGTTCCATAACGCTTGGAAATCATCGCTCCATTCGTTCCAGAGTTGCTGGTTTTCGTGTTTGTGTTCGGTCATCAGCCCTGTGTCTGGGTCATTCTAGTCGCCTTGTATCAATTGTTTCGTTAATTTCACTTTTCAGTCATTCTCTCATAGAACACTGCACGAGATATACCTCCCTGTATTCAGCCGCCTGCTGAGACCTATCGGCGTTTGAGGGTTTCACAAGGCTACTTAATTCTACCTTATCAGTGTATGGTTCTATTATACCTCTCTGAATTTATCCGGAACGTTCAGTATTCAGTGTCTGGTATAGGGGGTATGAGAAAACACGGTGGCACATGCTGGGTGCAACCCCCAGTCTGCGGACGCGATACGTCGGTAACATTGCGAGTGAGGGGGAAGGTGGGTCGGTTATGACAGCCCCAGCAACGAATAACGTGGTGCTAGTCACGGTTGACTCGCTTCGGGCTGACGCGCTGGGTGGCACTGACAGCGTCTCCCCTGTCATGGACTCGCTCGCCGAGTCGGGCATCGTCTTCGAAAATGCCGTGGCACAGGGGAACTGGACGCCATTTTCGTTCCCTAGCATTCACGGATCGCGGCCGGTGTTCACTGAAAGCGAAGACATCGGTCTGGCGTCGACACCAACGCTGGCCGAGCAGGTGTCCGATGCCGGCATCGAGACAGCTGGGTTTAACGCCGCAAACGGCTTTCTCACCGACCACTGGGGGTACGACCGCGGGTTCGACGAGTTCGAGCCGTTCGTCGATAGCGGCGGCTACAGCAAGTACCTGGCAGCCCATCCGACGATTCAGGCATGGGTCCAACTGGGAACCTCGCCGTTCAGGCGCGCTGCGACCGTTCTCAGCGGCGGGTCGGACGAGCGCCCCTTCGCCGATGTGTCCCGAATGGGTGACCTCGAAGACCACGCCACTGAGTTCTTGGAGTCGACCGACGGACCGTTCTTCCTGTGGGTCCACTACATGGACACGCACACGCCGTACGTCCCGGCCCCGCGGCATATCCGCGAGGTGTCGGACAACCACTTCGGTGTCCTCCGGATGCTCAGCTCCCACCTCCGAACCGGGCTGGGCTGGGAAGTCGACGACCGGACGCTAGAGACGCTCCGGACGCTGTACGAGGCGACGGTCCGGCAGGTCGACGCCAGTGTCGGTCGACTCCTCGATACCCTTGAGACTGAAGGCCACCGCGACGACACTGCCGTCATCGTAGCCGGCGACCACGGCGAGGAATTCCTCGAACACGGCCATCTCGCCCACTACCCCAAGCTCTATCGGGAACTCATCGATGTTCCCTACATCGTCTCGACGCCAGAAAGCGAGCACCAGTCGGTCGAGACGCCGGTCGGCCTCGACACAATCGCGCCGACAGTGTGCGATCTGCTGTCGCTCACGCCGGCGGCGGAGTGGGACGGGGCCTCCGTCGCCCCGGCGGTCCACGGCACGGCTATCGAGGACCGCGGTCCCATCGTCTCCGCAGCGGTCCGAGGCGAAAGCGTGACCAGCCAGCCAATTCCACGGAGCCGTGCGGACGGGGAACTCCTCCTCAGCGCACGCGATGAGCGCTACACGTACATCGAATTCACAGAATCAGGCCACCAGGAACTGTACGACCGGACGAATGACCCCGAGGAACAGGTCGATCTGTGTTCGGACTCGACAGACGCCGACCCGCCTGCAACCGTCCTCGACCGCTTGTCGGATGCCGTCGCTGACCACCTCGCTACACTCGACAGCGACGGGACGGAGGCTGGAAACACCGAGGCATCCGACGAGATAACAGCACGATTAAAGGCACTCGGTTATCAGTAAGGCTGTATGGCGTCTGCTGTCGTCACACCGGCCCGGCGACAGCAACTCATCCGGTTTTTCCTCGTCGGTGTGTTTGCCGCGTCGGTTCAGCAAGCGCTCTTATGGTTGTTCAGCGATGTCGGTGGCCTGAATTACATTTTCGCAGCCGCTATCGCCATCGAATGTACGATTCTGCTACAGTACGCTCTCAACAACGCTTGGACGTTCCACCGGTCGCAGCATTCGAGCCTGCAGGAGTACGTACTCGGGTTAGGGAAAACAAACCTCGTCCGTGGGACGGCGATTCCGCTCCAATTGGGTCTCCTCTACGCGTTTGTTACCTGGGGCGGCGTCGTGCCGCTGGTCGGTAATGGCGGGGCCATTGTCATCACTGGCGTGTATCGGTATGCGCTTGACGCTCACTGGACGTGGGGTTAGACAGTCGGGACGGGAACCTCATCGAGGACGCTCTGGATGACGGTTCCCTTGTCGACTTGCTCGACGCGGGCATCAGGCGTTAATACGAGCCTGTGGGCCAGCACTGGCTGTGCGACCCGCTTGATATCGTCCGGCGCAACGTACTCTCGGCCGGTAATCGTCGCCATCGCTCGCGTCGCTTCGAACAGCCGCTGGGTCCCACGCGGTGAGACCCCCACATCCACGCGGTAGTCGTCTCTGGTCGCCCGGACGAGGTCAGCCATGTACTGCAGCAGGTCGTCGTCGACGGTAACCGTCTCCGGAACGCTCCGGAGTTCTTTGACTGATTCGGCATTGAGAACCGGTTCTACGGTCGGACTCTGTGTCGTTCGACCGGCACGCCGCCGGAGGAGTTCGACCTCGCCTTCGTCGTCAGGATAGCCGAGTGATGTCTTTGCCAGGAACCGGTCGACCTGTGCTTCGGGGAGTTCGAAGGTCCCCTCCATGTCGACTGGGTTCTGGGTGGCGATGACGAAGAACGGTTCGGGCAGGTCGTACGTGTCCCCGTCGACAGTGACCTGTCCTTCTTCCATCGCTTCGAGCAGCGCGGACTGGGTCTTTGGCGGTGCGCGGTTGATCTCGTCGGCCAACAGGACGTTGGCAAACACCGGTCCCTCGGTGAATTCGAAGCTCCGTGACTCCTCGTTGAAGATGTGTGTCCCCGTGATATCTGCTGGCAGGAGATCCGGCGTAAACTGGATGCGGGAGAAGGACAGCCCCAGCGCGGTTGCGACGCTGCGGGCGGTCAGCGTCTTCCCTGTGCCGGGCACGTCCTCAAGCAGGACGTGGCCCTTCGCGACGACTCCCAGCAGCACTGTCTCGAAGAAGCCGCGGTCAGCGATGACGGCACCCCCGATCTCATCGAGGATCTGACTCGACACCTCGCTTGCCTCGGTAGCATCCATAGCCTGTCATGTTACGGGTCGGATAAAGGGGTGTCGAGTCCGAAATCGAAACCCCTAAAGAGCAAACGGCGGTACTGAGGGATGAGCCGAGGTAGCCTAGCCTGGCCAAGGCGGTTGCTTCGAGAGCAACTGTCCTCACGGACTCAGGAGTTCAAATCTCCTCCTCGGCGCTACATCATTTGTCTACATCTGAATAGTACATAGGATCGCGTCTGATCCGCACGCAGTGGAAGGACGCATCAGTTATCGCAGAAATCGCGTTGAGGGTGGACACGTCTTGTCAGGTCAGTCCAGCGACGAGTAGCTATTGCGGGCTCGCTCCGCTGTCAGACTGACTGGCTGCGTCCGACCCATTGTCCGTGGTATCGTCGGCGTCAGCAACTGTGGGCGAGTCCGACGTGCCGCCGGTCGCCCCAGTCGTCGCGGTCTGTCCCTCTTCGAACGGTACATCCCCATCTCGCTCCGGTGTGAGTTCAGAACGAACCAGATCACCGAATTCAGCGGGTTCGTACACTTGGTTGATGGAGATTGTCAGTCCACCGCTAGCACCGGATCGTACGGCAACGTTCCCCAGCCCGAACAGGGAGTCCCAGACAGAGCGGTATTCCTCAACACCGCGGACCTTCTGCAGTGGGACCTCGTTGCGGCGGAGCGAGACGAACCGGTACTCTTCAACGACTCGCTGATTCGTCAGGAAGTAGGTGGTGAGCGTGTTCTGCCAGTACCGATACAGTCCTCTGGAGAACAGGAATAGTCCGCCAGCGAGCACGAGTGTTGGCTGGTACAGCGGGCGTTGAGTGACGTACAGCAGGTAGCCACCGAGTCCGAGAATGGGGACAGCAATCCCGGCCTCTGCGAGCGCGTTTCGCTGTGCAGGCTTTCGGTCTTCGACGATGTGCTCGCCGTCGCGCAACTGCAACGCTTCAGGCGCGGCAACGGAGTGGACATACACCCCCATTCCGGTGATGAACAGACCGAACCCCATCGTGATGAGTCCAACCGAGGGCGGCGTCTCGGGTTGTGACGCGACCAGTGGGTACGTAGCGGCGAACCAGTAGAAGTAGATACCGGACGCAATCATCGGACCGCCAAAGATTGAGCCCCAGACAGCGGGAAGTCCTCGCGCCATCTGTCAGGCTCCCCTAGCCATTTCGTAGAGCATCGCAAAGACAGAACTGACTGTCCCGACGAGTGTCAACGTCATTTGATCAAGGGTCGTTCCCCCACATTCATTGAAAAAGCCCCGTTCACATGTCTCGCCGTCTGTTCCGGTGTCGTTGTCCGGTTGGCTCGCAAAGGTCGGTGTTTCTCGTGGTATTGGAGTCGCCGCTGTCTCCGTGGTACTTCCATGGACTGTGACATCGTGGCTGGCGAGGGACGTGTTCCCGACAGTGATAGACTGTGTGACGGGATGTGAAGTGAGTGGGAATACTGCTCGCTTGACCTTTGAGTACGCGACAGCAAACTCGACGGTCTGTCGTTCCCCCGCGGGGATCTCGATACTCCGCGTCGCGACAGTGGTCCCATTGATTCGGTAGACGAACTGGCCGTCGAACGCGGCTGTATCAACATTTCTGACAGTTACTGCGACTATGTGACGCTCGCCTTCGCGGACGTCTGTTGGAAACGTCGGCTCCTGAGCCGCGAGCGAGTCCGCACTCGCGCCAGATCCACTTTGCAGCTGGACGGCGTCACCGATGCTGGCTCCACCGGCGGTACTAATACTATGGTCGTAGGTCCGGCCTCGCTGGACGCCTGTAGTCGCTGCCTCGATCCGGTCCGCGGTGACAGCAAACGCAACCTGCTGTCGCTCGCCGCCACCTACTGTGACAGTCTTTTCGGCGATAGGTTTCCCTGCGAAGCGGTAGGTTACCTCCCGTGTGACCGTCGTTTCACCGGGGTTCGAGACGGTCGCCAGTACGATAAACTGCCGGTCGTTCGGTGCCGTTACGGGATCTTGGAACCCGTTAATTGTCAGATCGATATCCGGCGTTATGCGCACATACCGTGGCACACCTTCTCCGGACTCATTGCGGACGCCGTGCACGTACGTCCCCGTATCGATCGATTCTGTACCAGTCATCCGTCCGTCAGCGGTCTGCTTGAAACGGAGTTCCTGCGACTCGCCGGCATCTAATACGACTGTTCGGTTGTTCACTGTCGCTTCGTTGAACCGGTATTCAATCCGCTCCGAGCGGACCTCCTCGGTGGGGTTTCGCACCATCGCTGTCACCGTGTACGTTTCTCCCGGGCGTACCCGGTCCGGCGCTGAGAGGTTCGCGATTGCAATTCCTGACGGTGCGTCGATGTGTGTTCTGGTGCTCTCCTCGGTCTCCTGCACCGTACGCGTGGACGTAGGTGTTGCTGTCTGTGTGGGAGCAGATGGCGTACTTCGTGTCGGCGACGCCGTGTGTGTGGGTGTTGGCGTTGGGGTATGTGCGGGTGTAGGTGTTGGCGTCGCAGTATGTGTGGGCGTAGGTGTTGGCGTCGCAGTATGTGTGGGCGTAGGTGTTGGCGTCGCGGTATGTGTGGGTGTCGGTGTTGGGGTCGCCGTAGGTGTTGGTGTAGACGTCGCATTCGATGCTTCGGTCCGTGCTGGCGTCGTATTCTGTGACGTTCCAACCGATTGGGTTGGTGAGAGTCTCACTTGTTCGGCCGATACTGTGGGTCCAATCGTGGACCGCAAATCGTCACTGTCATGGGTTGCGGCCACACTTGCTGTTGCCAGCGGACTCAGTATCATCAAGGCACCGACGAGCAGGGCCAAGGAGACCACTGCTGGAGGGTACTCTGTATTGGGAAGCATATGCTGAAAGTATCGTATCTATATTAATTATCGTATTTTTAGATTACAGCGACTGTCACCAGTGATAGGCGGAATTTCAATGATGCGTTCGCTGTCATAGCTAATTGACTGGGCGGCAACCTCTAGATAGTATTTCATCGGCATAGATATGGCTGAGATGTCGGTATGAATAAACGTTTGCCCAGAACAATCAAATATGAGAAATGTCGACTGTTTCTGTTCGGAGCCAGCGGAAGGTACTCAGTATAAAGACGTCTGGACTGTCTCACTAACTGGAAAGAACGATCGGCGGTCAGTTGTCCCCGTCAGCGATACTGTAGCCATTAGAGGCAGTAACGTCGGAAAATACACTTTCAAACTAAAAGGAGAAAACAGAACGATTCTAATTATTGATAGCCCTATTCGAGTTTGTACTTATGTCAACCGCTGCTTCTAGTTGCGTATTTGTCATGACATACAGCATTATATAACAGGCCGGGCTTTATATATACTGCTCGGTACTGTATCATTTACTATAGATACTTACTGTCACCTGAAAGAGAGCCATACAGCTGGCTGGCCTCACGCAGGCGCGAATGAATTGTGTCGGTTCATGACTGTGGATATTTATTTGTACCATCGTAGTATGAAATCTAACTATTTTTGAGTCTTCTCATAGGTAACAGACGTTGAAGTCCTTCAACGCAGGCATTCGAGTGAACCATTGGTCGGTTGTCCTCGATTTGATTATGTCAATAAGATATTAAGATGTGGTAAATGGTCATTATCTCTCCATCGGTTCTCTGACGGAACAACTCGCCGAGTGACAGCACTGGGTCTCAGACGGAATGTATCTGATCGACGACTCAGGTCAGCAGGAAAATCAGCACGCTAATCGTCATGACGACGAGAATAAACGCCGCGGCCAGCGCACCACCCATCGACACCATCGCGTTGGCAGTCGAGGCCAGCGTCTCGGTTCGGTCGTTACCAAACACTGTCACAGTCACCTGTTCGCTCGCCATCCCGGCTTCGACGGGTTCGAGATCGGCGACGGCTCTGTCGACGAGGTCCCCGATGAGCGCAATGATCTCTTTCTCGGGGATGGCCTGTCCGACCTGATTCTCGGCCTCGACAGTATTGACGATGTGGGTGTCGCTGGTCATCACTTCCATCATATCCACGCCTTCGGCAGCGTCGATGATGCGCTGGCGGAGGTCCGGTTCCATGTTGTTGCCGTCGATGAGCACGTACGCCGTCCGCTGGTTGTTGACCTCGAAGACACAAACGCGGATTCCGAGCGGGCCGATGCCATCCTCTGGCTCCCATGGGGTTTCGTCCCAGGCGATGCCACAGCTGAGTTGGCCAGTTTCAGCGTCCGTGAGCAGGCTTCCAAGCTGTCCAGCCCCGTGGAGCATGTCGAAGGACCGCTGACTGCCGGGGACGACGTGGCCGAGGTCGTCACCTTCGAGCCCGTCGTTGCAGTTGTGCGCGTCAACCAGAAGCACGTCGTCGAGTCCGTCGGCCCGTGCTTCCGACATTGCCGAGAGTCCCACGGCGTACTCCACGTCGTCGGCACAGCCCGGTGCGTACGTGTTCACGACGAGCGCGTCGGAGCCGAAGGCCTGTCCCGTCAGCGTGGCCTCGCCTTCGGTGACCCGGTGGCCTGCCGTCGCTTGGCCGTCGTACTCGATACGCTGGTACGCTGTCTCAGCCGTCGACAGGATCTTGTCGACTTCCCGTTCCGTGACGAGGTTGAAGTCGTGACCGGCGGTCGCGTGTGGCGGGAAGGCGAGGCCGTCGGCTGACTCGGCGACGCGTCTGGGGAGGTTCCCGCCGCCGATTTCACCCATCGGACCGGGGTGAATCATCGGCAGGACGAACCGGGCTTTCTCCTCGCCACTCGGCCGGCGGACCGATAGCAAGGTGACCGGAACGACTGCTTCTTCGCCGATATCCTCGAAGAACTCCTCCAGTTCGCGCGTCCCCTCCGCGATGTGGCCGATGAAACCCCGGAGGAAATCCAGCGCGGACACGCCGAGCGAGGAGCGCCACGGTTGGTCGATGACGACCAGAAACAGCCAGACCGCCAGCGCGTAGATGACACAGATAACCGCGAGAATGGTGAAATCCTGTGGGATAAACCCCTGTACCTGCGGCGGTACTTCTTCTGGGCGGGAAAGGTACTCCCGGAGCATCGGGTTATCGAGGATGAACGCGGTCGCCCCGCTGTATATTGCCAGCAACACGGCGGCCGTGACTGTCTGGACGCTCGCCGGAATCGCCGCTTTCAGGAGTGAATGCCGCGAGACAGCCATCAGTATCAGTAGCCGGAAGGCGAATATCGACGCCAGCGCGACCAGCAATACGTCGAAGACGAAATTCTGGCCGAGGCGGACAGTAAAGATGGCGATAACGCCGGCAATGGTCAGCATCGCGATTGTGATGAGCTCACAGATGACCGCAAGCAGGGTGGCCCGGTTCGGGGTTAGCTGTCCACCCAGCTGTCGGTCGACCCACGGCGTCACGGCACTGGCGATTGAGGTCGGCAGGCCGATGAGAAACACGCCCTGCCAGGCGTCATCAAGGATGAACCGCGAGTCGAACGCAACGATGCCGGTCATCGCCGCGATGACCAGCGCAAAGGCTAGGCTCGTATACCAGGTCGGAGCCCTGAAAATAAACCGCGAAAGGTTAGCAAGATTGCCCTGTGTCGCCGTCATTTTTGTATCACACCCTACGAGCGAATATAAAACCAGTTACATTCTTCCCCGACGGTTACTGGCGGGCGACAGACTGCTGGTCACAGACTGACAAGAAGTTCTCGAACACTTCCTCGCCCTCTTCGGTGTGGGCGACCTCCGGATGCCACTGGACGCCGTATATCGCCTCGTCCGTGTTGCTCATCGCCTCAACGCCACAAACGTCGGAGGTCGCAGTCCGCTCGAATCCGGGCGGTACTTCCTTCACTTCATCAGCGTGGCTCGCCCACACACGCGTTTCGGGATGCAGCGAGCCGAGAAGCGGGTCGTCCTCATCAAGGATGTCGACCGTTACGTCCGCGTAGCCGCCGTATTCGCCGCCGCCGACCCGGCCGCCGAGTTCGTCGGCGATGAGTTGCATTCCCAGACAGATACCGAGCACGGGCACGTCGAGGTCGAGGTACTCGGAACAGTTCCCGATATCGTCCATGTCCGGACCGCCTGAAAGGACGATGCCGTCGGCGTCGATCTCCTCGGGAGGTGTCGTGTTGTCCCTGAGCGAGACATCGACGCCCATGTCCCGGAGCGCGCGCTGCTCCAGATGCGTGAACTGTCCGTGATTGTCGATTACGTCGATTTGGGTCATTACTGACGCGAAGGCCACGAAGGCGTATATATCTCCTGATGCGGTCGACGGACCCTTCGTATCCGGCCTCAGGGCCACTCTCGAAGGGTCTGGCGAACCTCGTCGATGACTGTCGGGCCGCGCAGTTCCAGCGTCACGGTGTTGCCGTTATCCGAGGTCGTGAGGTGTACTGCCCCGCCGTAACTCTCGACGATCCACGTCGTCAGCCACAGTCCGACTCCCTTTGAGTGACACAGTTGTGTCTCCACGCCGCTATTGAGGACATCCCGTTCGTGTTGTGGAATGGATGGACAGTTATCCCCGATATGAACGAACACGGTTCGATCGCGTTCTTCAACTGAAATATACAGTGTCGGGGTCTCTTCGCAGTGGACGACTGCGTTCTCGATAACGTTCAGGAACACGGTGTCGAGCATCCAATCGGCGTACACCCGCGACTGTTCAGGGAGGTCGAGTTCAACAGTGGCCTCCGGGTGCGACTGCGTGATCTTTTTTGCCTGTTCCCTGACGCATGGCACGAGGTCGATCGGCTCCTGTGCACGGCGGTCCGCATCGAACGCGAACTCTATCTGCCTCGCCTTCTCGGTGGTCTCGATGATGCCATCGATAGTCCCGCTCAACTGCTCGACATGTGCACGTGATTCGGGCCTGCCACGCTCTGCCGTCTCCCGCTGCAGTTCACCGAGGTGTCCGAGTGCGACGTTGAGGTCGTTCCGAAGGTCATGCCTGAACACTCGAAACAACACTTCGTTGCTCTGGGCGAGACGGCGTCTGGACCGCCGGAGTTCCAGCAGCCACCCGAACAAAACCCCACCAAACCCGCCGACTGCGACCCCGCTTGCAAGTATCGACGGGATCATTGAGGACTGTGGGACTGGGGCGAGCAACACGACGATTTTGATGACGGTAAACAGCGCGATGCCAAGCCCGCACCACTCCGCCGCGGTCCATATCTGGTCGCCGGACAGTCCGCTCACCGGTAGCCAGTAGTTCGCCGCTACCAGGGCTAACGCCGGTGTCAACCCCACGCTGAGGATGACCACGTCTATCGGGGATGGCCGGACGATAGACATGCCGTGGGCGAGTAATGCGCCGGAAATCACGACGCCCGTTGCGACGACATATCCCGTCCCCAGCGACTGTTTCGTGAGCGCCGGAGGGGTCACCTTAGTAACTGGTTACGACGTGCCCACTTATCTGTGCGGCAGTAATTATCAGATGTGATATTTAGCACGTCTATGAGTCGTCGTAGCGGTCGGCCGCCGACTCGAAGCCCAGTTCGGATTGCTCCTTAGAGCGGCGTTGCTCACGCTGTGCGATGGCGTCTGGGTCTGGGTTCGCGTCGTCGTCAAGCCGCGCCCACGATTGGTGAATCTTCGCGTGACACCACCGGCAGAGAAATACCGTTATTTCGTGTGAGAGCTCATCGCCGCCGTCGCGGTACGAGAGATGGTGTTCCTCCAGCAGCGGTCGGTCCGCAGAGTGGGCCATCCGCCGCTCTTCGAGTCCGCACCGAACACACTCCCGGTCGTGGTTCCGGGAGCGGAAATGCGGGCAGTCGGCCCAGTCCCACTCCGGCTCTGCGTCTGCATCCGCGTCGTCGGGCGTAATTGCTGCCGGACAGCGAAAGTCGTCGCCACTCCGGGCATTGGCGAATTCAGGGTCGTGATGACCGTGTTCGCGTGCCCAGCGACACTTCCCCTCGCCGGTAACGAAGTCACACCGCTGGACGTGATCGTACGGGTCATCGACGCCGACGGACGTCCCCCCGGGGGCCTTCTCCATACGACATAGTGAGTGGCCGTTGCCCCTCAAACCCTCCGCTCCGACAGAAGACTTTTTGCCTGCCTACGACCTCCGCGGTGGTATGCGGCTCGTTCACGACCCCGACGGCGCGGCACGCCCGCTGGCAACGGAGGTGGAGTACGCCGAGTCGATGCTCGAACAGGGCCGGGGGCTGATGTTCCGGTCATCGATTCCCGACGACTACGCGCTCGTCTTTCCATTCGACCACGCGAGCCGACAGTTCATCCATATGTTATTCGTCCGGTTCTCGCTCGATGTGCTCTGGCTCGTCGACGAAGAGGTCCAGGCCGTCGAAACCCTGCAACCCTGGCGCTCGGTCGGTTACGCGAACGCGGACACTGTCATCGAATTGCCCGGGGGTGCGGCGTCGGACGTTTCCGAAGGTGACACGGTCCGTCTGGAATCCTGAACACGACAGGCATGAGGTGTGGTAGTCAGTTCCGTCACCTTTTAGACCGTGAAGATTAGAGTAGACACCACTATGTCGGAACACCCGACGGAGGATAGAGGAAGTCGCCGCGAGGCGGCTGGCCGCGAAATTCGTGGCGCGTGATGGAGCATCTTCTGTGAGTCAGAACACATTGTTCGAGGGGCACCCAGCGATGCGTGCGCTCTCAGATGTCGGTGAGGTACAGTTTCTCGACACGACGCTACGTGATGGCGAGCAAGCCCCCGGCGTCTCGCTGACGCCGGATGACAAGGCCGATATCGCCCGCTCGCTCAATGCGGCGCGTATCGACGTCATCGAAGCCGGGAGCGCCTGTACCGGGCCCGGCGAGCGCGAGACGATTTCCCGTGTCGCGGGGCTTGACCTCGACAGCACTGTCACCAGCTTCTGTCGCGGTATCCAGAACGACATCGACCTCGCGCTCGACTGTGGTGTCGACGGCATCAATCTCGTTGTTCCGGCCAGTGACAAGCACGTGGAGCAGAAGGTCGGCACCTCCAAGAGCGAAAACGTCGACAACACCGTCGAACTGGTGGAGTACGCCGTCGACCACGGGCTCTGGGTCGAGGTCATCGGCGAGGACGGTTCACGGGCCGATCTAGACTACCTCGAAGAATTGCTCGGCGCCGCCGTCGAGGCCGGCGCGGACCGCATCTGCTGGGCCGACACCGTCGGCCACGCGACGCCGGACCGCGCGCTCGAATGTGTCTCACGGCTCTCGGACCTCGGTCCGGTCAGCACGCACACCCACGATGATCTGGGGCTGGCAGTGACCAACGCCTTAGTCTCCATCGCAGCGGGTGCGGACCTCGTCCACGGAACGATAAACGGTATTGGCGAGCGTGCCGGCAACGTCGCTCTCGAAGAGGTCGCCATCGCGCTCGACCACGGCTACGGCGTCGAGTCGATGGACCTCACCGAAGTGTACGACCTCGCCCAGCTCACCGCCAATCGGACCGGCATTCCGCTGGCACCAAACAAGGCGGTTGTCGGCGAGAACGCCTTCACCCACGAGTCAGGCATCCACACCGACGGCACGCTCAAGGACGACTCGATGTACGAGCCGTACCCGCCGGAGAAGGTGGGCCGCGAACGCCGACTAGCGCTCGGCAAGCACGCGGGTCGGGCCGGTGTCGAGGCCGCACTTGACGAACACGATGTCGAGGTTACCGATGACCAACTCTCAGAGATCGTCAGCCGCGTCAAGGAGATCGGCGACCGCGGTAAGCGCGTCACCGATGCCGACCTGCTGACCATCGCCGACGAGGTGACCGGCGACGCACGCGACCGCCGAGTCGAACTGCTCGGCCTGACCGCCGTTTCTGGCTCCGATACGCCGACAGCGAGCGTCCGACTCTCAGTCGACGGCGAGGAACGTAAGGAGGCAGCGGTCGGTTCCGGGCCGGTCGATGCCGCGATGAACGCCGCCGGGGTGGCACTGTCACACACCGCCGATGCGACGCTCGAAGACTATCACGTCGACGCTATCACCGGCGGGACGGACGCGCTTGTTACGGTCGAAATCGAGATGTCACGCGGCGACGATCACGTCGTCGTCTCTGCCAGCGACTCGGACATCACGCGGGCATCGGTGCGCGCAATGGTCGATGCGATGGACCGCCTCGTCGCCGACGACGAGGAACCGCTCGTCGCTGACGACTGACGGCACGGCAGGTACCTGCTTCACACACAGAATCAGTTCGCCCCTCTCTGCAGACCGCGAAATGCCGCTCTGTTACTTGTGTCCGCGGCTGGCTTCGTGGTACTGGAACACTGTTTCCATGCCCTGCACCAGCGCGTCAAGGTCGACACTATCCGTATCGAACTCGCGGTCACGCACGGACTGATAGATGTCGGCCCACCGGTCCCGGAACCGGGCCTCGAACTGTTCGGCTTTGATTTTGTCGATGAGTTCAGCTTTCCCGTCCGGGTTTTCCAGCTCTTCAGGTGTAACGAACCCTTCCTGAAGGGCCAACACGACGATTCCCGCGGTGTAGTCCCCTTCCTTGACCTCTCGTTCCCAGGTCGTGAGCCAGTTGCCAATACGAGCCATCTCCTGTAGGTCCCAGATGAGGTCCCGAACGGTGCCGTAGTCGGCGAGTTCGAATTCCGGCGAGTACATGAGGTCAACGGCCGCGTAGGGGAACATTACCATGTTATGCGCCCCATAGGTTTCGGCCCCACTGAGGTTCGCAATCCGTGGGTTCTCATTGACAACAGCGCTGTAGTCCATCGCATTTAGCGTCTGTCGCATATCGTAGGTGAAGACGTCGTAGAACTCTTCGACACGCGGTGCGTCAGTCAGCCCCCCCTCGAACTCCCGCCACACACGCTCAATAAAGGAGAAATATTCCTCGCTTACCGCCGCACGGCTCGGGTCTACGGCTGACGGGTCTTGGACGAGTCGTCGGGCCTCTTCGAAGGTGTCTCGGTCTCCGTCGTTCTCGACGATGTCGTCCAGAATCGTGACGTACATCGTGAGTATCGTCTTCTGTGTCCGGACGTGGTCGGCGTGGTCCGGGTCGACAGAGGAGAGCGTAAACTCGGGGAATAGCGAGTAGATCCACTGCCAGAGGAACCGATCACGCTCGCCACAGACTCGTTCGTATTCATCTGCCAGTTCTGCAACCTGGTCCGGGAGGCTGGTTGTTCGAACCTCTTCGAGGAGGTCCTGTGCATCAACCGCCGGTGACTCAACACTCATTGTGACTGCCCCCCGACAGTTGCATCCTGAGTCTCGGTACCGTCGGTAGAATAATATCCGATTAACTGGTGTTTGGGTTGTTCTACTTCTTCAGATTGAACGGTCACTGCTTTTGCGCTTTTGCCCGACTGCGAGCCGGTTCCGATCAGTTGGTGTCCGCGGTCCATATATTCGAGAGGCGAAGTTGCGCTTATAGTGGTACTGACGCGTAGGATGTTAGTAGGATACTATTAACAAAGTGTTTACTCCGCTTTACTCCAAGTTACGTACCAGTTTTTCAGTTGCTACCACAAAAGAAATATCTACTTACTGAAAAATAGCGGGGATCTGTGAGAGAGATGTAAAAATAAGGTGACAATACTACGTTTGCTGATGGCAATACTTCTCTAAATGAAGTTACATAGCATCAGCAGAACAACCGCGCGAGTTACGCTTCGAGTTCGGTCGCCACTGGGCCGCCGCGGGACGGTGTCACCAGCACCGAACGGTTCCCTTCGACTTCGATACGACAGCCAGCCATACTGAACACGACCAGTCCGTCAGGACTCGGGGTGCCATCCGCCTCAGGACGGAACAGTCGATCCAGCGCATCAGGGTCGATACAGTCACTGATTCGGTCATCGAGATCAACGGGATCGACACCCAGCGTGTCGGCGACGGCGTGGACGATGGTTTCGCTCAGCGGTTCATTGGGTGTCGGTCTGTAGACCAGTTTTGCCTGGGACATGGTTCGTCGCTGTTTGTCCCTTGATCAGTGGTTCAAAAGGTGATTGTGGCTATACAGATACCGCCTGCCGGACTGGTCACTAATAGTATAGCGACGCTATCAGCTATCGCCGAACACGAGTTCGAGCAACTTTCGCTCGCTGACACGGAGGTGTCGGTTGACTGTCGGCTGTGACACGTCTAGACTGGCTGCGATCTCCTGACCAGTCGTCTCTCGCGGCCAGTCGAAAAAGCCACTCAGGTACGCCGTCTGGAGTACTTCGAACTGCCTGTCGGTGAGTTGCTCCTCCAGTGCCGACCGGACCGTCCCGTCTTGCTGCCCGTCGGACTGTGCGCCGTCACGGCGCGCGATCAGTGTGACGTTCGTGTAGCGCTCGCCAAACTGTTCGACGAACTGCCGGACATCGGTTTCACTCGAGACGACAACTGTCACCGTGAGTCCACCCGTCGATGTTCGGATCGATTTCAACCGCCCACCCTGCTCCAGTATGGTCTCCGCGACGGTCTGACCCGTCACGACGACCTCGTAAAGCCCGTCCAACTGGTCGGCCGAGATCGCTCTCGCGGTGTCGACACGAGCCATCGACACCATCTGTTCCTCGACGACAACCGGGTCGCAGTCCGAGATAGCGACGAAAAGGCGTATCGCCCCGTCGCTCCGCTGTACGGCCCCCTCACAGACGACCGGGACGCCGACCTGGTCTGCGAGGTGGGTCAGGAACGACTGCGGGGCCGACAGCGATAGTTCGAGTTCGACGGTCCCATCGCCGGCCCGCCGCTGTCGGGACTCGACCTCTCGTATCGCGTTTGCGATAGTCTCGCCGAGTTCGGCGAACACCTCCTGAAGCATCTCGTCGAACCCGTCTTCCTGCTGGGCATACACCGTCAAGACACCGTAGACGAAGTCGTCGTATTCGAGCGGGATACTGAGTGCTGACTGGAACTCTCGAGAGAGCGCCTCTGTCCGCCAATGGTCGCCTCGGAGGTTGTCCGCCACTGATGGGATGATAGTCATCGCCTCGGACTGTGCAGTCTGGACGGCCGGCGGCCCGCCCTCGCGTTCCAGCGACAGCGAAATAGCGTCCAGATAGCTGGCGGTGTCGCCCGCCCACGCTCTGGGAACGAGTTCCGTCGCGTCCTGTCGGCCGAGCCAGGCAAAGGAGAACCACTGGGATTCGGCCAACTGGTCACACACCGCCTGCTCAATCTCTTCAGTGGTCTCCGCCTCAACGAGCACTTGGTCGATCCGGCGAATGATTGCGTTGACCTGCTTGAGCCGGCGTAGCTCACGGTTTTGTTCGCGGCGCTCGGCCTCGCGTTCGCGGAGCGTCGTCTCGCGGTCGACACGAGCGAGCGCGGCTTCGGCGCTGGCGGCGAGCAAGTCCACCATCTCCCGGGTTCTGGCGTCGCTGTGTTGCTCGCCCAGTTCGATGTAGAACACGCCGTGGTCTTCGAGTGGGAGGCAGAGCCGCGTTGCGTCCGCCGCGACCGGTCCCGCACCGAGGTCGATGCTCTCGCCGGGGGGAACTTCGACAGCGCTGTCCTGCACGAACACGTCCCACACTGCGCTCTCGCCCGGACCGATAGACGCGGCTCTGTCCTTCTCGGTATCGCCGACGCTGCGAAGGGTGTTGTCGCTTCGGTCGAACAGGTAGATCGCCACATCGGGGAGCTCCAGTACGTCGACGGCTGTGTCGAGTATCTGCTCGGCCACGGCCGTCTTGGTTTCCGTGTGGAGCAGTTTTCTGGTTGACTCGTGCAGCGCCGCGAGCGTCTCCTCGAACCGCTTCCGGTCAGAGATATCCCGAACGACGCCGACCTGCCGGTAGCTCCCGTCCTCGCGGTCGTACGTCGTGAACTTGGTTTCGATCGGAAACGTGTCTCCGTCAGCGGTTCTGAGATCCGTAGTCAGTGTCCCGACATCGCGTTCGCCCTCGATGAACTGCCGCGACATCTCCGCGGCCTCCTCGATGACGGATTCGTCTGCCAGTAGCGTCGCGTTCGACCCGACCAGCGTGTCCTTATCATAGCCGGTCATCGACTCGACGGCACTGTTGACCGTCTGCATCGTGAACGCCTCGTCAAGTGTGTAGATGCCGTCCTCGATGGTCTCAACGATCCGTTCGTACTGTTCGAGCATCTCCGTTCGCTCATGGCGTTCGGTGATATCGTGGACGATTCCCAGATACAATTCCTCACCGTCCCACTGCTGGGGCTCGAAGGCGATTTCGACCCACCGCTCCGTGTCGCCGGCAGAACACGACGACGTTAGCGGTGTTCCTGGTGACTGACTGCAGTGGGCTCTGAGGTCAACGCCATCCAGACCCGGGAAGAACGTACCTATCTGGCTTCCAAACACGTCCGATGGGTCCGAGTCGAGGAGGTCACAGAGGTGGTCGTTCCCGGTCCGTATCTCCCCGTCTGCGGCGGAAACGACCACCGGCTCGGGCATTCGCGCGGCAAGCGTCTCCAACAGCACAGGGGGCGACTGCTGTGCCGGTGTGTCACGTGCCGCTTGTTCGTTCTCATCCGTTCCACCGACCGGCTTCTCCATACCGTTTCACGGCACTTGCCATGGGAAAGGTTGCTTTCAGTATACGTACCAGAAAACGAAGAGTGTGTATCCATTAGGTCCGGATACGGCTCAATCGCTCCCGCTGCGTCCACTGGCGAGCTGAACCACGTCTTCGAGGCCAGACACGTCGTGGTCCGGTGTCACGTCGAGTTGCGTGTCAACACGGTGTGGTCGACGAATAAACGCCGAGTCGATCCCGGCCCGATGTGCCGCCTCGATGTCGGATTCGTTGTCGCCGACAAACAGGGCATTGCTGACGTTGAGGTCGTCCATCGCCCGCTCGATGTAGTACGGCCGCGGTTTCTTCCGCCGGAGGCTCTCGACTGTCGGCTCGCGCGCCCAGACGGTGTCGAAGTGGTGGCCGATATCAAAGTGCTCAAAGGCGAAGGAGACGGTATCGCGCTGATTCGAGGAAACCACACCCAGCGGACAGTCCAGTCGGTCGAGGACAGATACGTCGGCGTAGGGCTGTTTCTCTCCGGCTCGAATAAGCGCCCGCTGGACCGCGGTCAGGGCCTCGTCACGAACTCGGAAGAACCGCTTGGGGTCGATATCGTATTGCGTACAGATTTCGGTGAGTTCGGGCACTGTCACGCCGATACTCATCGCCTCGACGTGGGCTGTCGACGGTGAGACTACCCCCAGTTCCTCGAACGCCTGGCGCGCGCCGACGTAGTGTGCATCCATGTCCGTCAGTGTCAGCAACACGCCGTCGTTGTCGAAGATGACCGATTTGTACCCCATCACCTACTTTTAGAGCGGATAGACGCAGAAAGGTTTCGCGTCCTCACAGTCCGAGATCCTCACTGCTGCTCCCGCCCTGATCGAACTGCTCCGGCGATCGTCCGGCCTCGTCGATAACATCGTCTGTCACGACGACCGGACAGTCTACCCGGAGGGCAATCGCGATGGCATCCGAAGGACGGGCGTCAAACACCATGTCCTTGCGCCGGTCGTCGGTGTACTGCTCCGCATCGATCTTCCCGTAGAAGGTCCCGTCGGCCAGATCGTCGATACGGACCCGGTCGATGGCTCCCCCGAACTCCGTCACCATCTCGACCAACAGATCGTGGGTGAGCGGGCGCTCGAAGGGCTCGCCGTCGATCGCCAGTTGCATCGACTGGGCCTGATCCGTGCTGACGAAGATAGGGATGATCTCCTCGCGTGCACGGAGCAAAACGACCGGCGTACCGCCCCCTTCCTCGTTGACACCGACGCCGACCCCTTCGACCGTGGCATCGTGTTCCATGAACCAGTGTTGGGCTCGCGGGTATGAAAAGCTACCCCGGCGGCGGTTTCAGTGACCTGTCCCGTGCGCTCTCGTCTAGCCGATACCGGCTATGTCTTCGTTGACCGGACCGGCCGCACGACGCGCGTACCAGTCATCACACTTGGCAGTCTGGTCTCGGCACGATAGTGTGGCAAGGAGCCACTGAACCGGGATTAATCCGAATTAAAACAGACGATAGAACAGCCAATTCGGACACATTCGCCTTAATTCGCCTTTTCTGCTTTCCCCCTTCATATGCCATCGGGCCAGAGAGCCAAGCGGAGGCAACGATCACAATGAAACTCACTACGATTGCCGGCGGCCTGCTTGCTGTGCTCGTCATCACGGGCTCGGCGGCGGCACTCCCCGGCGCAGCAGGCGCACAGGCTGATGACCACGCGGACAATGCACAGGCAGACAACGCTGCCGAACAGGCAGCGAACGAAACAGCGAGCGCTGACAAGAACACGTCGAACGGCGCCGCCGAGGCGGCTGACCGTCGTAGCCCGCCCGCTGACGCCGGCCAGGCAGGCGACCAGCGCGGCCCGCCGTCGGACCTCCCCGAACAGGTCCCTGACTTCGTCAGCGAGATTCACACGCTCATCGGACAGAAGCAAGCCGGCGAGCTCATGGGTGACCTGGGCGCACAGATCAGCGACCTGACCCCTGGTGACGAGAGTGACGCGGCCGAAAACGAGACCGAATCGGCATCTGAGAGCGGTGGCACGGACGACGCTGACGAGGAACCGACTGACGACGCGGATGCAGACGCGGACTCCACTGACGAGACGAATGTGGACGACGAACAGTCCACTGACGACGACAGCGACGCGTAATCTCCCCCTGACCTGACGGCTCTCCACCCGCCGAGTGACCAAGCGCGGTTTTTTTGCTTGCTGAACTCCGAGTAATGCGTATGGATGACACCGCCGAGTCCAGCGTCCATGCTGGCGACGGAACTGGTGACCGCACGACAGCGGATCTACTTGCGGGTGACGAGGACTCGTCGGCGTCGGAATCGTCGGGCGAGATGAACCGGAAGCGCGCCCTCCTGTTCGTCTCTCCGTTTCTCGCTATCGGGCTGTTCGATCTGGCCCTCCTACTTGGCTGGGGACTGGACCCGCTATGGGGGTTCATGATTCTCCCACCGATACTGTTCGTCTCAGTGCTCGGCTGGATCGCGTTCCGAACCGGCTTCGCGAGCGATCGGACCGGGGACCCAGCTGTTGATAGCCACGACTGACGGTTCGCGGCGCCGGTAGAACACCGAGTGACTGCCCGCTCCGTTGCGGGTGCCTATGCTTCGAACAGGTCGTCGACGGCGGCCCGTGCGGCAAGGGCAGCGTCGTCCGCGACCTGTGCCTCGTCCTGACGACTGTCGGGCGCGTTGACGTACACGTCGACGTCCAGTACGCCGTCTTCGAAAGTGACAGTCACGTCGAGGTCCTCGACCGCGCTGACATCGTATCGCGAGAAGACAACGTCTTCGGCAGCGGCTGAGGCTGTCTCGACGACCTCATCGTCTGTCGGCATCGCCTTATGCGCCGCCAGCGCCGGGGCCGCCGGCCGGACCCGCGCCGCCTGCGCCGCCGAGCATCTGCTGGAGCTCGCTCTGGAGCTCTTCGAACTGCTCCTGCACGCGCTCTTCCTGCTTCTGGAGCGTCTCGACGCGGACTTCGAGGCTGTTGACCTTCTCTTCGAGGTCGTCCTGTGCCTCGTCGAACTCGGTCTTCACGAGGAGTTCACCGACCTCGCGGTACATGGTCGAGTCCTCGTCGATGTCGTCGAGCTCGTCCAGCGCCGTCTGGGACTCTTGGAGCTCCGTCTCGGCCTGCTGTTTCTGTGCGGCGACCTGCTGTGCTGTCTCTTGAAGATCCTGCAGTTCCTCGAGCTTCTCCTGTGCTTCAGGCGGAAGATTACCCTGCATACCTCCAGAGTTGGGAGCCGGAGTGTTAAACCCATGCATCTAGTTCCGAACGCGGGTGGCGGCACTCCGGCTATCTCAGGGTCCGAAACGTCCGATATCAGCGTATACCGTCCGAATTGGTGGGAAGAGTCAGATCCATGCACCGATAGTAGAATGATGGGATATTCGGCGTAACACGTTTGCGTCTCACAGACTATACTACGGTATGTCGCACCCGTCACCGGAGACAGCCGCTGACCCGGAAGAGTTGGTCGCTGCGCTACCGGACCCGCCGGCACCGTGGCAGCGAAACGACGCCAACGGCGGCATCGTCGAGTATCGGATTCCGGACGACGACGGCGTCTGTGCTGCAGCCAAACTTGTCGTTCGCCCTGAGCTCTTCGACGATAGCATGGTCCGAATCGACAGAAAACAGGGCTGCAAGGATGTCGGAACGGGAAGACATCCAGATGTTGAGAGCGCTGTCGACGTTGTTTCGACAGAGCTCTCCGCTGCGGTCGGTAAGTAGCTGTCGCGGCCGTCTATGCTGGCCCGTCGGCCAGCCCGGCGACCGTGACGTACAGTCCGAACGTCGAGATGACTGTTCCGGCGAGCTGTGTTCCCGCAGTCGCGAGAAAGCCGACATCGGTGTACAACAACGGGGCAAGCATGAACCAGCCGCCGAAAATCGTGGTCAGGACGGCCGGTGGTAAACTCGGCTCGCCGGTCACGCGAAGCAGCTGGAGGTTTCGCACGGTGAAGACGAGTCCGAGAAGCCCGCTTGAAGTCACACTACCGGTAAACGCCGCGGATGACCCGACGACAATCGGGAGCAGTGCTCCGACGAGACAGCCCAGCACGCAGACGGCAGCCGAGGCCACGAGAAACTGAGGCGCGGGTTGTTCTGACACGGCAGAGAGTACGGACCGTGTTTATTAGTCCCTTACCCCAGCACAGATGGGCCGACGCCAGCGCGTCTTCAATTGGCGCTATGCGACCTCGCCAACCGCCCGCTCACGCAACTCCCCCGTCAGGTGCATCCCATGCTGGTCGATACGCCTGACAATCCGCTTTGCCTGGGTCGGCTTGAGATATTTGTCCTCGATGGCGGCCCGGACCACGACGCCGAAACTGCTCGTCACTTCAGCCCCCAGCCCCTGCGCCATCCGGCGAACGGTGCGGTCCTCGGAGACGACAGCCACGGCGGAGCGGTCGTCGCTGTCGCGGTGGGCTAACACGCCGGCAAGCACCGTCACGGCGGGTCCGAGGTCGGAATCGCCGAGCAGGGACCTGGCCTGGTCGACGTGGGCCTCGTCAACGTCGGTGTCGATGCCGTTCTCGCGGTATTCGGTCAGGTTCGTCGCAGTCGGTTCGACCTGCACCTCGTTGATGACTGGCTCCGGAATGACGATATCGCCGTCGAAGGCGTCCAGCAGCGACAGCTCCCCTACCTGGCCAAGCGAGTACAGCGCCGTCGGCCCGACGTAGATACGGGTCATAGCTCCGCGGCTGTGTCAGCATCGAGCTCCAGATCAGAGAGTTCGAGCTGTGTCGTCAGGTTTCGCTCGCGGGCCACGTCGAGCCACTCGGCGATGGAGAGGTCCGCAAGCTGTGCGGCTTCGGCCGCCGACACGTCACCGGACTGGTACTGCTCGACGGCGACGCGGAGCCGGAGCGTCTCCAGTCCCTCCCGGAGTGCTTTCCGAATCGTGGTCGACCGGTCCTCAGAGAGCAACTCAGCGACGTCGTCCAGTTCGGCTTTCTCTTCGCTCGGGAGCCGCGCGCTTATCGTCGGCATGTTTGCACAGTCATCCGCCGTAAACACACATCAAACTACGGGTCGGAGAACCGCCTGTCGGTCTTCTGAAACTCTGCGTGGAGCGAACGGCCGCCAGCCAGCGTGGCCGGAGCGGGCGACCACCAATCCTTAACGCCAGTGGGTCCCACGGAGAGGCAATGAGCGACGAAGCACACGCGTTCGTCCCCGGCCACATCACGGGATTTTTTACCGTTGACCGGGGCGATGACCCGATCGAGACCGGCTCTCGCGGCGGCGGGCTGGCCCTGTCTGACGGCGTTTCTGTTACCGTCAGCCGCGGGGCTGAGACCAAGGTAACGCTGAACGACGAGCCGATTGAGGTGGAGGCCGTCGAGCGAGTGCTGGACGCCCTGCGAACCACGGCGACCGTCACTGCCGAAACGCCGCTCCCGCTCGGGTCCGGCTTCGGCGTCTCCGGCGGACTGGCGCTTGGTACTGCGCTGGCGGCCAACGCCGTCTTCGGCCACGGACTCTCGTACAACGAACTGGTGACCATCGCCCATGGTGCAGAGGTCCAGTCCGGCTCGGGCCTCGGCGATGTCGTCGGACAGGCCCGCGGTGGCGTGCCGCTCCGCCTCGAACCCGGCGGACCGCAGTTCAACTACCTCGATGCCATCCCGGCTCGCAGCCGCATCGAGTACGTCACGCTCGGCGAGCTATCGACGGCGGACGTGGTCGGCGGCGACACGGAGACGTTGACGGCCGCCGGCGAGCGCGCGCTCTCGACCGTGGTCAAAGAGCCGAAACTCCCGACGTTTGTGCAGGCCGCCCGGCAGTTCTCCCGCGAGGCGAACCTGCTGACTCCGGAGGTGAAAGGCGTTATCGACGACGTGGCCGAAGCCGGCGGCGACGCCGCGATGGCGATGCTCGGTGAGACGGTGTTCGCGCTCGGGACTGGCCTCTCCGACGCCGGCTACGACGCTGCTGTCTGTGCCATCTATCCGCCGGGCGCGACCATCGAAGACGAGGGCTGAGTTTATGACTGCGTAAGATGTGAACCGTCCTCCTTATCAGCGCGGGCCCGTAGCCACAGCTATGGACTGTCGGCAGTGTGCCACGCCGCTTGACCGACCGGGCGACTACTGCCTGGTCTGTCACACTGCCAATACGGACGCTGTCGTCCTCGAACTCGACCGTGAGCGGGCGACGGTGACTTCGCTGCTGGACGGGGCAGCCGTCGGCCAGCGGACGGTGACGACGACGCCCGAGGGCGATGGGAGCGACGAAACAGTTGTCGTCGAACTCCGCAACTTCGCCGGCCTCGTCGCGGATGAGGTCCGACGTAAACGGCCCGAAGAGGTGTACGTCACGGGTGACCGCGATGTCATCGCCGCCGTCCGCCCCCAACTGCACTACGAGTTCTTCCGCGTTGAGGGCGACGACCCGGTTCAGCGAGTCATCGACCGGCAGGGCGAGCCCGCGCTCGAAGTGGTCGACGCCGCGCCGGCGGAGAAACTGGGCGGGAGCCATTCGACGCTCATCGGTGGCCGGTCGGGCCAGCGTGTCATCCAGACCGTCGCCGGCCACCCCCACGTCAAGAAAGTCATCCCTGGCCCCATCGACGCCGGCGGCGCGAGTTCGCCGACGGGCGTCCGGGCGAAGGCGACCCGCGCCGACGCCAACGGCAACGTCCGGGTACTCATCCGCGACGGCTCTAGCGTGCAGGAGAACCGCGTCGTCACGACGGCTGGCGACCGCGAACTCGGTGAACACGTCCGAGCCGACCTGAACGAGGCGCTCAAGGAAGCCGAGCTGCAGGAGTAGCCGGCCAGTAGCTCGACTATGTCTCGGTCCTAGCGGCTCAGACTTGTACTGGTTGGCCCCGCGTATACCACCAGGCGACGACCGCGACGAAACCGTTCAACACCATTGAAGCGGCGAGCAGCAACCGATTAGACAAAAGGAACCAGCCGCTACTGAATAGCAGAAAGACCGCTGCAAGCCCCCAGAACACGTCTTGGTGCGAAATATCCATACAGGGACCTGTTGGCGGTGAATAAAGAGCCGATTGGTTCCAGCGTTAGACAACTATAACGCCGGCAACGAGCACCGCGGCCACCGCGACACCGACGACACCAGTCCGGTGAACAGCCGGTAACGCTGTTCGAACGTCAAGGACCATCGGGAGCGCATGGAGTGCGGCGAGCGCCAGATAGCCAGCCGGGGCGACCAGTGGAAACTCGACGGCCCCGGCAGTCAGTAGACAGAGGCCGACAACGCCCGCACCCAGATAGCCGCGCCCGCGAGCGGGCTGGCCAGCCCCTTCGAGAACGCCACCGGTCCAGCAGTAGCCGACGGTTGTCGATGCCACCCACGCGTGCCAGAACGCCAGTTGCCCGGGCACGACACCGAGGAAGCCAGCGACGGTCAACGCCATCGCAGTGGTATTGACCGTCCCCCAGGCGAGCATCGCGTCGGAGAAGCGAACGGAGTCGGGTGCGTGCAGGACCGTCAGACCCACGAAGCCGCCGATCAAGACGACCCACAGCGCCGTGGCGAACAGCGCACCGTTAGCGCGGCCTGACCAAGTAAGGGCCTGCGTACCACCCCAGCCGACCAGTCCGGCCGCCGCGCCCGAGAGCAAGAACTCCGAGGCGGTAAGCCGCCCGCTCGTGGCTGGTGCGACCCGCTTGAGGCGACCTCGGAGTTCGTCGAACACTGCCATCGACCGACGGTTTGCCCGCCACCCCCTTGAGTTGTGTCGCCGTGGAGCCATCGGGAACCGAATCTCGAAGGCCTTATGTGGCCGCTCGGCGGACAACAGACCACTATGGCTAGCAAGAGCGGAAAGACCGGTAGCTCGGGCCGTTTCGGCGCTCGCTACGGTCGCGTGTCCCGACGCCGCGTTGCGGAGATTGAATCGGAGATGAACGAGGACCACGCCTGTCCGAACTGCGGTGAAGACCGCGTCGACCGCCAAGGCACGGGCATCTGGCAGTGCAGCTACTGTGACTACAAGTTCACCGGCGGCAGCTACAAGCCGGAGACGCCTGGCGGCAAGACTGTTCGACGCTCCATTCGGGCCGCACTGTCCGAAGACGAGGAGTAAAGGACCTTCATCCCTATCTCTCAGCTATGAGCTACAAGTGTTCACGCTGTAAGCGCGACGTGACGCTGGACGAGTACGGCGGCGTTCGCTGTCCGTACTGCGGACACCGCGTCCTGCTGAAGGAGCGGTCGCCCGACGTCAAGGAAATCAACGTCAACTGAGCCTGTCGGTGACGCGGCTGATAGTCGACGGCCGGCTGCGCCACGTTGCGAACGGCTTTTCTGGGGCAGCCCTGTGATCGATACGAGGACGTCCCATCCTGAAGAGTATGACTGCGACACATCAGACCCACCTCACCGCCGAGTATGACAGCGCTGATCGGGCTCGCGCCATCGAGCGGAGCATCCGCCCTGAAATCGACGATATTGAGGGCGACCGGACGACGGCGCGGCTCAGCCGGGATGGACGGCAAGTCGAACTCACGGTTGCGGCGGCTGACCTCGTGGCACTGCGGGCGGGTATCAACACGTGGTTGACGCTACGCGGTGTTGCTGAAGACGCTCTGGCGGGACAGAAGTAACGAAAGCAGCGCGGAAATGACCGAAAGCGACGCGACAGCGGAACGTTACTGCCGGTAGCGGTCCGGGACGTGGGCTGCAATCGATTCGGGGACATTGCCGAACACGACCGGCGCCAAGGCTGCTAGTCGACGACGGAGGAGCCCGTAGGTCGCACCGGTGAGGAGGGCCGCGGCGACGACCCACCGGAACGGCCCGTCAAGCACGACGAACAGCGGCGCACCGACAAGCACCAGCAGCCCCACGTCCGCGGGTGAACCGTCGTACAGTATCCATCGCTTCGGCGACCGCCATCGCCCGCGGACGTGGTCGTACACGGCGCGCTCGGAGGTGGCTTCCCACGGGCGGAGTTCGAGGCCGCCGCCGTACCGGTCCATCCGGCAGTGGAGGGCAGCGCCCATCAATAAGAAGGTGAGCGCAATGAGCAGCGGTGTCTGGAGGATGGCCGCGAACCCAGCAGCCGGGACAACCGCGAGCGTGTACCCGCTGGGGTAATGCAGTGTGCGCCGATGCCCCGAGTACAGGTCGAGGTCGGGCAGAACGCCACCGACGAGGCCGCCAGCAAGCGCTACCGCGGCGTGGTCTGGCGCAAGGACAAGCAGCGGTGTCGCGATGGCAAGCCCCGCTATCGCGTGCGTCGGCAGCATCATATACCACTATAACGGGCCGTAAGGGGTATAAACACGTCGCTGGGTTTATTCGCCGTCGTACCGCAGTTCAGTGCAATGAGTGATGGTTCCGGCCGTTCCGGGGGCAGTCTCGGGAATATCGACCTCGACGACACGTTCGAGAGGCTCTTCCGCGACGGGCGAACAAACGCACTCATCGCGTGGATGCTCGTCGCGGTTCTCACGGCTGTGTTCGTCGAAAGCGTCCTCGAAACCGACTACCAGTGGATACTGTTCGTCAGTGTCGTCGGCTTCGTCGTCCTCGTGCCGCCGGTGGCCTTTCGCGAGTGGCGCGTGATGCTCCCCTGGGAGCTGCTTGTTCTCGCGCTGCTTCCGGTCTTGGCTCGCGGGCTTGTCGGCGGTACCGTCGGAACGTTCGCCAGTTACCTCTCACTCGCTGCGCTGGCCTTGCTGGTAATCGTTGAGCTTCACATGTTCACCGAACTCACGCTCACGCACTGGTTCGCCATTGGGCTCGTCGTTTTGACGACGCTCGCCGCTGTGGCGGCCTGGACAGTGTTCCGGTGGAACGCTGACCGGTTTCTCGGGACGTCGTATCTCACGACCAACGAGGCGCTGATGACCGAGTGGCTGTACGTTACCCTTGCCGGACTCGCCGCGGGTGTGTTGTTCGATGGCTACTTCAGACGGCGGGACCGCCTCTGGCGCGCCATCCAGCGGACGGTGCGACGATGAGGCTGCCCCGGCCGTCGATGCGGAACCAGCAGCGGATCACCCGTGCGATGCAACTCGTCTTGCTCGGGTTGGTCGGCTACGGCATCGTCGCCGGCCAGCCGAAGCCGATCACGAACGGCGGTATGGGCCTGCTCGTCACGTTTCTCCCCGCGGTGATGCGGCGAAACTACAATCTCGCTCTTGACCCGTGGCTCGCCCTCTGGATCACGACCGCGGTGTTCCTCCATACACTCGGTTCGGCCGGACTCTACGGACAAATCGGCTGGTGGGACCACCTCACTCATGCGATGTCAGCCTCACTCATTGCTGCGTTCGGGTACACGACAGCCCGGACCATCGACCTCCATAACGATTCGATCCACATCCCCAGACGCGTCTTTTTCGTGTACATCTTCGTCGTCGTGCTTTCCTTCGGGGTGATCTGGGAACTGTTCGAGTTTGCGCTCGATATTGTTGCCACCGAAACGGGTGTCACAATGCCGCTGGCGCAACACGGCCTTGATGACACGGTCCGGGATACGATGTTCAATTCGCTCGGAGCGCTGCTGGTCGCGGCGTTCGGACAGGCACATCTCACTGATGTCGCAGAAACCCTCCGGGAGCGGCTGTTCGTTGTCGACTGATGTCAGGTGTTTCACCGGACTCATTCGACGAGATGGTAGCTAGTGAGGAGGTAGTGGCTGAACACCGTACGCCATCGGCCACGTGGTTTCTGTCCGATAGATTACGACAGAAACTGTGTGCTATCCGCAACGTTTAGCCACTGTGGTCGTTGAACGTGTGATTTCGCTGTCTGGATATCGCTGTCGCCGCCGAACAGTTATTACGCCTCAGTAAAGTGATTGAACAGCATACCAGGGTGATGATTGGAAACGACCTCGACAACATCGCGTTTGCGGGAGCGAGACAGACCGACGCTGCCAGTCGAGAAATCGAAGTCGTGTATCTCGATTCCGACGCGACGGCACGAAAACAGATACAGGAGGGGCTAACGGACCACCACGCCGACATAACCGTGACGAGCGTGGCAACGACAGATGCCGCGCTGGAAGCCGCCGCGTCGACGGATGTCTCCTGTCTCGTCCTCGACCCGACTGGGCTGGGTGATATCCCGGCTGCACTGGTGTCGAACGACCGCTATCCGGTCGTCCTTTACACGGACATCACTGCGCCGGACAGCGCTGCGACTGTCTTCGACGACGCGGAGACGGTCGTGATGAAACAGGGGGATGGACAGCCGCTGCTGCTGGCGGAGAAGATCGTCAGCGTCGTATCAGCCCCAGTCGACCGGACCGAGTCCGTACTACGGGAGTCAGTGTCTAGAATTGAATCGCGTGCTGAAGCGAACGAAATCGCTGTCCTGCTGGCGGATGATGGGACGGTACAGTGGTCGAGCGAAGCGGTTTCGGCGTTTGTCTCTGGCCTCGATGACACCTTCGAGGTCGAGGATCTCGTCGACGCCATGGCTGGGGCACTGCCCGATACACCCAGCGGTCGCCGGCAGTTACGACGACTCCGGAATTCACCCACCGAGCCGGTTGCCCTCAGGGCCCCTGGCAAGGACCACGACCAGTATCTCCTTCGGCACGGATACGAACTGCCGGACACCGCGGGTGGGCTTACGCTTGTCCTACTGCGGGACATTACCGAAACCGCTCGGCGTGACGCTCACACGGCACTGCTTGACCTCCTCGTTGAGCGGGCACAGGACGGGCTCTACACAGTCGACGAACGTGGCGTCATCGATTTCTGTAACGATTCGTTCGCGGCGACTCTCGGGTACCAGCCGGGTGAAGTGTGCGGTAAACACATTTCGGAAATCCTCGCACCTGGTGAACTTCCGAAGGGACAGGCGGCCGTCGAAGAGCTACTCGAAGCACCTGACCAAGAGAGTACGACTGTTGATCTGAGGTTCCGCCGGAAAGACGGCACCGAACGCGAGCTCTCGTTTAACCACACGCTGGCCCGCGATGAAGTCGGCAACTACAACGGAGTCATCGGCGTCGCACGGGACGTTACGGAGCGAAAGCGCCGTGAGAAAGAGTATCAGGAGATGATGGAGCGATTTGACTTTGCGCTTGAGGGTGCAGAGCTCGGCGTCTGGGACTGGAACCCGAAAACCAACGATGTCACCTTCGACGAGCGCTGGACCGGGATGCTCGGCTACGCAAGGGATGAACTGGAGCCGCACTACGAGTCGTGGGCCGATCTCGTCCATCCAGATGACCTTGACCGAGCAGAACAGGCGCTCGGGAAGCTGAAGACTGGGGAAACCGAGCTGTACCAGTGTGAATTCCGAATGCGGACGAAAGACGGGGACTGGCGATGGATTCGTGACCTCGGTAAAGTGTTCGAATGGAACGACGACGGCGAGGCGATCCGGGCTGTTGGGATCCACCAGGATATCACTGAAGAGCGGAAACGGCAGAACGCAATCGCACGACAGCGAGACGAGCTGGTAACGCTCGACCGGGTTAACGTTCTAGTTCAGGATCTCATCCGTGCGCTGGGAACGACAACAACTCAGGACGAACTCGCCGAGACAGTGTGTGACCGGATCGTTGAGTCTGAGTTGTGTGATATAGCCTGGATCGGTGAGCGATCCGGGGTCAGCGGCAGCCTCACTCCGAAGGCGGTCGCCGGCGATGACGAGGGATGTCTGGACAGCATTACCGGTGACGATCAAACCGACACGTGTCCGGGTGAAACGGCGCTTCGGACGGGAACGATTCAGACGACGACAGTCGAAAGCGGGTCCGAATCCATGTGGGAAAGTGCTGAGGCTGGTCGGGGAACCCGCTCTATTGCGGCGATTCCAATCGTTCACGGCGACATCGTCCACGGAGTCCTGTGCGTGTGTACCGACCAGTCGGATGCGTTCACCACACGTGTCGTGGAGAGTTTCGCCGTCCTCGGCGAGATGCTTGGTTTCGCGTTCATGGCTGTCCAGAACCGGCGGCTGCTCTCACATGACAAGATACTCGAACTGACTTTTGAATCGCGAAACACTGATACGCCCCTCATCTCGGTAGCGAACGCATACGGGTGCCGACTCGAGGCTGTCGGGTCCGTCAACATCGACCCGACCCATCTCCTGTACCTCTCCGTCGATGGCGGACCGGCTGATGCAGTCTCGGAGCAACTTCGCTCTCACGAGGACATTCTCGACTCGCGGGTTGTTCGCACAGATGACGACGGTGGTATTCTCGAACTGCAGGTGACAGAAACCATCCAGTCGCTCCTGCTGGATGTCGGCGCTCGCCGCCGGTCACTGGTCGCAGAGGGAGGGACGCTCTCGATAACGGTCGAGGCACCACTGGGTGCTGATTCTCGCACGATACAGGAGGCACTTGCTGTCTGTACACCTGACTTTACGCTGACGGCAAAACAGGAGTGTGAACAGGCAAACGACATACTTGACACCGAATCGGACCCGCGTGACAACCTGACTGATCGCCAGCAAGAAGTCCTTCGTACGGCCTTTCTGGCCGGGTACTACGCTTGGCCACGAGATACGAACGCTGAGCAACTTGCGGCCACGCTCGATATCGCTTCATCGACGCTCCTCCAGCATCTCCGGCGAGCAGAACGGAACCTAATTTGTGCTATTTTTGATGTTTAGTGGTGGGGGTATGGTTGTACTAATAAATCATTTACAACGTTTCTTTGCTGTTACCTAGTAGTCTAGGCGTGTGATTGATGATGCTAGGAGTCTTTAATTTAACGCGCACAAATGAGCAACCAAAGGAATGCTGGGCCGCGAAGTGACAAGTGGTGTGGGATGACGCCGTCGGACAGAACGCTGTCTACGGCGGACGTAGATGATGTGTTTGAGGTTTTGGCTGACTGGCGGCGGCGGGCCGTCTGTCACTACTTCGCGAGCGGCGACCAGACAGCCGCTGACGTTGCGGCACTAGCATCGGCAATATCGGAGCAAGGGGCCAAGAGCGCAGTCGATGCAACAGACACGTCGCCCTCGACTATCCGAACACAGCTTGAAGAGGAGCACTTGCCAGTGCTGCATCGGATCGGACTCATTGACTACGACCAGCGAAGTGGCGCAGTGAAGTACTGGGGGTCGCCTACCGTCGAAAAGTGGGCTGATCACGCAGAGGCTGTCACGCAGCGGACTGACTTCTAACGGCGCAACAGGCCGTATCTGGGGGGATACGGGCTGGCAGAGACGGGCTGTTTTTTTACCACAGCGTGCAACTGGGATGTATGGACCTTCCATCGGTCGGACTCGGTACGATGGGTATCGGGGACGAGGCGGTCGTTCGGACAGCCATCGACTGTGGCTACCGCCATCTCGACACCGCTCAAATCTACGACAACGAGAACACTGTGGGCGCGGGCATCGCCACCGCCGACACCGACCGGGCCGCTCTAACTGTCGCGACGAAGCTCTGGGTTGACGCCCTCGAAGCGACTGCTGTCCGCCCGGCAACAGAAGCGAGCCTTGACCGTCTCGGCCTCGACACTGTCGACCTGCTGTACGTCCACCGTCCCCGTGGCGACTACGACCCCGAAACGACACTGCCCGCTGTCGAGGCCGTGTGCGAGACCGGACTGACAGAGCATGTCGGACTCTCGAACTTCGACCCGGACCAGTTGGCTGTCGCGCGCGATCACCTCGACGCGATTGCTGCACATCAGGTTGAGTTCCATCCGCTGTTCTGGCGCGAATCACTGCTCGTTGACGCCCAGAAACACGACTACCCGCTGGTCGCGTACGCACCGCTGGCCGGCGGTCGCGTGTTCGAGGAGCCGACCATCGTCGACATTGCTGACCAGCATGACATGTCGCCGGCCGCCGTCAGCATCGCCTGGGTGACGAGCTACGAAAACGTCGTCACGATTCCGAAGGCGTCCTCCCGATCCCATCTCGAAGCCAACCTCGCCGCTGCCGATCTGGAACTGTCCGACGCCGAAATTGCGCGTATCGAAGCCATCGAGCGTGACGAAGAGCTGTTTCCGGAGTGAGTTGCCCGCCGCTGGACACGAGCGAGCAGGTGTGGTCTGAGACTGATTAGCGCGGCGATTCCACCCTCGCGTCCGGGACTGGTCCTGCCCTTCCGAAACCCGAATTCAACAGCGGATACCGATACCGTTTGGCTACGCGTCTTTAAGTGTGCTCTTCGTAGCCAGTATACATGACAGCTGCCAGTACCACTGCAACGACAGTGCTTCAGGCGACACAGTCAGACGTGCTCCAGGAGATACAGTCGGATTTCCTCCTGAACTCATCGATCTGGGTGAACATCGCGCTGGCGGGCGTCGTCATCCTCCTGTTCGTCGCGATGGGTCGGGATATCGAGTCGCCCCGCGCGAAACTCATCTGGGTCGCGACGATGTTGGTGCCGCTGGTCTCGATTTCCAGCTATGCCGGCCTGGCCTCCGGGCTGACGGTCGGATTTTTGCAGATGCCACCGGGCCACGCCCTCGCCGGACAGGAGGTTCTGTCACCGTGGGGCCGCTATCTGACGTGGACGTTCTCAACACCGATGATTCTCTTGGCGCTGGGCCTGCTCGCCGATACTGATATGGCATCGCTGTTCACCGCAATCACGATGGACATCGGGATGTGTGTGACCGGCCTCGCCGCCGCGCTCATCACCTCCTCGCACCTGCTACGCTGGGTGTTTTATGGCATCAGCTGTGCGTTCTTCGTCGCAGTGCTGTACGTCCTGCTCGTCCAGTGGCCGGCCGACGCAGAGGCCGCCGGGACGAGCGAGATATTCGGGACGCTCAAGATTCTAACTGTGGTGCTGTGGCTCGGCTATCCGATTCTGTGGGCGCTGGGCTCCGAGGGAGTCGCCCTGCTGAGTGTCGGCGTCACCTCGTGGGGCTACTCCGGGCTGGATATCCTCGCGAAGTACGTCTTCGCGTTCTTGCTCCTGCGCTGGGTCGCCGCCAACGAAGGCACCGTCTCAGGGTCCGGGATGAGCATCGGCTCCGGCGGCACTGCGCCCGCAGACGACTGAGCCCCGTGCCGTGACGTGAGCAGTATCCGCCCTGCTTGCGTATTCTCGGTCGTATACTGACCGCTCTCGATCTCTGCCTGCACAGTAGCAGATGCAGAAAACATAACTTATATCGTCTAATTGACTAGTCTGTATGCCCTCCCCATTCGAAAACCCGGCCATTCGCTACGGTATCCCACTGATCAGCGCCACGGTTGTCGCGGCTGTCGCGTTCCTCTTTCTTGAGGGAACGATACGGTATGTTGCACTCGGTATCGCTGTCCTCGAAGTTGTGGTCGCCCCACAGATTCTGAAGCAGGCAGCGGCAAACGCCTAGTCGGGGACAGGCCGGACTTCGGTCGTCGTGTCGTTCGATGTGTAGCCCTGCGGCTGTCTACCTCTGAAACTCCAAGTTCGGAGAACTGAATCGCTGCGAGACAGTGCGCTCGCGGGTCGTTCCTCCCCGCTCGCTTTACCGAGGTTTTTTCCCTGCGGTCAAAACCTCGCTTCCTACGGGCTCAGACGCTGCGGTCTCGCGGGAACACTGTCACTTCGCTTCGCTCGTGACAAGCTCCCGCTCGACATGGACAGCGCTGTCTCAGGGAGACAAGCGCTGCCGGTCTCGCGGGAACAGCACCGCTTCTCGGATGTTTTCTAGCCCGAGCATCGTCATGATAAGGCGCTCGCCGCCGAGGCCCCAGCCGGCGTGTGGCGGCATGCCGTACTTGAACATCTTGGTGTAGTACTCGAAGGCTTCCGGGTCCAGCCCTTGCTGTTCGAACCCTTCGACGAGGTGGTCAAAGCGGTGCTCACGCTGGCCGCCTGAGACCAGTTCCATCGACGGGTGCATCATGTCGAAGCCGGTCGAGACTTCTTCATCGTCGTCGTGGTCCTTGATGTAGAACGGCTTGATCTCGCTTGGCCAGTCGGTGATGAAGTAGTGCTCGCCGACTTCCTGTCCGAGGACGTGCTCGGCCTCCGTTGAGAGGTCGTCGCCCCACACCAGCGGCTCGTCAAGTTCGCCGGTGGCGTTGATTTTGTCGAGCGCTTCCTCGTAGGTGAGTCGCGGGAAGTCGCCCTCGGGAGCTGCGAACTCGTCTTCAAGACCGAGCGCTTCGAGTTGGTCCTGACAGTTCTCGGCGACGCCCTCGTAGGCGGACTGGACGACGTGCTCACAGGCGTCCATCGCCTCGGTGTGGTCGTAGAAGGCCGACTCAAAGTCGATAGAGGTCGCCTCGTTGAGGTGCCGTGGCGTGTTGTGCTCCTCGGCACGGAAGATCGGGCCGATTTCGAAGACACGTTCGAGGCCAGAGCCGACCATCAGCTGCTTGAACAACTGCGGGCTCTGGTTCATGAACGCTTCCTGCCCGAAGTACGTGATCGGGAACAGCTCAGTGCCGCCTTCGGTCCCCGTGGCGACAATCTTCGGCGTGTTGATCTCCGTGCAGTTGATGTCCCGGAACGCCTCGCGGACCGACCGGAGAACCTCTGCGCGGATCTCGAAGATGGCCTTCACCTCGTCCTTGCGGAGGTCGAGCGTCCGGTTGTCGAGGCGGGTCGGCAGTTCGGCGTCGACCTTGCCCGACGGGTCAAGCGGCAGTTCGGGGTCGGCCTCCGAAATCACGTCGACAGACTCCGGCGTGACTTCGACACCGGTCGGCGCGCGTGGCTCCTCTTCGACGTCGCCGGTCACCGAGATGACCGACTCGCGCTGGACGTTCAGCCCCGTTTCCACGAGGTCGTCGTCCATCTCGTCTTTCTCGAATTTGACCTGTATCTTTCCAGTGGTGTCTCGAAGGATAAGGAAGGCAATACCACCGAGGTCTCGGATCTCGTGGACCCAGCCGGCGACGGTGACCGTGTCACCCGGCGCTGCGTCCGCCGTGTAGGTTCGGTTTTCCATGGCTGTTCGTTCTTGTGGCCGTAACTTAAGAACAGTCTTTCGAGGCGAGGGCAGGGCGCTCTCAGAACACGGTTGGTCTTAAGCAGGGGCACCAGTGCCTTTCAGGCCCGACCGAAGCGATATCCCGTTTTCGTTTAAACATAGCAGCAGTTGACAGTGTGTTTTATATAATACACTTTCAAACCCGACCATATGGCCCTCCCCCGATGGTTCCCTGTTGCACGGAAAGAGGCAACCACGTTACTCAAATCGAAAGGCACCTGGATACTTGCACCCCTGCTCGTCGTCTGGGGATATAATCCCACTTACATCAGTTGGGATCTGCTTGGCCCGGACGTTACGGTCGGGTTCGTGCAGGTAGCCGGGTCGTTCCTCCTCCCACTCTGTGTGCTGTTACTGACGTATCGGTCGATTATCCAGGAGCGCACGTCAGGCAGTCTGAAATTCCTGCTGGGGTTGCCACTCACGCGGACTGACATTCTCATCGGCAAAGTCTTCGGTCGGAGCGTCGGCGCTGTGGTACCATTTGCCGTTTCAACAATTGTTCTCGGCGTGATTGGTGGTTTCAAGTTCGGGCTGTTCTCCCCGCTGCGTTTCATCGGCGTGTTTCTGGTGACGGTACTGTACATCGTTGTGCTCGTGTCGATCGCAACAGCGGCATCGGCAGTGACGACCAGCACAGTCCGTGTAACCGCCGTACTCTTCGGCGGTTTCTTTCTGCTATTGACACTTGGGTGGAAAATCATTGGTGTCCGTCTCTACTCAGCTGTGACCGGGAACGCAGTGAATCCGCTCAACCCGCCAGCCGACGGTCTCTTGTTCGCTATCCTTCGGATTTCACCGGATCGAGCGTACCGAACTGTAACGAACGGGATACTCGGGCTGGCGAACTCCGGTGACCAGTACACGTTAGTCGCCACAGTACTGTATCCCGGGCACTCGGTCAACGCGTACGTCGTTGACGCAGCCTTCAGTGGACAGCCAGTCCCAGCCTATCTCCACGAATCGATAGCTCTCGTCGTATTGCTTCTCTGGGGAGTCATCCCACTCGCACTGGCCAGCTATCGATTCAACCGAGGTGACCTCGCATGACGTCGCCGGCAATCGAGACTGATGGCCTTTCGAAACAGTACGGCGACGTTGTTGCGCTTGATGAACTGAACATGACTGTTGCACAGGGCGAGGTGTACGGCTTCCTCGGCCCGAACGGCGCCGGCAAGTCGACTACGATCAATCTGCTGATGGACTACATCAAACCAACGTCGGGGACAGCGCGCGTTCTCGGCCACGATCCATGGAACGATGTCGTTGCCTGTCATCAGCGCGTTGGTATCTGCCCCGACCGTTTCGAGACCTACGAGTCGCTGTCCGCGCGGCGGCATCTCAAACTGGTGATTGATACGAAGCGTGCGGACGACGATCCACGGGCACTGCTTGAACGCGTGGGTCTGGCCGACGCCATCGAAAGGCCCGCCGGCGAGTTCTCACAGGGGATGGAACAGCGGCTAGCACTCGCGATGAGTCTCGTCGGGGAGCCGGACCTCCTGATTCTCGATGAGCCGTTCACCGGGCTTGACCCCCACGGCGTCGCGCTGGTGCGGGATGTTGTGGAAGCGGAGTCCGAGCGTGGTGCGACGGTGTTCTTCTCCAGTCACGTTCTTGGGCAGGTCGATATAGTCTGTGACCGCGTCGGGATTCTCTATGAGGGGGATCTCATTGTGGAAGGGACCCTGCCGGCGCTCCGAGACACTTGTGACCTTTCGTCTGACGCGACAGTCGAGGATATCTTCATGAGACTGACTGACGGCTCCGCACACGCCAGAGAGGTGGATACATGAATCGCCGCCAATATCTGGCCGTGTCGACGGCGGCACTGTCCGGGCTCGCCGGCTGTCTGGGTGATACCGAGTACACTATCTCCAGCGTGGAAACCGAAGATGATTCCCACCCGCTCGCGCTTGACGTGACGGCGGTCGACCGAAACATAGCAATCGAAAGCCCCGGCCGGCTGGACATAACGCTCCGAAACACTGGGACACAGGACGTTATCATCAAGAACACCGGCACCTGGCCACTCGGGGCGTTAGAACTGACTCCAGCGGGTGAGTCAAGGATATCTGACATTCTACTGGTGACTGATGAGTATGCGGAGGCAGACACCGTCGAAATACAGCCAAACGGGGCGAGCAAAGACAATGCCCCACTCACCGGCACGCTGGCTGCTACCGAATCCATCGAGCGGCAGTATGAACTCGACGGGCGGCGGGTCTCAGCTGCCGGCACGTACACACTGCAAGGCTACTTTGATGCAGTACCCCTCTCCTACCGCACGGACGAGAACGCAGACTGGGTCGCATATCGCCCATCGGTAACTGTGACGCTCACCGAACAGTCGGTCCTCCTTTGAGACACAGCGGCGTCGGTGCCTCGAATCCGTAGCGAGTCGTCGTACTGCTGGCGCGTCACAGCCGAGACCACGCCGTCTGGGACAATATCCTGAACCTTTGTACTGGTAGCCATCAAAATAGCCGCCATGGCCGACGCGGAGTACCCTATCGACGACCTGGACCGGAACATCATCTACGCGCTCCAGCAGGATGCGAGACACACGTCAGCGAGTGAAATAGCCGAATCGCTTGATGTCTCCGCACGAACCGTTCGGAATCGCATCACGAAGCTCGAAGACGCTGGCGTCATCGCCGGCTACGATGTCGATGTCGATTACGAGGCCGCGGGGTACCAACTCCATACGCTCATCGTCTGTACAGCACCAATCCACGAGCGCGAGGAGGTCGCACAGCGGGCACTCGATGTGTCCGGGGTCGTCGCCATCCGGGAGGTCATGACCGGGGCCGACAACGTCCACGTCGAGGTGGTCGGAGCCGACGGAAACGACCTGAGCCGCATCGGCAGGGACCTCAACGATATTGGACTGGAGGTCGTTGATGAGGACCTTATTCGGAACGAGTACACCCGGCCGTTCCACCAGTTCGGGCACGACGATGCTGAGAGTGCGTCTAAATAGTATAAACTTCCGAAAGGTGCTTATATAATCATAATAGTCCGGAATCGGAACTCTTACCTAGATATTTATCGTCTTCCGGAATCAATAGGTGCGTACCGGCCGGCTCGATCCGGCTCTACGAACCCAATGATATCCCTTACCGGACTCCGCGAACGTGTGGACGACGACATCGACCCCCCGTCGGTACTGGTCATCAGCGACCGGCACGTCGGGTCTGAGGTAGTAGCGACGTTAGATCGAGGCACCGATGCCTGTCTCGTCACCGACCACGACGGTGTTGCCGGGCAAACACCCGACGACACCCGCGTGGTAGTCGGTGACGAGCGGGAGTGTGCTGTTCTCCGGGACGCTGGGGCCCAAACGACCGATATCGCACTGGTCTCGATGCAGGCGGACCGGGGGGCGTTCCTCGTGACACAACTGCTTCGGACGCAGTTCGATGTCGAAACCGTGGTCGTCGTGCTCAACGACCCGCAGCATCGACCGGCGTTCGAGTCGGTCGGCTCTGAGGTGGTCTGTGGCTCGCAGATCCTAGCGACCGAACTGGAACGCACTGTGGAAACAACGCTCCAGACGCACGAAACCGCGTAATCATGGCCAAGGATCTGGAACGCGACCTCGGACTGCTGTCAGTGGTAGCGATATCAATCGGCGCAATGGTCGGCAGTGGCATCTTCATTTTGCCGGCACTGGCGGTGAAAGACGCCGGGGCCGGCATCATCGCCGCCTACCTGCTCGCGGGCGTGCTCGTGCTCCCCGCCGCACTCAGCAAGGCCGAAATGGCGACAGCAATGCCCGAGGCCGGCGGTACGTACGTCTACATCGAGCGGTCGATGGGGCCGCTGCTTGGCACGGTCTCCGGCCTCGGCACGTGGTTTTCGCTCTCGTTCAAGGGCGCGCTCGCGCTCGTCGGCGGCGTGCCGTACCTCGTCCTTCTGTTCGACCTGCCGATCCGTCCGGTCGCGATCACGCTCGCCGTCGTTCTCGTCCTCGTCAACATCCTCGGGGCGGAACAGACCGGCCGACTCCAAATCGGTATCGTCGCGGTGATGCTCGTGGCGATCGGCTGGTTCGTCGCCGGCGGTGGTCCGGCAGTCAACACCGCGACGTACGGTGGGATGTGGGACTACGGCGTCGAGGGCATCTTCGCCGCGACCGGCCTCGTGTTCGTCTCATTCGCCGGCGTGACGAAAATCGCCTCCATCGCCGAGGAGGTCGAAGATCCGGACCGCGTTATCCCGCTTGGAATGCTCGGCTCCCTCGGTTTTACCACGCTGCTGTACGTGCTCGTTGTCGCCGTCGTCGTCGGCGTCATCCCACTTGACCAGCTCGCCGGGAGTACGACGCCGATTGCGGACGCAGCCGAGGCGACGCTTGGCACTGCTGGCGTCGCGGCCGTCGTCCTAGCGGCGATTCTGGCGCTGGTCAGTACGGCCAACGCCGGTATCCTCTCCTCGTCGCGCTACCCGTTCGCCATGAGCCGCGACGGACTCGCGCCCGACCTGTTCAGCACGATCAGCGACCGCTTTGGCACGCCGGTGACCGCCATCACGCTGACCGGCGGCGTGATGTTGCTGCTCATTCTCTTTGTTCCGATTCTGGAAATCGCGAAGCTCGCGAGCGCGTTCAAAATCCTCGTGTTCGCGCTCATCAACGTCTCGCTCATCGGCTTCCGTGAGAGCGACGCCCCCGACTACGACCCCTCCTTCGAGGTCCCACTGTACCCGTGGACGCCGATATTCGGCACCCTGACTGGCTTCGCCCTGCTGACGCAGATGGGTCTGGTTGCGATCGTCGGAGCCGTCGGCATTGTCATCGGCAGCGTCGTCTGGTATCTGGGCTACGTCCGACCACGAGTCACCAGAGAGGGCGCGATCAAAGAGTCCGTGCGCCGGAGCATCGGCGACCGCGCGCTTGACCGGACCGAGGAGACGCTCGATGAGACGGCGGGGACCTCCGTGCTTGTCGCGCTCCCCGAAGGCTCCTCGCGACAGAGCGAAGCGACACTACTGGAGGTCGGGGCCGCACTTTCGCCCGCCGGCAGCAGTCTCTCTGTCGTCCAGTTCGACGAAGTGCCCGATCAGCAGCCCCTCGATTACGCCTCCGGTGTGCAGTCTCAGGACGACCTCGAATTCGAGTGCCGGACTGATACGCTGGCGGCTGCCCTCGATGTTCCTGTCGAGTACGGCGAACTCGTCAGCCACCATCCCGAGCGGGCTGTCGCAAACGCCGTCGACGAGCAGGGCGTCGATGTGCTCTTGGTGGAACGTGGCGCATCGTTCGAGGACTCGCTGCTGGGCGACAGTATCGACCGCATCCGAAAACAGACCGACTGCGATACCATCGCCGTCGACGCACAGCCGCTCGACGCGCTGGATACGATCACGCTGGTCACGACCCGCGGCCCGTACGACCCGCTGAAAGTCCGCGTCGGGAACGCTGTCGCGACAGCGACTGGAGCCGACCTTCGGTTCCTCTACCCACTCGACGAGCGCCAGTCGTCCGAGGAACGCCAGCAACTCGAAGCGTACCACGACGACCTGCTGGACCTCTGTGACGTACCGACGGAGCGGACCTTCGTCGACCGGCACGAGCTTTCGGCAGCGATAGACGCGGCTGACAATGACAGAACGCTCCTGATCCACGCAAGCAACGGTGGGCTTTCGGCCCGTGCGTCAAACGACGACGGGACCACGCAGTCAGCAATTCAAGATAGCGACCACGCGTCAATGGAAGTAGACACGAAACGTCATCCCGGCGGCGTCGTTGGTCGGTTGCTCGAACGGCTGGCGTTCTAGCTACCGGACTGTCGCCGTCGCGTCCTTCGCGCCTTTCACCGTCTCTCGCACTGCATCAACGCCTTCGTCGTGGACGAGGTCGCCGACGACGATGGTGTCGGCGTACTGTGCCATCGTACGGGCGGACTCGTAGTCGTGGATGCCACCGCCATAGAACAGCGTCGCGTCGTCAAGGATGTCCGCGGCGGCGGCGACGATATCGGGGTCGCCGAGCATCCCCGAGTACTCCACGTAGACGATTTCCTGTCCCAGCAAGTGCTCTGCGGCTTCGGCGTAGGCGGCCACGTCGTCCGCGTTGAGATCGCAGTTGGCCTGCGTGTAGGATGCCACCGACGCTTCCGGGTTCATGACGATGTAGGCCTCGGTGAAAGTCCGCGACCAGTCGATTTCGTCGTCAATGCGTATCCACTCCTTGTGCGCGCCGGTGATCCAAGTCACGTCCCCGGCGTTCATCACGACCGGTACGAGATAGCCGTCGTGACGGTCGCTGTGGACGACAGATGCGGGGTTAGACGGCTCGATATACACAGGGATATCGTGTTTCCCGCAGGCGTCGACGACCCGCTTCATTTTCTCCTCTGTCATCCCGGTAGTCCCGCCGACTTCGATGGCATCAGTCCCCGTCGCCGCGACGTCTTCGAACGTCTCTCCATCGACCAGCGTCTTGTCGGGGTCTATCTTCACGATGTGGTCCCAGTCCGCCCAGTCGCTCATACCTGCCAGACTTGCGCGTGGCCGTATAACCGCTTCGGATACACCCATCACAGTGGGTCACGCTGACAGCCCTGCCCGGACAGCCTGACTGATGTTGGCTCCGGATATATACGTCTCCGAAGATTTATGACGACTATGTTACAATCGTCAGACGATGACAGCGGACAAACGCCGGTACGTCGTCACTGCCATCCGGGGTGTGCTCGTTCTCACGGGTGCTGTCGTGACGGTGGCAGTGCTGTACTCGTTTTCGACGATGCCGCCAGCGTCGGCATCCGACAACGGCTTCGTCCGTGGACTTTCGTATCTGTTCGGCAGCGTCTTCTTCATCCTCGCGCTGGGCGGTGCCGGGCTCGGTCTCGCCTTACCATCGCTGTTGGGTGCTGAGGACGCGCTGGCGTTTGACCACTGGCAACGCCGCTGTCTCCAGGCTTCCGGCGGCCTCTTCATCGGCGGGTTCGTCGTCGGACTGGTGACAGGACTGCTCACTGCGTTGCAGTACGGCCTTCTCCTCTGGCTGGTCGCCATCGTCCTTGCCGTGCTCGTCGTCAGTTGTGTGCTGGTCTGGCGACTGTTCGAGGTGTTTGTCACTGCGCTGGTGCGTCTCATCGCCGCGGAGACCGGCGAGTGATGGGACAGCTATACGTGCGACGGTAACGCTGATATCAGCGGCAACCTAACGCGCCAGTCGTGCAGCGATTAACGACAGTCGAGACGGTCCATGAGGACGGGTCGTGGCTGTTCACCACCGAAGACCCCTACGGGGACCTTGAAGAAGTCGTTCTCGTTCCCTGCAAAGACGGCGTCGAGGCGTGGGTGAACCGGTGTACGCACGAAGCACAGCGGTTCGACACCGGGCGGGGCGTCCCGATGCGCGGTGACCAGCTTATCTGCCCCCGACACGGGTCACTGTTCGACGCTTGTGATGGCGGCTGTGACAACGGCGACGCCGCAGGGACAACGCTCCCCAGCATCGAAATTTCGGAGACCCACGGCGACGTGTTCCTCACGGACGACGACTATACCTTCGCCCACGAGGGCGGCATTGATGACGACGACGGCCCGAGTTCCACGTCCCACCTCCAGCTGTGACCACTGGCCACAGCATTGAGCGAGACCGACTGCGAGTAGGCGTCGTTGAGTGTCCGCTCTGTGAGCGCCAGATACCTGAGCCGGTAACGCATGCGGTCGTCTACGGTGCTGTCGAGACAATCACAGCCGACAACGCGGACGCCGTCGAATGTCCGGTCTGTGACGGCGTGACGTTCATCTCCGACTGACTGCGGTTCGACGGAGCCGACACGGTTCGTCTGAATCGAGAGCATGGTACGTGTCGGTGAGCCGTGCTGTCGGCAGCCGCGTAGCCAGCTGTCACTGCTGGAGTGGGTCCCACAATATGTCTCTGTCTGACCGGCTCGCCGTGGCGAATTCGACGGTTACGGTGTCCTCTACTCGGAGGTGGTCATGCGCTCTGCTGCCGGTCTCAGCAGCAGTCCATTCAATTAACCGGATGTCGTCGAACTGAGCGGTACGTTCAGGTCCCGTTTCAGGGGGGTAGAGGCGGAAGTAGAAGCGGATATACTCGGCTTCGTCAGGCGTCTCCAGTGCCTGCTCCAGCCGCTCCCACCCTGTTGTCTGTGGCAGGTCAATCGAGACCGAATCGACTTCCGAACCGCCGACTGACTCGTACCATCGGACGAGCAGTTCGAGTCGGCTGTCTGTCTCATGCTGGTACAGCCCCAGTAGTGTTGTTGGCCCCGTGAGAGGCACACGTTCGGCTGTCGTCAGAATCGACCGCTGTGTAGACTCCGCCGTGCGGGAAAGCTGCACGCCACCGCTCCCATCGTGGCCGAACTCCGGACCGTTCGAGTCTGGACCACGACCGAACCGCCACAGAGCCCCTTCGTGCTGCTTGCTGTCTACGTCCGAATCGTCAAACGTTCCAGTTGGAAGTAGATCACGCCCGAGTTCGACAGACGATACCCCATCGACAATCCGACTCACCCATCCGGATTTACGTGTGTATATCGTTCCATTCCCTTCGAGCGTCTGGGTTTCTGTTTGTACTGCTGAGTTACTGTCAGCCCGGTACTCAAGCGTCCCATCATCGAGTGTAAACTGGTCGGAGGACAGCGTTGCGGTCTGTCGCAGTTGCCATCGCCGGGGCTTGCCAACGACTCCTTTTGGTACGTATGCCTCAATGAGGACGGGGTCGACGTACGCTCTGGCGATCCCCTCGTCGGTGACGTGGACAGTCAGGATATTAGAGGGGAACGTTGCCCAGAACTCTTGATCGAACACGAGATTCCCGAGAGACCATGCAACGAGCGCGCCGTCCCGGAGTTCAACACCGCCGGTGACGTGTGGATGGTGATTCACCACTATGTCTGCACCGGCGGCGATGGCTGCATCAGTTACTCGCTCAATCTCGTCTGTTGGTGTTCGCTGGTACTCGTTTCCGCCGTGAATCTGGACAGCGACAATATCAGCGTTCGCACTGGCTACAGCGACGTTGTCAGTAATCTGTGCCGCAGTCGCGGTCGCTACCCCAACATCGCCAGAAAACGTCAGCGACCCAGTAGCAGCCGTGTCAGGGATATCATCGCCTGTTACCGAGTGCGTCTTGGACGAGCCGTTGTCAGCCGACCAGTCGATATCGTACTGGTCACCGGTAATCGTGGCACAGGAAATGAGCCCAACAGTGAGCCCCTGTGTTTCGATGTATGTCGGGTCCCACGCCTCTTTACTCGACGCTCCTGCCCCTGAATTCCTGATGCCAGCCTCATCAAGCGCCTGTACTGTGTCGTCTAGCCCCGGCGTCAATGCGTCGAACGCGTGGTTGTTCGCGAGCGCAGCATAGTTGATTCCAGCCTGTTCCATCGCTTCAGCGGCGGCCGGGTGTGACGTGAACGTGTATGCTTTCGAGGGATGGCGCCACGAAGTCGTTGTCAGCGGCGTTTCGAGGTTCACTGACGTGATGTCGGCATCCTGAAACGGCGGCGAAATATGCTGGAGAATCGAGCGATGTGCTGCCTCGTGCTCTCCCGCCGGTATCTGGAAGTGTGGCTCAAGCGGGTCGTCATCCTCGTAGAACCGCCGACCGAACATCACATCGCCACCAAAACTGAGCGCTGCGGCTCCAGTACGTGGCGTGAGTGCTACTTGATAACTGGATCCGGGTTTGATAGCGGTTGTGTACGGAATGAAATCGGACGCGGTAACGCGCAACCAAGCCGGACCACTCAGTTCCTGAATGCCGAACTGGCCCTGCGCATCAGTGGCTCCCTCTGCCACGGCCCCGTTTCCGGAAACAACTGCAGCTATGCTTGCGTCTGCGATTGCGTCTCCGGTGAGATCAGTTACTGTTCCTTCTACCGTCCCGCCTTCGTTGCCGGAGTGGTCTGTTTGGGTGCTGTCTGTTTGAGTGCTGTCTGTGCTGGAGTCTGCCGGCAAAAAGCTACTACACCCAGCTACTCCCCCCATTGTTCCGGCTGTCGCAAGCTGGATGAACTGACGGCGTGACTTCTTTGTCATTATGGTGACTAGTTTTGGTCATGGGATAAAAGTATAGATGTATTGTCATTCGTCACAGCAGTATAGATAAGGCGTGCCGAGATCACCAAACGCCAACCGGGTCCGCTAGGATAGGTCGTCGTTGATTGCCAGAGCTAGCCGACCAATATGTAATAAACGCGAAATACACGGAAACCAGTGTCTGCCTATGCTTCCAGTTCGTCCTGCCACTCCTGGACCTGCGTGGCGCTGACACCCTGTACCTCGGTGGCGACGATGTCGGGGTCGGCATCCCGTAACGCCGCCAGCGAGTCAACGCCGGCATCACCGAGCTTTTCGGCGGTCGCCGAGCCGATGCCGTTCAGGTCTTCTAGATCTTCGATAGCGGTCCGGGCCTGATATTCCTCGTAGTTGCAGATAGGACAGCCCAGTTCCCACGGATCGTCGCTGTCGGCATCAATGACCAGCTCCGGCAGGTCGTGTTCCTCACAGAACGCCTCGGTCACGGAGATGTCGCCGTTGCGGGGCAATGGCAGCGAGTAGTCACAGTCGGGGTAGCGCGTACAGCCGACGAGGCGGGAGCCCGAGCGGAGGTGTTTGATTGCGAGGTCGCCGCCGTGCTCCGAGCCACACTCTGGACACGGCCCGATAACCTCGTCCTCGCTTTCATCGGCCTTCTCGGCCTCACAGCGGGGACAGCCGTGGACGAACGTGTCCCGACCAGCGAGCATCTTGACGTGGTGCATATCGTGCTCCTCGCAGTGCTCTTCGAGCACTTGCGGTTCGCCCGTCGACGGTAGCGGGAGTGTGTTGCGACACTCGGGGAAGCCGTCACAGCCGACGAAGTACGACCCCTGGCGCGAGCGCCGAACCAGCATGTCCTCGCCGCACTTGGGACAGAGACCGAGCGTCTTGTCGGCTTTCAGCGACTCCTGAAGGTGCTCGCCGATCTCCTCGCGGGAGTCGCGCAGTTCATCGAACACCCGCTTGAGCATCTCGCGGGACTCGTCGGCCACGTCGTCGAGCGTTGCCTCGCCGTTGGCGATGGCGGTCATGTCCGACTCTAGCTGGGCGGTCATCTCGTCGCTGACGACGTGGTCAGCGAACTCTTCGGCGGCTTCGACGACGGCCATCGCCAGCGTTGTCGGGCGGGGTGGGTCACCCTCGATGTACCCGCGGTCGTACAGTTTCTCGATGGAATTGTGGCGGGTAGATTTCGTCCCCAGTCCTTTGTCTTCCATCGTCTGGATGAGCCGGGACTGGCCGTAGCGGCGGGGCGGCTGGGTCTGCTTGGCCTCCATCCGCACCTCGGAGATGGCCAGTTCCTCGCCTTCCTCCACATCGGGGACGTGGTTCTCGCTGGCGCTGGAGTAGGGGTACACCTCGTGGTAGCCCGGTTCGACCAGGCGCTTGCCGTTGGCCTTCAGCGAGCGGCCGCCAGCGTCGGCGACGACGCGGAGGTGCTCCCATGTGGCGGCCTCGGCGACTGTCGCGAAGAAGCGCCGGACAACCAGTTCGTAGATCTCCCACTCGTCGTCCGACAGGTCGGCCTTCGGCGGAATCTCGCCCGTCGGGTGAATGGGCGGGTGGTCGGTGGTCTCCTCATCGCCCTCGGTGGCGGTGATGTCGTCCTGCTCCAGCAGGGTCTCGGCGTCCTCGCCGAAATGTCCGGCCCCAACGAACTCATCAAGGAGCGCGTCCTCTTCGAGGTCGTCCGGGTAGACCGTGTTGTCTGTTCGCGGGTAGGTGATGTAACCGGTGGTGTACAGTTCTTCGGCGATGGACATCGCCTGCTGTGCGGAGTAGCCCAGCGAACTCGCGGCGGAGATGAAGGCGGTAGTGTTGAATGGCGTCGGCGGGCTGTCGGTGCGGGTCCGGCGGCGGACACTCGTCACCGTCGCGGCGTCGACGCTCGTCAGGTCGGCGTAGGCGTCGTCGGCGTCGTCCTCAATCCAGACCCGCTCGGCCTCCTTTCCGTCGTCGTCGTAGAAGTACTGGGCCTCGAAGCCCGACCCGTTCTTCTGGAGGTCGGCGAAGATTTCCCAGTAGTCCTCGGGGTCGAAGGCCTGAATCTCACGCTCGCGGTCGACAATGAGTTTCAGCGTCGGCGATTGGACCCGGCCCACGGAGATGAAGTCGTCGCCGAGTTGCCGGGCCGACAGCGAGAGGAAGCGAGTAAGTGCTGCGCCCCACACCAGGTCGATAATCTGGCGGGCCTCGCCGGCGGCCGCCAGGTCGAAGTCGATGTCGTCGGGGTTGGCGAAGGCGTCCCGGACCTCCCGTTCGGTGATCGAGGAGAAGCGCACGCGGTCGACGGGCACGTCGGTCTCCTCGCGGATGAGCTCGTAGGCCTCCTTCCCGATGAGTTCCCCCTCGCGGTCGTAGTCAGTCGCGATGGTCGCCTCGTCAGCCTCGCGTGCCAGTTGCTTCAGCGTGGTGACGATGTTCTCTTGCGTGGGCTCTTTTGTCACGTCGGCATCGATGAGTTCGACCGGTTCCACGTCGCGCCAGTCGTTGTACTCCTCGGGGAAGTCGACGCCAACGACGTGCCCGGAGAGGCCAACGACGCGGGTGTTCCCCCACCGATAGACGTTGACGCCGTTGCGCCGATTCGCGGATGCCCCTCCTTCAGAGAGGATCTCCGCGATGCGGCGAGCGGCGTTGTCCTTCTCGGTGATAATCAGCCTCATCGGACACCACCAGTCTCTGTCATTACCCGTCGGTACGGAGTCAGTTATTCTAAAGGCTTTCGGGAAAATCAGGCGACAGCGCGGGTGTGCGGGCGCTTGCGGGGCCGCTCGCGCTCGCGCGGAGGTAGCCCCAGTACTACTTCGGCAGCGGTCCCACGCAGTTGGGCAGCCTCAGCGCCACTCATCACTTCGACGCACTCTTGCCACTGCCACCCCGACTGACGGTATGGATCGCCGGACGACCAAACTCCTCCGCGGAACCGCCGCCGCACTCGCTTTCGCGACGGCGGCGTTTCACCTCTGGTGGGGACTCCCGCGAAGCATCATCTACGCGCAGGCGATTGAGGGACTGTTCGGCCGGGGGCTCCCGCCGGACCCTCGCCCGTTCCTGTTCGTCGGCTTCGCCGCAGTGGTGCTCGCCGGCCCATATCTCATTACCAGAGGCGTCATCGGCCTGCGGAACGCCTACATTGCCGGGACGGTCCTCATGGTCGCATCCATCGCCGGGTGGGTGTTCTGGCACGCCACCGGCCACGGTGCCTTCCTCGTTGATGGGTTCTCTGCGCCGTCGTCCGGTAGCGGCGGCCACCACGGCGGGGGCACCGCGCTGCTGATACTGGACCATTTCAACACGGAACCGACTGAATCCGCGATCAAAACCCTCGAAGCGCTCGCCGCTGCGATCTTCGTCACGCTGCTGTGGAAAGACCCTGCGATTATCCCGGGCGAGCGACGTGAGAATGGCGAGCCGAACGCATCAAGCGAATCGTAGCACGCGGCTCAGCGTAGCAAATATGAGGATAGCCTCGTAGGGTACCCACGCCTGTAGAATTCAGGACCGACTCGGCAAAGGAACGGCGGTATCGTGACATTTATTATCAGTAGTGTGTCTCTTGTTACTGGATGGAAACTTCTATCCCGGACGTGATATGGGACACAGGGATGGACCGGGTGTTTGAGGCGTTGTTTACCCGCCGTCGTCGAATGATTCTGTTCATGCTGAAACAGGATAGTCCGCGGCCGATTGTCGACTTTCTGCCAAGAAGTGTCGGGGCGCAGAGTACTGAAACTGAACTCCGCCACGATGACTTACCCCGTCTGGCCAGTTTAGCGTACATCAACTGGGATCGGGCGGCCGATGAGGTATCACGGGGCCGGCGATTCGACGAAATCGAACCGATGCTTGAGCTGCTTGAGAACCACGCTGGTGAACTGCCAGATGACTGGCCGCAGCTGTAATTGCAATATCAGGCCGTCTCTGCACCGTTTAGGCTGCGTAGGACGCTCTTTTAGCTCTCGAGTTCTTCGCGCAGCAAGCCATTCACGTCGCCGGGGTCAGCGCTCCCACCGGTCTTTTGCATGACCTGCCCCACGAGGAAGTTGATTGCGCCGTCCTCGCCGCTGTGGTAGTCCTCGACAGCATCGGGGTTCTCGTCGATAGCTTCCACGACAGCCTGCTGGACCTCGTCGCCGGAGGTTTTGCCCAGTCCCTCGCGGGCGACGACAGCGTCGGGGTCATCTCCCGTATCGAGCATCTCCCGAAGCACGGTCTCACGGGCGTTTTTCGCCGTGATTTCGTCCTCGGCGACGAGTGCCACAAGTCGGGTCACCTCGTCGAAGCGATCGTCGATGTCGGTGATGGCCATGTCGCGGTAGTTCAGTTCGCCAAGCAGGTTGTCCGCGACCCACGTCGCGGCTAGGTCGGCGTCGAAGCGCTCGGTCACGTCCTCGAAGAAGTCCGCGACCTGCTTCGTGCTCGTGAGCTTCGAGGCGGCCTCCTCACTGAGCCCGTACTCCTCAACGAACCGCTCGCGGCGGGCGTCTGGGAGTTCCGGTATCGGGACCTCATCCTTCCAGTGGCTAACTCGAAGCGGCGGCAGGTCGGCCTCCCGGAAGTAGCGGTAGTCCTTTTCCTCTTCCTTCGAACGCATCGACACCGTGTTGCCGTGCGTTTCGTTGAAGTGGCGGGTCTCCTGCTCGACGGCGCGCCCCGACTGGATGAGCTTCCGCTGGCGGGAGGCTTCGAAGGAGAGCGCCTGTTCCGCGCCCTTGTGGCTTGAGATGTTCTTGACCTCGGTGCGGTTGGCGTCTTCGAGAACGGACTTGTCGATATCGCCGTCCTCACCAACTTCGCTGGCGTCGACCATTGAGAGGTTCGCGTCGATGCGGAGACTGCCGTCCCGCGTTGCGTCGAACACGCCCAGATACTCAAGCACTTCTTCGAGTTTTTCGAGGAACGACCGGACCTCACCCGGCGCGCGGAAGTCCGGTTCCGTGACGATCTCCATTAGTGGCGTTCCGGCGCGGTTGTAGTCGATGAGAGTGTAATCCGCGCGCTCGATGGAACAGGTCCGTGACTCCAGTGGGCCCGACCCCTCACGGACGTGCTTGATCGAGCCGGGGTCCTCTTCAAGGTGTGCCCGGCGGATGTCGACGCTGCGGCGCTCGCTCTCGACGGAGAATTCGAGTTCTCCGTCCTGACAGATCGGAGAATCGTACTGCGTTATCTGAAAGTTCTTTGGGAGGTCAGGGTAGTAGTAGTTCTTCCGGTGGAAGGTGGTTTCTTCCGGGATGTCGGCATCGATAGCCTTGCCGACCTTCACGGCGGCCTCGACCGCACCCTCGTTGACCACCGGGAGCGCGCCGGGAAGGCCCAGACACACCGGGCAGGTGTGGGTGTTGGGTTCGGCATCGGCCACGTCGGTCGAACAACCACAGAAGATCTTCGTCTCCGTCTCAAGCTGGACGTGGACCTCCAGCCCGATGACGGCCGCGAGTTCGCGGGCTTCGGACGCTTGCGCAGTCATTGTCCGGGGTTCGGTGGCGCGTGGCTAAAGGCTAACGACCCTGTACAGTGTCGGGACGGGCTCGGCCCAACGGAGCGGACGTATCACTCGGACTGCCAATGTCTGACGTAGGTATAAGTGTCCACAATGGCTGGGTTACGGATATGTGCGGCAACCGAGTCGAGGAACTCGAAACGCGCGTCAGAGAACTGGAAGCGTCGGTCGAAGGACTGACCGACGAACTCGTCGAATGTAAGGTCCGCATCCGGGAACTCGAAGCCAGCGTCGATGAGGACAACGGATTCAGCGCTGACGAGCCCGACTCGGAGGAATCGGCTGCCACTTCGACGGAGGCCGACACACCTAACACTGAGGATACCAACGAGATTGATAACAGGGAGGAAGCCGAGGCCGCGTCGGAGACCGAGACCGAAACCGAAGAGGACTCGGAGTCCGACATCATCGTCGCGTAGGGCTGTCGGCCACACCACCGCATGCATATCAAAGAGCTCGTCCTCGACAATTTCAAGAGCTTCGGACGGAAGACCCGAATCCCGTTTTACGAAGATTTCACCACCATCAGCGGCCCGAACGGCTCGGGAAAGTCCAACATCATCGACGCGATTCTATTTGCGCTTGGACTTGCTCGCACTTCGGGTATCCGCGCCGAGAAACTCACTGACCTCATCTACAACCCCGGCCACGCCGACGAAGACGCCGAGTACGACGGCGAACGGCAGGCCAGCGTCGAGGTAATTCTGGCAAACGACGACCGGACGTTGTCACGCTCGCAGGTCGTCAACGCCGCCGGCACTGAAGACGTGGGCGACGTAGACGAGATCGCCATCAAGCGCCGGGTCAAGGAGACCGAGGACAACTACTACTCCTACTACTACATCAATGGTCGCTCGGTGAACCTCTCCGACATTCAGGACCTGCTCGCCCAGGCCGGCGTCACGCCGGAGGGGTACAACGTCGTCATGCAGGGCGACGTGACCGAGATCATCAACATGACCGCCGGCTCTCGTCGGGAAATCATCGACGAGATCGCCGGCGTCGCCCAGTTCGACGCCAAGAAGGCCGACGCCTTCGACGAACTGGAAGTCGTCCAGGAGCGCATCGACGAGGCCGAACTCCGCATCGAGGAGAAACAGGAGCGTCTTGACCAACTCGAAGACGAACGGGAGACGGCGCTCAAGTACCAGGATCTCCGCGACGAGAAAGAGGAGTACGAGGGGTACCGCAGGGCCGCCGAACTTGAAGACAAGCGAGAGGAACTGGCGGCCGTCGAGGAGGCTATTGACGAACTCGAAAGCGAACTCACCGAACTCCAGACGGAACTCGACGAGCGGCAGGGTGCGGTTATCCGGTTAGAAGACGAACTCCACGAACTCAATCAGGAAATCGAGCGCAAGGGCGAGGACGAACAGCTCGCCATCAAACGCGAGATCGAGGAGATCAAAGGCGACATCTCCAGGCTGGATGACAAGATAGAGTCCGCCGAGGAGACGGTCGAATCCGCCGAAAACGAGCGCCGACAGGCGTTCGTCCAGATCGACCGCAAGCAAGAGACCATCGACGACCTCGAAAGCGACATCCGAGAGACGAAAGTCGCCAAATCAAATGTCAAGGCCGACATCGCGGAGAAGGAATCCGAACTCGCGGAGGTCCAGCAACGCATCGACGAGGTTGGCGAGGAGTTTCAGGAGGTCAAAGACGAACTGGAGGAGAAACGCTCGCAACTGGAGACGCTCAAAAGCGAGAAGAACGACCTCCAGCGCGAGCAGGACCGCCTGCTCGACGAGGCCCGGCGGCGCTCGAACGCCGAGGACGAGAAGCGCGAGGCTATCGAGGAGGCCGAAGCCGAGATTCCCGACCTCGAAGCCGATATCGAGGACTTGCAGACGGAGCTGGAGAAGGCAAAGCAGAACAAGGCGACCATCGGCGAGGTCGTCGACGACCTCCGAGCCGAGAAGCGCGAACTCCAGTCTGATCTGGACGAGCTTGAAGACGAGATCAGCGCGAAACAACAGGAGTACGCCCAGCTAGAGGCGAAAGCCGGCGAGGACGGCGACTCCTCGTACGGCCGGGCGGTGACGGCAATTCTCAACGCCGGTCAGGACGGCGTCCACGGTACGGTCGGCCAACTTGGCGGCGTCGACCCCGAGTACGCCACGGCCTGTGAGACGGCGGCCGGCGGGCGACTCGCCCACGTCGTCGTCGACGACGACAGCGTGGGCCAGCGCTGTATCGAGTACCTCAAATCACGCAGCGCCGGCCGGGCGACGTTCCTGCCGATCACACAGATGCAGAACCGCTCGCTGGGCTCGCTGCCAAGCGCTGACGGGGTCATCGACTTCGCGTACAACCTCGTAGACTTCGACCGCGAGTACGCGGGTATCTTCTCGTACGTGCTGGGCGACACCGTCGTCGTCGACAGTATGGACACTGCCCGCGAGCTGATGGGCGACTACCGGATGGTCACGCTTGAGGGCGACCTCGTCGAGAAATCCGGCGCGATGACCGGCGGCTCCTCTTCGGGCACGCGATACTCATTTTCCGGCGGCGCTGGCAAGCTCGAACGGGTCGCTACGCGCATCAACGAACTCGAAGACGAGCGCGCTGACGTACGCGACGACCTCCGTGATGTTGAGGAGCGCCTCGACGACGCCCGCGACCGCGAGTCCGACGCAACCGAGCAGGTCCGTGATATCGAGACGAGCATCGAGCGCAAGCAGACCGCGCTCAAAGACACCCGGGAGCGCATCGAACAACTGGAAGCCGACCTCGAAGAAATCGCTGACGAGCGCGAGGACGTGGCCGACCAGATGGACGAACTGGAGGCTGACATCGAGGAAAAGACCGAAGAGATCGACGCGCTCCAGCACGATATCGACGATCTTGAAGCCGAGGTCGAGGACTCGGAGCTGCCGGATCTGACCGACCAGCGCGAGTCGATCAAGGACGACATCGACACGCTCGAAGACCGACAGGACGAGCTCGACGCCGAACTCAACGAGTACGAACTCGAAAAGCAGTACGCCGAGGAGGCTATCGAAGACCTCCACGACGACATCGAGGCGGCCCAGAACCGCAAGGCCGAACACGAGGAACGCATCGATGACCTCGAAGCGAGGGTCGCCGAGAAGCAGGAGCTGAAAGCCGAGAAGGAACAGGATGTTGCTGACCTCGAAGAGGAACTGGCCGAACTCAAGTCCGAGCGCGAGGATCTGAAAGACGACCTGCAGGAGGCCAAGGAGGCCCGCGACGAGCAACAGGCCGCCGTCTCCGAAGTCGAGCGCGACCTCGAATCCGAGCAGGAAACGCAGGAGCGTCTGGAGTGGGAAATCGACGAACTCGAAGCGCAGGTCGGCGACTACGACCCCGAGGACGTGCCCGACCACGACACGGTCGAGCAGGAAATCGACCGGCTGGAGAGGGAGATGGAGAAACTGGAGCCGGTCAACATGCGGGCTATCGAAGAGTACGACCGCGTCAACGACGACCTGCAAGAACTCGAAGACAAGAAGGCGACACTGGTCGAAGAGGCCGACGGCATCCGCGACCGCATCGACACCTATGAAGCCCGAAAGAAGGAGACGTTCATGGAGTCGTTCACGGAGATCAACGACCAGTTCCAGAATATCTTCGAGCGGCTCTCGAACGGTACTGGTCACCTGCACCTCGAAGACGAGGACGACCCCTTCGAGGGCGGACTGACGATGAAGGCCCAGCCGGGCGACAAACCGATTCAGCGGCTGAACGCAATGTCTGGGGGCGAGAAGTCGCTGACGGCGCTGGCGTTTATTTTCGCCATCCAGCGGCACAATCCCGCGCCGTTCTACGCGCTGGACGAGGTCGACGCCTTCCTCGATGCGGCCAACGCCGACCTCGTCGGCGAACTGGTGGACGAACTTGCTGGCGACGCCCAGTTCGTCGTCGTCTCGCACCGCTCGGCCATGCTGGAGCGGTCCGAGCGCGCCATCGGCGTGATGATGCAGGGCGACAACGTGAGCGCCGTGACCGGCATCGACCTCAGCGGTGAGGGCGACGGTGATGAGGAGGTTCCGGCTGATGACTAGCGAGAAGAGCGAGGCGCGCCCGGAGGAAGCGCCTCGGGACAGCGAGCGGGGAACGGATGTGACCCGCGAGACGGCGGAGCAACGCGACGGCGGGCCCTCGGAACAGTCGAGCGGCGACCGTGGGGAGCCACGAGACGATGAAGAGGCAGGAGATCAGGCGGATGACATCCCGCTCAACATCACCGGGCACGAGGACCGCGAGCCACCGGGCGAATCCAGCGACGCCACGGCCCTGCTGGGCGAGTCCGCCGACTCGGGCGACGATACGGCGGCACAGGACCGCCCCGAAAACGACCAGACGACCGACAGCGACGAGGACGGAGACGAAGACGTCGAACCGGTCGAAGTGCTGGTCCAGCTCGCGGACGACGGCGAAATCGACCCGTGGGACATCGACGTGGTGCGAGTCACGGACAAGTTCCTCCAGCGCATCGACGATGCGGACCTTCGCACGTCAGGGCGGGCGCTGTTCTACGCGAGCGTCCTCATCCGGATGAAAAGCGACGCGATGCTCGGCGAGGGCGAGACGGACGAGGAGCCGGCCGAGCCGTGGGAGCAGGCGATGCACGAGGACGCGCCCATCGAGGACCCGGACCCCTTCGCCGCGCTGGAGTCGGAGATGGACCGACGGCTCGAACGCCGCCGCGCCCGCGGGATGCCACAGACGCTCGATGAACTCGTTCGGGACCTCCGCGATGCCGAACGGGAATCGTGGTGGAAAGAGTCACGTGAGTACGACACCAGTGACTCTCCGAGCGGGTACGACCGTGGGACGCAGGAACTGGACTACCGCGGGGCCGACGATATGCGACTGGATGAGGAACCGTCCGCCGCCGATGTGACCGGGACCGCCCACGCCGAGAACATCGATGATATCATCGCTGACGTGCACGACGCCGTCCGCGAGCAGTACGACCAGGGCCGCGATGAGGTGCTGTACCGCGAGGTCGACACGGCCGGTGGGACCCGCGTCGAGACGTTCCTCGGATTGCTCTTTTTAGCTCACCGTGGTCAGGTCCGACTCCAGCAGGATGACCTCTTCGGGGACCTCTGGATTCAGGACCCCAGCGTGGCGACCGGATCGGACGAAGCTGTCGCGGACTGAATGCTTCATCCACAATTATTGGCTGTGGATGGTCGACTCTGGCTGTCGAAAGTGACACGGCAAACAGGTTCAAACGGGTCGAACCCTAAAGGTTGGTAATGGCGACCCAGTCCTCGCAGCCGGAGTTGCCGGACCCGGAAGCACTCGCAGACACGTTCTACGTGTACGAGATCGACAGGACCGCCGAGGACGGCGTCCGGTATTACGGCGAGCCGATGACCGAGTCCGAACAGGTCATCCATCGCATCGCACCGGCGTTCCGTCAGCGCGGGTACCGCGTCGCGCTCAAGCGGGAGATGGGCGAGTGGGTGCTGATCGCGCGGGAGCGGTCGCTCGGCGTCGACGGCGTCCCGTGGTTGAACGTCGGGCTCGCCGTCCTGACGCTGTTGTCGACGCTGTACGCCGGGACCCGCTGGTACGGGCTGTCCGTGCTCGAAGACCCGACAGCCATGCTCACGGCGTGGCCCTTCGCCGCAGCCGCACTGGGAATTCTCGCAATTCACGAGTTCGGCCACTACGTCATGAGCCGCTATCACGAGGTGGAAGCGAGCCTACCGTACTTCCTGCCGTTTCCGAACGTGCTCGGGACGCTGGGTGCGGTCATCAGCATGAACGACCACATCCCCGACCGCAAGGCGCTGTTCGACATCGGTGTCGCTGGTCCGCTGGCCGGACTCGCCGCGACCGTCGTCGTGACTGCCATCGGCGTGACGCTCCCACCAGTGGAGGTAACCCGTGGCATCGTCACGAACATCGAACTCGGCTACCCGCTGTTGTTGCAGGGTATCGCCGCAGTCATGGGCGAACAGCTTGAGTACGCGAACCCGCAACTCCTCCCGAACCCGGTCGTCATCGGCGGCTGGGTGGGGGCGTTCGTGACCTTCCTGAACCTCTTGCCCGTTGGCCAACTTGACGGCGCACACGTCGCCCGGTCGCTGTTCGGCGACCGCCTGTCGCTGGTCCAGCTTGCCGTCCCCGTCGCCCTGTTTGGACTCGCTGGCTACCTCGTGGTCTTCGAGGGCGGCCGAGCGGCCGGACTGTGGGCGTTCTGGGGGATTCTGGCGCTGGTGTTCGGCCGGCTCGGGTCCGCGACGCCGCTGGACGAGACACCGCTGGGGCCGGGCCGCTGGGCTGTTGGCCTAGTTACGTTCGTTCTAGGGATGCTCTGTTTCGTCCCGGTGCCGCTCGTCATCACGATGTAGCGCCCCGCCGCTCGTTCTTGCCGTAGCCAATTCACAGCCCGTACGGGTCGTACTCGGGTCTGTTGTCCGCGCCGGCAGAGAGATCATATCGCTCCCGGAACTCAGTGAGCAGTTCGTCAGCGCCAGCAGTGAACAGCACGGCGACGCCATAGGGTCGTGAGTACGAGTCAGCATCGGGCGGGTCGGGGTCGATGAAGATAGCGTCCGTCGGCGGCTCGCCGATACCGGGGAGCTCGGTCAGCAGTGATTCCATCGGCACGAGGCCGGTGAGCACGCTCGGGACAAAGGTACCGCCTGGCAGCGGCGCGCGCGGCTGAACGAAACATTCCGCGACCGGCTCGCCGTCCTCTTCGAGTACGGTGCTTGCCGGACGTTCCAGCCCCGGCTCCCAGCGGTCAGCCGCCACTGCTGGGATTTCGGCGTCAACGGCGAAATCCATCGTCACGCGATCGAGCCGCTCGAACGAAAGCAGCGACCAGGCCTCATCCGAGTCGTCGGGGTCGCCGCCCAGCGTCGCTTCGACGAGATCGCCCGTCCGGAGGTCGTCGACTGCCGGCTGTCGCTCGCCGTAGCCGGACTGGTACACGGTGTAGAGCCGCGTTGCATCGGTGTCGAACAGATTGATGTGCGGGACCGCGTCGACGACGCGGTAGACCCTGAACACGCCCGTGCGCTCGTCCATATTTTCCCGACGCGTTCCATCGTCAAGACTCCGCGGACTCACCGGTGCTCAGGCAGCCGTCATGAGTTTGAGCCATTCAGTCAGGCAGTCGTCGCTACAGTGGTGGTGGAGCTGTCGTCTGCCGTCTGTATTCAGGACCCCAACGACGAGATGCCAGTCGTCGGCGTACACGTGGCCGCCACAGACCACGCAATCGCGCACCGTCTCGTCGTCCGTCTGTTTCCCGATCGACACCGTCTCGACGTAGTAGGTTCCTCCGAGGGCGTACGGTGTTTCCAGCTCCATCGGCACAGTCTGAGGACTACACACCCCTAAGTGACGGGGAAGACCGACCAGTTCGACACAACACGGAGGTAGCTTCAGCTCTAAGTCACAGATATGAGTCAATCCACGGAACTTCCAGACCCAGACCCGGAACAGCTCCGCCTGGCCGTCGAACGGCTGCTCGACGAGACGGTTGACCGCGACGAGCCACTCCATCTCACGGCCGACGATCTGTCGGTTTCCATTCCGATGCGGTTCGGTTCGGACTCCCCGCAGGCGACGTGGCGATTCGACGGCGAGGTGACGATTTCAGCCGACGGTGTTCGGGGGCCGCTCAGAGAGTGGGTCGACCTCCTTGAAGAATAGCCGACATCAGAGTCAAAGCGCTCAGACCGCCTCGGCGTGGAGACCGAGATCGACCTCCGGCGTCCACGCTGAGCGGTCCTGTTCGACGAGATGCCAATACGATGGGCGACTTCGCCGAGACTGAGAGACGACTGCGCGTTGCGGTTGGTTGTGTCCGTGGCGCTCAGCGGGAGAATCTGACCAGCGGTTCAACGTGGCCCAGACCGACACCTGCGATGACTGTGGTTCGTGACGTGTGCACGCGAACGGCGACACATGGCTGAAAATATGGCCACAGCGGTAACACGAAGTGGTGGGCAACGATATCTGTACTGGTGGCCGAAGTCGAAGGGTTCCGTTTTCAGTTGTCTCCTCTGTGTGCGTGCCCGACAAACAGCGTCACAGCGTTGCAGACGACGAGTGCGACGAACGCGACTCGCGTTGCCCCGGAGTTCAGGCCGGTAATTAGCAGCGGGAGATACAGAAACGGGAGCGCAATCGCTGTCCAGAACGCGAAACCTCGAACGGCGGAGACGAAAGGCTCGTCGAACTCCGGTATGGAGTCATCAAACTGGGCGAGTAATTCGTATGCGGACGAACTTGACATATGGAGGGAACCTATCCACGGCTTCTATTGGAGATAGCTTATAACCTCTAGAGGTTTCCGGCCGTTTCGCTTCGTTTCACGTACAGCGATTCCCTAATCGTTCATTTTACCACAATCTGTGTGGTACTTAGACGTTTTATCGGCGGTGCAGATCTAGTGTGATACATTGTGTCACTTCTGGTATCTGTGACACCTCTGGTGGACGTGCACGACCGATCACGGTCCGAGTAGTGACACGGTTATGTCGTGTTCCGTGTCGATTAGTGTCGTGCTATCGACGACGTGGTCCGGCACCGACTCCCGCCACTCGGCGAGTCGTTGCTCGTGATAGGTCCGATGACGCTCCACCGAGTATGTCTCGTCGTCCGCGTCCCGAAGCTCGTCGGCGGTATCATCGGGCGCCGGATACGACGGTGCATCCTGAGTCAGTAGCGAGTCGGGCTCGATGTGAATCGTGTCCTCGTCGTCATCTGGCTGGACAACGTGGAGACGCGCCCGCATCCGGCCGCTGAGAGGCGGTGTGACGCGTAACACGGTCTTTGATCCGTCCGAAGTCGCTTCAATGGCTGCAACGAGGTCAGTGGCGCTTACCGCGATTGATTTGATGTCTGTCGGGTCGCTGTCCATGGTTGAGTCTGTATGTTCCATTGGTTCAGGCTGTTACATCCGATTGCTGTAGTCCCAGGTGTGGAGTCGGTCGGGCGTAATCGTGATCCGTATCTCGCGGCGGTCGGGTGCAAGCAGTTGTTCGGCCAGTGGTGAGTCGGTTCCGCCGAGATAGCGGTGCAACAACTCAGTAAGAACCGTCTTCTCCTCGTCTGCTGTCATCGTCGCTGTTCCATTGCCTCTGACGCCGCAGTACGGCGGCTCGTTCGTCGATATTTCGAACGAGACATTGGCGTCATGGTCGAGGTAGTCGACAACCGCCGCGTCCGCCCCGGTTGCACACTCAAAGACACCGTCAACGAACCGATACCAGAGCGAGAGCATCCAGGGCTTGTCTGCTGGAGTTCGACACCCGAGACGGAGTGGCACAGTCTCGGCGCTGAGAAACTGTTCCATCTCCTCACTCGTCCACGGTCCGGAGACGGTCACCATACACACAGCGTATGGTCGCCGCTATGTTAACATCTCTGGGATGAGTCACTACATTGTGATAGCACAGCTACACAATAATGGTCAGTAAATTAACCATAATATTCTCAGAATCGATAATCCGCTGGGTACCTTTATCTTGCTGTTCAGGAAAGTCACCGTGAGAGCAGTGCGTGAGCCGACAGGAGGGACAACAAGTGCAAAAGCGTGGTGAGACCGAGGAGGCAACGGTGCTCGTCGTTGACGACGAGCAAGATATCGCGGACCTGTATTCGACGTGGCTGCTGACCGCACACGATGTTCGGACCGCACACAGTGGTACGGAAGCACTCCAGTTAGTCGACGCGTCCGTCGACGTCGTCTTTCTGGACCGGCAGATGCCCGACATGAGTGGTGACAAGGTCCTCGATACCATCGCAGAGCGGGGTATCGACCCTGCAGTGGTGATGGTGACGGCCGTTGACCCAGACTTTGACATCGTCGAGATGCCCTTCGACGAGTACCTGACCAAACCGGTCAGCCGCGAGGACCTCCTCGACACTGTCTCGGAGATGCTCGTCCGGACCACATACGACGATCAGGTCCAGGAGTACTTCGCCGTGGCTTCGAAGAAGGCGACGCTGGAAACGCAAAAGAACACGCCGCAACTAGAAGCGAGCGACGAATACCAGACTGTCAATGAACGGGCCGAAGAACTCCGTGCAAAGGTCGATGCCACGGCCGCAGAGATTGACGATTTTGAATCTGTTTTTCAGCAGTTCCCCGGCAGCGGCCTCTCGTCGGGCTAATCGCTGGCGATTCTTTTCTCACGAAGCGACGGCACATACGCCGAGCAGTCGGAGCAAGCGTGCCGGCGTTTGAGAGCCGCTCGCCGACGAAACAGTCTGCTCGCTCGACAGACCACTGCTCGGGTGGTCTGGTACTGTCTGTCCAGACCCGGGACAAAGACTCCGGTGGCTGCTAGTCGATGCGATTTGGAAAATGTCCGGTCCCACAGTACCACAACCCATCTTATCACTCGGGCCAAATTTTACTTATATGTCTGTTAAACTGAGTTATCATGCGCCGGAGAACATACCTGACACTGGCTGGGGCAGGATTACTCGCGGGGTGTGCTGGGTCTGGTGACGACGAGGGCGGCGGCGCGACAACACCAGAGCGTGATACGGCAACCGAGTCGGACACGCCGCCGGCAACCAACGGCTCTACATCGCAGGAGACTCAGACAGAGGCTTCGGCGCTGTTCGTAGTCGAATCCTTCGAGGGACCGGACACAGTATCGGTCGGCGAGACACACCAGTTGGAGATCACTGTTCGTAACACTGGCGAGGTGACGGGCACCTATCAGGGAACGCTCCAGTATACCACCTCGCAAGCGTCGGGGTGGGACGAAACCGAGATCGAGATTGGCCCCATCGATCCCGGTGAGGCTGAAACCCTCACGAGCGACGAAATCACGCCCACCGAGGCCATGGAGGTTCAGTATCGGATCACTGGCACGGACGCTGGCCACACTTATCGAGTCGTTGCACCGCAAGCCGGACTTGAGGTTGGTCGCACGGGACTCGTTGAGGTGGGTTTAGGGTATGAGACTACGCCGATGGCCGAAGTGGCAGCGACTAACACCGGCGACGCCATCACGGGGATGGCCAGCCTGACGGTGGACTGGTTTGACGGGAACGACGAATACCTCGCTTCAACAAGGACATACACGCGCGGGTTGCGCCCCGGCGAGGCGTGGCTGGCGCGTGCCGATCCCGGCATCGATGTTGAGAATCCCGACGAGATTGCGAGCTTCGAGGTGTCGCCGGGTCCGGCATCGCCAGCGGTGTACGGTCCTAACGGCGTCACCGTCTCAAATTCGGAATACCGCGCCAGCGAGCAGGATGTCGTTGTCAGAGCTACGGCGAAAAATACCCGTGAGTCGCCGATTGACTATCTTGTGTTCGTTGGGAAGGTATACAACGATGCCGACGAAGTCATCGGCCACTACTGGACGAACGAAACGGACATTGATGCCGGCGCAACGGTCCGGTTTGAGGGGGAACCTCGGACCCGCGGCCGGAATGGCGCTGTCTCCAGTCACGAGGTACTGGTCTCGACAGATAACCTGTAACAGAAGGCGCTACTCACCGCCATCGGACGTCACCGTCTCCCTGAGGATGTGTGTCACCACTCTGGGTATGGCAAATTTTAGTAAAATGCCCGGGGAGGGCTCCGAACCCTCGATCTCCGCATGGCCCAGGTCTGGGGCGTGACGAGCGCCCCGGGGTCATGACGGGTGCACTGCCGCATGAGTCGAAAGACCCTATGAGTGCGGCGCTATGTCCAGCTAAGCCACCCGGGCGCGGGTGCATTCAGGCGTTGGCCGTTAGCCGTCTTGAAGGTTCTCATCTCCGTCGAGACTGTGGAGCAGTCTCACGCTGTGGGCGCCTCATCGGCGCTGATACTCGACCCGCGGATTTAAGCCACCACGCAGGTATGCAGGCAGTATGGAGATACCAGACCTCGTCCAGCAGGAACTCGGGGACGAGGAGATCCGGGGCGGTGTCAACCTCGGCGATGAAGACGCGGCCTGTTTTACACCAACCCGGACGCTCGTCTACCGTGGTGAGGGCCTTCTCAGCGACGAGAAGGTCGCCAGCTATCCACATGACTTCGAACGGCTCACGGTTTCGGAAGGCCGGCGCAAAACTAAATTCTCACTCATCTACACCAGTGAGAAGCTCGAACTGTCTGTCCCCGGGAGCCGCGCTGATGCCGTCCTCGAACGACTGCTTGAAGGGAAACTCACTGTCGCGGGCGGCATTGCCCCCGATGAGAGTCTCGCCGGCGTATTCCGGTTCAGCGAACTCACGCTGGTGATTACCGATCGCCAGCTGCTCAAGCACATCGGCAACGTCACCTGGGACGCCGACTACGAGGCGTTCTCCTTCGACGACGTGACCGGCCTAGAGTTCGAGGAGGGCAGCGTCGCTACGGCCGTCGTCCTCTCATTTAACGAGCGACCAGAGCGCATCAAAGCGCCGTCCGAGGAAGCACCGATGGTCCGGAAAACGCTCGAAGAAGCCCTCTTTGCGTACCACGAGGTCGATTCGCTTGCAGATCTCAACGCCACGGTTGGGGGCGACCCCGACAAGGGTGCTGACGAAGCCGGCAACGGGCTCGGCCTCGAATCCGGCATCGACCCGCTTGTGAGCAACGATGAGGAGGGCGGTGACGATGCCGAGGCTGAATCCACGAGCGCCAGTACACAGGCCGCGACCGCACCGACCAATGAGCAGGGCGCCACCACCGAAGCCACGACGGAAACACGATCCAGAGACACGGCCGGTAGAGACACTGGATCGGTCAAGTCGGACACCGCCACAGACTCCGATATCGCTGAACTCGAAGCACAGGTCGCCGAACTGACCGACGCTGTCGAAGCACAGAACGAACAGCTCCAGAAGCAAGAGCGCACAATCAAACAGCTCATCAAGGAACTCCGGCAGGGTCGCTAAGCCGCCGCGTTTCGCCTTGGTGCCTGTTTCGGACAGCTCACTATTTTCTGGTCGTTGTCTTCGATTACACGCTGAGACTGGCGCTGTGACAGCAACCACGCTTTCGCCACTCGCGGCTCGCTTCGGTCGCCGCTTGTCCACCGAGGGCCACTCCCTTCGGTCGCGCCCCTCGTTACTCCCGTCCTAACACTTTCCGAATACACGTTGACCCGAACGGGCCCAGTTCGCCGTCGTCAAACTGGACGAAGTGGCCCGTACTAATAGCTGCACCACAGCGCTGGCATGAGAAATCCCCGTCACGGACGACGACATCGCTGTCGAAGTTTACGTACGATCCCTGTGACCGCGGGCGGATGACGCCGTTCTCGCGTTCGATGAGCCCCCGCATCACTGCAGTGTCGAGTATCTCTCGCTGGACCTGCGGGTTGGTCGTCACCGTCTCGATACGGTCGAGGGCGTCGGCGACGGACAGTTCCCCGTGTTCCAGATGGGCGAGTAGTTCGACACCGAGTTCGACCGGGTCTCGCGTCTCGGACACAATCGCCGATTCAACCCCGAGCAACGTAAAAGATACCACAAAGCGTTTGTCGATTGCTACCGCCCAATTGGGTAGATGGACCGCCTCGCGAAGCGACAGCTGGTCGGGACTGTCGGGCTAGTCGCAGTCGTCGCCATCGCGACGACGCTGCTTACACCCGAGCGGGTGGTGGCCCAGCTGATGCACCTCGCCGACCATCCCGTCTACCTCGCGGGTGTCATCGTCGGCCTGTATCTGGTCCGCCCGTTCTTCGCGTGGCCGACGATGCCGTTATCTGCGTTCGTCGGGTTCGTCCTCGGGGTCAAATATGGCTTCCCGGTCGCGCTGATGGGCGCACTCGTCACCTGCCTCATCCCCTACCGATTCGCACTCCGGGCCGGTGAGCAAGGCGGAATGTTCGGCTGGCTGGGGGACTCCGGCCGGCGGATCATCGAGGTGACCGGCGAGACGAGAGGCGTTCTCGCAGCGCGGCTCTCACCGGTGCCCGCGGACCCAGTCTCCTATGGGGCCGGGTTCGCCCGCGTCTCGCCGCGTTCATTCGCTGTCGGGACGTTTCTCGGTGAGATTCCGTGGGTTGCCGTCGAGGTCACCGCAGGCGCGTCACTGCGGTCGCTGACGCTCACTGGTCTCACCGTCGACGCACTCCCGCATGTCCTGTTGCTTTCCGCGGCGCTGGCTGTGCTGGTGCTTGCGGGGCCGGCCTACCGCCACGTCAGCGCTCCGAACTCGTCGTGAACTCGAATCGCGCGCCGCCGCCATCGCTTTCTGTCAGCGATACCGACCAGTCGTGGGCCTGTGCGACCTCCGTGACGATTGCCAGCCCGAACCCGGTTCCCGTATCGCTTGTGGTGTAGCCCCGTTCGAACACGTTATCTCGCTCTTCCAGCGGAATACCAGCGCCGTCGTCGGCCACATAAAATCCGGTATCCGTTGTCCCGACGGAGACAGTAATCGGGGCTGAGGTGTTCGTGCAACACTCGCGCTCCTCCGCGTCGTCGGGCTGCTTCTGGTCGCTTGCGGACCCATGTTCCACACTGTTCCGGAACAGGTTCTCGAACACCGCACGGAGCCGTGCCGCGTCAGCTTCGACCGTCGCTGTCCCGTGTTTTTCAAGCCTGGCTTCGCCGGTTTCGACATCGGCCCAGGCCTGCCCTGCGAGGGCGGCGAGGTCAACCATTGTCGTCTCACCGACCGTATCGCCCTGCCTTGCGAGGGTCAACAGGTCGTTGATGAGGTCGTCCATCCGGTCAGCCGCGGACTCAGCCGCCTCAAGATGTGAGACGTCGCCTGACGTCCGGGCAACTGATATTCGCCCTTTGACCACGTTCAGCGGGTTTCGAAGGTCGTGGCTAACGACAGATGCGAACTCTGTAAGCTGTCGTTCCCTGTCTTTCCGGTCGCTGATGTCGCGGATGACGCCCGCTGTCCCGTTGAACTCCTCGTCTTCGGCTGGAAGCAACGCGATATGGATCTCGATAGGGGTGTGATCCCCATTCTGATCGACGATATCCGTTTCGAAAGTCATGTTCTGCCGGGTCGGGTCAGACAGCATGGTCCGGATGAGGTCGCTGCCGCGGGAGATGTCCTCGCCAGCCATAATCGTGGAGATGTGCTCACCGATGAGTGCATCCGGTTCGAACCCTGTCAGTCGCTCTACCGCCTCGTTCACGTAGGTGAAGACGCCCTCGTCGTCGAGGGTGTACACCGGGTCGCCGACGGCCTCGATGATCGTCTCGTAGCGTTCGAGTTCCCGCTCGCGTTGCTTTCGCTCTGTCGTCTCGCGCATCACGCCGACTGACCCGTCGAAGTTCCCGTCCTCGTCGAACAGCGGTGCGATCCTGTCCTCGTTGATCCGGACCGTCCCGTCAGCCGATATCGTCCGCATCTCGTAGGCCGCCCACGTCCGATTGTCGTCGTCAATCAGGTCACGAATGAGTGCTGTTCCTCTCTCGACGTCTCCTTCGGGCATGAACCGGGCTGGCTCCGAGTCAATGATTTCCGAGCGGTCGTACCCCAGATGGACGGCCATCGCCTCGTTCACCATCTCTATGGTCCCGTCCCTGTCGAGGACGTACATCGGGTCCCCGACGTTTTCGACCAGCGTCCGGTACTCTCTGAGTTCTCGCTCCCGGCGCTTCCGCTCGGTGATGTCCCGGCCGATGCCGGCAATCCCGAACAGGTCGCCGCGCTCGTCTTCGATGAGCGTGCCCTTAAACTCGTACTGGAGCCGTTCGCCCTCAGCTGTCTCGACTCCTGCCTCGATGGTTCCGTACCCTGTTTCTAGCGTCTCTTCGAATATCCTCCATAGTTTCTCGTGGTCGGAATCCACAATGAGGTCGCCAATCCCCATCGACGCTAACTTCTCGTTGGTGTAGCCGGTCACCGACTGGACGGTGTCGTTCCACCGGACCAGGCTCCCGTCGGTGCCGACCACGTAGAACATATCGTCGACAGAGTCGATGAGCTTCTCGGTAAATGCCCGTTGCTCCGCGAGTTCCCGTTCGCGCTCCTCGCGCGCAGTCACGTCGGTGATGAACCCTTCGAGGATTTCGACGCCATTGTCGTCGGTGTCGACGACACGCCCGCGCTCCCACATCCAGCGGGTCTCACCGTCGGCCGTCTCGACCTGGTAGGAGACTTCAAACGGTTCGCCGGCGGCGATACAGGTCTGGACTGTTTCCCAGAGACGCTCCGTCTCGGAATCCTTAATCAGCGCGCCCCAGGAGACGTCGCCACGTTCGAGCGTCTCCGAACTGTAGCCGACTAGCTCCGCTGCACCGTCGCTGACGAACTCCATCGGCCAATCGGGCTCGTTCCGGGCGCGATACACCATTCCCGGGAGATTCGAAATGAGCGTCGACAGCATCCGCTCGGACTCTTCGAGCGCGGTCTTGGCCCGTCGTTCCTCGACAGCCCGCTCAATACGGTTGGCAAGCACGGCGTACTGGTCTGTCCCCATTCCTTTCTGGAGATATTCGGTGACGCCAGCGGAGATGGCATCACTCGCGATTTCCTCGTTTCCCTTGCCAGTAAAGAGAATAAACGGGAGTTCCTCGTACTCCTCGCGGACGACCTTCAGAAATTCGAGCCCGTCCATGCCCGGCATGTCGTGATCGCTAACGACACAGTCGAACGTGTGCTCGGACAATCGCTCTAACCCATCGGCTGCACTTCGCTCGGTACAGACAGCGAGATTACTGTGCGTTTGCTCCAGATGGACCGCAACGAGATCGCCAAGGTCGGGGTCGTCGTCGACGTGTAGCACCGAAATCTCTCCCCCGTGACCACTCATACAACTCTGTTCGTTGTTCCAAGATATTAAACCCGCGAGCGTCTCGTCAGTAGAACGTGTCAGCGCAGTCATACACGACGCCGTGCTCCGGACAGACGTACTTGCAGTGTCGGTGGTACATTGCCCGCTCACAGAGCGGACATGGCCGACCGCCGGGCTGCTCGTCCATGATTCCGTAGAGCAGCCCCGCTCGCTTGTGTCTTCCGGAGTTTCGGAACGGATTCTGGCCGAAATTGGAACAATCCCTTTTGCGGGGTAGGCCGTCGATATAGCCATGACTGACGACCTCCTCGACTCGCCCGGCGGTCGGCTGCTGGCCAGCGTTGCCGCAGCTATCGCGGGCCTGGCCGGGTCCTACGCGGTGACCGGCTACGCGCCGGCATTTATCGCCTCGCCAATCGAGCGGACGCTCGCGCGGTCGATGCCCGGCATCATCGTCTCGACCGCGATCTCGACACTCGGCAGTCTCGGCCAACAGCTCAATCTCCTGTTCGCCATCGGACTCGCTGGGCTGTTCATCGCACTGGCGGCCAGAGCAGCCATCCTCACCGGCCAACTGGCGAACAATCGTGCCCTCCCGGTTGTCGGAACAGCCGTCGTAACCTGGGCCGTCGGCGTCGTTCTCACCGGCGAAGTCGTCCTCGCCGCTGGCCCGGCGGTGCCCGCCGCCGCCGTCGTGGGACTCGCACAGGCGCTGGACGGACTGGGTGACCGGATGTCACCTATCTCCTCCAAACGACGGCGGGCGCTCTCGACGGTCGGTGTGGCCGTCGGTGCGGCAACGGTCGGCTACACAGCTGGCAACCGGCGATCAGTCGTTGCGACGGGTGACGACGCACCCGCACTCAATGCACCGGGGGCCGATCTCGAAGATGTTGATGAAAAGCTCGCCGTCGCAGCGGAATCCGCTCTGGACTTTGACGACATCGATCCGCTGGTCAGTGAGAGCTTCTACGAAGTTGATATCAACTCCATCGACCCGGAACTCTCGGCCGCGGACTGGTCGCTATCCATCACCGGTGCTGTCGACGAAGAGGTCACGCTCACCTACGCAGACATTCTGGAGATGGACGCCGAAAACCGGTTCGTCACGCTCCGGTGTGTCGGCGAGAGCCTCAACGGCTACAAAACGGACACCGCGCTGTGGACCGGCGTTCCCGTCGACAGACTACTTGAAGAAGCCGGCATCCAAAGCGGCTGTGAGTGCGTGATGCTCCGGGCTGACGACGACTACTACGAGGAGTTCCCCATCGACGCGTTGCGGGGCGGCATGCTCGCCTACGGCATGAACGGGAAGATCCTCCCGCGCGGCCACGGCTACCCCGTCCGAGCACTGGTCCCCGGCCACTGGGGCGAAGTCAATGTCAAGTGGCTCTCAGAGATCGAAGTCCTCGACGAGGAGGCCGACGGCTACTGGGAGAAACGCGGCTGGCAGGGGACCGGGCCGGTGAATCCGGTCGCCAAACTTCACCACGAATCGATGCTTTCGGACGGCCGCCGACGCATCGGCGGCCACGCCTACGCTGGCCTGCGCGGCGTCCAGCGTGTCGAAGTCTCCACTGACGGCGGCGAGACGTGGGCGGACGCAACGCTCTCGGACCAGCTGCCGGCGGCCGGTGGCGACGGCCCCGCCGAGGACGCGTGGCGACAGTGGGAGTACACCTACGACCCGCCCTCGGACGGTCACACCGTTGTCGTCCGGATGGTCGACCAGCGCGGCGAGACACAGCCCGAAGACGAGACCGACTCGTATCCCAGCGGGGCCTCTGGCTGGGTGTCCAAGCAGTACTCATAGTGCAAAGCGAGCGGCACATACCGCTGTAGTCGCTATCGTGCGTATGGACGAGACGATTGCGGGCGAGGTAATCCACGTCGTCCCGCCGGCCGACCACGAGGACTACGACTTCGAGCCCAAGATGGCGTCGCTCGCTGAGTCACGCTACGTCATCGTCTGCCGCAAGGGCGGGAAGCCGTCGTGGCTCGAACGGATCGTGGCATTTCTCCGCCGCCAGCCCATCGAGCCGGTCACGCTCGTCGCAGATTCGGCGGCCGAGGAAGGAACAGAAGTCACCGCGACTGTCGAGGAAACGACGATTACCGGCGTGTACGACGTGACGGAATTCCGGTAGCCAGCCCTCAGCGAGTTAGCGCACAGCGAAAAGAACGACCTTCAGGCGCGGTGAAATCCGAATCCGCGTGGTCAGACGACTACGTCAGCACTCGGACCAGCCACAGGACTCGCAGGTCTTGCAACCCTCTGAGTAGTACAGCGACAGCGAGCCACAGTCAGGACACTCTGGGCTCTCGCCGGCGTCGATGATGTCCTGTTGGTCGCCACTCGTGTCGGATGCGGCGGCTGCGCCGCCGTCGGTCTGCGTCTGCGTGGCGGTCTCGCCTTCAGCTTTTTCGGCGGTTTCCTCTAGCGTGGTCTGGTCGGGGTAGGCCTTGTCGACATCGCCGTCGAGGTAGCGACGGAGAGCCGTGCCGATGGCGTCCGGGATGGACTGGATCTGCTCGCCCTTGTCCCAGGCGACCTTCGGCGACCGGATACCTTGCAGTTCGTCGGCGATTTCCTCTGGGTCGACGCCCGAGCGAAGTGCCGTCGAGATGGTCTTGGCCAGCGCCTCGGTGAAAGAGGCGGTGAAGCCGCCGGAGTTGCCGATGTTGGCGAACAGCTCGAACGGCCGGTCGGCCTCGGGGTCCTCGTTGATGTTGACGTAGAGCTTCCCGTAGCCGGTGTCGATGCGCTGTGTCACGCCGTGGAGCACGTCGGGTCGGGTCTGCTTCTCGGCGTACTCGGCGTCTCCGTCGGCGACACCCAGCACTTGCTGGATGGAGTCGTCGATGGCGGCCTGGACGGCCTCGTCCTCGAGGAAGCCTTCGATGCCGCCGAAGACCTCCTCGATCTGTGCGACGATCTCGTCAGCGTCCATGTCCGAGAACTCCGTGTTCTGGGCGCGCGTGGTCAGCACCTGCTTGCTGCGGGTGCCATCGCGGTAGTAGGTAACGCCCTTGCCGCCGTGGTCGTAGATGTACTCGAACACTTCGGCGGCGTCCTCGGTCGTGGAGTCGTTCGGGGCGTTGACCGTCTTCGAGATGGCGGAGTCGACGCCCTCCTGACAGGCCACCTGAATACCTGCGTGCTGCTTCGCCGAGAGGTCGCCCGTCGTGACGAACAGCTCGCCGATGGCATCGGGCACGGTCGTCAGCCCGTCGACGCCGTCGAACTCGTTGTTGGCCATCTGCTCCTGGGCCTCCTGTTTGACGGCTTCGACGTCGATGTCGTTGTCCTCCAGCGCACGGAGGAAGTAGTCGTCGAACTCCACAAGCATCTCGTCGCCCTGTACGTCGTCGGAGACGTTCTTGTAGTAGGCGACGTTGTAGATCGGTTCACACCCGCCGGTGGTGTTGCCGATCATCGAGGTCGTTCCGGTCGGGGCGATGGTCGTGGTGTTGTGGTTGCGGATGGGGTACCCGTCTTCCCAGTCCGCCGCGTCCTCGCCGGTCTGCTTCTCGAACCAGTCGGAGTAGTCTGTCGGGTTCGCGTACTTGGAGTTCTCCCATTCAGTGAAGACGCCCCGTTCCTCGGCGAGTTCGTGGCTCGCGGCCTTCGACCCGTGGTTGATGTGGCGCATCGTCTGGCGGGCGATTTCGTTGGCCTCCTCGGTCCCGTAGGCGACGCCGAGCTGGATGTACAGCTGGGCAAGGCCCATGATACCGAGGCCGATTTTTCGCATCTCCCGGACCTTCTGCTCGATCTTCTCGACCGGGAAGTCGGACATCGTAACGACGTTTTCGAGGAAGCGGGTGCCGAGTTCGATGCGTCGGTCGAACTCCTCCCAGTCGATGGCGTCCTCGAGGAACGCGTCGATAGCGGCTTCCGTCGAGTCGTACTCGTCGGCGTGGGCCTCCGACCAGACGCGCCAGTCCGGCGCGTCCGTGGCGGCCAGCGTCGAGAGGTTGATGTGTCCGAGGTTACAGGCCTCGTACTCCTCGAGGGGCTGTTCGCCACACGGGTTCGTTGCGAGAATCTCGTGGTCGGGATGCTCCTCAACGTCGAAGGAGTGCTGCTTGTTCACCCGTTCGAGGTAGATAACGCCGGGTTCGCCGTTCTCGTGCGCGCCCTCGACGATGTCGTCCCAGAGTTCCTCGGCCGGAATCGAGAGTTCTTCGCCAACCTCGACGTGTTCGCCGAGGCCGAACATATCGTACAGTTCCTTCGTCTCCTCGGTGGCGATATGCGCTTCGCCTGTCCGTGGGTTCGTGAAGGTGAATTCCTCACCGGCTTTCAGCGCCTCCATGAAGTCGTCGGTGACGCCGACGGAGATGTTGAAGTTCGAAAGGTGACCCTCGACAGCATTCCGGAGGTGCTTTGGCACCTTTCCGCCGTCGTCGATGAGTTCTCGTGCTTCCTCCAGCGCTTCGGCGAAGGAGTTGTGCGTGAAGTCGTCCGGGTCATTCAGGCGCAGCGTCTCGGCGAGCGAGACGTCCTTGTTCTTGGCGTGGATGAACTGGATGACGTCCGGGTGAGAGACGCGCATGACGCCCATCTGTGCGCCACGGCGGGCGCCACCCTGCGCGATCGTCTCGCACATCTGGTCGTAGGTCCGCATGAACGTGATGGGCCCGGAGGCGATGCCGCCAGTCGAGCCGACGGGGTCGCCGTACGGGCGGAGCTTCCAGAACGCATAGCCCATGCCACCGCCGGACTGGAAGACCTGTGCGGCCTCCTTTGCGGTCTGGTGGATGTCGTCGATGTCGTCGCCGGGCGAGTCAACGAAACAGGCGGAAAGCTGCTGGAGTTCGTCGCCGGCGTTCATCAGCGTTGGCGAGTTCGGCATAAAGGAGAGCTGCTCCATCTGTGCCTGGAAGGCGTTGGCGGTCGATTCGACGTGGTCGCGGACGCCCTCGGGCAGTTCCGGCACGACCGTCTCGTAGGCGAACTTGTTGACGTTGTAAACAGAGAGTTCAGTTTCGACGTCGTCGTCGACAGACGTTCCTTTACCGAACACTTCGTCGGCGAGTTCGTCGCGCCGCGGGTGGTCGGGCTTCAATTGCTCGGGCGAGACGCGTACGTCAACATCTTGCTTGTCGGCCTCGAACACAGCCTCGGCGAGCGCAATATTCTTCGCGACACGGTCGAAGAGGTCTTCGGGTTCCTCGATGAGGTCACCGTCGGCATCCTTCCGGAGGTAGCGAGCCGGGAGAATGTTGTGGTAGGCGTTGCCTGTGAGTCGCTCTTCAATAGTGTCACCGTCGGTACGTTTGATCGGGAGCGTGATCTCGTCAGCGGAAAGGTCGCTGTTACTCATCGCCCGCTCCTCCTCCCGACAGCGGCCGTCTGTCGGTCGATACCCCTCGTCGTAGCTACCCGTGATCCTGTCATTTCTGGCGGCGAATACGTAGTCATCGATAGCGTTTAATCCTTCTTGTCTGCGATTCGGCGGCGGCCGTAGCAATCTCCGAAGTCGCGGCTACGGTGTTCGACGAACTGTGCTGGTGACGCGTGAAACGATAGCCGCGTACAACGGAATAGATGCCGTCGACTCTCCTTAATACTGTCTAGACCGAGGTGAAAGTGAAAACCCGACCCCGTGAACCACCAGACGTGAGTGAGATATCCAGTAGAAACTGGTGGGGGTTTGCGGGTGGGGATATGCGCTCACTAACAGTGCGTAGGGAGGTACTGAGGCTGTGTCAGACACTCCGCAGTAGTGCGGTTTTGACAGAACTTGTCTATCAGTCCGTGCGATGTCGTTCTCGTGTTCGTGTACTCTGTTTTGTCCCTGTCCCATCCGAGACGCTGTCCGCTATCGACTTCAGGGGCAGACCGGCTGGAGTGCGAGAGGCGGGACGCTTACAGGCCTGTGGGCCGAAGCAACGTGCGTGCAGTACGATGGGCTCACAAAGGGAATCGCGGTGGTGTTCGGAGGCCTGACAGTCGTCCTGACGGCGGTGGGCCTTGTGATCAATCCTGCGGTGCTCTTTCTGGCGCTCATGTTCGGGGTGTCGACGTATTTCATGTACTACCACCTCAGCGGGAAGATGGCCGCAAGCCTCTACGAGCGGGTCGAGCGACAGGCGGCACAGAACACGGGGAACGCCCGCCGCGGCGGGTTCGGGGCTGGCCCACGGGAGGAATGGGAACCACCGCGGGACGGCCGCCGAGCGCGCCGCTCACGAGCGACCCAGGGCGGTCAACGCCGTCGGCAGGGACGACAGCAGCAGCGACGCCAGACAGCGGGCGGTCGGCAACGCCGACAGCGCGTCCAGTCGTCGGGACCGAGTCCGACAGAGGCCTACAAGCGGTTAGACCTTGACCCGGATGCAGACCAAGGTACTATCAAACGAGCCTATCGAGAGAAAGTCAAGGAGGTCCATCCCGACACTGATGGCGGGAGCGAAAGAGAATTCAAGCGGGTGCAATCGGCCTACGAGACGCTAACCGACGACTGACCGCAACCCACATATCCGACGCTCCAAACCCGAACGTATGGACAGCGACACACCGCCCCTTATCGTGGATATCGACGGGACACTGACCGACGAGAGCCGCGCGCTTGACCCCCATGTTGTGCCGGTCCTCCGGGAGTGGCCCGCACGCGTCGTCATCGCGACTGGCAAAGCGATGCCGTTCCCGATTGCGCTCTGTGAGTTTCTCGGCCGCGACCGGACAGTCGTTGCCGAGAACGGCGGCGTCGTGTTCGTCGAAGCAACCGACGAACTTAGATTGGAAGGCGACCACGAGGCGGCGCTGGCGGTCGGTGATGCCTATCGCGATCTGGGCCACGACCTTGGCTTCGGACAGATAGACCTTGCAAACCGATGGCGCGAGACGGAACTCGTTGTCTCACTCGACAAGCCGCTCGAACCGCTGGAGGAACTGGCCGCGGCGCGCGGACTCGTCGTCCTCGATACCGGCTTCGCTTACCACGTGACAGACCCTGTCGTCGACAAGGGGACGGGGCTTGAAGCGGTGTGTGCGGAGCTGGATCTGGACCCGGCAGAGTTTCTGGCAGTCGGTGACTCGGTGAACGATGCCCAGATGTTCGACCTGGCCGGTGAGGCCGTAGCCGTCGCCAACGCCGATGAAACAGCGCTCGAACGAGCCGACCGGGTGACCGATGCGAGCTACGGCGACGGCTTTCTCGAAGCGGTCGCACCGTATCGGAACTGACCCGTCACATTCGGTGTTTCCAGTTGCTGTTGGAACCGTCGCTACCTGGACTGGCGAACAGGTGACGCCATCGACAGCTCCTACTATCCACGGGGCGGCGTCACACGACCGCAAACCCCGTTTAGCGGCTCAGTCCACGAGCGGTCTGGCTTCGCCTTTAGGTATAAATATCCGTCCAGCCGCTACTGTGAGAGACACACTCAGTCACCGGATTCAGGAGCGCTCTGGAACCGTAAATCCGGGGAAGGCTTATGTCTACCCCACAGTAACGGGAGGATATGAGCCCCGACCGGGCTGTCCTCCGGCGCGCGCTTGACCGCGGTGAACGGGAGGGCGGCAGCGTCGAGTTCAAAGAACGGCTCACCGAGAATCTTCACCTGTCCGAGGGGCGACTCGAATCCCTCACAGCGCAACTCCGCCACCGCGTTCTCTCCGGGGATGGGGAGGCGACGTACGTCGTTGGCGTCACCGACGATGGCGGTCTCGCCGGTATCTCGCCGGCGGAGTTCTCCGAGTCGATGGACGTACTCAGTCTGCTGGCAGAGGAAGCCGGCGCACACATCGAGGATGTCAAAACGTGGGGCGTCGACGGCGTCTCGGACGACGGGTCGACCGACACAGACGGTATCGTAGGCGTCGCGACGGTCTCCGAAGGGTCGGTCCTCGCGGACGACGATCACATTGTCGTGGGAACCGCCGGGCACGTCGACCACGGCAAGTCAACCCTCGTGGGGTCGCTGGTCACCGGCGACGCCGACGACGGCGAAGGCGGGACACGTGGCTTTCTGGATGTGCAGCCACACGAGGTCGAGCGAGGCCTCTCGGCGGACCTTTCATACGGCGTCTACGGCTTTGACGAGGCCGGGGAGCCGATTCGCATGGACAACCCGCACCGAAAGGACGACCGGGCGCGGGTCGTCGAAGAATCCGACCGACTCGTCTCCTTCGTCGACACCGTGGGTCACGAGCCGTGGCTCCGGACGACGATCCGCGGCCTCGTCGGCCAGAAGCTCGACTACGGCCTTCTGACCGTCGCAGCCGACGACGGAGTGACCGAGACGACGCGCGAACATCTCGGCATCCTGCTGGCGACGGACCTCCCCACAATTGTTGCCATCACCAAAACTGACCTTGTCGACGGAGAACGGGTCGCCGAAGTCGAACGCTCAGTCGAGCAGGCATTGCGAGAGGTCGACAAGACGCCGCTCCGGGTGGAGCGCCACGGCGTCGACACGGCTATCGACGAAATTTCTGAAACCGTTGTTCCCGTCGTCACCACCAGCGCCGTCACCAAGGCAGGGCTGGACGCTCTTGATGAGATGTTCGAGGCGCTGCCAAAGACCGCCGGTGAGGTAGGTGACTTCCGAATGTATGTCGACCGAACGTACAACGTTCAGGGGGTCGGCGCGGTCGCCTCCGGCACGATCAAATCCGGCGAAGTCGAGGCTGGCGACGAACTGCTGCTCGGGCCGATGCAGGACGGGAGCTTCCGGGAGGTCGAAGTCCGGTCCATCGAGATGCACTACCACCGGGTCGACGAGGCCAAGGCCGGTCGCATCGTCGGCATCGCGCTGAAGGGCGTCCGCGAGGCGGATATCGAGCGTGGGATGGTCCTGCTGCCGAGCGACGCGGACCCGTCGCCGGTGCAGGAGTTCGAGGCCGAGGTGATGGTGTTGAACCACCCGACCCGCATCGGCGACGGGTACGAGCCCGTGGTTCACCTCGAAACGGTCAGCGAGGCCGCGGCCTTCTACCCGGAGGGCGGGCAGTTGCTCCCGGGCGACGCCGGCAAGACCCGAGTCCGGTTCAAGTTCCGCTCTTATCTCGTCGAAGAGGGCCAGAAGTTCGTCTTCCGCGAGGGGAGTTCGAAGGGCGTTGGGACGGTCACCGACACCGACCCTGCGGAGTAGCGACCCGCCGTCTCCAGTCCCTCTTCTCACCGATCCGCGCCGTCTCCGGTCGGTAACCTATAGCCGTCGTCCGTTTTTTCGGCGAGCCCGAACAGCACGGCCCATTCCAGTAGATTCACCGTGCGCTCCCGCCAGACGGCTTCCCAGTCGGTGTGGCGTTCACGTTCCCAGCGAGGAATCTCAGCCCGAAGTGCACCGAAGGCAGCATCACTATCTCTCGGCTCCGAACTGAGAGCGGCGAGGAGCACGTCGACGCCGAAGACAGATTTCTTGAACGTTGTCGCGAGGTCCGTCCGGTCGAAGTCCTCCCTCGTCCTGTAGTAGCCCCGTTCGCTCTCGGCAACCAGTCCCAGCGCCTGCAGGAACACGAGGTACTTCTGGGCCGTTTCGCGGTCAGACACGTCGGTAGCCATCTGTATCGCCCGACAACAGTCCGCCTCGCTGTCAGGGACAAGCGGAAGCGCCTCTCTTGCGGTTTCCAGAAACGAGCGCGAACGGGCCGGCGGCGCGACCTTGTAGCGCATACCTGATTACAGGCCGAAGCTCTCGGCTAGCACGTTCTCGCTCGTCTCACCGACGACGTGCGTGTCGCCGCCGACAACATCGATGGTGACCGCCGCGGGGCCGAACAGTTCGACAGGAAGCTCCGCGAAGTCCCAGTCCACGTCCTCAAAGACGCCTTCGAGCGGCTCGCCATATTCTCGGGCCGCGATGGAGGGAACCTCGTCGAAGCGGTCGAAGGACTCGTCGACGGTGAGGTGGACCTCGCTGCCGTAGGCGAGTGCGTCTGTGGTCCGAGCCATCGCAGTCGCTTCGTCATCGGCGACCGGCGCGACCGGCGCGCGACCACTGGCCGACAGCACCGACACCGGGTCGAAGCCGAGTTCGGCAAGCCGGAAGACGGCCAGTTCGGCGGCTCGGGCCGCGGCGACGACGCTCCCGGTGACACTCGCCGTCGCGAATGACGGCAGGAACACGCCGGTCTCGGGGACGCCGGTGCGCTCGGCGACCTGGCTCGCGACGGCCTCATCCGGCAGTTCGTCGGTCTCTAGAGCCAGCACAGCGAAGTCGGCGTCCTCGCGGTAGCCGATGCGCTGGAAGGCCTCCTCCTCTGCGACGAGCGCGCGTGCGGGACCGCTCCCGAGCGCCTCGAAGCCATCGGTGGCCAGCTCCCAGCCGCCCTTCTGCGAGCACAGCAGAGCCAGTGCCGGATGGTCTGTCGACAGTTCAACGTGGTTCAGCGGCGCGCCGCTGATGGTGTCCATCGTTGACTGGACCGTCGCCAGCCCGGCCGTCTGGATTTCCGCGAGTAGCATGCCGGCCTCGACAGCGCCGGGGACCTCGACGCCGAAGTCCAGCACCGCGGCGTCACCCTCCAGCGCGTGTACGTCTATCGTGAGTTCGTCGGCAAAGTCGATGGCCTCGTCAACGAGCTCCGTGGCCATCCGATTGAGACTATCCATACGCCGTCTTTGGCACCCTTCCCTTTAATCTCCGCCTTCGGCCGCGTCGCTTCTGGCCGCCCGACCCAGATGCTCCTCGACGGCGTCGACCTTATCTCGCGCCTGCTGGTCAACGGTTCGCTTGTCGTCGATCTTCAAGAACGTACTCACGCGGTCGGTCTGCTCGCCGACAGCCTCGTGAGCGGCGTGGGTAGCCGCGAACAGTTCCTTGCTGTCCTCCGCTTCGATGATAGTCCCCATTGGTGTCGTCTCGTACTCGACGTCGAACGCCTCCAGCGCCGCGACGGCGTCAGCGACGTACGAGGACATGCTGCCTTCGATGACCGGTGCGACCGAGAGAAACCCTATGCAGGTCATACTGGCTCCACGCGCGCCCGAGACCTAACCGCTGTGGTACTCGCGTCACGTTTCCAGTATCAGACTGGTGGAAAGAAACTGCCGCTGTTCGGAACGCTTACTCGCCTTCTTCGACCGGTGCCCCGCGAGCGTTCGTCTTGACGCTCTGGAGCCCCTGCTTCGCTTTCTGCTTGGAGGCGTAGCCCTGCCCGCAGTCGGCGATTATCTCTCCGTTGTCGTGGCGGAGGCGCCAGCGCGCTTTCCCTTCGCTGTCTTTGAATAGCTCGAACGTCGCCTTGCTGCCGCCGTCGTCGGGGGTATCCTCGTCTTTCGACTCGTCGACGACGTACGCGCCGGGCGCATTGGATTTGACGCTTTCGAGCCCCTGCTCGGCCTTCTGTTTGGAGGCGTAGCCCTCCCCACTGTCGGCGATGATGTTGCCGTTGTCGTGGCGAAGCCGCCAGCGGTACTGCTCGGCGCTGTCCTCGTACACCTCGAACGTGGCCTTGCTCGCAGCCACATCGGTCGCCACCGCTCCATCGTCCTCATCCCATTCCATATCGATTTCAAGCGTGACAGTCCCGTCCTCTCGTTCGACCTCGACCTCGAACTCGGATTCAGCCGGCGGCGTGACTGTTACGGTCTGCTCCTCATCTGCGGGGGCTGGCTCACCGCGGCTGAGCCTGTTCGCCAGCCGTCGGAAGTACGACGCGATCCCTCTTCGACTCCGTGTTTCCTGTGACTCGTGGACTGTCTCGTCTGTCATACAATCGGACTGTCGATGGGGTAACAAATAATGGTACGCCTCAGTCACAGAGTGACACTGGCGCCACTGAGCGGCCTATCCATCAGTAAACACTGTAGACGCGATAAGACGCATCGCTTGTGGACTTGAAATCAGAGAAATGCGCTGGCTGGGATTTGAACCCAGGTTGTGACCATGGCAAGGTCACGTGATACCAACTACACTACCAGCGCTTGCTTCGTTTGCCCTGACCTTCACGACCGGTGGTCGCTCAGTGCCAGCGTGCAACGCCTTGTTGCAATCAAATCTGGCGGGGGTGAGAGTAAAAAGCCTTCCGTTTTCCGGGGAAAATCGTGGGAAGTGAGGGCAATCACCGCCCCGCCTGAGCGCGGGATCATGTGATGGCGTCACGAGACATGGCCTTTCGGAAGCGGCAAAACAGTGAATGCGTGCATCGGTCCCGAACCGGCATGACGGACCATGTGAACGCGACGCATCGCGAACGCGAAACGGGGGCTTTTTAAGCCCTGGAAAGGGAGATATCGGCACAGTCTAGTGGCGCGACGTGGAAGCGTCACGGCATGACGACCAGCGTACTCGTGCCGTCTTCCCTCGCACGGGAAGCCGAAGACAGACGCGAGGCAACTCGCAAGCTCGGTTACGTGGCCCGCGCGGCCGCGGTCTACCGGGTTGATCGGCTGACAGTGTACCCCGACCCTGACGGGGCGGGCAAATGGGAAGACGGGTTCGTCGAAACCGTGCTGCGGTACGCCGCGACGCCCCCGCACCTCCGAAAGGAGATGTGGGGTAAGCGGGACGAACTGGAGTACGTCGGCGTCCTGCCGCCGCTCCGCGTGCGTTCACAGACCGGCTCCGGATCTGAGGGTTCGGGGTCGTTAAGACAGGGAATCGTGACCGAGGTCGGAGCTGATGGGCGCGTCCGGGTCAATTGCGGCATGCAACACCCGATCTCCCTTCCCGTCCCAGCGGATATGGACGTGGAACAGGGGGAGCGCGTGACCGTCAGGGTCTCTTCGCGACGGCCGGTCCGGGCGAAACTCGTCGACGCCCCCACAACGGGATTCGACGTTGTCGCCGCGGACCTCGATGCGGCACTCTCGCGCGACGATGCCGGGCTCACTATCGCGTCCTCGCGATACGGCGAGCCGGTAACGTCGACCCGTCTCGGCCAGCTGGCCGAGCGGCGCGACGCCGAGGGCGGCATGACCGTCGCCTTCGGGGCACCCGAGCGCGGGTTACCGTCGATACTCGACGTTGCCCCGGACGCCGTCGGGGGAGACCAGACGAGCGACGAACCAGAAGGGTTCGACCTCTGGCTGAATACGGTTCCGAACCAGGGCAGTGAGGTTGTGCGAACGGAAGAAGCTCTGTTCGCCTCCCTCACCTGTCTAACCCTCACGGAGTAAACGAATGCCACAACCAAGCAGACCACGCAAAGGCTCGCTGGGCTTCGGCCCGCGCAAGCGCTCGACGAGCGAGACGCCTCGCTTCAACAGCTGGCCGTCTGACGACGGGCAGCCGGGCGTCCAAGGGTTCGCCGGCTACAAGGCAGGCATGACTCACGTTGTGCTTGTCAACGACGAACCTAACTCCCCCCGCGAGGGGATGGAGGAGACTGTCCCGGTGACAGTCATCGAGACGCCGCCGATGCGCGCCGTCGCCCTGCGAGCGTACGAAGACACGCCGTACGGTCAGCGTCCGCTGACGGAAGTCTGGACCGACGAGTTCCACTCGGAACTCGACCGGACCCTAGACGTTCCGGAGGACCACGACCCGGACGCTGCTGAGGAACAGATACGCGACGCACACGAGGCCGGTGACCTCGGGGACCTGCGACTCATTACGCACACCGTCCCCGACGCCGTCCCGAGCGTCCCGAAGAAAAAGCCCGACGTGATGGAAACTCGCGTCGGCGGTGGGTCCGTTTCGGACCGCCTCGACCACGCCCTCGACCTCGTCGAGGACGGTGGCGAACACGCCATGAACGACATCTTCCGCGCCGGCGAGTACGCCGACGTGGCCGGTGTCACGAAAGGCAAAGGGACACAGGGTCCCGTCAAGCGGTGGGGCGTCCAGAAACGGAAAGGCAAGCACGCCCGCCAGGGATGGCGCCGACGGATCGGCAACCTCGGTCCGTGGAACCCGTCCCGCGTGCGCTCAACGGTCCCCCAGCAGGGGCAGACCGGCTACCACCAGCGCACCGAGCTTAACAAGCGTCTCATCGACATCGGCGAGGGCGACGAGCCCACCGTCGATGGCGGCTTCGTCAACTACGGCGAGGTCGATGGGCCGTACACGCTCGTGAAGGGCTCCGTGCCCGGTCCGGACAAGCGCCTGGTGCGCTTCCGGCCCGCGGTGCGTCCGAACGACCAGCCGCGCCTCGACCCCGAGGTGCGCTACGTCTCCAACGAATCGAACCAGGGATAACCTATGCAGGCAACAATCTACGACCTGGACGGCAACACAGACGGCGAGGTCGACCTGCCGGACGTCTTCGAGACGCCGGTTCGGTCCGACCTCATCGGCAAAGCTGTACGTGCCGCACAGGCCAACCGAAAGCAGGACTACGGGTCCGACGAGTACGCCGGCCTCCGAACGCCGGCAGAGTCCTTCGGTAGCGGCCGCGGGCAGGCACACATCCCGAAGCAGGACGGTCGTGCCCGCCGCGTCCCGCAGGCGGTCAAAGGGCGAAGTGCCCACCCGCCAAAAACCGAGAAGGACCGCTCGCTCGACCTCAACGACAAGGAACGGCAGCTGGCCGTTCGCTCGGCGCTGGCCGCGACGGCCGACGCCGACCTCGTCGCCGACCGCGGCCACGAGTTCGACCGTGACGAAGTGCCCGTCGTCGTCTCCGACGACTTCGAGGACCTCGTCAAGACGCAAGAAGTCGTCTCGCTGCTGGAGGCGCTCGACGTCCACGCGGACATCGACCGCGCCGACGAGACGAAGATCAAGGCTGGACAGGGTTCGGCCCGTGGACGGAAGTACCGTCGTCCCGCCTCGATTCTCTTCGTGACCAGCGACGAGCCGTCGACGGCCGCCCGCAACCTTGCGGGGGCCGACGTGGCAACCGCCAGCGAGGTCAACACGGAAGACCTCGCGCCTGGCGGCGCGCCCGGTCGACTCACCATCTTCACGGAATCCGCACTCGCGGAGGTGGCCGAGCGATGAGCTGGGATGTCATCAAACACCCACACGTCACTGAGAAAGCCATGAATGACATGGACTTCCAGAACAAGCTCCAGTTCGCCGTCGATGACCGCGCCTCCAAGGGCGAGGTCGCCGACGCCGTCGAGGAGCAGTACGACGTGACAGTCGAACAGGTCAACACGCAGAACACGATGGACGGCGAGAAGAAGGCCGTCGTTCGCCTCTCCGAGGACGACGACGCCCAGGAAGTCGCCTCCAGAATTGGGGTGTTCTAACGATGGGACGACGAATCCAAGGACAACGGCGCGGCCGCGGGACCTCCACGTTCCGTGCTCCGTCGCACCGTTACAAGGCTGATCTGGAGCACCGCAAGGTCGAGGACGGCGACGTCGTTGCCGGCACGGTCGTTGACATCGAGCACGACCCTGCCCGGTCGGCCCCGGTCGCCGCCGTCGAGTTCGAAGACGGCGACCGACGACTCATCCTCGCGCCGGAAGGCGTCGGGGTGGGCGACGAGCTGCAGGTCGGCGTCAGCGCCGAGATCGCACCCGGGAACACGCTCCCGCTGGCCGAGATCCCAGAGGGGGTCCCGGTGTGCAACGTCGAATCCAGCTCCGGTGACGGTGGGAAGTTCGCCCGCGCGTCGGGTGTCAACGCCCAGCTGCTCACCCACGACCGCAACGTCGCGGTCGTCAAGCTTCCTTCTGGGGAGATGAAGCGGCTTGACCCGCAGTGCCGCGCCACCATCGGCGTCGTTGCCGGTGGCGGCCGAACTGACAAGCCGTTCGTGAAGGCTGGCAACAAGCATCACAAGATGAAAGCGCGAGGGACGAAGTGGCCTAACGTCCGCGGTGTGGCGATGAACGCCGTCGACCACCCGTTCGGTGGTGGCGGACGCCAGCACCCCGGCAAGCCCAAGTCCATCTCGCGGAACGCCCCGCCTGGCCGTAAGGTCGGGGACATCGCCTCGAAGCGAACAGGTCGAGGTGGCAACGAATGAGCTCAGAATATCAAATCGGCCACGAAGGAGAGTTCTCCTTCCGCGGCCACACGCTCGACGAGCTGCAGGAGATGGAGCTCGAGGAAGTCGCGGAACTGCTCCCCGCTCGACAGCGGCGAAGTATCGTACGCGGCCTGACCGAGGAGAAACACAAGCTCCTCGAAAAGGCCCGCGAGGCCGGCGAAGAGGAGACAGCCAACGACCCGATCCGGACCCACCTGCGCGACATGCCGGTGGTTCCGGAGATGGTCGGGCTGACCTTCGCCGTCCACGACGGCCAGAACTTCGAGCGTGTCAAAGTCGAGCCCGAGATGCTCGGCCACTACCTCGGTGAGTTCCAGCTCACCCGGAGTAGCGTCGAACACGGTCAGGCCGGTATCGGAGCGACACGCTCCTCGAAGTTCGTACCGCTCAAATAATCATGGGAATCAGTTACTCAGTCGAAGCCGACCCGGACACGACGGCCAAAGCGATGCTCCGGGAGCGGCAGATGAGCTTCAAGCACAGCAAGGCCATCGCCCGCGAGATCAAGGGCAAAACGGCCGGCGAGGCTGTCGACTACCTCGAGGCAGTTATCGAGGGCGACCAGCCCGTTCCGTTCAAACAGCACAACTCGGGCGTCGGCCACAAACGCAAGGTCGACGGCTGGGACGCCGGACGCTATCCGGAGAAGGCCAGCAAGGCCTTCATCGACCTGCTCGAGAACGCGGTCGGCAACGCCGACCATCAGGGCTTCGACGGTGAGGCCATGACGATCACGCACGTCGCCGCCCACAAGGTCGGCGAGCAGCAGGGTCGCAAGCCCCGAGCGATGGGGCGTGCCTCGGCGTGGAACAGCCCGCAGGTCGACGTCGAACTCATCCTCGAAGAGCCGGAGGTCGAAGACTAATGGCCGACGAACAACAGTTCATCGAGGACGGACTCCAGCGGACCCAGATCGACGAGTTCTTCGCAGAGGAACTCGGTCGAGCTGGCTATGGCGGCATGGATGTCGCCAAGACGCCGATGGGGACCCAGATCGTGCTCAAAGCCGAGAAGCCAGGAATGGTCATCGGCAAGGGCGGGAAGAACATCCGGAAGATCACGACGGAACTCGAGGACCGATTCAACCTCGATGACCCGCAGGTCGACGTGCAGGAAGTCGACGAGCCGGACCTCAACGCCCGCATCGTCGCGGACCGACTGGCCAACGCACTCGAGCGTGGCTGGTACTTCCGCAAAGCGGGCCACACCACCATCGACCGCATCATGGAGTCGGGCGCACTCGGCGCAGAGATCGTCCTCTCCGGAAAGGTCACTGGTGCACGCTCACGCGTTGAGAAGTTCAACCGTGGCTACGTCAAGCACAACGGTGAACCCGCAGAGGAGATCGTCGACAGCGGCGTCGGCGTCGCCGTGATGAAGCTCGGTACCATCGGGGTCCGAGTCAAGATCATCCCGCCGGACGCGGAACTCCCCGACGACTTCGAGATCTACGAGGATGTCGACGTCGAGGACTACGTGGCCGACACCGACGGCGAGTCCGTCGAGGAACTCCTCGAAGGCGAACCCGAAGACAGCGAGACGGCGGAAGAACTCGACGAAGACGTGGCCGCCGGGGCCGACGACGACTCCGAGACAGACGAGGAGTTCGTCGACGAGGAGATCGTCGAGGAAGACGTCGAAGTCCCGACTGACGAAGATGTTGAGGACGTTGACGTCGACGAACTCGAAGACGCTGTCGACGAGGAACTTGACGAGGACGTCGAGGCAGAAGCCGAAGAGCTGATGGACGAAATGGATGAGGAGGACGACGACGAATGACTGTCCTCCACGTCCAAGAGATTCGGGACATGACGCCCGCCGAACGCGAGGCGGAACTCGACGACCTGAAGACCGAACTACTGAACGCCCGGGCCGTCCAGGCCGCGGGTGGTGCACCGGAGAACCCCGGTCGCATCAAGGAGCTGCGGAAGGCCATCGCCCGAATCAAGACGATTCAGGGCGAAGAAGGCGACCTGCAGGAGAACGAATAATGCCACTGACACCCGAGACGCTCCCACGACACGAACTCGTCGGCCTCGACTGCGAGGTCGTCGCGGCGTCCAATCCGGACGTCATCGGTATCAGCGGAACTGTCGTCATGGAGACGACACAGATGCTGACTCTCGAGGGTGCCGACCGGGTGTGGCACGTGCCGAAGGACAGCGCGACGTTCGCGTTCGACCTGTCGACCGAGACAGTTCTCGTCGACGGCGACCGACTCGTCGCGCGTCCCGCTCGTCGCACAGAGAACACAGGAGATTCACTATGGCGCTAGGACTGAACGTACAGGAACCGGAGGAAACCTGTGCCGATCAGAACTGCCCGTTCCACGGAGAGCTCTCCGTGCGCGGACAGACACTGAACGGCGAGGTAGCCTCCACTGACATGGAGAAGACCGTTGTCGTCGAGCGCGAGTACGACGTGAAGGTGCCGAAATACGACCGCTTCATGAAGCGGCGGAGCCGCGTTCCGGCTCACGCACCCGATTGTCTCGACCTCGCGGTCGGTGACACGGTCACGATAGCAGAGTGTCGACCGCTCTCGAAAACGAAAAGCCACGTCGTCGTTGGCGTGGTCGCCGACGAACAGGACGGTGATGCCTGATGGAAGCACTCGGTGCTGACGTCACGCAAGGCCTGGAGAAGGGCTCGCTCATCACGTGTGCGGACAACACGGGAGCGCGCGAACTCAAGGTCATTTCCGTCCACGGCTACTCGGGAACGAAGAACCGCCACCCCAAAGCTGGGCTGGGCGACAAGATCACGGTCTCGGTCACCAAGGGGACGCCCGAAATGCGTCGCCAGGTGCTCGAAGCCGTCGTCGTCCGCCAGCGAAAGCCGATCCGTCGACCCGACGGCACCCGCGTCAAGTTCGAAGACAACGCGGCCGTCATCGTCGACGAGAACGAGGACCCGCGCGGGACCGAGCTGAAAGGTCCCATCGCACGGGAAGTCGCACAGCGATTCGGCAGTGTGGCATCAGCAGCGACGATGATTGTATAGAACCATGAGCAAGCAACCAGACAAACAACGCAAGAGTCAACGACGTGCCCCGCTTCACGAGCGGCACAAGCAGGTCCGGGCGACGCTGTCTGCCGACCTCCGAGAGGAGTACGGTCAGCGAAACGTCCGCGTCAACGCCGGTGACACCGTCGAGGTGCTCCGTGGCGACTTCGCCGACGAGGAAGGCGAAGTCATCAACGTGGACCTCGACAAGGCTGTCATCCACGTCGAAGACGTCACGCTCGAGAAGACGGACGGCGAGGAAGTCCCGCGACCGCTGGACACCTCGAACGTCCGCGTGACGGACATAGACCTCGAAGACGAGAAGCGCGAGGCGCGTCTCGAATCGGAGGATGATTCCGCATGAGTAACCACCAGAAGCGACTCTCGGTGCCGAACAGTTGGCCCGTAGAGCGCAAGACTGCGACGTTTACGGTGAAAGCCGGCGCCGGCCCGCACGGTGAGGATGGGGTTCCCCTACTCATCGTCCTTCGGGACGTGCTCGGCTACGCCGACAACCGCAAAGAAGCCCGCTACGCCCTCAACGAGGACAACGTCCTCATCAACGGGAAGGCCATTTCCGACGAGGAACGCCCTGTCGGGATGTTCGACATCCTGGCCTTCACCGAGCGCGAGGAGTACTACCGCGTGTTCCCCGGCGAGGGTGGTCGGCTGGCGCTGACCGCAATCGACCCGGACGCGGCCCAGTCCAAGCTCGGAAAGATCGCTACCAAGACGCACGTCTCTGGTGGCGACGTCCAGCTGGGTCTCCACGACGGTGAGACGCTCATCGTCGAGGACGACCAGACCTACGATGCTGGCGACTCCATCGTCGTCGGCAACGAGGACGGCGAAATCGTCGCCCACTTCGAGTACCAAGAGGGCGCGCTCGTCACCGCCGTTGATGGCGCCCACGCGGGCGAAGTCGGCGAAGTCGAGGAGATTCAGGTGACGCCGGGTTCGGCCCAGAACAACGTGATCGTCTCGCAGGACGAGGGCGAAGGCTTCGAGACAGTCGAAGAGTACGTCGTCGTCATCGACGAGAACTTCACGGGTGATGATGAATGAGCTCCGAGAGTGAGTCCGGCGGCGACTTCCACGAGATGCGCGAACCGCGCATCGAGAAGGTCGTCGTTCACATGGGTATCGGCCACGGTGGCCGCGACCTTGCCAATGCAGAGGACATCCTCGGGGAGATCACCGGGCAGACGCCGGTACGAACGAAGGCCAAGCGGACTGTCGGCGAGTTCGACATCCGCGAGGGCGACCCCATCGGTGCGAAGGTCACCCTCCGTGACGAGATGGCTGAAGAGTTCCTCCAGACGGCGCTGCCGCTCGCTGAACTGGCGACGAGTCAGTTCGACGATACCGGCAACTTCAGCTTCGGCGTCGAGGAACACACCGAGTTCCCGAGCCAGGAGTATGACCCGAGCATCGGAATCTACGGGCTGGACGTGACGGTTAACCTCGTCCGACCCGGCTACCGCGTCGCAAAGCGCGACAAGGCGTCGCGCTCGATTCCGACGAAGCATCGACTCAATCCGGCGGACGCCGTCGCCTTCATCGAGTCGACCTACGACGTGGAGGTGAGCGAATGAGCGAAAGTGAAACCACAGACGAGCCCGATTCCGAGACGGCATCCAGTGAGCGAACTGGCCAGCTCGAGTCCTGTCAGCGCTGCGGTCGCGAACAGGGACTCGTCGGCAAGTACGACATCTGGCTGTGCCGCCAGTGCTTCCGCGAGATTTCGCGGGGCATGGGCTTCAGGAAGTACAGCTAACAATGACAGGGAACGACCCATTTGCCAACGCACTGTCGGCGCTTAACAACGCCGAAAGCGTCGGGCACCTAGAGCAGACAGTATCGCCAGCTTCGAACGAGATCGGCAGCGTCCTCGAGGTCTTCTACGACCGCGGGTACATCGACGGATTCAGTTTCGTCGACGACGGCAAAGCCGGCGAGTTCGAAGTTGAACTGAAAGGAGCCATCAACGAGTGTGGCCCGGTCAAGCCCCGCTACTCTGCGGGCGCAGACGAGTTCGAGAAGTGGGAGAAGCGGTTCCTCCCCGCCCGTGACTACGGGACCCTCGTCGTGACGACCAGCCACGGCATCATGAGCCACTACGAGGCTCGTGAGCAGGGCGTTGGTGGCCAAGTCATCGCGTACGTATACTAACAATGCCACGAGTAGAACTGGAGATTCCGGAGGACGTGGACGCCGAGCAGGACCATCTCGACATCACCGTCGAGGGGGACAACGGCAGCGTCACGCGTCGGCTCTGGTACCCTGACATCGACGTGTCCGTCGACGGCGACACGGTCGTCATCGAATCCGATGAGGACAACGCCAAGACGATGTCGACGATCGGTACCTTCCAGAGCCACATCGAGAATATGTTCCACGGCGTGACCGAGGGCTGGGAGTACGGTATGGAGGTCTTTTACTCTCACTTCCCGATGCAGGTCGACGTCGAGGGTGACGAAGTCGTCATCGAGAACTTCCTGGGCGAGAAGGCCCCCCGCCGCACGACGATCCACGGCGACACGGACGTCGAAATCGACGGCGAGGAGCTGACCATCAGCGGTCCCGACATCGAAGCCGTCGGTCAGACCGCCGCGGACATCGAGCAGCTCACGCGCATCAACGACAAGGACGTGCGCGTGTTTCAGGACGGGGTGTACATCACCCGCAAACCGAACCGAGGTGACGCCTGATGGCGGACAACGATGAAGACGTCGAGGCAGAGGAAGCGTACACCGAACTGACCGACATCAGCGGCGTCGGCCCGTCCAAGGCGGAGTCACTCCGCGAGGCCGGCTTCGACTCGGTCGAAGACGTTCGTGGTGCCGACCAAGACGCGCTCGCCGATGTCAGCGGTATCGGGAACGCGCTGGCGGCCCGAATCAAGGCCGACGTCGGCGGACTCGAAGTCGAGTCCGAGACCGAAGCCGAAGTTGAAGAGGAAGGCAGCGAGGAAGCGCCCGACGAGGACGTGGAGACGGAACTCCAGGCCCGCGGGCTCTCTGAGAAGACGCCGGACCTCTCCGACGAGGATGCGCGGCTACTGACCCAGCGACACCGGGTCGGCAAGCCGCAGTTCAACCGCCAAGATCACCACAAGAAAAAGCGCGTCTCGACCTCGTGGCGCAAGCCCCGCGGCCAGCTCTCGAAGCAGCGCCGCGGCATCAAGGGTAAGGGCGACACGGTCGGGGCGGGCTTCCGCTCGCCGACCGCGGTTCGCGGCAAGCACCCGTCCGGCTTCGAGGAGGTTCGCGTGCACAACGTGGACGACCTCGAAGGCGTCGACGGCGATACAGAGGCCGTTCGGATCGCCTCGAAGGTCGGTGCTCGCAAGCGCGAGCGAATCGAAGAGGAAGCCGAGGACGCGGGCATCCGCGTGCTCAACCCCACCTACGTCGAAGTCGAGGTGAGTGAGTGATGACTGATCTCTCCGCACAGAAGCGACTCGCGGCAGACGTCCTTGACGTCGGGAAGAACCGCGTCTGGTTCAACCCCGAGCGACAGGGCGACATCGCTGACGCGATTACCCGTGAGGACGTTCGCGAACTGGTTGATGAGGGCGCCATTCAGGCGAAAGACAAGAAAGGCAACTCTCGTGGACGCGCCCGGGAGCGCCAGAAGAAGCGTGCGTACGGCCACCAGAAGGGAGCCGGTTCCCGGAAGGGCAAGGCAGGCGCACGGCAGAACTCCAAGGAGGACTGGGAGTCACGTATCCGCGCACAACGGACGAAGCTGCGCGAACTGCGTGACGAGGGAACGCTTTCGAGTTCGCAGTACCGCGACCTGTACGACAAGGCCGGCGGTGGCGAGTTCGACAGCGTTGCCGATCTCGAACGTTACATCGACGCAAACCACGGTGACGCATAATGGCGACAGGACCACGATATAAAGTACCGATGCGGCGACGCCGCGAGGCCAGAACCGATTACCATCAGCGGTTGCGCCTGTTGAAATCCGGTAAGCCACGTCTCGTTGCTCGAAAGAGCAATAAACACGTCAGGGCGCAGCTGGTGACGCTTGGCCCCAATGGCGATGACACTCTCGCGTCCGCTCACTCGAGCGACCTCGCCGAGTACGGCTGGGAGGCCCCGACGGGCAACATGCCCTCGGCGTACCTCACCGGTCTACTCGCCGGGCTTCGCGCGAAGGAAGCGGGTATCGAGGAGGCAGTGCTTGACATCGGACTCAACAGCCCGACCCCCGGAAGCAAAGTATTCGCAATACAGGAAGGCGCAATTGACGCCGGCCTGGACATTCCGCACAATGACGACGTACTCGCGGACTGGCAGCGCACGCGCGGTGCCCACATCGCCGAGTACGACGAGCAGCTTGAAGAGCCGCTGTACAGCGGCGACTTCGACGCTGCAGACCTCCCGGAGCACTTCGACGAGCTCCGAGAGACCCTACTGGACGGTGACATCGAACTATGAGTGCTAACAACGGATGGGAGCCACGGACACGCCTCGGCAAGCAGGTTGTCGAGGGCGAAATCGACTCCATGCAGGAGGCGCTGAACTCCGGACTCCCGCTGAAAGAATCGGAAGTCGTCGACCAGCTCGTTCCCGACCTGGAAGACGAAGTGCTGGACATCAACATGGTCCAGCGGATGACAGACTCCGGCCGCCGCGTGAAGTTCCGCTGCGTGGTCGCCGTTGGCAACCGCGACGGTCTCATCGGCTACGCCGAAGGGCGTGACGATCAGGTCGGCGGTGCCATCCAGAAAGCCATCGACATCGCGAAGCTGAACATCATCGATGTCTCCCGCGGCTGCGGGTCCTGGGAGTGTGGCTGTGGCCGTCCGCACACGGTCGCGCTGCGCACCGAGGGCAAGGCCGGGAGCGTCGAGGTCGAGCTCCAGCCGGCCCCGCGCGGGCTGGGCCTCGCAGGCGGAGAGACCGTCCGCAAGGTGCTCGAACTCGCCGGTATCGAAGACATCTGGACACGCAGTAGCGGGAACACGCGCACCACGGTCAACTTCGCAAAGGCGACGTTCAACGCCCTGCAGAACACGGCCGAGGCGCGCGTCCCCGAGCGAACCTTCGAGAAACGAGAGGTGATCGAGTGATGCACGCGCTCGTCCAGCTCCGTGGCGAAGTCAACATGCATACCGACATCCAGGACACGCTGGAGATGCTCAACATCCACCACGTGAACCACTGCACGCTCGTCCCTGAGACGGACGCCTACCGCGGCATGGTGGCGAAGGTCAACGACTTCGTCGCCTTCGGCGAGCCGAGCCAGGAGACGCTGGAGACAGTCCTGGCGACGCGTGCCGAGCCACTTGAGGGCGACGCCGACGTGGACGACGAGTGGGTCGCCGAGCACACGGATTACGACGACATCTCCGGGCTCGCGTTCGCGCTCCTCTCCGAGGAGACGACGCTGCGCGAGCAGGGTCTGTCCCCGACGCTTCGTCTCCACCCGCCCCGTGGCGGCCACGACGGCGTCAAACACCCCGTCAAGGAGGGCGGGCAGCTCGGGAAACACGAGACCGAGGGAATCGACGAACTCCTGGAGGCGATGCGATAATGACGAGCAAAAAGAAACGACAGCGCGGCTCGCGCACGCACGGCGGCGGCTCACACAAGAACCGACGTGGTGCCGGCCATCGCGGTGGTCGCGGTGCTGCAGGCCGTGACAAGCACGAGTTCCACAACCACGAACCGCTCGGCAAGAGCGGCTTCAAGCGCCCGCAGAAGGTGCAGGAAGAGGCCGCAACTATCGACGTTCGCGAGATCGACGAGAATGTCACGCTGCTGGCTGCAGATGACGTCGCTGAAGTCGAAGACGGTGGCTTCCGCGTCGATGTCCGTGATGTGGTCGAAGAGTCCGACGACGCCGATTACGTGAAAGTACTCGGTGCGGGCCAGGTTCGCCACGAACTCACGCTCATCGCCGACGACTTCTCCGAGGGCGCTCGCGAGAAGGTCGAAGCTGCAGGCGGGAGCGTCGAACTGACCGACCTCGGCGAGGAGCGCCAGGCCGAGGCCGAGACAGACGAAGACGCGGACGAGGAATAACGAACGATGAGCTGGAAGGACACCGCCGAACCACTGCTTGTCCGGATGCCTGCAGTCCAGCGGCCGGAAGGACACGTCCCGTTCAAGCGCAAGCTCACTTGGACAGGGGGCGTACTCCTGCTGTATTTCTTCCTGACAAACGTGAAGCTGTTCGGGCTGGACATCGACGCCAGCCAACAGGTGTTCGGGCGCTTCTCGTCGATTCTGGCCTCCGGTCAGGGGAGCATCTTGCAGTTGGGTATCGGTCCGATCGTTACGGCGTCCATCGTGTTACAGCTCCTCGGTGGGGCGGACCTGCTCGGGCTAGACACCCAAGACGACCCGCGAGACCAGATCCTCTATCAGGGGCTCCAGAAGCTGCTGGTACTCGTGATGATCTGTCTCACCGGGCTCCCGATGGTGTTTGCCGGCGGCTTCCTCCCGGCTGACACGGCGGTCGCAAGTTCCCTGGGTATCGGTACGACCGGTGTCCAGTGGCTCATCTTCGGCCAGATGTTCGTCGGCGGTGTCCTCATCCTGTTCATGGACGAGGTCATCTCCAAATGGGGCGTCGGCTCCGGTATCGGCCTGTTCATCGTCGCCGGCGTGAGTCAACGCCTCATCGGTGGCGTCCTGACAACGCCGTTTATCGGCAACAGCGAAGGGATCATCTACACCTGGTACCTGTTCATCACCGGCCAGCGCGGCACCGGGCCAGTGCTGGCCGCTGATGGCCTCCAGACCGTGCTGCTCCAGGGCGAACTACTGGGGCTGTTCACGACGATCCTCATCTTCTCGGTGGTCGTCTACGCCGAGTCGGTCCGGGTCGAGATACCGCTATCGAACGCCCGTGTGAAAGGAGCTCGTGGCCGGTTCCCGGTCAAGCTCATCTACGCGAGCGTCCTGCCGATGATCCTCGTCCGGGCGCTGCAGGCAAACATCCAGTTCCTGGGCCGGATTCTGGACGCCCAGCTGGGTTCAATGCCGGCGTTCCTCGGCACGTACGCCAACGGCCAGCCAACCGGCGGCCTGTTCTACTTCCTTGCCCCAGTTCAGAGCCGTGGCGACTGGATGTGGTGGCTGGAAGGAACTACGCAACCGGTCTGGCAGATCCTGACCCGCGTCGGCATCGACCTGTTCGTTATGCTGGTCGGTGGCGCAGTCTTCGCCGTGTTCTGGGTCGAAACCACCGATATGGGTCCAGAGGCGACGGCTAAGCAGATCCACAACTCCGGGATGCAGATCCCCGGCTTCCGACAGAACGTCGGCGTCATCGAGAAGGTCCTTGAGCGGTATATTCCACAAGTGACCGTTATCGGAGGGGCCCTTGTTGGGCTGCTCGCAGTGATGGCCAACATGCTGGGTACCATCGGCGGCGTCTCCGGTACCGGGCTGCTGCTGACGGTCTCCATTACGTACAAGCTGTACGAGGAGATCGCCGAAGAGCAGCTCATGGAGATGCATCCGATGATGCGCCAGATGTTTGGATAGGTCAGCAAATAATCTGGTCCTATCCGCTTTATTCTGACCGAGTGGTTACCTGATTTGTTCAAGATTGATTAGTGACCACGCTTCTGGCGCTCTTTGTCAAGATTGATAAAGCGGGTTAATTTGATATTCTCCGTTCCACCTCACGTTCAGTTCTGAACCTCACGTTCTGTTCTGCACCTCACGTTCAGTTCAACCTCTTTCACCCACCCTCAAGCTGCCAGCGTAACTGCTATTTTCACCAATCGCCACTCTCTCCGCCAGTATTCCAGGCCACAACGGCTATTATACCGCTTCAACGCACAACAGGGCCGTTCAGTCGACGAGACGCTACTACGCTCACCAACCGAGAGTCCAAAATAAAAAGAACCCATCACCGTTCCACCTCGCCCGCTCCCCGCTCACCAAATCAAAAGGCGAGGAAAAGTCCGGCACCGAAGACAACCGCTATTTATCCTGCTTCGACAAGCTATGCGTATCATCGGCCCTCTGCTTGTCTTTCGCTCGCCTTTCGCGGAGCTGGCGGGTGGCAGTTTGTTCATGAGTCTCGCTCTCCGATGCAAGCGCGCCTCGAAGCTCGGATGGGCGCTTGACTGGCCGCACTACAATCTCTCCGTTCTCGTTTTCATCAAACCGGACTCGACTTGGTGGGTCAATCTGGAGTTTGTCGCGGAACTCCTTGGGGATCGTCATTTGACCTTTGCTCGTGAGAGTTACGATCTTTCCATCCTCGGAGTCGCACATATGTAATATAATTACGCAGTTATACTTCGGCCTTTTTATATTCTATTAGAATACCGTATGACATCTCTGCGTACGGACTGGAGCGCTGATTGCACTCGCCGCTGCGAGCTACCTGCTCGGGATGCTCTAATGCCCGAGTGCAAACACTGCGGGGAGAATATCCCGTGGGACGAGCAGTTCAACCGCCACGAAAACGAGTGGTGCGACGAGCGGCCCGACGAGAACCAGCAGACGCTGACGGAGGTCAAGCATGCCTGAATGCCAGAATTGCGGGGCTCACGTCACCGACGATTACGTGCGCGTGTTTGAGCCCGCCGGTACGACTGAGCCACGGTGCTGTCCCAACTGCGAGGACCTCATTCGAGACGGGCCAGACGTTCGAAACGCGCGGGCGAAGCGCCAGGGCAACGGCAAAGACCCAGTCAGCTACGATTCCGACCTCGCAACCGACGGAGGGCAATCATGATGGGCGGATTCCGGTCTGCCAGCGAGCAGGCTGTCTACTGTACCACGGAGGCCACCCGCTCGGTCGAGGACCGCGTCACGGCGGCTCGAAGACTACTCGTGGGCTTAGAAACGGGCCAGTGCCCGCATATCGTGATGGCCTACCAGAGCCTGCATCGCGTGCGCGAGGTTGACGACGTGTGTGTCACGCTGGAGGCCGCGGAGATCGCCCTCGGCCAGCTGGAGAAGGCCCCGTCGCCGGTCAACGAGACGGCCGCCCGCCGGGTGCGGAATGCTGAACAAGTGCTGTCCGGACTCGTGGGCGGTGTTCACGATGAGTGAGGCCGCGACCACGGCGACCGGCTGGCCAAAGAAGACGAGACCATGGACCGCGAGACCACGCGGATGCCCGCCTGGATGCTGGCCGCGCTCGGACAGCGCGTCGAGAACGGCGAGTACCAACCGGTCGGAAGCTGTCCGCACCGCTGTTCGCGAACTCTTGGAGGGTCAACATGTCCAATAAGACCACCACCAACGCGACCGTCGTGTCACAGTCAAGCCAGTCATCGCTGACCCTGTAGGGGCGCGTCGTGTGGCTCTGCTCACGACTCGGTATCTGGCTGACTATCGGCCTGCTGGTGCTGGTGTCCTAGCCATTTCTGGTTTGGGCCTGGTGGCAAGGTCGCGTTTAGTTAAGCGTGAAAAGTGAGGCAGGAGAATTTCTTTCTGGTCTATGGCAGAAATCGTCCCGCCTCAACGGTCATAGAGAGTGGATTGATTTGGATTTTATCGAGCGCGAGCGGACACCCGAGTCCGCGATGGCGTTGGTATTCAATCGCACGTTGCGGGAATTTCATTATCGAATACCGTCGAATTACTCGATTCACTGGGTGTCCAACGCAGTCGAAAAGCTGTCCACGATTGGGTTCAGAAAGCTGATCTACAGCCAGGCTCGGGTAAATCTTCGAATCAGATTGCGCTCGACGAAACAGTGATTCGCGTCAACGATCAGTGATTCTGGCTGTACGCTGCCGCCGATCCGCAATCGAACGAACTGCTTCACGTCCGGCTGTTTGCGACGACTACGACCACCCTCACAGAAATTTTCCTACGTGAACTTCGGCAAAAATACGATATCGAAACTGCCGTCTTTCTCGTCGATGGCGCTCAACACTTCCAAACTGCACTTCAACGAGCTGGACTCCGATTTCGGGTGTGTCGCCACGGAAATCGGAACGCTATCGAACGGATTTTTCGAGAGCTGAAGCGTCGAACCTCGGTGTTTTCAAACTGCTTCAGTCACGTCGACCCGGAAACCGCCGAAAACTGGTTGCGGAGCTTCGCTCGATGGCATAATGACACTAACTAAACACTACCAGCGCAAAATAAAAAATGTGCTGATCTGTTCGATGTGTATCGTCTCGAGGAACGGGCCAAAGCTGAGGCCCAGGATGCAACTCAACGCAAGTCGGCTAGAATCCATATCCGGTTCGACGATACGCAGTGAGAGTCCAATCGTCGTGACCCACGCCGCGGCACTGCCAACGCTCCAGAGAATAAGAGCTGGCGTTGAGGGCATCAGGGCGACTCCCGCAACCAGTATCAACGCGAACGGATGGTAGATGAAGCTCTAGCCTATCGCCGGTGATTCGTACGGGTTCTGTCCATTGACTGCATCGTAATAAGCATCGTAGTAGAGACTGAAATCGTAACCGAGCGGCCAGTTATTCGCGACGATTGCCAGCCAGTACTCACTGTAGATACCAACCAATACGAAGACGACCAGCGCGACAACAATCACTGCCCTCCGGCGTGCAATTCTCGTGATCGTGCCGTGTATAGCAGATGACATCGCCAGTAATTATTCATCCACCCCGTATTCGGGGAGTAACCAATCAGCACCGAGCCCGGCCAGAATCGCGAGACCAGGGAGAATTAGCAGCCAGTAGTGCCGGTAAACCCGTACCAGTAGTGCACTTCCCAGAGTGGTTGTCAGGGCTACACCCAACCAGCCGACTACGGGGGACGCCCGGCGGGCCGATAGCAGATATGCCGCGCCGATCGCCGCGAGTACAAGTTGGAACGTATAGACGCTGATCCGCTCGTTCGCCACCTGTAGGTACCGCCCTGGAGCCTTCAGCAGTGAGCCGCTGGTCTGAAATTGCGATTCCGCCACAGCGTACGCTGGCGTCGCGAACAGGGTCTGTCTGACCGCCCAACTGACGCGTCAAGCCCCCAAATCAGGCCGACAATAACGTACCCCACAATCGCCGTTCCCAGTGCAAGGCTCCCGATCACCACGATGGCGCGGTCGCCGTGCCGGCGCCACTCCCACCAAGCTACTGCCGGCGCTGCCAGCAGTAGATGCTGGGCTATCAGCCATCCCAGTCCGTAGAGAAGCCCGCTCCGAGAAGGACGATCAGAAGCGAGCCCCGCGGTCAGCAGGGCCAGTGCGACTATCTTGTTGTTTATGAAACCGTTCGTCATCCACACAATACCAAGGGCAAGCGAGAAAACGGCGACGACCGTTGCTTCCGGGCGCAGTTCCGTCTTGACGAGTCTGTGTGTGTGTTCCATACTAGGGCAGCGCCTCCCACTCCGACCACAGCGAGCATCACCAGGAAAGGGACAGGCGTCGCGGCAGCGACGATGACCACGGCCTCCCAGAGCGGTGGCTTATTATCGGGGACCTGGGCGTAGAGAGCCATCCCCGCGAGCACATCGTCCCCAATTTGCGCCCACACTTGCGCGTCGTGGAGGAACTCCCGACCCGAAAACCGGAACACGACGTACCTGTATATTGAGATGAGGGCGATGACACCGGCCAGCAGCATCGTAATCATGCGACTGACGGTCTCATCGACTATCCCACTCTCCCATTCTCGGTTCATTACGGGTATGCTCTCTCCCGGAGACAAAAATCCGATGCATGGCGTCTACTTCTAGGGGAACCTGTTTCAGATCCCTGGGTGAATTAACCACGATCGTGTAACTTCTTCAATTAGCACTAAGTGCTAATCCTTGCGGGAGAACTCGAAACCACCATATTAGTATATTTAATATGGGCGTATTATCAATGTATATTAGAACCAATATATTTAGATTGAAATTCCGTCGACCAGACTGAGAAGATCATTCAGCGAGGCACACGCCGGTACGGCTGGCAGTACAGGGGTGGCGAATGGGCCGCCCGACCAGCGAACAGGGCCAAGCAGTTCAGGACCGTCCTCGCCAACGAATTGTTCGAGTGACTAGTTGCAGAGTTGGTGGCTGACGGGTCGCGTGGCTACGGGGGGACCAGTCGGAAACGGCTGCGCTGGTCGCCATTGTACCCGGACGCAGGACCGCCGTTGCGGCGGCACCGTCTAGTTGAGCGAATTTGAGAAGTGAGGTGGCCGTAGCGAGAAGTGTTCATGCAACTCGCAGACCTCCTCAGCGAGAAGTTAGATGGGGACAGTGAAGACGTTTGGGAGAATGAGCGCACCTCGACACCCGTCCGGCGGTTTGGGGTGCGTCTCCATACGGCGGGGTTGTGGATCAGGGAGACGGTTGCTATCTTAGAAGTACTGGGAGTAAAGCGGTCTCACGGTGCTGTCCGGAATTGGGTTCGTACACTCGCCGAATCTCAGAGTGACCCGCCGATGGCCCAACCGTCGCGGGTCGCGGTCGACGAGAAACAAATCGAGGTTGACGGGGAGAAAAAGTGGCTCTACACCGCTGTCGACACCGAATCAAAGTTGCTACTCGAAGTTGACGTATTCAGCCACCATGGGACCGACCCTGCGGCGGCGTTTCTGCACCGACTCACCGAGAAACACAATGTCGTCGAGACAGCGTTTCTCGTCGATGCTAGCGGCTATCTGACTGCCCTCGATCGCCGGGAATTGAGCGGTCGGCTCGACTATCGAGTCTGGAACCACATGGAAAGTGGTTCCTGACTGTGACCATGCGAATCGACCGCTTTTACACGTATTGGAGGACCAGTCAATCCAGCGCGAAACAGTGGTTACGATGCTTCAGGCACCACTATAATCGTCAACGACCGAATCAAGCGCTTGACGGCAAAATGCCAGCTGAGGCCATCCAGAAATAGACAGTGCCCATTTACAGATAGAAATTAATTTAGATGTTATATAAAATATAATTTATTGGAAACTGATTACATCTCGGATTCGAATGAACCGGTTATAACCGAGCAGCTGTTTGACAAACTTGACGCCGTACCAGCGGACCACAGTTTGAAGAACGATAGGTGGCGACGCCCTGAGGATTGCCGCAAGTTCATCAGGGTCCGTATCGTACCAGATGTTCCAGCGCCCCAATCGTTGGTTCAGGTGGTCCTGTGGAATCCGAACAGGTTCCGAGGTGAATATATACTCGTAGCCCGCTTCATAGACGGCCTTGAAAACCTCTTCATTATATGCCCCCAGTGGAATGGAGAGCGACTGACATTGTCCGAGCTCTGCCGCGATAGCAGCCTTTGATTCTGTTAGTTCTTGCTGACGTCTTTGTGTATTTGTCTTGAGCAGATTGGCGTGAGTCATTGTGTGACTACCGATACAGTGACCTCGCTGGTCTAGGGTATGGATCTGGTTCCAGTCAAGGAAGCCGTCCTCTCCGACCCGATCAAGCACGATAAAAAAATGGCCTCGGTACCCGTAAGCCTCCAATCGACGGGCCGCTTCCATTGCCGTCTGGCCTCCATCATCAAACGTGAGGTACACAGGACGGTTTGGAGGCTTGTCAGTGATTAATGCCGGTTCGAACGCTGAGTCAGCAATAACTGAGAGATGGCGGTCGAACATCTCAGGGGCGAGCTTATATCGCCACGAGCCATCCGTGACGAAGCCGGAGGTGTCTGTCTCCTTTCGTGGGACGATATCGTGATACAACAGCGCCAGGCCGCTGGTGGGCGAGCTGAGGAGATCACGAATCATGTGTTGAATTGTACGTACCGATTCCGAACCGTTGGACACGCCGCTTCCAAGTCAGCCACGCGCTCAGTTTCGGCATCCCCCAGAGTGCTCCCTGTCGGTCGTCCGTTGAAATCGCCTCTGCCTCTCCATTAGCAACCGCGGTAATCACTGGCGTGAGTGAAGGAAGGTTGTCCGCAACTACCTTCAGCTGGATGTAGATGTGCTCGTCATCCACAGGGTTGAACGTGGTCCCATCTTGGGCGAAGATCTCCCCGGTATCAATACCATCGTTAATGCGGATGAGGGAGAATCCCACCTTGTCGTCGTCGCCGTTGGCAAGCGCCCAGAAGCAGCCGTGCTGGTTGCGGTACTCTGGGCAGATTCCTGGATGGATGACAAACGTTCCGTAGTTGGGAATCGCGTACACCGATTTAGAGAGTAACACCTTGCACCGGGCGAGCATCAGATCTGGAGTCAGATTTCGGAGGATATCCGCCGTTTCTTTGTTATTCGCGTCTGCGACGCTGTACTCCGGCACGGAAAAGTCTGGATATTCCGCTTGGGTGTCCGAGATAAGTGCGTCAATCTTTGGCATTTCCTTGTTATTGAGAACAGCATCATAGTACAGCCGATACGCGATGGCATCGATGAGGCCAATAATGCCGGACCGACTCAACTCGTGTTTCAGGGTGTTCACCTGTCGTGTCCAGTCCGACTCAATGACAATCTCGCCGACAAGATCAGTCGTCGCGGCAAGCCAGCGGCCGATTACTTCCCGGTCGAACCGCGACCCCCGGTGGCGAAGAAGCACCGTCTGTGGAGTAGTCATCACCCGACACATCACTACCGTCGTTGATAAGTGCGGTGGACGTACTGATACCCATTTGAGGATTGCCTAGAATGCAGCCGATACTCGCCGCTAACCACCGCCGGATTCAGAGGGAATAAACCTGCGGTTTTATAAACCTGCTTGGAAAATCGATTGGCAACCTGCGATGGTCAATATTTCGGTGGTCCTACCCACGTACGGCGGTGATGAGCCGAATGCACTGCGGGAAGCTATCGAGAGCATCGTCTCCCAGACACGGGTCCCCGACGAACTGGTCATCGTCCGTGATGGGCCAGTACCGGAAGCCAATCAAACAATCATCGATAACTTCGAGTCTGAGTATTCGTTCGTGTGGCACGTTTCGCTGGCAGAGAATCAAGGACGAGCACTCGCACGAAAAGTCGGGGTGGAACGCTGCCAGGGCGACGTCGTGGCGATGATGGACGCCGACGACCTCTGTGTCCCCACACGGCTAGAGCGGCAGGCAACCTACCTGCAGGACAATCCCGAGGTTGACGTAGTCGGAGCGCAGCTACTCGAATTCGACCCCGAGACTGGCGAGAAGCTTGGTGTGCGTACGCTCCCAAGGGATCATGAGGAAATCCGTGACCTAGCGAAGACCCGCTCGCCAGTGTCCCAGAGTACAGCGATGTTTAGACGGGCTGCGGCCCTCGACGCCGGGAACTATCGCGACGTCGAACGCATGGAAGACTACGGCCTCTGGGTTCGGATGCTTGTCAACGGCGCTCGGTTCGCCAACATTCCCGAGGTATTGGTCAAGGCACGAACGGGCGGGGAAATGTACGAGCGCCGTTCCGGCTGGGGATATGCGCGTGAAGAACTGCGCCTCCAGCGGGAGTTCGTGGCGTTCGGCTTCATTTCGCCGTTGCAAGCGCTTCGTAACGTCACACTCCGAGTGCCGATTCGCTTCGTACCGAATGCCATTCGTGCTTACGTCTACGAGACGCTGTTCCGCACGGAACCGTCCGTCGACAGCCCGGTGAGTGTCGGCCACGAAACGGATGTCTCGTCGGACGAGCTGAAGGGCGGGTGAACCGAGCGAAATGTCAGTTCGTTACCCCACAACGAACGGGTTCGCAGGAATCCCACCGGAAACGAGGCACCAGCGGGCCCGCGCTCCACCCCGGTGCCGACGACGCTCACCGGTGCTCGCCGATCTTGTCTCTGTTCCGTTCCCTGTGGAAATGAACCGAGATATCGAGGTGGTCACGTGATGTTCATGAAGCCACTCGCGGAGTGTCGGGCAGTCTTGTTCGTCAATCAGCAGATCAAGTACGACCCGGCGACCGACCAGTACAGTTCGGACTACACGAACCTCATCGACTTCCTTTTTAAGGCCAGCAGCGTTTTCAGGGAACTCCACATCTGTATGCCCGTCGGGGAGGGTAGCGGGCAAACGACGCTCGACCTACCCGCGAATGTGCGCATCATCCATCTTCCGTTCTACCATGGTCCGACTGACCTCCTCCAGTCAATCCATCGTGTGGTGCCACGCCTCCTGCGTATCGTCCAGTCCGAGCCGGTTCGTCAGGCTGACATCATTGGAACGGTCGCACCGAGTACGCTTGGCGCGATTACCGTGCCTATCTCCTACTACGTCTACGGGAAACCCCATTTCCTGCTTATGAGAGGGGACAAACGCAAGACGGTCGCGGCCAGAACCGACGGAGCACTACTGCGTAGCCTGCTGATCGAGACGCCAATCAAGGCGTACGACCAGCTCTTCGGACGGATGTCATTCAACGATGACGTCGTGTTGCTGACGATTGGCGACCTCTCGGACGCTATCGGGGGCTACGGCTACGACGCCGACAGCGCCCACGTAATCACACCGCTGGTCTCCGAGGAGTTGCTTGTTGATGAACCAACCGTCTCCGACCATGCTACAGACCTGCTCTACGTGGGCCGGCTCTCCGAGGAGAAGGCAATAGACGACCTGTTGCGTGTCTTCCGGAGACTCAACATGAGAGGCGATACGGTCCACCTCCACATTGTCGGGTCCGGGCCGAGTGCCACCCAGCTCAAGCAGTTAGCAGCCCAGTTGGGTGTCACCGACGCGGTAACATTCCATGGGTTTATTCCGAAGGGCCCCGACTTGTGGGCATACTACGATGACGCGGATATCTTCGTGTTGCCCTCACGAACGGAGGGGCTTCCTCGAGTCATCGCGGAGGCGATGGCCCGTGGCTTACCGGTCGTCACGACGGCAGTGGGTGGGCTCCCCGAGCTAATCAACCATGGTCGAAACGGTATGCTGGTTGATCCGAGGAACGTTGATGCACTCATGGACACCATCGAAACAGTGCGGGGGGACGCTGATCTTCGGTCTCGTCTCGCGAAGGAGGGACAAAAAACTGCGGCACAGTTGACTTTCGAAGCGAACAGACAGCGACTGCTGGAGATTCTCTCAACGGAGCTCTGCACGTCGGGTACTCAGAGCTGAAGCTTGGAAGTACAGGGCTCTATTCGCATCTCTTACAGAGCGTGAGACGGTGGATAGGTCTTTTATAAGTTGGTGGGTGAAACCGGCGTATCAAGACCGCTGATGTATGAAATCGACCTCCGATGAGTCAGTAGTGAAACTGTCCAGTTGAGCGAGTTTGAGAAATGAGGAGGTCGTAGTGAGTTCTATCCATGAAACTCGCTGACCTTCTCAGGGAAACATTAGAAAAGGATAGACAAGACGTAGAACGAGCGCACCCCGACACCCATAGTCCAACGGCCACGTTGGCTCTCAGGAATCGCACAGTTCGGGGTACGTGTCCGACAGCACGTGTTCGATTGCCTTTACCTGTGTTTCAGCTGTGAACTGACTAGCCCGTGCCACACCACGTCTGACCAATGTCCTCCAATACTCCTCGTCAGTTCCCAACCGGTCCAGTGCATCGACCAGTGCGTCGACGTCTCCCACGTCGTAGGTGATGCCGGTTTCGCCGGCGAGCAGTGATGGGATATTCCCGACCGCACTCGCAACGGCCGGACAACCCCGAGCGAGCGCCTCGGGGATGGTCTTGGGGGAACCTTCACTGCTCGATGGAAGTACGAAGATGTCGGCACGGTCATACGAATCATATACGTTATCATGGCTCACGTATCCCGTGAACCTCACGTCCTCCGCAATACCGAGATTGTTGGCCGTCCGTTCGAGTGCCTCCCGGTAGGGACCGTCACCGACGACTTCGAACTCGTACGCACGTGGGTGGGGGCGGAGTTCGGCCATCGCCTTCAAAACATCCTGTACGCGTTTGTACTTGACAAGGCGACCGAGATAGAGCACTTTGATTGGGTCCTCGCCATCTGGATAGGTCCGTGTGTCCGGGGTAACGATGTCGTCACGATTGACGAGCGAGGGAACGATCGACTCAATACATCCTGCTAGCTCTTTATATTCCTGTTTCAATTTATCACCGGCTGTAATAACAGCACTGTCCCGAACAATACGATTCACTGCCCGATCCAAGTACTGGGTCCACAGGAGTGCGACTACTCTTATGATTCCTTCGTGTCCAGCGAGAATTTCGTTGATTATGTTTCCACGGAGGTAAATGACTACAGGAATATTGAACGAGGAGGCTACTGAATACACAGCCTGCCCGAAAATATCCGTTGTCGGAATTAACACAAAATCCCAATTCTGATGATGATTTTTGAATGCCTGCCAGATATCATATAATAGAGGTGGCAGTTCGAGAGTTCGGAAAGTCCATGGGTTCGTCCATTGGTGGAGGGGAATAACATCAAATGCCGAGCTTACATTAATAGAACCAGTTTTCTGTCCCGGAACAACTGGTGAACAGATATCAATCTGCTTGAAATAACCCTCCCAACGCTGGTACAAATTTAATACACTCCCATCAGTTGTGTACTGGCCGTTCGCCCGATACAATGTATTCGGGTTAAATATCCCGACATGTAAAGAGCCAATCATTCTGTAGAAGATCACATATAGCCCATATCCACAAGCCACTCTTCCATCTCCTCCTGTTTCTCCTCGCTAATCCGTGTCGCCCCGAACTCGCCAGCGTAAGTGCTCATTTGCACGTTCGCGCCATTATCCGGACATAAGCCATTGTCGTAGACACGCTTGAGATTCGGGAGGGCCCCGCCTTCAAGCCAGCCGCGGAGAAAATCCCAAGTTGCACCATCAAGTCCTATTAATGCGATCCGCTCAGTCATATGACGCTATCTACAGCCACACTACTTGAGGATTTGCAAGTAGCTTCGGATTCATAGCATCAAAAACAACAACGTTTACACTCATTGTCCCTTCCAAAGTAATAGATGCTACTGTCCCTGGAATTAGTACTTGGAATACTCTTTGTCATCCTTTCTGGACTGATTGTCTTGAGTTCCAGTGGATTCTTTGGCTTCGTTTCCCCCACAGGAATCTTTTATGGATTATTTGTCGTCTTTATATACGTTGGGACAATTCTCATCCACTACGGTGTCACATTATGGTATGCGGTTCCAGTAGAAAGCCATCCTCTCATTCTGGGCGGCGCAATTTTCGCGTTCGCACTCGGGACAGTCGCCCCTAATTACCTGCTGGAGTTTGAACCATTCAACGAGACCCGAAAATATGCAAGCAAAGAACCGGTAATGTATACAAATCGTAATGTGAACAAATATGTTCTGGCGCTAATCTGCGTACTAATATTATGGATTGTAGCCGTGTATCTACGTTCCGGGTCACCACTGCTGTCTACTATTTCATTCCGGGCTTGGGCTGCCACTCACTCTTGGTCGTTGGTCGGTATCACACTCTTCTTGCCGTTTATTACTCTCCTCACGCTGGTCTATGGGTACGCACAGCAGGACTCGCTCATATGGTGTGCCGGAATCATCGCACTCATTACTACCTTGACGTTCATGATATTGACCTCTCGGCGGTATCCAGTACTTGACTTTGGAATCTGGACTATTTGCCTAATATCCTATTTGCGATTCAGGAGTTACTCCGAGATGACGCGTATACTGTTAGGGAGTGCACTGGTCGTCATTCCATTCTTTCTTGGAATATCGCTCATCCGGAATCCACGGCCTGGGGCGTTCGAAAATATACTAATTGCGAGCGCGAGACAGATTCGAAATCGGATTTTCTTGTCGGAGGCAACGAGTGTGAATTACATTTTAACTGCATTCCCGAGAACGCACAGATACTTTGGGATAGAATTCTTTCTGGATCGACTTGTTTCAGTCTTACCCGGGTACGGACACAGCCAATCATTCGGCGAGGAGTTGTATGATACGGTGTTTGCTGGGGACGGTGGATTTCTCCCACCTACATTTATCGGCAAGCTGTATTTTTCCGCCGGTAAGCTTGGTCTGGTTGGCCTCTTCGCTTGGGGCGTTCTTTTACAAACCACGTTTATCGCGTTCGTTCGAATACAGAAGACACCACTGACAGTGGTGTTATTCGCGGTGGTTTCGGGCCTGCTAGGACGGAGTTTGATTCAGGGCTTCCTCTCTCCCATCAATAGAATTAAATACGTGTTTATCCTTATTTTTCCATTGGTACTGATAGCTTTTAAGCTGCCTGAGGTGAAATTAGTTATGCGAAGTGAACAGTGACCGCTTCCGTGATTTTCAGCCATTATGACTAATAAAACCGACGACACGGCTGAATCTATCGGGGATTCCTTGCGCGATATTCTGACGGGGGCAGTGATTTCTTTCTTTGGACTTGCCGTGATGCGGCTTGCTGGGCTCGGCGAGAAGGTCCTGATTGCTCGGTTCTTCAATCCAAGTCGCTATGGGCAGGTTATCTTGGTGATATCGCTTCTGAGTATGGTTACAATCTTCGGGTCGCTAGGGCTTCGAACCGGTGTGGTTCGATACTTATCTCGACACGACACTGAAACCGATCAGCTTGGAGTCGTTACCGCGTCGGTCCGTTTAGCTGGGATCGCGAGCGTCGCGGTTGCAATACTCTTGTTTTTATCTTCCGATATTATCTCCAAGCATATTTTTAATGACCCTCAAATGGGTCCCCTACTGAATATAGTCGCTGTCGGCGTACCATTAGCCGTTCTCGGTCAGCTCGGTGCCTCGGTTGCCCAAGGCATGAAAGACGCGAGATCGAAAAGCCTCATCGAGAATATTTCATTTCCGATCTCACGGGTCATGTTCATCGGTGGCGCAATCGTTCTCGGGTTCGGAACGATTGGCATCGCGTGGGCATACGTTGGCGGGTATGCATTCATGGCCCTCCTCAGTGCAGCCTACGTGTATATTGTCTTCGGGATCCCTAACGCGTCCGACGTTGAATACACGAACCTACTGAGGTTTTCGCTCCCGCTGCTATTCGCTAATAGCATGTCGTTCATCAACAGTTCGTTGGACACGATTCTAATCGGCGCGTTCCTTACCTCTGATCAAGTAGGTTTCTACGGTGCAGCATATTCATTAGGCAGGCTAATATTTATTGCACCAATGATTATGAACGTGATTTTCCCGCCAGTGATATCGGACTTGCAAGCAAGCGACAAAATGCAGGAGATACCCAAAATATACGCGATAGTCGCCCGGTGGACTGTCATTCTGACGTTGCCGGGGATGATTCTACTAGTAATCGAACCCGAAGTCTTTCTCCGCATCATATTTGGAAGCCAATATGTCTCCGGGTCGGTATCACTAGTGATACTGGCGCTCGGGTTCTTTTTCCACGTCAGTCTCGGGATTAATGGCGGGACTCTAAAGATGCTTGGTCAATCCGATTTCTTCTTATTCAGTACGCTGGTGAACGCCGTGATTAATATTGGTCTCAACATCTGGCTCATCCCTCGGATTGGGATAGTGGGGGCAGCAGTCGCGACAGCGGTGTCGTACGCTATCGGAAACTCGTTAGTCTCGATTCGGTTGTACAGGGACTATCAAATCACCCCGCTTACCACAGATAATTTGCTAACATACTTCGTATATTTCCCAATTATTGGCATATCGTACGTTGGGTTTGATTCGTTCCTCGGAGGGTTTGAACTGGTTCTCTCAGTCTATCTCTTTGCCCTGCTTGGGTTCTTAATAGCGTATTTCGTCTTTGGAATTCCCTCAGCGGAGGAGCGGCAGATTATCGACGAATACCGAAGCCAGGTGTTTAATCGTTAATAGCGTATCAGGAGGGCAAGCCGCCGCTGTTTATCATTACTGACCGCGGTTCCGGAGAGTCGTACGTTCCCCCGGCGAAGGCTGCCGATGAATCGACGATTCGACTCCGGCCTGGCAACCGTAAACAGGAGTCGGTGACCGTCTATACCGACGGCTTTCGGGCTTAAGAGTCACTTGATGAGGACGCTCATTTAATCCGGAGTGCGTCGTTTATACTGAGGAGAATATAAAGATAGAAAGGTATACCTCAACACCTGCGACAGCCACTTGTCGCTGGTGCGACGGTGGCTCTCGCCCCCGTGGTGTCTCCAAAGACAAGCTCACACCCCTACCTCAGAGCGTTTTAGTTACGCCAGCGTGTCTGTCGCAAATCTAGCGACGAAGCACTCAAAATTATTCTTCAAACCGCACTATGACGCGACCAACAGTTGCTTACCCAAGAGCGACTGTCTATATGCTGGAAGGTCTTTGCGTTCACGTCATACTCACATCAGACGACCATCGCGCGAAAAACTTGTCGAGCTCAATGCCGGTGAACGCCGGCATCTTTGTCGCAACGACCGAGATGCGCAAACGATTCACTGACGTGACGTACGCTGATAGTGCTGCTGCGGCATTAGAGGGGTCCACAGGGTGGTCGTAGTGACCGACTGGGACAAGTTCGGTGTACTTGATTCGGAGCTCGATGAGATGGCGGACCCCGTTGTTATCGATGAGCGGAACATCATCGAACGCCGAACTGGCATCACCTACGAGGGATTAACGTGGTGAGCACGCGTCGTCACGAGGTGTCGAACAGATCGAAGTCGCCGAGCGATGGCTGATCTGTCACACGCCCCGTCTACGAAAGCACGTTCCTCTCGGTGCTTTAGGATCGTTCACAGTTCCTCGGCTTCTATGGGATAAAAGGGATTTCGGTTTCCATCAGCGTATTTTTGACTTTCGCGATAACGTCTGTCGGAACGTGTAGTCGTTGCTGATTCCAACTACCCCGGACCTTATCTTTGAGAGTGACCGTTCACTCGTGCACGAGGCAGTTTATACAGAAGCGTGCGTCCACCTCCATATCGTCAATCTCGTCAAACACGACGATGTAGTGTCATCGGTCCGGTCTAATTGCCTGTAAGTTCGCCAAACGCGTCTCCGGTCCCGAGTCCCCGCTTTGGGAACCCAACTGGCGTGTTTCGGGAGCAAATCGTTGACGAGGCCACGAACGATCATGAACAGCGTCCGCCCACACAATTTATCGTATGAATCTGAAGATCTCAGCGGTCTCTTGCGTTGCCACCTTTTCACGAAGTACGTCTATAATGTATTCTCTGACCGCCGCGGCCTGATGGTGGTACTCTATGAAATACAGCAAGGAGCCTGGCTGTGTCGTAAGGTCAGGACGAGTCGTCTTCGGCAGGTTCTGACTCGTCATTGTCAGTACGCTTTTGTTCCGGCGGTTCTGGTGGCGTCAAGAGAGCGACTGCGAGTTCGTAGCCTCGCATCTCCGAAAGCGGGTCGAACACGTCCGCTGCAAGCTGTTCGAACGCGCGTCTCGCGACCGACCCCACGGTCGAGTGTCGCCATGCGTCTTCGATATGTGGGACGAGCCTGTCAAGTAGTGCTATAAATAGCCCAACGGCGTACGTCTCACGAAGGTCGATGACGATGACCTCAGGCTCAGGTTCCTTCGTGAGCCAACGGTAGCAATACGACTCCCGAAGGAACTCACTTGCACGGGCACCGATCACTTGCCCGACACCAGCGATCTGTGACCCGTCGCTAATCGTGCTGACTTTCTCTCCGACAACTTCAATAGGGCTCAACGACCCGGATTCCTCGGACATCCGATTATATATTGGTTCGAGCGATCCAAGATATCGTTTGTGATGTGGGTCAGAGGCCAACACTCACGACCGTCGCTTCGATAGTAATCGTCCCGAGATTGATTACAACTGTCGAGCCCTGTTGGACGGACTCGCCTTTGAACTGGACACCGCCTGTCGTTTCACGGACTCGGAGCTCTGTCGTGATGGTGACATCACGCAGATACGGGTGATCGACAACGTTGACGGAGCCGTTCTCGCCGGTCGTGATAATGATGGCCGGTTCAGTACTGACACGACTCACGCGAGCGACCGTCGTCCCATCACTGGTTTCGGTCATGCCGGGCCTGATCGCATCAGCCATGTCCACGCGCACGTCTGTCATCCGCAGAGTTACTGTCCGATTACTGAGCGTCCCACGTGGTTCGAGTGCGCCGACGCGTTCGATGGTGCCGGAGAGTTCGTAGCTCTCGGTCGAGACGGTGATGTTGTTCCCGCGCTGGACGGTGGTGCTGCCGAACTGTTGCTGACCGCCGCTTTCGAGCGTCGCCAGCGAGAGGCCGACAAATATACGTTTGCGGTCGGGGTTCTGTGTCGCGTACGTCGTGACCGTTCGCACCTCGGCTGCCTCGTACCCGGCAACAGTGGCGATGTCGCCGGCGGCGAGACGGTTAGCCGTCTCGGAGTCAACGGTTGTCTTGAGCAGCACGTCGGCAGTCGCCGACTGGAGACCGCTGTCGACTTGTTCGATGCGGCCATCGAACGTGTAGTCCTCGGCCGGGAGCGTGACCGTCTGGCCGCGTCGAACCTGGGTACCGCCGAACCGACGGTCGGATTGCTGTGTGTGGGTGTCGAGTTCGGCTTCGACAAAGACGGTCTGTTCAGTTGTGTTTCCAGCCGAGTATGCAGCCACGTCTTCGATGGTCGCAACAGTACGACCAGCGAGTCTGATCTCGTCACCGGGGGTAACGTCCCGGGCTTCGGCGGTGGACATGGTGTCCCTGAGAACCACGGTCGTGTCCTCTTGGGAGAGACTGTTGTCACCACCCACAGTGCGTACCTGACCGCTTACTTCATACCGACTTGTCGCGATAGTCAGTGGCCGGCCAAGGCGAGGGGGTGCATCCGCGTATATGAGGCTGTCACCGTCGGGTGTCCCCTGTAGTGTGGCCCGAAGGATGACGCGTGTCTGATCGTCCTGTGGTGTCAGGTGAACATCTGTGACGGTGAGATTCGAATTGCCGCCGGGACTGTACGTATCCCCTTCGGTGATTTCTGTGACGATATACGACGGTTGCGTCCCGAGATCGAGGGTGACATTGGTTGTATTCGGTTCCGGTGGCTCTGGCTCCGGCTGGAGAACGAGCGCAGCGCCTGCCACGACGACCACAACGACGAGCAGGACGGCCAGCGCATCAACAACGTTGACGAGACCGAAAAGGTTCCCATTCTCGTCGAGGAGGGCCGACGAACGACTATCTGCCATGCTGTAGGCATTTCCTCCGAGTGGTTTGGGTGTTTCGTTGTTCGCTGTGCCGTTTGGCCGCGGCCGTTCTCGACTCCGGACTGCATTGGATCACCCACGCTCGGAAGGGCGTCGATATGGCCCACCGATCGGTCATGATGCAGGCCATCAGGCCGTCATAACAATACCCACATAGAGGGTACACTACCCTCGTGCTCGCTCTAAAATCGCATCACGATCCTTCTTCGCACACGCTCGGCCACCGCGGTCAAAATGTAGCGTGTCCGGATTGACGGGGTCGCTCAAGAGGCCGCCACTTTCGACCGGGACATCCTCCTGTTCGATCTGGATGTAGCCGATAGTGATGCCTTTGTCGTAATCGACACCGATTATTTCCTTGACTGGAATCTCCCGGTCTTGGAAGTTCGAGCGGGCGACGCGCGTAATCACGATGTGGTCCTCGTAGACTGCCAGGGTACCATCCTGGAACTCGTAGACAACATCTGCGTCCGGATGCTCGGCCGAGGATTCGGTGCCTGCGGTAGTGTCGCTACGACGGCCCCAAGGGAGGTCAATCATGACACTCATGTACACATAGACGTTGCAAAAGCATTTGCCACAGCACTGTGGACAGAAGAGAGCCACTGGGACTGAAAGAGGCCTCAACTAGGTTACCGGGCGGCAAGGAGAACCTGTACGGGAAGCCCGATCCACCTACTGCTCATCCATACGCGCCCGAGTCAACGCTGCAACCTCGGAACGAAACGTTCAGATACTGATTTGATATGATCCGTGACACAACCGCCTGTACCCTTCTCGAACGATATCCTCAACAGTTCGCTCGTCGAAGGTCTGATGATCACTGCGTGCCCGCGCTATTGAGTTCAATCATAAGCTGTCGAAACCGCTAAAGCGTCGCGTAGTGGCGGCCCAGGTCTGATAAATCAGGGTGTCTGGGACGATCTCGTTGATCATGGTTAGGCGGTACGCGTCTCCGTCAGGGTTGTCACAGGTCTGTCAGACAGGCGGTACGGCTCTGGCATCGCATCAGAGCTATCGTAGACAAGATTCGGTCGTCGAAGCGAATCCGCCCCGACTGTTGAATTTCAAAACGCATGGCTGCCCCATCAACTATCTTGATAATCCACAGGTAGCTCTCGTCTCAAACGATTGAGAATGCTTCTTCGATCGCGCCCAGCCAACACGGTGAAGTTGAAGAGTCGGACAGTCTCACTCAACTGCTCGACAGCATATAGCTCCCGAATCCGTGTGACCTGCAAGGATGGAGTGAGTCAATTGGGACCGACAAATCGACCGAACACCGTCCTTTGTCGATCTGCGGGTGTCCAACCCAGGGCATTACCACCGGAACAAGGTTCATGAGTGCTGTCGAGCATGGCTAGATAGAGAAATATCCTGGTCAACGCATACTGTATCTGACCGGCTAACACGGCGGAATACGTAGGACAGCACCCTGCCCGGTGCCAGTATAAGAATCCAATGAAGCGAAACTTGTCCAGTTATTTTGATAGGTGGTGCAAGCCCAACGTTCCAACCCTAGGTGACGTCTTGCGATCCGTTCTAAGGTTGGAAATAGTTATTAATCTAAAATGTATCGCCACGGTGATTTCTGTTCTCCACGGAGCGCTCCGTTTGCTTACTTTCTGAGTGAACACCACCTACTTGGCCGTCTATTCTGCTTGTCTATGGGTATCTAGGGACTGCCGGCGACCCCTGATTCTATTCTACCGGCGGAGCCACCCAAGGTTGCCATAGAGAGATTTTCTATCAGACGATATCATGCTGTATCGACAGGCCGTCAAGCAATCGATTCCACAAAGAGGCTATTAATATAGTGTATCGGTGTTCAAATACTATCTGTATAGTGGGAATATCCTTGTGTGTGATCCGTTTGGTGTCCGTATGCGCAACACCGGCGACCAGGGGTCAGTGACCGAGGCGGACCAGCCAGTCGATGGCGCTGGGTACGGGCCGGCAAGCCCATCGGAGGCAGATGGGACGCCACGGGAGAAAAGTCTCGGTGTCGATCTCTGTCTGAGTCATCCGGAACTGATTCTGACCGATACAATCGAGAGCAGTCCGGACGTAACAGTCCGTCCGGAGGAAATGGTCAACGACGGCACGTCGAATTTTCTGGTGATCGAAGTCGCGGGTGAGAGCCTTGACCAGTTCGAAACAGACTTGCGGAAAGATAACACGGTGTGTGGGTCCCTTGTATTAGACTGGACAGAGACGAACCGTATCTATCGAATCGAGGTAGCCGACAGTGCCATTCAGGTCACGCCCTCGCTCGTCCGTGCCGGTGGCCGGGCGCTCGACATGGAGGGAACGGGTGGACAGTGGCTGGTGCACGCACAGTTTCGGTCGCGAGCAGCACTGTCGCAGTTCCGATCCGAGTGTTCTGAACGGAACATCACATTTAGACTTGACCGACTGTACTGGACTACCGGGGAGGCAAACGCCGGCGGCTGCGGATTGACCGCAGACCAGCAGGTCGCACTTGAAACGGCACACAGAGAGGGGTACTTCAACGTGCCTCGTGGTATCTCACAGGCTGAACTGGCGGACAAACTCGACATTTCACCATCAGCGATGTCACAACGGATTCGGCGCGGAATGGATCAGGTCGTCGGGTCGGAGCTCGGACTATCCGAAGAGTGAGTCGTTGGGACACGCAGGCAACTATCACTGAATTATCAAGTGTGAGTTGAAGTGACAAGGAGACTATGTGCCAAAAAGGATATTGTCCCGCTGTGACACCCGTACTGTATGAGACACCGAATCGTGAGCGTGATCTGCGCTTTACTCCTCCTCTTGACAGTCGCGTCTGTCTCCGTAGGTGTCGCTACCGCAGCGGATGCCGAGCAGTATACTGAATACACAACGACGGGCAACGAAACGATGCCAGCGATACAGTCGGTTGAGCCAACACAGGCTACCGCGGACGGGCCGAACGGGAACGCGTTCGTCTGGGAACAAATAGACGGCGAGCAGGCCAGTGGGTATCAGATCGCGGTAACAGTTACTTCACCACAAGAAAATCTCACGGTCTGTGCGCGTGCGAACGAGTCGGCGACCTGTACGTCGGTCAGTCCGAACGGAACTGCAGCTCTCAGGACCCCCGGAATGGCGGGACTCGATGATCTCTCTATCTCTCTCCGCAACACGAGTTCCAACGCCACGCTAGATACGCAGTCGGCGTCTTTGCAGCCGGTTCAGCGTGCCGGTGATATTGACGATGACGGGCTCAACAACAGCAACGAGGTGGCCCGAGGGACGAACCTCACTGGCGCTGACACTGACGGCGACGGGCTGCTGGACGGGACCGAGGTCCACCAGCACGGGACGGACCCAACGGCCGCAGACACTGATGAAGACGGTGTCACCGACAGGACTGAGATTCAACAGGGCACTGACCCACGTCAGGGCGACACGGACGGCGACGGGCTCTCGGACGAACGCGAACTGGCACTCGGGACGAATCCGACTGTCGCCGATACTGACAGCGATGGACTGTCCGACCAGCGAGAGGCGTCCGGCGAGACCGACCCTACCGACGCGGACACGGACAACGACGGCGTCGTCGACGGTCGGGAGCTGGAGGTCGGCACGAACCCGGTACAGGCCGACACTGACGATGATGAGGTCGCTGACGGAAGGGAGCTGGCCATAGGAACAGACCCGACGGTCGCAGACACTGACGGTGATGGGATAGCGGATGGGACAGAACTCGAGGCGGGAACCGCACCCACCGAGAGTGACACAGATAGTGACGGTCTCAACGACGGAAAAGAACTGGCGGCTGGGACGTCGCCGACCACCGCAGATACGGACGGTGACGGTCTCAACGATGGACGAGAGGTTTCGGACCTTGGGACGGACCCGCTCGCGGCCGATTCGGACGGTGACTTCCTGAGCGACCCGCAGGAAGTTGCCTGGGGAACGAACCCGAACAGCATGCTGACGCCAGCCTGGGTAACAAGTTCGCTTCTGGGGTTCCTGATCGGGATCGGGCTGACAGTCGCGGCGATCAGGCGTGGCTGGGTCACGAGGCTCTCCACAGTGGTCAGACTGGTCACATATCGCCGCCTCGAACTGGACCGGGAGATAATCGAGGTCAACCGTGAAATCGAGGCAACGGACAGGGTGGTCGAAGCTGACGGTGCAGACATTGACCTTGAGACCGCGGCTGAAGCCTTCGAGCAAGCCGACCGGGAACTCACCCCTGACGCGCAGCTCGTGAAACTGATGCTGCAAGTCGAGAACGGCCGTCTGCACCAGAGTGACATTGTTGAGGCGACGGACTGGTCGAAAGCGAAGGTGAGTCGTCTCCTTTCGCGGATGGTCGACGATGATGAGGTCGTAAAAATCCGTCTCGGCAGGGAGAACCTCATCTGCCTAGAGCGGGCAAAGCCCGCAGCGGCGAACTCACCCCATGCGGACGATATCAAGCCGCCGACGCCTGGCGGATAAGCCGGCTCACGGATCGGGGTAGCCGGGTTGCTAGTGGCATCACTGCACAGTGAGGGGTGAGTCTTCGCCAAACACACCTGTCCGCCGCTGTCACGATGGTCGGGAATCGGCCCATAACACCGTCCGGCAGAGGCAAACGTACGCTTCTTTCCCACTTTTATCCCTTCTAAGCCGGGAAAACGGTAGAACCAGCCGAAATTCAACATCTGCCACAGCACGTATCTGTACTTTTTCGAATACTAGTTGCTGTCGCAACGGTGAAACAATTCGGTATGGTGCGTGAAACAGTAATAGAAAGTAAGACCTTGGCAGAAAAACCGCAATATAGGCGTATTAGCGCTTTACGAGGTGATTCAATCGTATTATTTCCAGGGTAAGTCAGCCATTACCGGCCCGCTAAATCGGTGAAACAGTCGCAATCGGCGGAACAGTCGACCCAGTATATGTCGGGTGCTGGGGAAGGAGAGAGCACATGTCGATAGCTGAAACGACTTCCGAACCCACGGCAACCGAGGCTGAGGAGTCCGCGACAGACGAGTCGTCGTCTACGGACTCCCAATCGGACGACGAGCTCACCCGCGACGACCTCTTCCACGTTCTCCAGTGTCGCCGCCGCCGTCTGGTTCTCAAGTACCTCCACGAGCATCCCGGCGATGACCCGGCTGATATGAGCGACATCGCAGAACACATCGCGGCGCTGGAACACGACACGACGGTCGACTCACTCCGCTCGAAACAGCGCCAGCGCGTCTACATCGCGCTGTATCAGTCCCATCTCCCAAAGATGGACGATGCGGGTGTTATCGACTACAACCAGGACCGGGGACTCGTCGAAGCGACCGCGCTCGCGAACTCCTTCAACAAATATCTCGACGAGGAACCATCACTTCTGTCAGCGCCGACTGCAGAATCGACGCCGTCAGCCGAGTCTATCACTGAGCATGGTCGGACAGGTTCCCACACGTCGGCCGGTGAGCGGTGGTCAGGTCGGTATCTCGGGACCGCGTGTGTGGCACTGCTTGCGGTCGGTGGACTCGCACTCAGCGGGGCCACAGTGTCAGGCGTCGCAGTCGCGCTCGTCGTGAGCGTGGTATTTGTAGCACTGGCGGCGAGCCATCGGCTTTCACTGTCGGCACCGCAGTCGCTTGCTGACCGGCTACGTGCTGCTCTCGATACGGAGCAGTAAGCTACGTACTGGACAGATGTGTGCACACAGCGGTACATCCGAGGGGGCATAAGCCCATGCGACCGGCAGTGGGACTCGGCGCCGTCCTTGATACCGGGGAAACGTCTGCGCCACCAGACCAGACCGGCCTCGATGATGCGACGATATTCGATATTCTCGGTAACGAGCGCCGCCGCGTATGCTTACACTGTCTTGCCGAACACGAGACAGCGCTATCTGTCAGTGCGCTGAGCCAGCAGGTGGCGAACGTCGTCGCCGATGCAGAGACCGATAGTGACGAGCTCTACGACAGTGTCTATATTTCACTCTGTCAGACACACCTGCCCAAGCTCGACGCTGTCGGACTGGTAGAGTACGAGCAGGACCGAAAGCGGGTCCGCAAAGGCCCCAGATTCGATGCTATCAGAGATCAGTTCGAAGCGGCCCGCACAACCGAGGACCAGTCGAGCGACAGCTTTCGATCCGAGACCATCGTACGCGTCCTGACGGTGGCGATAGGCGCAGCTGCGGTCGTGAGTCCGCCGGCGGCCAGAACCGTACTGCTTTTCGGACTCGTTTCGGTCCACTGTCTCATCCTTATACTTGCGTCCACAATTGGTTACTAAGCCTGTCTATATCGCCGGAAGTAACACCCACACTAGCCAACGATGGATAGTAGTCACCTGTTACTATACTGAACAGTCCGTCAGGCGGCCGCTGCCTGTTGGACAGGGCCGCAGACGAAAGACCCGTGTCGCTATCGTGTCGCAGTTCTTGACGGCAATTGCCTGAATTTACCGGCAGAAGTGCGCGTCTACCGGGAAGATAGCGGGCGTAAAGAAGCATATAATCAAACGGTAGGGAGACAGAGAGAGTGTCGTATGACCGACTACGCCAGTATGCGAAAGGCGATCGAAGAGACGAAAGAGTCGTTCGATTCGGTCGAACGGTTCCAACGTCGGTCAGCCCTCTGTCCCTGGTTAGACGTGCCACTCCGAGATGAGCCGTAAGCGGGTCGCAGGCTACATGTTCACTGGCGGGTCGGCACTTGTACACGGCCGGGTTCGGTGACCTGTCCGCCCCGACGGGGCCGTCCCGCTGACCGGATGACAATACACTTCACCCATCGGTGGAAAGCTGATGCATATGAATCAGGCGGAGGCGCAGCCGTGTATATCGTAATCGTTGGCGCGGGCGAGGTCGGTTCGAATATCGCCGAAAGCCTCGCGGAAAGCCACGAAGTCGCCGTCGTAGATATCGACCCAGACCGTGTGGAGAGCCTGATGTACGAGGCCGACGTACTCGGCGTTGAAGGAGATGGCGCGGAACTCGACACGCTCGCGGAGGCCGGTATCGACAAAGCCGACGTACTCATCGCCAGCACCGACGATGACGAAACGAATATTGTCACTTGTGGGACGGCAGTAACGGCCGCCGACCCGTTCACCATTTCCCGCGTGAAGAGTGCGAAGTTCCTCCGGACCTGGGAGAAATCCGGGGGCGCCTTTGGCGTGGATCACATGGTTGCGACGAACCTGCTCACTGCAGAGAATATCGCCCGAGTAATCGGGCTTCCTGGCTCGCGCGACGTAGAAACATTCGTTGACGGACAGGTCCAAATGGGTGAGTTCGAGGTGCGTGCATCCAGCCCAATTGCGGACCAGACCGTCGCGGAGGCCGACCGCTACGAGTCACTGACCTTCGCTGCCGTGTTACGCGGTGACGAAGTCATTATCCCACGCGGAGAGACCGTTCTCAGAGAGGGCGATGACATCATTGTGATCGGCAGTTGCGAAAGCGTTCGTCTGTTTGCGACTGAAATCGCACCGGAGTCAAAGACGACGCAGAATGTCCTCATCGTCGGCGGAAGCGATGTTGGCTATCACACCGCACGACTGCTTCAGGATCGTGGCATCAAGCCGCGGCTCATCGAGCAAGACCACAACAGGGCGCGTGAACTCGCGGAGGACCTGCAGGGAACAACCGTGCTGGAGAGTGATGCAACGGATAGCGAATTCCTCGAACGGGAACACGTTTCAGACGCCGACGCCGTGGTTGCGACGCTCGACAGCGACGAAAAGAACCTTCTAGTGACATTGCTGGCCAAGCGACTCGGTGCAGAGCGAACCGTCGCCGTCGTCAACTCGGGCGAGTACGTTGACCTGTTCGAGGCTGTCGGCGTCGATGTGGCTGTCAATCCCCGCGAAACGACTGCCGAAGAGATTACACGGTTCACCCGGGAGTACGACGCAACAAAGGTTGCTATCATCGAATCCGACCGCGCGGAGGTGCTGGAAATCGAGATATCCACCGACAGTGTCCTCGCTGGGCGGCCGATTCAGGAGTCAGTACAGGAACTGCCGACCGGCGTGGTCATCGGGGCTATCAGCCGCGGCGGCGAACTTGTCATCCCTCGTGGTGACACCGTCATCGAACCCGGTGATCACGTCGTGGTGTTCGTCGACGCCGACTGTCTGGAAGCAGTCAACGACAAATTGTAGCCGTTCCGAAGAAGCCGTGCCCAAGGGACTAAGCTTGTCTCCCGCCTCAGCTAGTGTATGACTTCCGTTGCGGACCGTGTCGTACTCTCGTTTGCCCCCAGCACTGCCGATGGGGACCCGTGGTCCGGCGTCGATACCGAGTGGATCGCCGATGAACTCCGCGGAGACACCTATCAACAGTACCTCCGACGCACCCATGGCGGCCCGGTGGCCGTCGGCGAGGAGTGGGACGAGTTCGTAAGCTGTGGCTGTGCAACACCACAAGACGTGGTTCTGCGTGTCGAACGAGTTGAGGGCGGAACAGCACTTGGCGACGCAACGATTCTTGGGATTCATCCCCGTAACGACGCAGAGGCAGTGCTACAGTAGTCGTTTCTCGCTGTCGAGTATGGCTGTCCCTGCATAGCACGCCCGCTACTGCCGTCACGCCGGACGGTATCGGGAGATATTGGGAGAAGGGAAAGGCTGATGCATACCACCAGCACATTCCGGACTATGCCACGCGATTCCTATCAGGAGGGACTGAACTCGCTCCGCGAGGATGTCCTCTATATGTCAGAGATCGTCCTCGAGCGGCTACGCCTTGGGCTGGATGCGCTCGAACAGAAAGACGAAGAGATGGCCCGGGAAGTCATCGAAGGCGACCACGAAATCAATCAGCTGTATCTCGACCTCGAACAGGACTGTATCGACCTGCTGGCGCTGCAACAGCCGGTCGCGTCCGACCTCCGCTTTATCGCTGCGTCGTTCAAGATCATCACCGACCTCGAACGGATCGGTGACCTCGCCACGAACCTCGGCGAGTACTCGCTCACTGCTGAACGCGACGTGTTCCCCGAGGTCGACATTCAGGACGTCGCCGACGTGACCATCGAGATGGTCGAAAACGCCATGGAAGCCTACAGCGATCAGGACGCCGACCAGTGCTATACCATCGCCGACATCGACGACGAGGTCGACGAACGGTGTGAGGCGGCCTCCGAGACGGTCGTGCGCGACCTCATCGAGCGCGAGATCGACGCCGACTCCAGCGAAGCCGAGATAGAGCAACTGATGGCTGACGTCTCCCGGCTCCTGCTGACCATCCGGGACATCGAGCGGGTCGGGGACCACGCCGTCAACATCGCCGCGCGGACGCTGTACATGGTCGAGAACGACGACGACCTCATCTACTGAACCTTTTTCATCGTCGGGTCGCCGAAGGCGACCACTCCTCGAAAAACGTTCATGAAAAAGGCCGAGCACGGCACGCCGTGCTCGGTGAAACCGCGCTCGCTCCGCTCGGGCGGTATGCATCCTGCAGACCATAGCAGCACAAAACCGCGACAGCCACACGCCTCCCCAGCCGACTGCGTTGCTCGGCTCACTTCGCTCGCCTGTGCGACTCGTCCCTCGCGCTTGCGACGCGGCCGTCGCCGCGACGGCGCGCGCCTGAGTGCGTTGTCGAGTATCGAGCGACCTACTGCGGCGTTTCGGGCGTGTCGTCGCCCACAAGCCCTGAGTCGGTGATATGGAACTGGGCCGTGTCGCCGGCCGGCTTGGCGCGGTGTTTCTCCAGCGTGGCGCGTCGGTTGCCGCCACGGAACCGGTCCAGACGGACGATTGCGCCGGACCAGTGGTTCAGGGTGTGGCCACCAAGCGCCGTCGAGCGGTCACTCTCCGGGTCGGTAAACACCTGATTCGTGTACAGAACAGCGATGTCGTGTTTACGGGCCAGCGAGAGGAGGTGGGTAATCTGGCGGGCCACGTCCCGTAGTGTCTCGCCACCGTCTTCGTCGTCCCGCCGAAGCCGGTAGAACCCGGTCGCGCTGTCGAGGACGATGAGTTCGACTTCGGCAGCAAACTCAGCGGCGTCCTGGACGGCTTCGGTCTGTTCGTCGTAGTCCAGTGCCTCTGTAATAATGAGTCGGCCGGCGAGGTCGTCCACAGTCTGGGCCGTCCCGCGTGCGCGGCCGCTTGCGACCTGCTCCATCCGGTCAGCCGAGAGCCCTTCGGTGTCGATGTACAGCGCCGCGTCGCCGGCGGCGGCAACTTCCATCACCGCCGACAGCGCGAAATTAGTCTTTCCGGCCGCTGGCGGGCCGTACACCTGCGTGACCGCGCCACGCTCCAGCCCACCACCCAGGAGGTCGTCGATCGCGTCACACCCGGTCGGGACGTACTCGCTCACGGGCAGTGGTTGGGCAGGTTCGGGTAAAAACGCTCGCAACTCTCAGTCCCGGCGGGGGAGAAAACGGTCGATAGTTTCACTCACAGCGTCGGGGTCATCCAGTTGCTCATTCGCGAACCGCATGTCGAGGTCCCAGTGCCGGTGAAGCACAATCCCCTCGTCGGTAGTGCTGTAGCCATTGAATGAGTCCCATGTGGTGACTGTCTTACCGAATGGGATCGATCGCTCGATGCCGGCCCCACTGAGGGTGTAGGTACGTGCCTGGGTTCTATTAAACGGCATCGTCGCAACCGGGAGCAAAAACTGACCGACCGACCAGAGCCACGTGCTGTGTTCGGTCAGGAATACGACACCAGAACTCGCACAGCCAACGAGGAATACCGGAAGCATCGTTAGGACCAGCCGGTTCCGGGCGCGGTCGGGCCAGCCGGCGGTAAACGATTCGTACTCGGTTACGTCGGCTAGAACTACGTCAGTGTAGCGCGAGCGTGTAATGAAGCCCATCGCCAGACCAGGGACGACCGCAGCGAGCATTCCGAAAAAAAAGCCAACGAGCGCCAGAGCGCCGTATTCCGGCGCAAAAAAGAGTGCGCCGGTCGCATAGCTAGCTCCGAAAAGCAGCGGGAGCCAGCGGGCCTGTGATCCCCCCAGCGCAACCGCGAGACCGGGCCGTCGCCACGTCGCGAGCCACCCGAGGCCGGTGACGACTGCGACAGTCAGGAGCGCGACGATGTAGAGGGCAGCGTCGGCACCGACGCCACCCCAGACCGCAGTCGCCGTGACCGTCGGCGCGACGGCCAGCAGCGCAACGAACAGGCCAAGCACGAAGGCAAACATGCCGTCAGTGCTCCGGTCAGCCCGCTTGGCGGCGATTGTTGACATATCTCAGAAATGACTATGCTAAAATAAAAAATGGTCGACCTGTCTGCCTGTGGCGGGCCGGCATATCCAACGAGTACCGCCGCGACAGCATCGGTAGAGAGCGGAGCCCCCAACCATAGATAGCGGAGTCGGGATGGTCATCCTGACACGCCAGCACGCGTAAGTGAGTTGCGGAGTAATTACAGTCGTGATTGTCGTCGTCACCGAAGACTTCGAAGTGTACCACGGTGTCGTCAACGAGCTACGCGACCGTGGCGTGGCGTTCACGACCATGGAACCGGGTGACGAATGGCCCGAGGAGGCAGAGGTCGCGGTCATCGCGGCGGGGGAGTCGGTCGAAATCCCCGACGGTGTCGACCTCGTGCAGGCGGACCCAGATACACCGCGGCGTGCCGTCGAAGCTGTTATCTCGACGCTCCGGGGTGGCGACGGTCGCACCGTCATCGGTATCGACCCCGGAGAGCGGCCAGGCGTCGCGATTCTCCATGGCGACATGGTCGTCGCAGCGTTCCAAGTGCCCGCAGCGGACATCACCGAAATCGTCCGCGAGGAAGTCGAAGACGCGGTCGAACCAGTCGTGCGTATCGGCGACGGCGCACGACTTGTCGGCGCGCGCATCATCGACGAGATCCAGTCCGTGCCGGTCGAGCTGGTCGACGAAACGGGAACGACGCCGTATCTCGGCTCCGGTGCGCGCGGGATGGGTGACGTGCTAGCCGCGGTCAACATCGCCCGCCTCAACGGTGAGGAAATCGAAAGCCGAACCATCGAGCCGACCGCGGGCGAACTCCAGAAGATCAAGGATCGTTCGCGGGAGGCCAGCGATACAAACCGGGCGATCAGCGAGGAACTCGCCAGGCAGGTCGCGACCGGCGCGCTCACCGTTGAGGAAGCACTGGCCGAACACGGCAGTGACAGTTCGACCAGCGAGGGAGAACCTGACAACAGATAGCGCTACTCCTGTACCATCCGCTCGGCTCGTTGCATCACCTCGCGGACGGGGAGTCCGGTCGCGTCCGCGACGGCCGCGGCGTCGTCGTACTCCGTGCTCACGTCGAACACCGTGCCGTCGGTGTCGCTTGCGACCTTGACCGTGACCTCGAACTGCTCGCCATCAGCGGAGAGCACAACTGTCTCGTACTCCCGGTCGGCGACCCAGCGGTGGCCGGCCCCGGATTCGCGCACGCCGAGCGTCCCGGTCGCTTCGGCGAGGTGGCGCGCGACCCGTTCGGCGTCCTCCGGTCTGCAAATGACCTTGATGATGTGGCCGGGCCGTGACTTCTTCATCGTCGTCGGCACTATCGACACATCACGTGCGCCGACATCCGGGAGCGAGCGCTGGAGGTCGCCAAGCACCTCTGGCGGAGCGTCGTCGACGTTCGTTTCGAGCACCGTGATTTCGTCGCGCCGGAGCCGCCCCGCGCTATCGCCGACCATCGCTCGCAAGACGTTGGGGCGGTTGTCAAGGTTCCACCCGCCAGCGCCGTACCCCGACGCGTCGATGTCGAGTGGCGGGAGCGACTCGGTCCCGTCAGCGATGTGCGCGAGAATCGCCGCCCCGGTCGGCGTTACCAGTTCCTTGTCGATGGGGCCGCCCTGTAGCGACCAGTCCGCCTGCTCAGCGATTTCGACTACCGCGGGAGTCGGGACTGGATAGGTGCCGTGGCTCATCTCCACGGTGCCGCCCCCCGTCGCCAGCGGCGTTGTTACGACCTGCTCGACGTCGAGATCATCCAGCAGGAGACAGGCACCAACAATGTCGGCGATAGCGTCGTCGGCCCCGACTTCGTGGAAATGCGTGTCGTCGAGATCTGTCCCATGAACCGACGCCTCGGCCTCGCCGAGTATCTCGAAGATTGCCAGCGCGTCCGCGCTGACGGCCCCCGGCAGGTCCATCCCCTCAACGAGTTCGACGACCTCGGCGTACGTTCTGCTTGGGCCGTGACCCTCTGCGTGGGTGTGGTCGTGGTCGCCGTGGGAGTGAGAATGTGCGTCATCGTCCCCAGTGTGGCCGTGTCCCTCGTCGTGGGAGTGGGAATGCGAGTGGTCGTTGTGAGCGTGGTCGTGGGAATCGTCGCCATCACCGGCGGTGTCGGATAACAGCACTTCGACGCGCGTTGCAGCAATCCCGCAACGGTCCACTTCGGAGACGGCGTACTCGACATCCAGCACGTCCTCGATCGGCGACAGGGCTTCGCGGTCGGCCCCGGCAGCCAGCAGCGCCCCCAGAAGCATATCACCGGCCGCGCCCATCCGGCCATCGAAAGCGAGTGTTCGCATACCCGGAGGGTCAGACCGCGCCAGTAAAAGCCCTCTTGCTACGTCCTCAAGTCCGGCGGACGATGTGGATATCGTAGTCTTCGCCGTCTGTGACTTCGCCGATAGGGACGACGATGTCCTCGGTGTCGTCACTGCCGAGGAACACGACGCTGGCGTCGACATCGCGGGCGGTCTGTCTGATCGTCGTCGACAGTTCGCTGGTGGAGTGAGCGCTTACGTCGTCGTACCGGAGTTCGGAGTCGTCGGTCGCCTCCTCGATCTTGCGCCGGAGGTCGTCAGCGGCGGTTTCGGCGGCGAAGTCCTCGCTCGGGTCGACGCGGCGGCGGCGCTCGGCGTAGTTGGCGCCGGTCGGGATAAATGCGACAGCGACGACATCCTCGTCAAGCGAATCAGCGTAGGTGACGGCGCGGTCGAGCGCAGCATCTGCGAGCGGTGACCCATCGAAGGGAACAAGAAATACCATATCGGCGCTATCGCGTCCAGCCTTATGAAACGCGGCGATGGCGGCAGCCTGTGTCACCGGCACCCAGGCCGGGAGCTATTTGCCCCTACTGTGCGGTGTGTTATTAGGTGTCATATAAACCCGTCGCCGTGCGTCTTGCCCGCCGGTAGCATAAAGCATATCTCCGGGGCTACCCGAGTTCGTTGTAAGCAGGCTCTACTATGAACGAAGTCCAATTGGAAGTGGCGAAGGCGTACCCGAACGACTCGGGACGCGGTATCGCCAGACTTGACCCCGATACGTTGTTGCACCTCAAGCTCTCCCCCGGTGACATCATCGAAATCGAAGGGAGCGATACGACTGCGGCCAAGGTGTGGCGGGCCGACCGGCAGGACTGGAACACCGATACTGTCCGTATTGACGGCTTCACGCGCCAGAACGCTGACGTGGGTATCGGCGAGCGCGTCACGATCCGCAAGGCCGAGGCCGAGAAGGCCGACAAGCTCGTGCTTGCCCCGCCCGAGGAGGCGTCGGTTCAGTTCGGCTCCGACGCCGCCGGGATGGTGAAACGGCAGATACTGAAACGGCCCGTCGTCGAGCGCGACATCGTCCCGGTGATGTCCTCGACGAACCACCCGTTCATGCGTTCGCCCGGACAGGCCATCCCGCTCATCGCCGTCGAAACCGAGCCCGAAGGCGTCTGTCTCATCACCGAAGACACCGAGGTGGAACTCCGCGAGGAACCGATCTCCGGCTTCGAGAAGACCGGCGGCGGCATCACCTACGAGGACATCGGTGGGCTGCAAAACGAGATCCAGCGGGTGCGAGAGATGGTCGAGCTGCCGATGAAACACCCACAGATATTCAAGAAGCTCGGCATTGAGCCGCCACAGGGGGTGTTGCTCCACGGGCCACCCGGCACCGGAAAGACGCTGCTTGCGAAGGCAGTCGCCAACGAAACTTCGGCCAGCTTCTTCTCTATTGCCGGCCCCGAGATCATCTCGAAGTACTACGGTGAGTCCGAACAGCAGTTACGCGAGATATTCGAGGACGCGAGTGAGGAATCGCCCTCGATCATCTTCATCGACGAGCTGGACTCCATCGCGCCCAAGCGTGAGGATGTGACCGGCGAGGTTGAGCGCCGTGTCGTCGCCCAGTTGCTGACGATGATGGATGGCCTCGAATCACGGGGGCAAGTCATCGTCATCGCCGCGACGAACCGCGTCGACAGCGTGGACCCGGCGCTCCGTCGCCCGGGCCGCTTCGACCGCGAGATCGAGATCGGCGTGCCGGACGAAGTGGGCCGGGAAGAAATTCTCCAGATTCACACCCGCGGCATGCCGCTGTCCGACGACGTGAACCTAGCGAAGCTGGCGACGGACACGCACGGCTTCGTCGGGGCCGACATCGAGAGTCTCACCAAGGAGGCCGCGATGAAGGCGCTCCGGCGGTACCTCCCCGAGATTGACCTAGACGAGGAGGACATCCCACCGAGTCTCATCGACCGGATGATTATCAAACGGGACGATTTCAAGGGCGCACTCAACGAGGTGAGTCCATCGGCGATGCGGGAGGTGCTGGTCGAACTCCCGAAGATGTCCTGGGATAACGTTGGCGGGCTCAGCGGACCCAAAGAGCAGGTTCAGGAAGCCGTCGAGTGGCCGATGAACTCCCCGGAGAAGTTCGAGCGCATGGGCGTGACGCCGCCGTCTGGGGTGTTGCTGTACGGCCCACCCGGTACCGGGAAGACGCTCATGGCGAAAGCCGTCGCCAACGAGACTGACGCGAACTTCATCTCGGTCCGTGGCCCGCAGTTGCTGAGCAAGTGGGTCGGCGAGAGCGAAAAGGCCATCCGGCAGACGTTCCGGAAGGCCCGTCAGGTCGCTCCGACCATCATCTTCTTCGACGAACTTGACTCGCTGGCACCGGGTCGGGGCGGCGAGATGGGGTCGAACGTCTCTGAGCGTGTCGTTAATCAGCTCCTGACCGAACTCGACGGGCTGGAAGAGATGGAGGACGTGATGGTCATCGGCGCAACCAACCGGCCGGACATGATCGACCCAGCGCTGATCCGCTCGGGTCGGTTCGACCGGCTGGTGATGATCGGCGAGCCCGATATCGAGGGCCGCGAGCAGATCCTGAAGATCCACACGGACGACACGCCGCTGTCGCCCGACGTGAGCCTGCGAGAACTGGCCGAAGTCAGCGACGGATTCGTCGGCTCAGACCTCGAATCCATCGCCCGGGAGGCCGCCATTGAGGCTCTCCGTGAGGACGACGACGCGGAGGAAGTCGAGATGCGACACTTCCGGCAGGCGATGGACAGCGTGCGGCCAACCATCACCGACGACATCCGCGAGTACTACGAGCAGATGGAAGAGGAGTTCAGAGGCGGTTCCAGCCCGCAGCGCCAAGCCGGAAGCGGTGGCCGGATCGGCTTCCAGTAACTCCGGCGACCTCGATTCCTGTCCCTCACTGCGATTCAAACGTGTTTTTCTACTTCAGCGTTCCCGACCAGCGATGCACTTTCGGCTGGCTGCACAATACCTGTGTATAATTATTAGATAAACTATAAAACCGGTGTTTGTTTCTCCTTTCGAAGCCCCCTTTCGGGTCACAAGTGTATAAGGGGTGATGCCGAACACAAACCGCGTTTACAGGCTAGCAAAGCGCCCCGAAGGGACTCCCGACCACGATACGTTCGAACTTTCCGAAGAAGAAATCCCTGAACCGGGGCCTGGCGAGGTACTCATCAAGACGCTGTACCTCTCTGTCGACCCGTACATGCGCGACCGGATGCGAGACAGCGAATCGTATGAAGAGCCGTGGGACGTGGGCGACGCGCTCAAGGGTGCCGTCGTCGGTGAAGTCGTCGAATCTAACGGTGCGCGCTTCGACGAAGGCGATGTCGTCACCGGTGAGCTAGAGTGGGCGGAGTACGCCACAGCACCCGGACCGGTACTGACAGAGGTCAATCCGGAACTCGCACCGATTTCGACAGCACTCGGCGTTCTGGGGATGCCGGGCCTGACAGCGTACTTCGGCACCCGAGAAGTCGCACAGCCGTCCGCCGGGGATACGTTCGTTGTCACCGGAGCCGCCGGGGCCGTCGGCTCCGTGGCAGGACAGCTCGCCAAGCTTCAGGGCGCACGTGTCGTCGGCTTCGCCGGCTCCGACGAGAAAGTCTCGTTCCTCGAAGACGACCTCGGCTTCGACGTGGGCATCAACTACAAAACGACCGACGACTATCAGGCCGCGCTGGATGAGGCCGCGCCGGACGGCGTCGACGCTTACTTCGACAACGTCGGCGGACCAATTACCGACGCGGTGTTCACGCGACTCAACACCGACGCACGCGTCGCCGTCTGCGGACAGATCTCGCTGTACAACAGCGAGGACATACCGGTGGGGCCGCGCAAGCTGACACAGGTCATCCAGTCCCGGGCGACCGTCGAAGGCCTTCTTGTCTCCGACTTCGAGCCGCGGTTCGAGGAAGGAACGAAGCAGCTCGGTCAGTGGGTCGCGTCTGGGGACATCTCCTACCGAGAAACCGTCACCGAAGGCATCGAGAACGCGCCCGACGCGTTCCTCGGGCTGTTCGAGGGCGAGAACATCGGCAAGCAGCTCGTGCAGGTCGCCGAGCGGTAGAAAAGAGAGACTATCTGGTTATAGTTCGCCGAGTTTTCGGAGGAGTTGGCCGCGATACTCCTCGTCGGCCTGAACGCCTTTCAGTTCGAGAACGTTGCGCTCTAGCTTGTCGAGTGCGACGTTGAATGCGGTTTCAGCGCCGTAGCCTTCACCGGAGCCGGCCGCCTGGCCCTTGTTGGTCCGCAGGCGGATCTGGCACTGGATGAGCGGCGTGCCACGGAGCTTCTCCTTGTGCTCGTGGAACCGAACGTGAGCGTGCTGGACCTGCATCGCTCCGTACTTGTCCGCGACCGTTTCGATGTCGGCCCGGAGGTCCGCACGGGAGATGGTGTCCAGCAGCTTGATGTTCGTGATCTGGACGTCCATGTGTTCCTCCTCGGTGTACGTCAGTGCGCGGAGCACGTCGGTCTTCGTGAGGATGCCGGCGACATGGGTGTCGTCGTCTTCCGGCGTGACGACGAGTCCGGCGAAGTCGTTTTCGAGCATCCGCGCAACGGCGTCCTCGACAGAGTCGCCGAGTTTCGCCGTCTCCACCGGGCTGCTCATCACGTCGTAGACGGGCATATCGAGCACGCGCTCAATCTCGCCGGAGCGGTCGCCCCGCGTCGTCTTGTTCATGTCTCGGACGACGACATCGACAATATCGTGGCGCGTGACCATCCCGGTCAGGCCATCGTCGTCACCGAGCACCGGAAGCCGGGAGATGCCGTGTTTCCGGAGGAGATTGACGACTTGCCCGACGTTGGTGTCTTCGGACACCGTGATGACATCTCGCGTGTAGATGTCCTCGACGCTCAGCGCGTCGAGATTGTCGAGAACCGCATCGAGGATATCGTCCTCGGTGACGATACCCCAGAGCTCGCCCGCCTCGAACACCGGCGCGAGCTTGACACCACCCTCGACGAGGACGCGCGCGACTTCGCGCACGTCATCGGTACGCTCGACCTTCGGTGCCGAGCGCGTCATCGCCCCCGCTTTCGCGTTGTCCTCGACATGGGACTGGACCAGCTGTTTCTGCGTGATAACGCCAGCGTAGTCACCGTCTTCCGTGACGATGATACCCTTGGGATTCTCGCGTTCGAAGATAGACCGGACTTTCCCCAAGCGCTTGTTGGCGTCAACCTCGACAAATTCTCTGGTGGCGATATCAGCAATATCCATCGTTCTTCACAATTCGTAGATTCGACGTGTGGGGTTATCAAGGTTGGTTTAGTCCCCGGAAACCAAGAGACGAACTAAGCTTTAGGCCCTTGGATCTAAGGTGGCTGTATGCTGCCTGACATCGGCGTCTTCGGCCCCTACACGTATCTGGTCACAGAAGTGGTATGGGGGACTGTTGCGCTCGTGTTGCTCTGGCGTGCGCGCGCTCTTCGAATGGCCGCCAAGACCATCGTCGTGCTCTATCCAATTGCGTACGTCTGGGACTGGTACACGCTGACTGTCGGTGTCTTCGCAATCAAACTCCGAACCGGTGTCGACTTCCTTGGGATTCCCATTGAGGAGCATATCTTCATGATCGTCGTTCCCGCGCTCATCCTCGGTATTCACGAGAATCTTCACGGTCTTTCGTCCGGGTCGAACAGCGAATAGTTAGAGATCCGATATCGTTTTCAGCTGTTAACCGCACCCGAGCCAGCGTTACGACTGGAAGTTTCGCAGCTCACCAAAACGGCTGATTTCTCCCATATTACGTCGTGAAACCGCTATCTGAACTATGTAGACATCTCTCACAGTATCTATATGTGTCAGCCGAGAGTGCCGTCTGATAGCTATGAGTGATACTATCCCGACATCTCATATCGAGCTGTATGTTCGGTCGATGCTGCCTGACGGCGCACACGAACGGCAGGAAGACGTCATCGACCGCCTCCAGACGCTCAAGGAGAACGACCATATCGACGGATTCAACGTCATCGTCTGGGGCAAACAGATCGCGCCACAGTCGGCCGCTGCACGGACGGAGGAAGGCAAGTACATTCTGAACCGTGTCGCCGAATTCAAACAGTGGGCACTGAGCAACAATGTCTCGCTCGAATCGTTCTATCAGGACACGACCGTGGATTCAGAAGTCGCGGAGTCGGCGTACGACGCCATGGCGCTGCCCGTCATGGGGTTGGCTGAGTACGACGGCAACGAACTCGTCCACGTCGCACCCTGTACGAAAGATGACGTCGTTCACACGATCCTAGACCGTCTCGAACGTCTCGAAGCGGGCCAGCCACCCGCTCTCGATCAGGAGCGCAGCGGCGTGAGCGCTATCTAACGAGTGGGACCCGTTACGAGGACCAGACCGCGTCGACGTACGGTTCGAACTCATCTGTCGCCGACAGCACTTCAAGCACTTCTTCGGGATCCCCGGCCAGCTTGTACCCCGGCCGTCCTTTCCCCGTTGCTGACTTCGTCTGTTCGGTGAGCAACAGCCCCTTATCGGCGAGTCGGCCCAGCGCCGAGATGACTTTCTGGCGCTCGACACCGCCGAACGGCTGTCGGTCAATATCCGCAAGATGTGCCTTCGCCGTCTGGGTCACATGATACGAGTGGGTTGGCGTTTCGCCGGCTGTTTCGAGTTCTGCAACCGCCAGTAGGACGAACTGTTCGAATGCGTCCGCCGACTGGACCTGATCTCTCATATAGATGACTCTAACGCGGTTGGGGCAAGAAACTATGGGATGAGCCTGTCGGATTGGGAGTTCCATGTCAGCCCTGTCAAACTACATGGGCGTCAAAAGCCCTGCCTCGAGGATAGTCGAAAGTGGGTCCGGGTGGATTCGGTGTGACGGACGTCGAGATGCGCGGACACGACTCGTCAGGTTCGAATCCATCAGTCACTGCCGACTCGCTTCGCTTGGGAGGTAGCAACAGTAGAAGTGGGTTCGGGCGGAAAGCGCTTCTCTCATTCGCCCTCACCCCCTTCATCGTCGAAATCCAGGCTGTCGAGGTGGTCCTGCCGGCGTTCTCGCATCTCTTCGAGCTTCGTCGGTTGATCGTAGTGGCGCTTGATTACGCGGACGCTCGTGTTCACGCGGTCGGCCACGACCTGCGGCGGGACGCCGCGATTCAATTGCCACGTAATCGAGCCCGTCCGGACCTGATGGGGCGATCGTGACGACGGGCACTTGCTGGCTTGGCTGTAGTCGACGAACTCACAGGTCGGTCGCTCGTTGCCGTGTGGGCAATCGCTGTGTAGGCAAGGAACTGTCGCGAGGTACATCCACGTTCTCAGGGCGTTTTTTGAAACCCGCCCGAGCTGGCTGGCGAGCAGTGGTTCGCGTCCGTAGTCATCGAATACTTCGTGGCGTTCCTTCGCGATGTACCCATCGAGGATATCACAGACGTGACTCGGCAGACCGACGATCCGCTCACCATCCCGACCGTTCTTCAGCGGCGTGTCCTGGTCGGGGTTGTGCGTGAACTGGACGTATTCCTCCTCGGCGTTGTAGTCGTTGACGTCAAGACTCCGAAGCCCACCGAGGCGGGCGCCCGTGTACCAGGCCAGCGCGAGCAGTGCGTGGTCTCGTGAGTAGCGGACACGGTCGTCCGTGTTATTGCGGTAGTACTCCAGCAGCGCCTCGGCGTCGTCGGCGTGAAGCTGTGTCTCGTCGACGTGGTCGTCCCGTGGGACATCCGGCGGGTCGACCTTCTCTGGTAGGCTCTCATCGACTAATTCCACGCGACTGCAATACTCGAGGAAATTTTTGAGTGTTCCAAGTTCCTTGTTCAAGGATAGCGGCGAGAGCCCCTGCTCCCGGCGGTGGGTCTCGAAGCTCTCGATGTCCCAGCCGGTGAGTTCGTTGATCTCTGTGATGCCCTGATCCTCACACCACTCTATTAGGTGTTTCAAGCGATATTCGTAGCTCGATACGGTCGACTCAGCCTTTGAAACCCGAAGTTTGCTAAGCCAGCGCTCACTGGCCTCGCGGGGCGTCAGGTCGGGCACGCGGTCGCCGCCGTCGGGCGTCCCGGCGATCTGGATACGATAGCTACGTGCGTCGTCTGTGGATGTCTTGCTCATAGGTCACTCACCTGGCGGAGGTATTCGACTCGATGCGTCGGGCACAGCACCCGCGTGTCGGTTCCATCGGCGTCCGGGTCGACGCGTGCGAGCAGCTCGGCGACGTCACAACCTGGTTCGGTACACTGCCTCGGTTCGGAGACCGGCGTGATCGTGGCGGCAGCGTGGTTCATGAACTCGTCACCTCGTCGGGATCGACCAAGTAGGGTAATTCGCAGTGCATCTCGTGGTACATCTCTTGCCAGCCGACGGAGGGGCTGGACTCGACACGTCGCCAGGCCGGCTCATCATGCGGGCCTGAGAACGCGCGCTCGGCGGGAAAGCTTCGGCCGTCAGTGGGTTGATCAACGGACTGTTCGGCGTTTGGCTCAGTTCTCTGTGCGCTCATGGGGTGAAAAATCGCCCCGAGCACGAACCACGCGAAAAGCGTAAGCCGCTAGAGTCCGTAATCCAGCGTGAGTACGTGCCTTTGGCGGTCGTGCTCGTCGTCGCAGCTTACTTCGGTGGCTCGCGGGCGCTGGTGACGCCCGGTCATCACCACCGTTCGATTCGACTTTGCGAGTCATTGCTGGTTTTCTTCGTAGACGTCGGCCATCTCGTCGATGAGGTCATCGAACGAAACCGAATCGTAAGGTTTCAACCCCACCAAGCGCCGGTGGGTTTTTTGCGAAATTTGAACGGTCGTTACCTCACGGGACGAGGATGACATTGTACCCTATAGTATTCCCTGTGTGTTTATAGTGGTTCGTACCGTACGCATTAGCGTTCGCCATGTCCGATTCAGATTCGAAGCCAAATGCAATCCTCACCAGCAAGCAGCGGAAACTGTTAGTAGGGGACGAAGAACTGACTTCAGACCAAGCCCGCGCTATAAAGAACCGGATTCGAAAACGGGTCGCAACAGCTGTAGGTGATTTTGTGATTTTGTTTCGGTATTTAGAGCATGCCGAAATTGAGAAAATCTTTGAAACAGAGATGGAGGCGCGAGCTTCGTCAGGAGATACAGAGGAAGTCGCTCGAGAGGTCGCCAATACTCCCTCCGCTAAAATACAACTACCACAGATGCTCGCTTTTCTTGCTTGGGCGAACGATCTTGATGATGCCCAGGTGTTTCCAAATGAGGGCGCAGACCAACCGGCCCTGCATGATTTTTCGATGATGGCAGAGATCGGGCTCGAAGAGTACTTCGCAAAAAGAAAAGGAATGCTGGCGGATGTTACTGTTTCTATCGAATTAGAGAACCTTCGACCTGTTGAAGACCTGGAATCTGATGATGCTTCAGAAATCAGTACTAAAGACATCAACCGGATGTTTGCTACGGAATGGGAGAGTCCTGCAATGGACGAGGATGATTTAGAAGCGGCAAAAGAGGCGCGCCGCCAGTATGTTCGTGACAAATTAGATGATGCGGGGGGAGACGACACCTGAGATCTCGAAGCCCCCATCAACATTCCTTCACTCCTCCACAGACTGAAGCTCCCGTTGGGCGACCCAGGCGTGTGGGAGATCGCTGTTGGCTTCGCGCTGCAATTCTTCTTGGTGTTCCCGTATCCAGTCATCCGTAATGTCGGGCGCTTCGAGAGTCACGAGTGGTCACCGCCGGTGAAATACTCGAAACCCGGTGCGTCAACCGCCTCACCGCGACCGAGACACCCAGGCTCGCCGTCGGGGAGAGTTTCGTCGTCACTCATCGCTGCCATCCTCCTGTCCGTCTCGCTCCTCGATGAGCCGCCAGATCACGTCCTCGTAGCTGTCGCCACGGCTCTTCCGATCATGCAGTTCATCGGCTAACTCGTCACTGACCTGAATCGTAGTCCGGCCCATAGCGGCTTCGGTGTCCGGTATAGTCATAAAGTCCACGTAGTTCTATGGCTGCCATTGACATAAAGCTATGGCGGCCATAGTTTTATGTTGGGGGCAGATGTACATGTAGGTAAGCACGGGAGTTCGGCCACGTAGAAACTGGCCGACGGGCGTTGGAGCGCCCCCGACCGTGCTGCAGGTAGCAGCATGTCAGCCTACGATTCCGGGGCACTTCAGACTGCCCCATCGACCGACAGCATAGCCGACCGAACGAGACGCGCCTTGGAGCAGTACTTGACGGTCACGCCTGACGTCGGCCAGGCCCGTGGCGCGGAGGGCATCGCCCTCGTCACGAGCCAATCCGGGTCAGAATACATCGTTGATACACTTGAAGGCCGGTGTGAGTGCCGGGATGCGGAGTACCGCGACGTCGTGTGCAAGCACATCCGCCGCGCCCGGTTCGCGATGGGCCTTGACGCGATCCCCGCCGACGCCGTCGCAGCCTGCGATGTCGACCCCGACCTCGGCCAGCATTGTGACGCCGAGCTGCGGGTCGCCGCTGCCGACGGTGGTATTATTATCGCCGGTGACGACGGCGAGATTCTCGACGGGGACGACGAGGACGTCGTCGACCTGAGCGAGGAATACGACGAGGCCCCGCTCGCGGGGACGTGCATCGCCGGCCACGAGCGCTGTGCCGGCATCAGCGGCATGTTCTTCGGGGAGTTTCCCTGTGCGAACTGCTGGCTCTACGCGCCCGACAGCGCTCACGCGACCTTCCACGACGTCGGAGGGGCCGACGAATGACGCAGCTCAACCATGTCGACGCAACGGTCGCTATCGTCGATGGCCGTGTGGCGATGAACGCCGAGGTTGAGACGCCGCTGCGGCTGGAGACGCCCGACCGGCAGCCACTCTCCAACATCGAACCACACGCCACGCTTCGGCTGGCTGACGACGGTGTCCGTGTCGAGATTACGCTTGACGCGGAGGCGCTGGATGCACTGGCCGACGGGCTCTACCAAGTCCAGCAGGGGGAAGCATGACGCTCGTCGTCGAAGACGCCGGTGACGAGGATTTCACGCTGCTCGTGACCGACGATGGCGCGGTCGAGGCCCGCAAGCAGATTCCCTACGACGGGGTCCTGCGGTTCACGACAGCGACACGAGCGCTGCCGACGGGGCGACGCACGAAGAGCCAGTTCGGCCTCACTGCCGACACGGTGATTGACAGCTATCTGGCCCGTGCTGATACCGAGACGCCACGCGTCGACCTGGAGGCCGATGTGTCGCGTGCCCGCCGCGAAGTCTGCCAGGAGGGCGAGGATGCCTAAGCGTCGTGCGTTCCTCGAAGCCGCCGCGCTCGTCGCGACGCCGCTGGCCGCCGGCAGTGGCTCACCCGATGACGGCCCCACGACCGTCGAGTGCGACATCTGTGGCGCCAACAAGCCGGCCGAGATGGTCGACCGAACGACGGTCCAGCCCATCACCCCGCTCAAGGCCGACATCTGTGCTGTCTGCCAGTTCATCCAAAATCACGCGCTGCCCGACGATGTCTGTGACCAATGCGGCGCGCCCGTCGACACGGGCTTCGGCATCGAACTGGAGTACCCGCTGGGCGAGGCGGACCTACCAGCACTGAAGACCGGCCGCCTCTGTGGTGACTGCGCGGCTTGGATCGGTTCCGATATCGCCTACAGGGGCCTCAAGGCTGACCCTGACGCCCATGAACAGTGGCTCGACCTTATCGACGCCGAGAAGGGGCGGGAGGGGTCGGCGTGACCCACGGTGCTGTGACCGCCGCTGACGGCGATGAGGATGAGGGTGCGAGGGTCTGGGAACAGGTCGGCCGCAAACTGCTGCGTGATGAACTGACCAACCTTCGGTTAGAACTCCAAGAGTCGTTCCACGACGCCGAAATGGCGCTCTGTGGCGACGGTGAGCACCCGGGTGAGATCACGCCCGAGCACGTCATCGCTCTGCGGATGGCGCTGAACCGGGCCCGAGAGCGTGTCGAGAAACAGGTCGCACCAGTTGCTGGGGTGGAGCCGTGGAGTGACCCACTCCCCCAGATCCCGAGGGGCGTCATGTGGGAGCTGACGGACCACCCGAACGCTGAGGGTGTCGATCCCCGCGAGTACGTCGACGAGGTGAACAGCGATGAGTAGCCACAGCGCCGCCGCTACGACGGCCCCGTCACTTGAGCCCGATGCGGTGACGCCCATTGGCATTGACCTCGGCGAGAAGCGGCTCGTCGCTGCTGCGCCGGCCGACGCCGATCCCGAGGATGCATTCATCGTCGACGGCGAGCCACTGCGGGAGCGTCTCAACACCCTCGTTGAGACGATACGGATGCTTCAGGCCGCGGAGTTCGACACGACGACGGGCGAGGCCCAGGCTTTCGCGGCGCTGTACGCGCCCGTGAAGGCGCTGCTCTGTGACGCCGCGGCTCAGGTTGTTCGCTACGCCGGTGAGTTCGCGACGCCGTTGCTCGTGCTCGAAGACCTCAACTACCCTGGAGAATCGTTATGGGAACGTCGCACTGCCGGCGAGATGGGGGCATGGCTACTGCCCGCTCTCCAGAAAGCGATCACCGAGGTTGCGCTTGATACGGGGCTACCCGTGTCCTACGTCGATCCAAAGTATACCAGTCAAGCCTGCCATGTCTGTGAACAACTCTGCCATCTTAGAGACGAAGTCGCTGTGTGCACAACCGACGACTGTCCGGTCGAGAGGGTTTGTCGGGACTGCAACGCGGCGGTGAATATCGCTAACCGAGCTATTAGATAGTTTGGTCAGGCACGCTCAGGCGCAAAATACCATCCATTTGTATTATATTTAGTTATAATATACACTTATCGAAAATGCAATTTATGTTTTAATGGTTACTAACTCGTGGTTTTTCATTTAATTTTGTATTTTGATTACTTATTTTGGGGAAATATAAAAATACTTACATAATTTAGTAACTGATTTATATTAGAACTTCGTTATATTGTCTGTAGCTGATACTGTCAGTTAAGAGAACTGAAACACAGAGTGATCAGAATTGATCAGAAAAAAGCAAATCATCTCTTTTGTTGTACTGGTCCTTATGTGGATGTCGTTAACCATGACAGAGAACGGATTCTTAGTCGAGAATATCCCGATTGCTTGGACCCTTGGAGATGAACTTGGCACATTCATTTTCGGTCTGGGGACTCTTATTTTAGGGTCAGATTATACTATCATAAAATACTTATCAAAGAGAGTTTATAATTGGATAGAACATGACCGAATAGAACAAATAATAGAACAAAATTATCGCGCTCAACAATATTATTCCCAGTTTGTTGAAGATAAAGACGTGGAGAAGTTGGATCTTGAAATCATTGGGAATGGGAATTTTAGAGCGGGTTTTCCAGACCACTTGGAGCTCGTTGAGGAAGGAATGAAATTTGAACTCTGTGTTTGGGATGTGACGGAACCTTCAGGAGAACCCCTCCGTTACCCCCTGAAATTGGGACGCATGACGCTCAACAAGCTTGAAGACTCAGAGGGGGGACCTGTGGGCTTTTTGTCTGTCGATGAATGGTACCCACCATCTGACTCTCCAGATCCTCAGCGGAGGGATGATGTAAGAGATTGCCAGCAAAAATTGAAGAATGAAGGCTCTGATAACTGTGAGGACATCGAACCTTTTGCGCAGGTGAGTTTCATTGGTGGTGACTTTGAACAAACTAATATTAATGATTGGGAAACGGTATACCATTTCTATCATGAAGTAGAGCCCCCTTTATAACATATCTCCTACATATGACTGCAATGAAAAAGCATCGGCCTGAGAGAAACGATTATGTAGGCCCTGTTTTCTAATACCAAAGCATAATCAATCTTGAAACGGTAATACTGAACATGGAAATCACATGTCAACTCACCGCAAAGAAGAAAATCGACGAAAGCACATACGTCTGTAACGAAGGGCGGACTGACGGAATTGAAGAGGGGGCATTCTGTGAGGTCGAAATTGACGCTCACACTTCTCCCGGACATGACGCTCACACTTCTCCCGGACAGGTAGTTGATGTCACTGATAAAGAGTCGGTCGTCCAGCTTAGATAATTTTAATCGGTAAAGGTTGCGGAGAACCCGTGGAGTTTGGGTTCGTCTGTTTGCTGTGTGAAATGTGGTGTATACGACCAACGACTGCCTCGCTGGTGGCAGTTTCAATCGCTCATAGGGAACACGAGTGTTCGCGTGCAAAGAGCACACTGAACCGCACGCACAGTCTGTTTTCGAATACTGGCCGGCGAAAAGCTTCAGTCATCGCTTGAGAAGTGGCGCGTATGAAGGCAGTCAAACGCAACATCATAAGCACACTTGAGATGAATAGTCCACAGGGGTTTGAGGAACTGGTCGCGGGATCACACGCGAATGAGGATGTGGTTGAGGAGGCCCTCACTGAATTACAGCGAGAAAATAGACTCGCATATCATGGCCGCCATGACGGGTACGTGACTGTTGAGGGTGATTGTGCGGTCTGTGGTCAGCAAGTTCCTAACATCGAGTGCCAGCGGGTTACCGTCAGCGATGGGACCGATAGCGATGTTGCATCCGAGGAGTATGTGCTTCACCCCCACTGCCGGCGAGTCATCTTCGGGTCGTGGGAGTAAGCCGCTTCTCTACTGCCAGCCAGTGGTGTAGTAGTCCAAAAATTACCACCAATAGTTTCCAAGTTGTTACGTCTACGTAAAATTTATCTACTGGACGAAGGCATTTGTGATATAATATAGTAACTGAGCGTATGTCTGACTCTGGTAACCAAACAAGGGTTAATCGACGCCACTTCTTATCTATTCTTGGAGCGGCCGGGACATCAGCGCTTGCAGGGTGTGGGAGTACCTCTGATACGGACGTCGGTTCGCCCTCAGACAAGGATGTTCCAGCACCATCTGTCGATACAAAAGAAAGGTGGCAACTCACGACACCTGATTCGTCACCGCGGTTGCTGCAAAAAGGATCTGTAGGCCCGGTCAAATACACTGCACACGGCCACGTCACCCAGTACGAAGATGTGCAACTCCGTCAGCAGGTGAGTGATAGTACCTTTGGAGAGATTGACCGGCCATTCGCGGTTGCATTCGCTGCTAGGGTCGATATCTTCCCTGATACTTTCTCAATGGCGACTGGGTTACAAAGTGAAAAAATCGACTCGGCGATACTCGGTAATCTGAAAAGTGCAATGAACGATTTTGGCGTACAAAACGTCCAACAGTCTGGAACAATGGATGCACAGAACACACCTGCAGAGACATTCGAAGTGGTCCGTGGTGACTACCCCATTCAGGAGGTAACCATCGATGGAGTAGATATTCCACATAGTGACCGTAACAAAATGAGCTTCGGCGGGGGAACACTCCCAATCAAAGGAATTGCAGGCCGGTGGAAATCGAACGGCTCAATACTTGCTGGAGGAGGTGTCTACCCCGATGCAGATTTTGAAGAATCTGACCAAGTTTCTATGTCTGACGCGATCTCGATGTCTGTCAACGTGGACTTGGATCTCCAACCCAACCGCCGCGAATCCCAGATACTCAATTTTGTTCGAAGCATTTCACTGTAGCCAACGTCAAACGACCATGTATTGCTGATTGGACTGCGTTTCAGCGTGCTGCTATATTGCCTGAAAACGACAGCTCTAACTGTCGAGATGGGCGGCTCTAAAAACCATCAATTACCGCTTTCGACCAGATTCCGGTGTCGTCAAATCACACCGAAGATCAATAGGACCGTTCAAGGACCGTTTCGCTGTTTTCGTCTTCAACTATGATCGTGTCGCCACCGTTATTCCAGACTGCGCCGCTGGCGTTCCAGTACAGTTCTGACTCGGTGTTTGATCCTTCGCCAGTATAGAGCGTGACGGTAGCACCCGGTTCCAGTTCGAACCCGTTCGGGACAGTGTAGACGTGGTCAGCTTCGTCGCTGACCGTCCATTCACCCATAGACAGCGTCTCATCACCAGTGTTTTTGAAGGTGACATACTCGTCGTTCAGGTTCTCGTGATCGTTCCCCTCGGCGTCTTCGTGGATTTCACTCACTACTAACCCACTCCCACCATCTGGGACAGGAGTTGGTGTCGGCGTTTCCGTGGGCGTCGCCTGTCCATAGTCCCACACACCGACATCATTCTCTTGGGCGTCGGATTCGGCGGACTGGAACTGCGGTCGCTTATCGAATGTCGTGTCGTAGAATCGCGCATACCCCTGATTAATTAATTCCAGATTGAACAACTCGCCATCATCATACACGTACACAAGCAGCCGTCCGTAACTGCCGCGGCGGTCGGCTTCGTCGTCAATAACGATCCGGACTTCCTCCCCGATTTCGAGTTCTGCCCGTGCGTATTCGCTGGCTTTGTGCCCCCAGTCTCGCAGGTGATCGCGCCCGCCATCAGTGACAGGTATTCCCTCCCATTCGGCAGGCTCCGTCTCTACGTGTACCTCTGGCGTGTCGATTCCGAGTAATCGTAGCGTGTCTGTGGTTCCGTTCTGGTATCGAATCTCGACTGTGTCACCATCGACAATGCGATCGATGGCAACTCTATATTCAGTCCGCGGTTCCGGATTAGGTGTTGGTGTGGATTCTGGTGTCGAAGTTGGTTCTGGTGTGGGCGTGGGCGTCTTCACGGACTCGGTTGACGTGTCGTGTGTTTCCGTCTCGTCTCCGAATATTTCAGCCAGTTCCGTTTCGGTCTCCGTTGGCTGTGTCGTCGTTGCTGGAGCAGGCGATGAGGTCACTGGAGACGCTTCTTCTGTCGGTGTTGCCGTGGCTGTCGGCACTGATGTTGATGCCGTCAGCGTCTCGGTTGGTGTGGCTGTTGCTGTTCCAGGCGACCCACTGCCAGACTGTGAATCGATGGTCGTTTGGCTATCAGTAGTCCCGTCGGCTGGGACTGGAGAAACACCGCCGATTATCGCCACGAGAACGAACAAGTAGACGAACGCGACTCCACCAGCCTTGAATCCTCCAGCCGAGCTGATGCCCGGGAGTAGGTTGAGTCGTTCCGCGGTCCCCAACCAGTTTCCCCACACCATAATCCCGATGATGAAAGGCAGGAGCGGATAAATAACCAGCAAACAGAGAGCATAGATCAGTCCCAACGCAATATTGCGCTTCGTTGCCCCCGGCTTCATCAATGGCACGCGATCTGTGAAAGACATACACAAATTTCAAAGAGATAGTAGTTAAAACATAGGTGCATTGACATTCTTTCGAGTGTCCCACCCCTCGTTGAATGACTATCATCAGGGACGTGTGAAACGCGCTCCTTATGCCGGACCAGAACCCTCTTAATTTACCGCCGAGTCCGCTCGCACGCGGACACTCTCACCACGGTGTCCGCCATCCCCCAAATCCCCATCCCACACGGGTTTTCTACCCAATCCTGCCAATCCCCGAGCCTGTCGCTTATCGCGTGCTGAGTCGCTGAAGTTCGCGGGCCAAGTCTTGCTTGACAACCCGAGTGAGTTCGCGTTCACTCATGTCGCTACTGCCGTCGACATCAATGTCGAAGTGGTAGGTGTCGCCACCGTCGCCAGCGCTGCCCATTGATTCCTCGGCGACCCGAGCGAGGATGCGCTCCATCGTGCTTCGAGGTGTGACGAACTCGTCATCGTTGCCCTCACCGACCATCGCCGCCGTCGGGCCGGTGACGTATCCGCCCTCGGCGAAGCCGGGGATTGTGCCGCCGCCTCTCGTTTCGTTGACGGGTGCCCCGCCGACCGTATCACCACTTTCGCCAGACCCAGGCGCTGGCATATCTGGCGACACATCGGTATCGCCACCATTGCTATAGTCCGGCGATGGGTTGCTTGGCGACACGTCTGTGTCGCGGCTACTCCCGCCGTCGTCACCTTCATCGTCTTCCTCACCGCCGTCCTCACCATCACTCTCGCCGCTATCAATCGACATCCCCGTCGCCTCTTTGATTTTGCTGATAGCCTTCGCCGCTTTGTCGATGACGCCCTGCAGCGTTGATTTGACGCCGGAGACATCGATACTCCCCAGCGTGCCCTCGATGCCGCTAGCGAGCGTCCCGACGAGGCCGCCCGACCCGCCCTCGCCAACAATCGCCTTCTTGAATCCCTCGAAGAGGGAGGTGAGCGCACCAACCACCGCATCGAACGCGCCGGTGATGGTGGTGAAGCCGTCGCCACCCTCGCCGACGTAGCTGGCGATATCGTCGAACAGGTCCTTGATAAGCGACCCGTAGAACAGACCCTTGACGAACGACTCGAAAACGCCCATGATCGCATCGGTCAGGATGCCAAACGCCTTCTCCATGTCCGACAGTGCCTGTCCGGTCGCGATGTAATCATAGAGGTCGCCAATGAAGTCCTTGACAACCTGCCCGATTTTCTGGTTGATGTTGAACCACGTCTTGACGACGGCGAGCACGCCTTGCCCGAGGAGGCCGAACGCCTCTTTCAGGTCCGTCAGTGCCTGGCCGGTGGCAATGTAATCATACACCGCACCGATGAAGTCCTTGATGACCTGGCCGAGTTTCTTGTTGATGTTGAACCAAGTGAGGAAGACCGTGCGGATGCCCGTGCCCAGTGCCTCCGCGCCGGCCTTGAGATCGGTCAGCGCCTGCCCGCTGGTGAAGTATTCTTTCACCGCGCCGATGAAGTCCTTGATGACGGTCCCCAGCCGGCCTGCGAGTGTGAAGAACGTCGTGACGACCTGCTCGCTGGCCTCCAACAGGACTGTCCAGCCCTGATCGATGAGCGATTTCCCGCCACCCGCCAGGAAGTCCTTGACGCTGGTGATGAGGCCACCGACGATGCCGCCACTGCCACCGTCGCCGATGATGGTCGTCTTCAGCGCCTGCCAGGCCTCGCCGGCGAGATCGGTCAGGACGTTCCAGGCCGTCGTGAGGAACGACCTCGCCGGCCCCGTCAGGAACGATTCGATGGCCCCCAGCGTCCGCGTGACGATGGTCTTGATCCCTTGGAAGGCGGTGTCCCAGTCGCCTCGCAACGCCGCCAGAATCGTATTGACGGCCGTCCGGGCGTTTCGGATGCCTGTCTCCAAGAGGTTCAGCGCCCCCAGAAGGAGGTCAGCGACCGCAGTATAGACTGCTTCGCCGTGCTCTTTCCAGAGCGCGGTGAGTCCGCTCAACACCGTTTTGACAATCGGGGCGATGAACCGCATCGCGTCCGCCAGACTGACTTCGATGAGCTGGATGATATCCCGCAACTGGGACATGATTTCGTCACCGCGTTTGGCCCAGACGTTGCGGATCGTCCGCGTGATCGTCTGTGCCAACTCTCTGGCTTGCTCAAGCGCGGGGGCGAACTGCTGCTGGAACACATCGACCAAGCGCATGACGCTGTCGCGGATACCCAGGAAATTCGTCTTGAAGGCGACTGCGAGGCCAGCGACCGCTGTTCCGGCCGCGAGGATCGGGGCCGACAGCCCAGCAATAGCGGCACTCACAGCAGTGAGTGCGCCCGTCACTGCCGACCCGGCCGAGGCGAGGCCAGCAATAGCTGTCACGGCCCCCGTCACAGCCGGCGTGAGCGTTCCGACGACGACGGCAACGCGGCGGATCGGGGCCGGCAGCTCGTTGAACCACGAGACGGCGTCAGTAATTGTCTCGATGATGTCCGTGAAGATCGGCACGAGCGTGTTGGTCGCCGTCACGCCCAGCGTTGTGATCGGGCCGAGAAGACCGAGGACGGCCCCCGCCAGCGCCTTGAACTCAGGGCCGGTTTCGGCCGCGACTGTCCCGATGCGGTCCAGCGCCGGCCCCGCTCGCGAGCGGATGAGGCCGACGAAGTCACGGAAGGCCGGTAGCGCGGCCCGAGCGAAGTCAAAGACGAGGCCCGTCAACGACGGAATTACGTCCATGGCAATGCCACCGAGTCGTCGGAGTTCGTCATGGAATGCAGACAGCGAGCCGATGCTGTCGACCATCCGTTGGACGAGGGTGGGGAGTGCACCGACAGCGTCCTCGATCAACGGGATGAACTGCTGACCCAGCGGGATGAGGATCTCGGCGATGCGGTCTTTGAGCTTCCCGAACCGACGGGAGAGTGCCCCCGCCGCGCCGGTCGCATCTTCGAGTTTGTCCTGCTGGTCTTTCAGCGACTGGAGCTGCTGTTGCTGGGCCTTGGTCAGCCCCTTTTCGGTGTCTTCCAGCGCCTCCAACTCAGTGATCTGCCGGTTGATCTGCTGGAGGCGTTTGCTGTTCTGGGTCGCTAGCTTGTCGCCCCACGCGAGGACGCCCGTCCCGATGACGGTGCTAAAGGCTGTCGCCAGACTGCCAGCCGCGGCCGCGACGCCGCCGAGTGTCGCCACCAGCGGGCCGGCAATAGAGGCGAGACTTGCGAAGGCCGGGACGAGTGAGGCCGACATCGCCGTTGCCAGCCCTCCCGACGCGAGGGCAGCCGTTGATGTGGTTCCAGCGTATCCCGACGTGGCGGTGGCGGCCGTCGACGCTTTCGCCGCCTGCTCGGTCATCTCGTCGCCGACTGCGTCGAGGCGGTTCGCGGCTACGGATGCCTGCCGTGCCGTCCCTGTGAGCTCGTCACCGAGTGCGTCCGTGCGGGATTCCGCGGTCGACGTGGCCGCCGCCGTCGAGACGGCTTCGGCCCCGATATCGTCTAGGCCTTCGGCAGCCCGCTGGGCGGACGTGGACAACTCCTTGGCCGCCCGATCAAGGTCCGATGAGGCGGACTCCATCCGGTCAACGCCGCTGGTGAAGCCCTTCGTCGCAATCTCCGCGCCGATCTCAAGTTCATCGAATACCATTGTTAGAGAACTCCGTGTCGCGGTTTGGTGTCAACGACATCGCCGAACAGTGGCGACGTGGCGGCGACGCGCCCGAGTAAGTCGACATCGTCCATCTCGCCAGTCTGTTCCGCGCAGGCCCATTCGCGCCGGAGCAGCCACACTAGCGGGATCGGCTCATCCGGAAGGTGACAGACGCCTCGAAGGAGACGCGGCGCAGTGCCCTTCGAAGCGAGGGCGGCCAGCGCGTGCGCAACGCCGCCGAGACACTCCGCGTGAGCAGTGCCGGACATCGGCCGGCCGAGGTCGTAGACCACCGTGACGATGTCGCTGTCGCCGTACACCGACTCGGCCGTCTTGGCGGAGTCGCCCCAGCGCCTAGAGAGCGCCCGCCGGACAGCCGCCGATTCTCGGGACCCAGGACGAGGCATGGAGCAACTCACCTCCAGTCCCTCCTCACCTCTCGTGCGCCCGCCGCGAGGCTTGGATCGAAGGTCATCGGCTAAAGAGCACCTCCGCGACAGCTGACGGAATCGCAACGAGTTGCCCGTCGACATATGCGGCGACGTCGCCCCGATGCTCCACGTTGTCAGCCGAGAGCAGTTCGGCTATCGAGGTCTCAGGCAACGACTGGCCATCGAGGTCGTCGATAGCACGTGACAACTCCCGTTTGCTACGCCGGGTCACGTCGACCCCTCCAAGAGCTTGTTGCGGGCGGTCTCGGTGAGACGGTGTCGCTCGCCGTTGATGAGGACGGCGCCGGGCCCGTCGTTCAGGAACTCGACTGAACCGCCGTTGTATTCCGTCGAGATGACTGTAATCAGCCCCGCTAACGGGGGGTCGGCACCGTCGTCAAGGGCATCGACAGCACTCGACAACTCGCGTTTCGAGCGTCGGGTCATTGAGAAGGCACCTCCGCGACGGACGGCCAGCGCTCGAATGCGCACTCGAGTTCGGCCGGTCTATGTGATGAATGCCCGCAGGCCGCCGCGACAAGTGCGGCGTAGGCCTCGGCTTGCGAGTCGATCGTATCCCCGCCGGCCGATTGCAGGTCGTCAACCGCGCGCTCCAATTCGCGCTTACTCTTGCGTGTCATCGTTCTTCGGTATCCACCTGCGTCTGTGCTGCCGGCGTAAGGTGGTCCTCTGGATCCTGGAGTAACCGCCGCTCAGCTGGCGTGAGCCGACCGCCGTGGTAGTCCTTCAAATCGGCCCACATGAAGTCAGCGACGGTGAACGATCTCTGGCCATCCAACTCGTCGACGGCGCGTTCGAGTTCGCGTCTACTACGTCGAGTCATGATGTCTTCCAGTTCCAAACCACGGGTAGCGTGCGAGTTCACAATCTGAGAGATTTTCCTGGTCCTCGAAGACATCGAGCATCCGCTGTTCTTGCTCGGTGCGCTTCTCCTCATCCTTCGCGCTCGCTATCCAAACGTCCTTAAACCGGCTTTCCTCAGAGTCTGAGAGGTCCTCAATCCTACGTTCGATCTCCCGCTTGCTTTTTCGAGTCATTGGTTGAGTTCCCAGTCAGTCTCGACGATGGTTTCGCTCATGACTATCGCCGGATCGACGGCGTCGGGGTCGAGTGGCTTCCCCTCTTTGTCGGGACTATCGTACCACTCGCCCGCCTCGTCCTCCCAGACAACCTCACTGGGCTCGGGACTGTCTGAATCCTCAGTGAGGTTGTCCAATGCTCGATGCAGCTCACGTTTACTCCGTCTCATGGCAGCCCCCTGTTGGATCCGGTGGGATCGTCGGAACGCTCTTCGAGTTGCTCGATGCGCTCGCTCAACTCTTGGAGATCGCGGTCGGCCATGACTTTTCTCTTCTCCGCAATGACGTCCTTCGCGATGCGGATCCACTTGATGCGCACCCGTTCGTTCTTGGCGTCGTACACACGGCCGTTTTCAACTTTCCGGAGGGTCTCGCTTTCCAGCATGTCGAGGGTCGCGAGCAGGTCATCGTAGTCGCCGGCGTCGTCCGCTTCGCGGGCGTGGGCGCTCGCGTTATCGGTCATAGGTGATCACCCCGGCGTTTTTCTCGGCCATTCGGTCGAAATCGGCACGATCGAGCACTCCTGGTGTAATTTATGCGCTCTTGGCCACGGCTTGCCCTCGGCTTCGAACCGGCGTCGTGGCGGGTAGTCATTGGTCCGCGGCGGCGTACAGTCGCCGCCGGTGATCGACCGGGTGATCGCGCGCCTCGACGAGCCCCCGCTCGCGAAGTGCAGCAAGGGCGCTGTTGACGGTGCGCCGCGCGATGCCCGTCTCGTCGATCAGGGCCTCCTTTTCCAGCGGCCCGTTCACGTCGAGGGCGGTGTAGACCAGCCGTGCGCTGGCCGGGGTCTCCTTGACCCGCTTTGGGACGAGTGTGCTCATAGTTCTCCTCGGCAGGAAATACAGGCCACACCTGCATAGTTCGGGGATGGTTTTTCACGAACTGCCACGAGCGGCGCTTTCGAGCACGCTTAGCCCGTGAAATCCTCGCCGACGCGGTCGAGATGGAGCGTGCAGTAGACCACCCCGGGCAGTGCGTCGCGTTCACACCGCTGACTCGTCGAGACAGCGATGGCCTTGCACTGGCCGGGTGCGGTTTCAGGACAGTGCTGTGGCTCGTCGGTGGGGGCCGAAGCCCCCTGCGAGCCCGTTTCAGTCTGACTCATTCGGCGGTGGGCCACCTCCCGTCGCGGCGTGATTGTCGCTCGCCCCGGGCGAACCACCCCTGTCAGGAGTTGGCATCCCCTGCGTTTCAACTGGAGTGCGGAACTGCCACGTATAGGTACTACTACGCGCGAGTTCCGCACTTTCCTCGTTGCTGAGGTCATCAAGGTCGATGGGCGTGAGCTTGACCTCGCCGTGGTCGCCCAGCCGGTGGAGGCCGTTGTCGCGCCAGACGAACGCACAGCCTTCGGCTTCGCGGGCGACGACGTCGTGGTTCTCGGCGAGTGTCGTGAGATGGGCTCGGACCTGCCGCTCGCCGATGTCGACGTCGGGATGGGCGGCGAGGTCGGCAGTCGTCCACTCCTTGAGGTCAGCCGCCGCAGCGACGACCTGACGCATCCCATCGCTCCAGGTGGTGAGCACGTGCCCCTCGTCGGCGATGGGAACCCAGTCAGGCAGCGTGTCGGTGTGGACGTAGACGACGGCCCCGTTCCCGTCGCGGCCGAACCGCATCGCTGCCTGGAGCGTGTCGTGCTCGCGCATGTGGGTCAGCACGCGGTCACCGAATCCGGTGTAGGAGAGGCCGGCGCCTTTCTCGGCATTGCGCTCGACAGCCTCGCCGGCGTAGGCGCCCCACTTCTTGATGAACCGGTCGCCGTAGTGGTTCGACCCGATGACAGCGCCCAGCCGCCTCTCTTTGAACTCGTTGGATCCGAGGACGTTCCCGTAGTGTTTCGTCTCGTCGACGAGGTCGGCCACTCCGGCAGCGTCGTACTCGCCCTCGGCCGTCGAAGAGGTGATGAGCGACGGTCGCTCACCGTGGGCGTCGGCGATGCCCTCCAACAGCGCGGCGTCCTGTTCGACGGTGACGTGGTCAGCACTGTTGTAGGGCTTGACCGCGTCGGTCGTCCGGACGAGATTCAGGTTCAGGACCTCAGAGATGTACTCGCTCCGCTCAGGTTTGCTGAGGACAGGCCGGAGATGCAACCGCACGCCGAGCGAGAGCTCCCACATCCGCTTCGTCGGCGTCCCGTCGAGGGCGACGATGCCACTCGTGTAGTCGAGGCTCGGTGGCTGGAGCAGCGACACCTGCCCCGTCTCGCGGTCGAATGTGGCGGCGCCGACGTTCTGCAGGTCGGCGGCCTCGAAGCCGTTACCGAGGTCGTCGCCGGCGAGGATCGCGAACGCGGCCAGTGGGGCCGCGGCGTGAGCGCTGTCGTCATCGAACACCAGCGACTCGGCTGTGTCGAGGGCCTCCTCACTGTCGTCAAGAAACCACGCCAGTGCGTCGGCTCGCCGTCCGTCGTCATCGCGGTTCTCGATGAGGTCGGTGTAGTCGTCGAACGAGACGGCGTCGACCGTGGACAGCCAGTAACTCACCGCGCCCTGGAGCCAGTCGCCGGCAAGCGTCGTCTCATAGGCCCCGTCGGGGAACTCGTCGAACACGACCGTCCGCCCGGTGGTGACTTTCTCCTTGTAGGCGTGGGTGTAGTGGCCGATGAGGACGTCAATCGCGACATCCTCGTCGGGGTCGGTACTGCCGTCGGTCTCGGGGTCGAAGTTCCACAGGTGCGCGTACTGACAGCCGACGTGATTGCCCTCGTCGTCGACCTGGCAGGGCAGTGGCTTCCCGAGGACGTCCTCGGCGAATTTGTGGATGGCCTTCGGCGTGGCACCGCGGCGATACCAGTCCATCACAGTCTCGCGCCACTCCTCACCGTGGTCACCGGCGGCTGTCGGGCAGTCGTGGGTGAACGACGGGAGTTCCTTGTACGTCAGTCCGTGGGTCTCGCACCACTCCTTGAACTGGGCGTACTGCTCTTTCCGCCCGCGGCCGGTGAGGACCGTCACGGGCTCGCCGGTCTCGGCCGCGGCGGCGATTGACCCGTAGGACTTGCCCATCGTCGGCAGCGCCTCGATGAGAACCTGGTCGTTACGCTGGTAGGCGCCGACGACCTTCTCTGTCGTCCGGGCGCGGGCATCGCCGATCGAGAGATTGTCGTCGTGACCGGGGTTCTGCCAGTCCCACGTCGGCGGTGACGTGTCAATCGACAGCGAATCGGGCAGCACAGCCGTGTGGTCAATGTCACCTTCGCTGGGTTCAAACTCGGGGATGTGCGCACCGCGGCCGCGAAGCGCTTCGACGGCCTGCCAGAAGGCCTCGCCACTGGGGTACTCTGTCTCGGTGGTGATGATACGTTCCTCGAGGGCGACGACCTGCAGGGCATCAAGGCCGACCATGCCCTTTCGATAGACCCAGCTGTCGCCGACCTGAGCGAGGCGCGTGCCGCTCTTGCTCTGGGCCCAGGAGGGATCCATCGACGTCGTCCCGTCGGAGCGTTCCTGTGTGACGGTTGACCGCAGGCGGATGTCACGCGGGCCCGTGTGCTGGATGGCGTCGAGGACGTCCTGCATGTCGCTGGTCGTCTCGACGTCGGCGATTTCGGCAGCGGTCTTCTCCGGTTCCTGAATCAGCTCGTCGGGCGTACCCTCGGCGACGGTCGTGTAGTCGTCGGCGAGGTCGTCGATGAACTGCTGACACCGCGTCGTCTTCGCCGGCGTTGACGCGATGTGCGTGCCGGTCATGGCGACGAACCGGGCAGAGTCGTACACCTCAATTTCGGCGTCGGGGAAGGCCTCGTCTTCGGGCAGCGTTGCCTCGATAGATTTGACCCCGTCGGGCAGCTGGCCGCGACAGAGGATGTGGACACCAGTCCCGCTCGTCGAGACGTCAGCGTAGCTGTCGGCACGGTCGATGTGCTCGCGAACAGTGGCGTGGATGTCGCCGGTCTCCGGATTCCGAGCGTCGTCGTAGTCGATGAGCACGAGGTCCGTCTCGTGGTCGTCCCTGTCGGGAATGTTGTACGCGAGGTCGAACCCGGAGAGTTTGTCGAGCCAGGCCTCAGCTGTGGCGAGGTCGACCCAGACATCGGAATCCTGGGCACTGACGAACGCGTCGCCCCCGGTTTCCCATGGGGCCCGGGGGACCTTTCGCCCGTCGTCGGTTTCCTTCCAGGCGATCCAGCGCTCACGGTCTTCGAGGTTAGTGGGGAGAATACCCGTCCCGACGGTAGAGGGGGCAGTCTCGTCGACGTCGGCTTCGGTCGTTTCCTCCGAGGTACGCCCCTCCAGTCGGGCGAGACAGTCGTCACAGAGGTAGCTGTTGCCGTCGATGTTGTCCGGGGGACCGCCGCAGAGATGGCACTCGGCGGTCATGGATAACACCGCCTCCCGTCCTCACGAGCCGGACACTGCTGGTCTCGGTCGTGGATGAAACACCCGCAGTAGTCGCAAATCGGCGGCCGGAGTTCGACAGTCCGGCTCACACTCCCTCACCTCCAAACGAAGTGACACGACAGTAACGAAGTGACCTGTCGCTTCGGAGTGAAACTGCCTTAAGAGGATGGGTTCGGGCGGATTTGAACCGCCGGCCTCCTCCATGTCAAGGAGGTGTCATAACCGACCTAGACCACGAACCCTCACTGCGAGGTACACCACATTGTTTCCGGTGGGTATAATTGAAGGTTTCGAATTCCGTATCGCCACGTTGTCTGTTGATTGCCCACACATACTCGTCAGCGAGCAGGGGTCCCGATAGGCTTAAGTCAATGTACGGATTTGTACATCACAACACGAAAGAGTTCATTGGTGAATACAATGCAAGAGTATATTGAACGCGTCACTGACGGTGATGACCTGACACAGGACGAGGCTCGGGCCGTTGCGACGACTGTTTTCGAGGATGCAACTGAGGCACAGATCGGTTCGCTCCTGACGGCACTGCGGGCGAAAGGGGAGACGGAGGCCGAGATCGCCGGCTTTGCCGAGGGGATGCGCGACGCCGCACGGACCATCCGGCCCGACCGCGAGGGGCTTGTCGACACCTGTGGGACCGGTGGCGACGACTACAACACGATCAACGTCTCGACGACGAGTGCCATCGTCGCTGCTGGGGCTGGCGTCCCTATCGCCAAACACGGAAACTACTCTGTCTCTTCATCTTCGGGGAGCGCCGACGTGCTCGAAGAGGTCGGCGTCGACATCGAGGCCGAACCGCCGGACGTCGAGGAGACGATCGAACGAGACGGCATCGGCTTCATGCTCGCGCCAGTGTTTCACCCGGCGATGAAGGCCGTCATCGGCCCGCGAAAGGAACTCGGGATGCGGACTGTGTTCAATATTCTCGGCCCACTGACAAACCCTGCCGACGCGGACGCACAGGTGCTGGGCGTTTACGACCCGGACCTCGTGCCCGTGATGGCAGAGGCGCTGGCCCGACTGGATGTCGAGCGGGCGCTGGTCGTCCACGGCGACGGCCTTGACGAGATCGCTATCCACGGCGAGACGGTCGTCGCAGAGGTCACCGGCGACCGGATCGCGGAGTACACCATCACTCCGGAAGACATGGGGCTTGAGACACGTGACATCGAGGCTATCTCCGGGGGATCGCCGGAAGAGAACGCTGCCGACCTTCGCGGCATCGTCACGGGCGAAGTCACCGGCGCGAAGCGGGACATCATCCTCGCCAACGCCGGCGCGGCCATCTACGTCGCTGACGTCGCCGACACGCATGAAGCGGGAGTCGAACAGGCCCGACAGGCCATCGAGTCGGGCGCGGCGGCCGACAAACTCGACGACCTGATCGGTGCATGACGCGCGTGAAGATCTGTGGCGTGACAGACAGCGCGGACCGCGACGCTGTCGTTAGGGCCGGTACTGACGCGGTCGGCGTCATCCACGGCGTCCCGGTCGACACACCGCGGGAAGTCAATGAGGAAACAGCCGAGACGCTCGTCAAGGGCGTCCCACCCTTCGTGACGAGCGTGCTGGTGACGATGCCGACGACGGTTCAGGAGGCCGTCAGGCGCATCGACAGGGTCGAACCCGATGCGGTGCAGGTCCATGACAGCCTCTCGCCGGCGGAGCTTGGGGCCCTCAACAGCCGAGTCACACAAGACATCATCGCTGTGGTTGGGACGGACGCACCGACTATTGCAGACTACGCCGCCCATGCCGACGCCCTGCTCGTCGATTCGGTCGACGCCGACGGCGGCGGCGGCACGGGCGAGACACACGACTGGGAGCGCACGCGTGACCTCGTTGACTCGCTTGACGTTCCCGTCGTGCTGGCCGGTGGACTAACTCCCGAGAACGTGGCCGAGGCCGTCGAGACGGTCGCACCGTTCGCCGTCGACGTGGCGAGCGGCGTGGAGTCCGCTGGCGGCACGAAAGACCACGACGCAGTTGGACGGTTCGTCCGGAACGCAAAGCGAGCGTCGGAGGGCGCAGTATGACCCTCGATATCTCCCGCGAGGAGTTCGTCGAACACGCAAAGGCGGACCGCCCAGTCGTCGTCCGCACCGCCGCGGAACTCGATGTCGACGTGGAGCCGTTGACCGCATACGCAGCGCTGACCGGTCGCACAAGCGACGTGGCCGCAAACGACTACACGTTCCTGCTGGAAAGCGCCGAGAAGGTCGCCTCCAGTGACCCCGACGGCGCGTTCGCGCCGGAGACGGACGACCGACACGCCCGCTTCTCCTTCGTCGGCTACGACCCGCGCGCCGTAGTTACTGTGACCGGCGATGAGAGCGAGGTCGAGGCATTCGATGACCGCTACGCCGACCTCGTGACGACCGACGGCGGCGACGTGGTTGATGACCTGCGGGCAGCGATGCCCGATGTGGCGCTGCGGAACTTCCCGGCGATGGACCGCCAGCACCTCGAAGGCGGCCTCGTGGGCTTCCTCTCGTACGACGCCGTCTACGACCTCTGGCTCGACGAGGTTGGCTTAGACCGCCCGGATTCCCGGTTCCCGGACGCGCAGTTCGTTCTCACCACGTCGACGGTCCGGTTCGACCACGTCGAGGACACTGTCTCGCTCGTGTTCACGCCTGTTGTCAGGCAAGGCGAGGACGCTGGCGAGCGCTACGACGAACTGGCCGCCGAAGCCGAGCGGGTCGAGGCCGTTCTTACGGATCTGTCACCGCTTTCGACCGGCGGCTTCCGCCGCGAAGACGAAGTTGCTGGCCCAAGAGACGAGTACGAGGACGCTGTCGAACGCGCAAAGGAGTACGTCCTCTCGGGTGACATCTATCAGGGCGTCATCTCCCGAACGCGGGAATTGCATGGTGAGGTCGACCCGCTGGGCTTCTACGAGGCGCTCCGGGCGGTGAACCCATCGCCATACATGTACCTGCTGGGCTACGATGACCTGACCATCGTCGGCGCGAGCCCGGAGACACTCGTCTCCGTCGCGGGCGACCACGTCGTTTCGAACCCCATCGCGGGGACGTGTCCGCGCGGGAACTCACCCGTCGAGGACCGCCGCCTCGCCGGTGAGATGCTCGCTGACGGGAAGGAGCGGGCCGAACACACGATGCTGGTCGATCTGGCGCGCAACGACGTGCGACGGGTGGCCGAGGCCGGCAGCGTCCGGGTCCCGGAGTTCATGAACGTCCTCAAGTACAGCCACGTCCAGCACATTGAGTCCACCGTGACGGGTCGGCTGGCCGAAGACAAGGATGCCTTTGACGCCGCCCGCGCGACGTTCCCGGCAGGGACCCTCTCCGGTGCGCCGAAGATCCGCGCCATGGAGATCATCGACGAACTCGAACGCTCGCCGCGCGGTCCCTACGGCGGCGGCGTCGGTTACTTCGACTGGGACGGCGACACCGACTTCGCTATCGTCATCCGCTCGGCGACGGTCGAAGACGAGGGTGACCGGGATCGCATTACCGTCCAGGCCGGGGCCGGCATCGTTGCTGATTCCGACCCCGAAAGCGAGTACGTCGAGACCGAGCAGAAAATGGACGGCGTGTTGACGGCGCTGGAAGAAATCGAAGGGGAACCGGTCGACGCGGCTGGGAGTGCTGACGACGCTGAGGCTGCGACCGGAGCCGACGGCCCCGAGGAGGTGACCCGATGAGCGCGTCACAGCCCGCCGGCGAGGACGCCGTCAGGGACGACCTCCGGGTGCTGTTCGTCGACAACTTCGACTCGTTTACGTACAATCTCGTCGAATACGTCTCCGAGCACGCCGAGACCGAAGTCGTCCGGAACACAGCATCACTCGACGATGTGGAGGCGTTCGACCCCGACGCGATCATCCTTTCGCCGGGTCCGGGCCACCCGAAGAACGAACGGGACGTCGGTGTCACGCTCGATGTCCTCCGGGAGGTCAGCCCCGATGTGCCGACGCTGGGCGTCTGCCTCGGCCTCGAATCGGCGGTGTACGCCTACGGCGGTACCATCGGTCGTGCCCCGGAGCCGGTTCACGGCAAGGCGTTTCCCATCGACCACGACGAGAAGGGTGTTTTTGCGGGACTGGAACAGGGGTTCCAGGGCGGGCGCTATCACTCGCTCATCGCTGAGGACGTTCCCGAGGAGTTCGTCGTCAGCGCGACGACGGAGACCGAGGACGGCACGGAACTTGTGATGGGCGTCCGCCACCGCGAGTACCCCATCGAAGCCGTACAGTTCCATCCCGAGTCAGTCCTGACCGCGGTTGGCCACGACGTGATCCGGAACTTCCTCGCCGGCCTCTAAAGCACCTGAAAGCCCAGCATTCCGAGTATCCAGAGGACGGCGACGGCGATGATAGCGATGATGACGAGCCGCCACGCCACTTTCATCACGAGCCGACCGACCAGCAGGACCACCGCGATAGCCAGCAAGCCGACGAGTATTGCTGGCAGTGATGGAAGCGATCCGAGCTGGAGGAGTGGCAACATACTACAGATAGGAATGGCCACGGGGAAATACTTCGTGGCCAGCCAGGCGAGACTGTCCTGGCGTGGGGTTGCTGAACCGCTTCGGGCTCACGCCGCCAAAGATTCAAACAATCAGGTATGCTATACCATCTCATGAGCGTAGCCGGACTGTGTGAAATCTGTGAGCGCCCCAACGTGGACCACACCTGCGACAGGTGCGGGCGACTCGTCTGTGACCGCCACTGGGACAAGGACATCGGGATGTGCGTCGAGTGCGGTGCGGAGGTCGGCCAGCCGGGCGACCGGAAGTCGCCGGAGAACATGCCCGACGGCGTGGACACGTACCGTTTCTGAGTTAGCGGAACTGATTCAGCCGCTGCTTGAGCTGTTTGGCCGACTGTCCGGCGGCCTTGAAAAACGCGTCACCGGAGTCATCGCGCCGCGTATCGGCGTCTTCGCCGGCAAAGATGATGCCCCGTGAGGAGTTGACGAGTCCGACGCCGTCGGCGAGGCCGTGCTCGACGGCGGCCTCGGCATCGCCGCCCTGCGCGCCGACGCCAGGGACGAGAAACGGGATGTCCGGAACCAGTTCGCGGATTTCCTCGAGTTCGTCGGGGTTGGTTGCGCCGACAACGAGGCCGACGTTCCCGTTTCCGTTCCAGAGGTCCGCGAGGTGGACCACGCGCTCGTACAGTTTTTCGCCAGAGGCCAGTTCGAGGTCCTGAAGATCCTCACCGCCAGGGTTCGACGTGCGCCCGAGGACAAACACACCCCTGTCCGCGCGCTGGAGGAACGGCTCCAGCGAGTCGCGGCCGAGGAAGGGGTTGACCGTGATGGCGTCGGCGGCGGGTCCCGCATCCTCGTCGAGAATCTGGGCGTACTGCCGTGCGGTGTTGCCGATGTCGCCCCGCTTTGCATCCAGCAGGACTGGTACGTCTTTCCCATGTGCGTAGGCGATTGTTTCTTCGAGGGCGCGCCAGCCGTCAGGGTCCTCATAGAAGGCGGCGTTGGGCTTGTAGCAGGCGGCGTGTTCATGGGTCGCGTCGATGATACGGCGATTGAACTGCCAGCGCGGGAGGTCGGCGTCCAGCACGCTGTCGGGGAGGCGGGCAGGGTCCGGGTCGAGGCCGACCGACACCACGCTGTCGGCGGTCGCGATGCGGTCCGCGAGACGGTCGAAGAAGTGCATAGATACCGCAGCGGCTGGCAGCGATACAAGCGTTTCCTTCTCGCATCGTGTCCCACTTCGGTGGAATCAGATTTGATATTTTCCCCCCTTGTCTATTTCACACCGTAGGCAAAAGCCCGCGTATGGATCGCTTCATGGATGTCGGCCACGTGGCCGAGACCCTCCCAGACCTGAGCGAAGCCCTGAACGACCCACGGCTGCGACAGTTCGGACTTGTCGGTGGTGTCATGCTCGTGGCCGTCGGCGCTTTCTTGTCGCTCGCCCCAGCGACCGGGCAGTGGCTATTCTGGTCGTATGCTGTCGCCGCGACGCTGGTGTTTCTCGGCGTCCCGCTGCTGTGTCTCGGCCTCGCTGCTCCTGACCCGGAGCCCGGGTCGCTGTTCCACCTCGGTATCGAACTGACGACGACACAGCGCCGGGCTGTCGCACTTGGGTCGCTCTGTATCACCGTGACGCCGATTGTCATTACCGTTGGAACGCCGCTTGGCTTCCCATCACTGGTGCTTGCTATCGCTGCCGCGACGGCCATACTCGGTTCCGTGCTCGTCCTCACCGGTTTCGTCGCGTGGACGTCCGCGGCTATTGCTGAGCCGAGCCGTCACTGATTGCAGGTATTTCAGTTGGAGTCCAATCGCTTTCTCACTTCGAAGAAGCCGCGCTATCTTGAGAGAGACTCCTCCAGCACGTCGACTGCGGCTTTCACCGCCGCGCCGCTGTGAACAACAACGGTTGCCCCGTCGACAGTGAGATCATTACGCTCCGGCACGGTTTCGGGCTCTTGCTCTATGACCAACCGGGCCGTCTCCGGCGTCACCTCGACGACCGCGACCTCGGTACCGTCGGCTGCCACGCGGTAGGCGAAGGCACCTTCCGGTGTTGGTTCCACATCCCTGTCAGCATCGACGACAGAAACATTAGAGAGCGGCCCGCGCTGAAGGCCTGTCAGTTCCGAGGCGAGCAACTGCCCTATCCGTCGACCGTCAGAAATGCTGTCTTTGACCATTAGAGTTCCTCCCGAACGTCCGCAGCGATTGCTTCGACGTCGACGCCTTCATTGCGCGCATACACCACAGCCGCGGCCTCCAGTGTCACGCCGATATCGGACTGGAGCGCATTGATGCCGGCGACGGCGGTCTGTTTCTCGATGCCAGCCTCGATAACGGCGTCGAGAACCCGTTCGAACGTCGACCGCGACTGCAGGATTTCCTCGCCCGGGGTAAACCCGTCTGGGATATTGGTGTGTGTGGCGTCGAAGGCGACGACGAGGTCGTCGTCTTCCCGTTCGACCAAGCCCTCGCTCACGGCCACGTCGACCAGTGTCTTGGCTTGGTCAGGTGAGAACCAGTTCCGGTCTAGCGAGAGTGCGACAACGAACTCGCTTTCCGCCATCCGGTCGGCTCCACGCTGGCGGAACGGTGCGGCGACGGCCGTCTTCAGACTCATCGTCAGAGCAACCGGTCGGCGCGGGGGTAACGATTACGATGGCGAGTTGGCATCGAACGGTTCAAGTAGCCGCTGGGTCTTCCTTCCCGTATGAAAGACCAGGGACGCTCCCCTCGCAAGCGGACAGGTGGCCGACGACGACCGAACCACAAGAAGAAGAAACACGAACTCGGGAAGGACACCGTCGAGACGCAGGTCGGCGAACAGCGACTGAAGACCGTCGACTCCCGCGGCAACACGCAGAAGGTCCGTGCGGTCAAGACCAACGTTGCAAGCATCGCCGACGGTGCAGAGACCATCGAGGCGACCATCGAGAACGTCGTGGAGAACCCGTCGAACCCGAACTACGCCCGACGAAACATCATCACGAAAGGCGCAATCCTCGAAACCTCCGAGGGACAGGCCCGCGTGACCTCCCGCCCCGGACAGCACGGTCAGGTCAACGCTGTGCTGGTCGAGTAATCCGGCACGCAATCAGCTTTTTCAGCTGTTCACGAATTCGGAGCGACAGCACAGCTATGGCCGTGGGGCAGCCTTCTGGAGGGCGCTTTCGGCGATATTGCCGCCGTAGTCGGCGGTCCGGGACAGCGAGTCGACCACGCGACCAAGTAGCTGTGCGCTCTGTGGGTCTAGCTCTCTGACTTTTCCATCGACCTCACGGGCGGTTTCATCGACTTCGGGGATACGAGAGCGAGCCTCGTTTGCCAGTTCCACGGCCTCGTCGTTGTCGTCAGCTAACAGCGCATCCATCGCAGTTTCGGGGACAGCAATGGCCTCAGTCTCCAGTTGATCGAGAAGGTCGGCTGTTTCACCGGTGATTTCACCGATCTCCTGTGAGAGGCTGGCGATTTTGGTTGCGTGGTCGGCGATACGTTCGAGTTGCCGGGCGCTGGACTGGTAATCGAACACCGTCTCGCGTGGGAAGCCGATCTCGTTGGCCGCCGTCGGGTTGCGAAGGACAGTTCGGAACACGCGCGAAACCATGTACCAGAGGCGGTCCACGTCGTCGTCGCGTTGCATCACGTCCGCCGCAAGGTCGTTGTCATCCTCGATGAGTGCCTCGACAGCATCGGAGAGCATCGTCAACGAGACCAGCCGCATACGTGTAATAGCGTTAAGCACGGAGAGTTCCGACGAATCGAGCAGGTCCTGCAGGACGACACGGTCGGCCGTCTCTTCAATCATCTCTAGGCCGACCAGTCCTTGTGTTGCATCGCGGATGATACGCCGCTGTTCAGCCGTTATACGCGCGGCTTCCAGTCGGATGATATCGAAGCCGCTGACGTACATCGTCATCACCGCCCGCGTGAGTTCGTGCCTGTTCTCGAGGCCAGTCACGTCGAGTGTTCCCTCGACGTGGTCGTCGCCGTGCTGTGGCGAGACCAGTAACAGGTCGTCTTCAGCGTAAAACTCGACAATACTGCCGCTCTCGACGCCGTTCTCTGTCGCCCATTCCTTCGGTAATGAGACGGTATAGGTGGACCCGCCCGTCAGCTGTACTTTGCGCGTCTCCATAGGACTCTAAATACGCGCTGCGGATTTATAAAATATACTGTGACTATATATCAACGGTCGAAACTCTGACTTGCGCTGTCATGGAATTACGGCACATGATAGAGGCGCTCAGACAAGTGGTCTGCTAGCAACATTATACCCACTGAATTGTTGTCCTGATCGGGGCGAAATCAGCTTTAGACACCTGTTACGACGGTTTTGACGTGTAACGTGGTCGCCCCACATAACAATATATAGAAATATATAGCGTTTATATCTGGATATAGGGCTAATAGTAGGGTACTTATCTGCTCTGTAACTTCCATCAGGTGATGACAGATTCACCGAGCGGTGGTCTCTCTCGCCGTCGTTTTTTAACAAGTTCTGGTGCAATCGGGACACTGGCGCTGGCTGGTTGTGTCCAGAATACGAGCCGTGGCGACGGGAGTGGCTCCGATGGCAGTGGGTCTGACGGTAGCTCCGGCGGGCTTTCGGGGCAGGTCATTATCAAGGGCAGCAGTACGGTGTTTCCCATCTCCGACGCGATGGCCGAGGAGTTCATGGAGGAACACGGAAACGTCAACGTTACTGTCGACTCCACGGGGAGCGGTGGAGGCTTCGAGAACTGGTTCTGTCCCGGCGACTCCGATATCAACGGGGCTTCCCGCCCCATCAGCGACGCCGAGATTGAGCAGTGTTCGGGAAACGACGTCGAGCCTGTCGAGTTCCAGGTCGCGGGCGATGCCCTGACCGTCGCGGTCAACAACGACGCCGACTGGGTCGACTGCATAACCTTCGACGAGCTGCGCCAGATCTGGAGCGACGAAGCGGGAGTCACGAACTGGTCGGACGTGCGCGACGAGTGGCCCGACATGGAGATCGAACGCTACGGCCCGGCGTCGACCTCCGGAACTTTTGACTACTTCAACGAGAACGTCGTCGGTGAGGACACCGAACACACGACCGAGTACCAGCCAACCGAGGAGGACGAGACTATTGTCCAGGGAATTCGTGACAACGAGGGCGGCATCGGGTACTTCGGGTTCGCCTACTACAACTCAAACTCTGAGGCGGTGAAGGCCGTCGAAGTCAAGGCCGAGGAAGACGGCGAATGTACCGCCCCGAGCCTGGCAAACGCCAAGGACGGCTCGTACCCGCTGGCCCGGCCGCTGTTCATCTATGCGTCCGAGTCATCCCTTCAAAACGAGGCGGTCTACGAGTTCATTCGGTTCTACCTCGAGCAGGCCGAAACCGATATCGTCCAGGATATCGGGTACGTGCCTTCGAGCGCCGAGCAGCGCGACGAGAACCTCGAAAAGCTGGACGAGGTCGCTGGCTAACACAGTACAGAGTTGGCTTACTCACATGGATACATTATTGGAGACAACACAATGAGCACCGAGACGCCCGGGCCGGATATTACGTCCAGACCGAGAGGACGTGCAGCACGCGAGCGGATGTATCGATATGTCCTGCTCATGTGTGCTGCCGCGTCAATTCTTGTCACCGTCAGCATCGTCGTGTTACTCGCACGCGACGCGATTACGTTCTTTACGCTGGTGAACCCGGTCGACTTCTTCACCGGAACAGAGTTCCTCATCAGTCGGAACGTCTACGGGTTGCTCCCGTTGTTGAGCGGCACGCTGTTGGTGACGGTAATCTCTGCCGTCATCGCACTCCCAACAGGTGTCGCGGCCGCGGTCTATCTCAGCGAGTACGCTAGCGACCAGATGCGCTCAGTTCTGAAACCGGGTCTGGAAATTCTGGCCGGTATCCCGACAGTCGTTTACGGTATCTTTGCGCTCGTGTATGTGACACCGTTCCTCCAGACCATTGGGCTCCCGGTCAACACGTTCAACATCCTCAGCGCTTCCATCATGGTCGGTATCATGATTATCCCGATGGTTTCCAGTCTGAGCGAGGACGCAATGAGCTCCGTCCCGGACTCGCTACGACAGGCCGGCTACGGGATGGGTGCGACGAAGTTCGAGGTGACTACCGGCGTCGTCGTCCCCGCAGCGGCCTCAGGCATCTTCTCCTCGTTCATTCTCGCCCTGTCGCGGGCTATCGGCGAGACGATGATTGTCGTCGTCGCGGCCGGCAGTCGGCCACGGATGCTGAACCTCTCTGACCCGCTCGCGAACCTCTTCCAGGGGTACCAGCCGATGACGGCAGCAATGGTCCAGATCAACAGCGCCGACAGCGTCAGTCAACTGGGCTTTACCAGTCTCTTTGCTATCGGCCTGACGCTGTTCGTCATTACGTTCCTGTTAAACCTGCTGAGCAACCGAATCGCGGCGCGCTACCGGGAGGAGTACGAATGAACACTGGGGGACTGAACTGATGGCAACACGAGAACCTGAAACAGGCTGGCACGGAGAGAACAGCGACGTCAACCACCTGCGGGGGCGTGCCTTCGAGGCGACCTGTCTCGCGGCAACCGCGTTCGGACTCGTGTCAGTCATGCTTCTCCTGCTGTTCGTCGCCAACGACGCGTTTCGGCCCTTCTCGGCCGACGCAGGGTGGCTGGCGACCTACGCCGCTACGGTGCTGGTGCCGCTGGCCGCACTGGCTGTTTATTATTATCGTCTCGACGAACCGGCCGGCGAGGTCGCCTACGTCACCAGCGGACTGCCGGTCGTCGGACTGCTGCTCACAGGCGGGTTCGCGGTGCTGTTCATCGAACTACTCTCCGTGCTTGAGTGGTTCGCACTGCTCATCTCGCTGGTCGTGGCCGGCGGCCTGATCGTCGCACACGGCCGACTGCGGCCGAAGGCCGCGCTCGAACGTCTTGGTGTAGTGTTCCTCTCTCCAGTCATCACCGTGTTCGGTCTGCCACCTACCAGATTCAACTGGTTCGTCACCGACGCCGCCGCGGCGCTCGGCCTCGATTTCGGACTGTACTATCGCGTAATAAGCCTCCGAGAAGCGATCCTGATGCTCCCGTTCGTGCCCACGGACTGGGTCATGCTACTCCTGACGCTCGTACTCCCGATCGCCGGTGCCGCAGGCTGGTTCGTCGAACAGCGACGCGAGTCGCGTCGTGACGGCCTGACCGTCGTCGGGCTGACGACGGCAGTGGCGGTACTGGGCGTCGTCGCCGGACCGCTACTCGGAATTGGGACTGACGTGTGGCTGCTCATAGTCACGTTCGCCGTACTCCCGCTGGGTGTCTATGTCGAAGGCGTGGTCCGTCGTGGCGAGGGCGTCCGCGGCCTCGCCTTCCCGGTCGTCGGCGTACTGGGTGTGGTCGTCGGCGGCGTCGTCACCGGCGCACTTGGGTTCGCCGGACCGGACCCATGGCTCGACTGGGGGTTCCTGACGAGCGCGACCTCCCGGACCGCCGCTGATGCCGGTATCTACCCTGCGATGGTCGGCTCAGTGATGATGATTATCGTGATCGTGCTCACCACCTTCCCGGTCGGCGTCGGGGCGGCGATTTACCTCGAGGAGTACGCCCCCTCACAAGGATTGATGGGCAAGTTCGTCACGCTCATCGAGATCAACATCGGGAACCTCGCCGGTGTCCCATCGGTCGTGTACGGCCTGCTCGGACTGGCGCTTTTCATCCGGGTGCTCCAGTGGCCCCAGGGGTCCATTATCGTCGCCGGCCTCGCCGTCGGCCTGCTGATACTCCCGATCGTAATCATCTCCGCCCAAGAGGCGATCCGATCCGTTCCCGACTCGTTCCGGCAGGCGTCCTACGGAATGGGAGCGACCCGCTGGCAGACGATCCGACAGGTCGTCCTCCCCGAAGCACTTCCGGGCATTCTGACCGGAACGATACTGGCGCTGGGTCGGGCTATCGGCGAGACGGCCCCGCTGTTGATGATCGGGGCGGCAGCGTCGGTCCGGCTCGCGCCGAACAGCTTCTTCGACGTGGCGAGTATGATGCCCCGCCAGATCTTTTCGTGGTCGTCGGAACTGGACCCGGCGTTCCGCCACGGCGTGCTGGCGGCCGGCGTGATTACACTGCTTGCGGTGTTGCTGGTGATGAACGCGACAGCGATTGTCATCCGGAACCGGTATCAGCGAACAGGATAATTCATGACAGAGAACGAGATGACGAGCAACGACAGTACCGAACCCACACCGACCACTGAAACGGCCGCGTCGTCACCCGACCCGTCCGGTGATCCTCTCATCGAACAGTCGATCGACGTGGAGGGAACCGGCGCGACCGCGGCCGAGACGGGGAAGCCAGTCATCGAGTCCCGCGACCTGAACGTGTTCTACGGCGAGACGCAGGCGCTACAGGGTATCGATCTGGCCATCCCGGAAAAACAGGTGACGGCCATGATCGGTCCCTCCGGCTGTGGCAAGTCCACGTTCCTGCGGTGTATCAACCGCATGAACGATCTCATCGACGCGGCGCGGGTCGAGGGAGACCTCTACTTCGAGGGCAAGAACGTCTACGATGCCGACGTGGATCCGGTGGCGCTGCGGCGACGCATTGGGATGGTGTTCCAGCATCCGAACCCCTTCCCAAAGAGCATCTACGACAACGTCGCCTACGGCCTCCGGATTCAGGACCAGACGGAGAACATAGACGAGAAGGTCGAGACGGCGCTCAAGCGTGCCGCGCTGTGGGACGAAGTCAAAGACCAACTTGACAAGAGCGCACTCGACCTCTCAGGCGGCCAGCAACAGCGGCTCTGCATCGCCCGTGCCATCGCCGTTGATCCGGATGTGATCTTGATGGACGAGCCGGCGTCGGCACTTGACCCGATCGCCACCTCGAAAATTGAGGACCTCATTGAAGAGCTGGCTGAGGAGTTCACTGTCGTCATCGTGACGCACAATATGCAGCAGGCGGCCCGCATCTCCGACAAAACCGCCGTCTTCCTCACCGGCGGGGAACTCGTTGAGTTCGACGATACGGACAAGATCTTCGAGAACCCCGACAGCCAGCGTGTCGAGGACTACATCACCGGCAAGTTTGGATAGCTGTCCCCAGTCGCTCTTCCCTGTCGCCGCTCACCGCTCCAGCGTCGCTTCGGTGTCAATGCCGTACACTGCCTTCGGTGTCTCGACGTGTGCCGTTCTGATCGCGTCGTCGTGTCCGTTTTCGAGTAGCCAGCGAACGCGCCGCGGCACGGTCTTCGGTCCAAGCACCGCGCCGGGGCGGTCCGGGTCGTCGATGTAGTCAGTCTCCATTAGGAACGGCTCGTCGGACTCGACCGCGATTTCCAGTTCGTCTTTGTCTGCAAGTACTGATTTGACTGGGCCACGGAGTCGGCCGCCGGAGTAGTGTTTGACGACCTGCGTGCGGTCAAGGCCGCGGTCTTCGGCCCATCGAGCGACTTCTTCGAAGTCTTCGCCGCCCTCGGTGTGGAGCTGTATCGCACAGCCCACGTCGGCGGCGCGTTCGAACCCGTGACACATCACTTCGTTCGAGGCCTCCCAGACGGCGTCGTCCACATCGTAGTGTGGGCGGCCGGACTTTATCGCGAGCGCGTCACCGTTCTCGACGTACTCCACTGCCACGTCAAGGCCGGCCTGCATGATGTCTCGCGCTTCGGTCGGCGTGTAGCCGTCGTCGACGAGCTTCGAAATTAGCGCCGGGTGGACACCGAGGACGGGCCAGGCGCGACCGTCCAGCACCTCAGTCGCTGCAGCGGCGGCCTCAACGGTCAGGTCAAACCCCTTTCGGAAGATCGCTTCATTGGTGGCCGTCTCGACGAGATGCCAGGACGGCTTGTTGAGCACCAGCAAGTGTGTGCCACCCTGTGACGCGAACTCCTCGGCTGCCGCGACGTTCCGACCGTTGACCGGGTCGAGATGGAGGTGGTTGTCCAGTACCGGCGTGTCGTCGATATCCATACGTGCTCAATGGTACTGGCAGAAAAAACAGTTGCCGTCATGGGCTGATCCTTAGAGCGTTACTGCGTCTTCAGCCGCGTTGCGTAACGCGTCAGAGCGACCGTACTCTCCCGGCGCGATGGCGACCGTTCTAATCCCTTCCCGTGCGGCTACTTCCAGCGCCGGCTTGAAATCCGTATCCCGCGAGGCGACGGCCAGCACGTCTATCTGGCCAGCGACGGCGGCGTCTGTCGCGTCAACAGCAAGTCGGACATCAACGTCACCGCTGGTGGTTCGAACCTCGAACCCGCGAGCCTCGGCGGCCTGGATGAGTCCCGGCGAGGCGTTCTGGTCGACGTAGAGGCGAGTGACTGCCAGCGGGCCGTACTCAGCCGCAATATCCCGGACCTCGTCTAAATCGACATCGAACTCAGACCTGAGCACGTTTGGGCCGTCGACGAACAGTCCGACGCGCTGCTGCGAGTCTTTCTCCTCGAATATCCGACGAAGCAGCTTCATGCGCCCCTTTCCCCGCCCGGGCCGCTTATGCGTGCCGCTTCGGCCTGTAAACCTTTCACCGCTATATAGAATAGCATGGCGCAAAACTTAGGATGATACCTCCCACACACTACGGACGCATTTCCATGCGGAGTCGGCCAGCAACAAGCATAGGATTTGACACATGAGCAAAGAATCTCTACACGATCAAGACGTGCTAAACGGGCTTTGTGAGATAATTTCCGATCCGGCTATCGTTCTAGACGCCAACGGTGTCTTTGTTGATGTCATCGATAATGCTCACAACGGGGAATTATTTTTCAAAGATCCGGAAGCACTACTGGGAACTGATCTCTGGGATATTTTCTCTACAGCACAGGCAGACCAGTTCTACACGACTATCGAGGACGTTTTAGAAACAGGTGAGCAGCAGCACATTGAGTATCAGCTATCGCTCGAGCATGGAAAGCGATACTTCGAGGCCCGTGTCACGCCGGTCGGCGGTGATAGCGTTGGGCGCGTGCTATGGCTGGCGGAGGATATCACACAGCGTAAGCGGCGGCGAGAAAAGCAGGCCCTCCTTGAGCGGGTGTTTGAGGTTAGTCCAGTCGGTATCGTCGTCGTCGAACGATCTGGCAGAATCTCGCTGGCTAATGATCGTGCCGAGGAGCTACTCGGTCTTGAACGAGATAAAATCACCCAAAGACGATACAACCAGCCGGTGTGGGACATATACTACGAAGACGGGACGCCGATTCCCGACTCAGAACACCCGGTTACGCGGGTGCTCGAATCGGGTGAGCCTGTGTTTGGGTTCGAGCACTGGATAGAACTCGCTGACGGGAATGAGCGGTGGCTTTCGAGCAATGCCGCGCCCATCCTAGGTGATGACGGGACCGTTGAGCGCGTCGTCGTTGGTCTGGATGACGCAACGAGATTGAAACAGCGAGAGGAACAGCTGGAGTGGCTCGTCGGGACCGAAACCCTGGCCGACGTTGGTGGGTGGGAACTCGATCTGGAAACGGGTCTGATAGAGGGCACTGCCGGGATGAAGCGCCTTTACGGAATGCCAGAGTACAATCCGACACTTGAGGAGGCCCTTGAGCAGTACCACCCCAACGATAGAGCGGCACTTCGCGATGCTATTGAGACCTGTCGTGAAACCGGCGAACCGATGGAACTGGAAGCACGCCGTCAGACCGCTGACGAAACCGAGCGCTGGTTCCGACTCCGGGCTGAAAAAACTGTCCGGGACGGAACACCGAAACTACGAGGCATCGTTCGCGACATCACTCAGGACAAAGAGCGAGAGCAGCGGCTCATGGTCATGAGTCGAATTCTCCGGCACAACATCCGGAACAAGCTGACGGTGATACGGGGTAATTCGAGACTCCTCAAAAAAGAACTCGACTCGCCTGACTTCTCCGTTGACGCTGCCAGCGGACACATCGACAGAATCGAAAACGCCTCGAAAGAACTCGACTCGTTAGCCGAGCGAGCACGGACGTTCGACCGGGTCATCGAACGAGACCTTCGAAGCGGGACAGTCCATCTCCAGCAACTGCTCAGTGATATCCGGGATGCCCTCACAGAGCAACATTCCAAGGCGACCATTGAGGCAGCGCCCACTGATGCGGTGGTGTCGGGTGACAGGATGGCTATCGACCTGATACTGGAGATCCTTGTCGAAAACGCGCTGGAATACAGCGACCTGCCCGACCCAACAGTCAAGCTTACGGCCGAAGAGACGCCGACGGGCCACGTGACAGTCAGGGTCGATACCGATGGGTCCGCTATCCCGGATATGGAACGCAATGTCTTGGCTTCGGAGATTGAGGGGCCAGTGGCACACAGCCGTGGGCTCGGGTTGTGGGCGGTTACGTGGCTTGTCCGACGCCTCGGTGGGTCCGTGACTATTGACGAGAATCTTGACGGCGGAACGGGAGTCGAACTCGTGTTCCCGCTGGCGCGAAGTGAGTAACGACGGCCGACAGCTAATTTTCGGTCCCAGTCTTGTCGTCCCATCTACCGCAATCGCCGATTTGATATCGCGGTATATGATTTATTGGTGGCCTGCGGGCGGTGGAGGGCCAAACGGTAAGACCACGCGGTACGAGAGGTCCGCGTATGACACTGCGGGCACCACCGCTTTCCGGGGCTCACAAACGAGCAGACGCTTCGTTCACCGATTTCGGCGGGTGGGAGATGCCAGTCGAATTCGAGTCGATCCGTACAGAACACGAGGCAGTTCGGAGCGAAGCCGGGAAGTTCGACGTTTCGCACATGGGACAGATAACCGTGGCCGGGCCGGACGCGGCGACGCTGACACAGCGGCTGACCACCAACGACGTGACCGTGCTGGACCCGGGCGAGGCCCAGTACGGGGCCATCACAGACGAAGACGGGATTATGCTAGATGACACCGTCGTCTATCGACTGCCGGAAGGCGCAGCCGATGAGTTCCTGTTCATCCCGAACGCCGGGCACGACGGGGAGATGACCGAGCGGTGGCTCTCTGAGCGGGATGAACGAGAACTCGACGCGACAGTGACAAACCGCACTGAGGAGTACGCGATGATCGCTGTCCAGGGGCCAGAGGCCCCGGACCTGCTGTCGGCCGAGACAGATGTCTCGCTCGCTGATCTGTCTCGGTTCAACGTGGCTGACGGGGCTGTCGCCGGCGTTGACTCGCTAATCGCTCGGACGGGCTACACGGGCGAACCCGGCTTCGAAATCCTCTGCCCGCCCAACGGTGCTGAGGCGATCTGGAGCGCGCTTGAGTGCCAGCCCTGCGGTCTCGGCGCGCGCGACACGCTCCGTCTAGAAATGGGCTTTCTGCTCTCCGGCCAGGAATTCCACCCGGTTGACGAGCCCAGAACGCCCCACGAGGCCGGCATCGGCTGGACGGTCGCGCTCGATACGGATTTCGTCGGTCGGGACGCGCTGGAAGGCGTCGCCGCGGACGGTCCCGAAGAGAAGCTCATCGGCATCGAACTCCTCGACCGTGGCGTCCCGCGCCACGGGTACGACGTGACAACGCCAGCGGGGGAGCCGATCGGCCACATCACCAGCGGAACGATGAGTCCGACACTGGGATCGCCGATTGCCCTCGCCTACGTCCCGGCGGCGTACGCCGAACCGGACGAGTCCGTCCGCGTTGTCGTCCGCGGTGAACCGAAGAAAGCACGTACCAGGAGCACGCCATTCCTCGATAGATGAGCTTCGACGTTCCCGACGACCTGCGATATCTGGAGTCACACGAATGGGTACGCGTCGCCGGAGACACCGCCAAGGTCGGCATCACGGCGTTCGCACAGGATGAACTCGGCGACGTGGTGTTCGTCGAACTGCCCGAGGAAGGGGCGGAGCTGACCGCTGGTGAGGACTTCGGCGTGGTGGAGTCCATCAAGGCTGTATCCGATGTGTACGCCCCCGTCTCCGGGACTGTCACGGCAGTCAACGACCGGCTCCGCGACGAGCCGGAACTGCTGAACGAAGACCCGTTCGGTGACGGCTGGATGCTCACGGTCGAGGTCGATGACGAGAGCGAAACTAATGACCTGCTCTCACCCGACGCGTATCGCGACCAGATCGAGTAACTCCCAGTGGCAGCGGTCCCCTACAGGGGTGAAAGGAGTAACCTAATGTGGGCACGGTCGCTAGCTGTCGATATCATGTCACCCCGGCGCTACTGGGTGTTTCTCAAATGAGTAACAGTAACTCACATGCGACAGGCAGTCCGTACGCACCGCAGACGGCCGCAGAAACCGCGGCGATGCTTGACGCGGTCGGAGCCGACGACCTCGAGTCGCTGTTCGACGTGCCCGAGTCCGTCGCCTTCGACGGCGAGTTCGGTATCGACGCCCGGAGCGAGCGGGCAGCGCGCCGGGAAGTCGCCGGCCTTCTGGGCCGCAACGCCGACCTCACCGAGTTCCTCGGTCGTGGCCACTACGACCATTACGTCCCGAGCGTTGTCGACGACCTCGCAAGCCGGTCGGAGTTCCTGACCTCCTACACGCAGTACCAGCCCGAGGTCGCACAGGGGTTCCTGCAGGCCCTCTTTGAGTTCCAGTCGATGCTGGTGGAGCTCACGGGACTGGGCGTCGCCAACTGCTCGATGTACGATGACGCGGCGGCGCTGGGCGAGGCGGCGACGCTGTCCCAGCGCGTCCGCTCGGTGTCCGGCGATCGGATTCTAGTTCCCGAACACCTCCGGGAGGGCAAGCGCGCCGTGCTGGCGAACTATGCCGACGGACCGGACCTCACGGTCGAGTCATACCCGATGACTGACGGCGTCGTCGACGTGCCGGCGCTGTCCGACCAAATCGGCGACGACACCGCGATGGTGTACGCCGAGTCGCCGACAGTTCGTGGCGTCATCGAGGAACGGCTCGGCGCAATCGGCGATCTGGCACACGACCACGAGGCGCTGTTTTGCCTCGGCTCGGACCCGATAGCGCTGTCCCTGCTGGAGCGCCCGGCCGATGTTGGAGCCGACGTGGTTGTCGGCGACGCCGCATCGCTGGGGACCGGAACGGCGTACGGCTTCGGACTAGGGATGTTCGTCACCCGCGAGGAGTACTTGCGGCAGGTCCCCGGTCGGCTGGTTGGGGCCAGCGAAGACGCCGACGACCGTCGCGCGTACACGCTGACGCTCCAGACGCGGGAGCAGCACATCCGCAAGGAGCGGGCTACCTCAAACATCTGCACGAACCAGGCGTGGGTCGCGCTCCGGACCGCAATGCACGCCGCGTGGCTCGGCCCGGACGGGCTGGTCGACCTCGCAGAGGACTGTGTAACCCGCGCCCGTGACTTGGCTGGCCGCCTCGACGACATTGTCGGCGTGAAAGCGCCGATTCACGGCCGCCACCACTTCCGGGAGTTCCTCGCCCGCACGGACCAGCCCGCAAGCGCCATCGTTGCCGATCTCGCGGCTGAGGGCTTCGCGGTCCACGCAGTCGACGACCATCTGGTACAGGTGTGTGCGACCGAGACCACTGCTGACGCCACAGACGAGTTCGTGGCGGCATTCCGGGAGGTAGCGAAATGACACTCGCCTCACTGCGTTCGGCGAAACACCGTGGGACAAACCACGTCCCACGAGCGTCACGCTCGACACGGGGGTGTCTGGCGTGAAATACGACCAGGCACGCTGGAGCGACGAGGGTGACGAGCTGTACGAACCGCTGCTCTCGGAGAAAGCGAGCAAAACGGTCGACATCGAGGACTCGCCACTGCCTGATGACCTGACGCGGGACAGCCTCTCACTGCCGGACCCGGGCGAACCCGAACTGGCCCGGCACTACACGCGCCTCTCGCAGATGAACTACGGCGTTGAGAGCGGGCCGTTCCCGCTTGGCTCGTGTACGATGAAGTACAACCCTTCCTTCACCGAAGACGTAGCCGCACGGGCAGACGCGGCAATCCACCCGGACCGCCCCGATTCGACGGTCCAGGGGACGCTGGCGCTGTGTCACCGGCTACAGGACTATCTGGGCCGCATCGGCGGCATGGACGCCGTGACGCTGCAGCCACCCGCCGGCGCGGCCGGTGAGTTCACCGGCATCCAGATAGCGAAGGCCTACCACGAACACAACGACGACGAGCGCTCGGAGGTCATTATCCCAGACTCGGCCCACGGCACGAACTTCGCGACGGCGGCGATGGCCGGCTACGAGGTCGTGGAGCTACCAAGTGGCGACGACGGCCGCGTCGACATTGAGGCGCTGGAGGCGGCTGTCGGCGACGACACGGCCGCGCTGATGCTCACGAACCCCAACACGCTGGGGCTGTTCGAGCGCGACATCGAGCACGTCGCCGACATCGTCCATGACGCCGGCGGCCTGCTGTACTACGACGGCGCGAACCTCAACGCCTTGCTCGGGCGCGCTCGCCCCGGCGACATGGGCTTCGACGTGATGCACTACAACGTCCACAAGACGTTCGCGACGCCGCACGGCGGCGGTGGCCCCGGTGCCGGCCCGGTCGGCGTCCGTGAAGAACTGGCCCAGTTCCTCCCGAACCCACACGTCAGGGAGCGCGGCGGCAACTACGAACACTACGAGCCGGACCACTCCATCGGGAAGGTACATGGCTTCTATGGCAACTGGCCGGTACTGCTCAAGACATTCGCGTACATCGCCAGATTGGGTGATGAGGGACTCCGCGACGCCAGCGCGAAGGCTGTGCTAAACGCGAACTACCTCGCAGAGCAGATCGAATACGAGATTCCCTTTGGCCCGTTCCACCACGAGTTCGTTGCCAGCGCGGGCGAGCAGGACGCCGCCGATGCGGCCAAGCGGATGCTCGATTACGGCGTCCATCCGCCGACGACGAAGTGGCCCGAAATCGTCGACGAGGCACTGATGACCGAGCCCACGGAAGGAGAGACCAAGCGCTCGCTGGACCAGCTTGCGGCCGCGTTCAACGCCGTTGCCAGTGATTCGGACACCGAACTGGCTGACGCGCCGTCGCGTCCGGCGGCGAAACGCATCGACCAGACGACTGCGGCCCGGAACCCGCGGCTCTCCTGGCAGGCGCTCGACGACACATAGCCGCTCGTTTCGACATTTGATACTCCCGCCCGAGCGTATATGCCACCCCGTCGTATAGCAGTTACAACGGAACGCTATGTCCGAGATGCCGCATTTGTTGTACGTAGGCCCCGCCGACGAAGACGCGGACACAGCTATATCTGACGCACCGGTCTCAGTCACGGCAGTCACCACCGTGACGGACGCGCTATCGAAACTGGCCGAGCACACCTACGATGCCGTCATCTGTGAACAGCACCTGCCGGGAACGGAAACCGGTCTAGAGGTGTTAGCGGCGATACGTGAGCAGTACGACGCGCTCCCGGTCGTGCTCTGCACAGCCGAGCCAGACGGGACGGTCGCCGCTCGCGCGACACGACTTGACGTAACCGAGTACGTCCCTCGTAGCGACGTGTCGCTGGCGGATCGAGTGTACGACATCGTGGCGCAGGGGCACGAACCGACAGGCCGCGGCGACGAGAGCGGCCGACCGGCTGCTACCGATGACCGGCCGACGCGGCTCCCGCCGGAACTCGCCGACTCTTTTGACGCCATCGCCGGCAGTATCTCTGACGCTGTCGTCACAATCGACGCCGACAGCGAGGTCGTGTACGCCAACGACGAGGCCGCCGAGCTGACAGGCTACGACCGCGGAGAACTGGTTGGTGACGACTTTGCGAAAGTGATCCCCGAACACCTGCGAAGCTCCCACTTCGAGGGGTTGGATCGCTACCTCCGGACCAGCGACCGGAACGTCGACTGGGACTACCTCGAACTCCCGCTCGTGACCGCTGCCGGGGACCAACTGACCGTCGCGGTGTCGTTCGGCGATTTCGAGCGAAACGGGCAGTGGTTCTGTACGGGCGTTCTCAGGGACATCTCCGATCGGAAAGAGCGCGAGCGGGCCCTCGAAGAGACGAACCGGCGACTCGACCTGGCGCTGGACGGAACGGACACCGGCGTCTATGAGTGGAATCTGGAAACCAATGAGATGGTCTGGGACGAAGCGACCGCGGAACTCTTCGGGACGACGCCGACGGCCTTCGAAGGCACCGTCTCGGCGTTCTACGCGTACGTCCACCCCGACGATCGCCAGTCGCTCGAAGCGGCGTTCGAGCGGGTGTCGGAGAGCGATGAACGGGTCGACGCCGAGTTCCGTACCGATGTCAACGGGGAGACGCGGTGGCTCAGGACGAGCGGGGTCATCGAGGAACGCGACGCACAGTCCCCGCGCCTCGTCGCTATCGCCACGGATATCACGGAGCGCAAGGAGCGCGAACGGACGCTGCGTGCCAACAACGACTCGCTCCAGGAGCTGACACAGCTCGCCACCGGGAACGGACTCAGCGAGGCCGAAACCGTCGGTCGGGTCATCGAAATCGGGCTGGACCGACTCGATATGGCGTTTGGCTACCTGAGCCGTATCGAAGACGGAGTCCACGAAATCCAGACGGTCACCGGGGACAGCCCCCTCGAATCCGGGACGCAGACGCCGCTTGAGGACACCTACTGCCAACGGGTGCTCGACTCTGGGGACCTCTATGCAATTACCGATGCCACCGCCGAGGGCGGACATGCGGCGGACGTGTACCGGAAAAGCGGCGTCGCGTGCTACGCCGGTGGCCTCATTACGGTCGACGGCGAGCCCTACGGGACACTCTGTTTCGGCGACGAACAGGCCCGGTCGGAGTCATTTTCTGAGAGCGAGGAGGCGTTCATGAAACTGCTCGTGGAGTGGGTCAACCACGAACTCGAACGCCGCCACCGTGAGGACGAACTTGAGCGGTACGAGAACATCATCGAGGCGGTCGACGACGGCGTGTACGCCCTCGATTCCGAAGGGAACTTCCAGTTCGTCAATCAGGCGATGACCGACCTGACGGGCCACTCTGAGGCTGAGCTGCTGGGATCGTACACCGGCTTTATCAAGGCCGACGATGTCGTCGAGCGCGCCGAATCCATCGTTCAGGAGATGATATTCGAGGACCGCGACGACAAGGAGACGTTCGAACTGGAGATCCAGCAGGCGTCGGGAGGTTCGTTCCCCGCACAGGACCACATGACGCTGCTGTACGACGACGACCAGCGATTCGCCGGGACCGCAGGCGTCATCCGGGATGTCACGGAGCAGAAACGGCGCGACGAGGCGCTGTCCGGACTGCTGGACACAACCCGGTCGCTCATGCAGGCACAGACGCCCCAGGAGGTCGCCGAAACGGTCATCGAGGCGACCCGGTCGGACCTCGGGTTCGACCACGCGCTCGTGCGGTTGTACGACGAGGAGACGGACACGCTCCGACCCGCCGCCGCCAGCGACAAAGTCCCGGAACGTCCGGTGTACGACGCCGACGACGGGTTTCCCGGCGACGCGTTCCAGCGCGGCGATCCGCTGGTCGTCAACGAGTTCGAGCGGGTCGGCAACTACGACTCCGACGTTCTCACAGCGGCGATGTATCTCCCGATGGGTGACCATGGGGTCGTGAGCATCGCTGCGCAACAGGGACACGAGTTCACCGAATCGGACGTCTCCGTTGGGAAGATTCTCGCGTCCAATGCAGCCGCCGCGTTCGACCGTGTCGAGCGTGAACGGAGCCTGCTCCGGTACGAATCAGTGGTCGAGAATGTCCGTGATATGATGTACGTCCTCGACGACGACGGCCGGTTCCAGCTAGTCACCGAACCGCTCGCAGAGTGGCTCGGCTACGAGCGGGCGACGCTTCTGGGCCAGCACCCGCGCATTGTTCTCGACCAGGACGCGATTGACGAGTTTACCTGTCGTATCGGCGACCTCTGTCAACAGGGCGGAACCGGAGCGGTCCAGCTCGAAACAGCGCTGGAAACGGCACACGGCGAGAAGCGTCCGGCAGAAATCGAGGTGTCGCTGATCGACGCAGACCAGTTCCGCGGCACCGTCGGCGTCGTCCGAGACCTGACTGAACTCAAGCAGGCGCGAGCAGAGCTGGAGGATGAGCGTGACCGGTTCTCGTATCTGTTTAACACGCTCCCGGACGCCGTTATCGAGACCGAGACAGTTGCGGGCGAGTCGGTCGTCAGGTCAGTCAACCCCGCCTTTTCCGACGTGTTCGGATACGGACAGAACACCGCTGTCGACAGTCCTCTGTCCGACCTCCTCCGCCCACCGGACACTGCGCACGAGGAGCTACCCCAGTTCGACGACGGGCAGGCAGACGGCGATCCCTTCCAGACTGAACTCCGACTGATGACCGAGACGGGGTTCCGTGACTTCCTCTTCCGGGGCGTGCCGTATAGTCAAGACGGTGATAGCGTCCGCGGGTTCGGTATCTACACCGACATCACTGAACAGCGCGAGCGCGAGCGACGGCTGAAACTGCTTAACCGCGTCCTCCGGCACAACCTCCGGAACGACCTGACTGTCGTCCTCGGCATGGCTGACGCGCTGGATGAGCGAATCGACGACCCAGACCGCCGCTCCATTCTCCATCGGCTCCAGCGAAAGGCAGAGGAGATGGCGTCGCTGAGCGAGCGCGCACGTGACATGGAGCGTTCCGTTCGTCGCGAACAGTTCGGCACGGACCCAGTCGACGTGCCTGCGACCGTTACGGATATCGTGTCCTCGTATCGCGACGAGTACGCCGGTGAAATCGAAACAGACCTTCCGGATACGTCAGTTACAGCGGGCGACGGGCGATTGCACCGGATTCTCGGCGAGCTTCTGGAAAACAGTCTCGAACACACTGGCGATGACCCGTCGGTCCGCATCGATGTGGGGGCGGACCAGCGGACTGTCACGATCACTGTCGCCGACGACGGCCCTGGGATTCCACAGCACGAACTTGACGTTGTGACTGGTGATGAGCCGATTACGCAACTGCGCCACGGGACCGGACTTGGCCTGTGGCTGGTCGTCTGGGTAGCTGAAACCTACGGCGGCACGGTGGACTTTGGTAGCGGTCCGGACGGCGGGGCGGTCGTCACGCTGGAACTGCCCCGGATAGACGTCTAGATAGTGTCGCGAATCCGGTCGGCGAGCACGCTGTACTGCTCCGTGCCCGTCCCTTTCTGGACCACAGCAGTGACGCCGTGCTCTGTGGCGGCATCTGCGACATCATCGTGCTCGCGGGCTGTAAACAGCAGGAACGGGATGTCAACGTTGTTCTCCCGGAGCGCGGCACACAGCTCCATCCCGTCAAGCCGGGGCATCTTGTAGTCACTGACGACGGCGTCGAAATCGCCGTCAGTTGCCAGGTCCAGTGCCGCTTCTGGGTCAGCCTCGGTCGTTATCTCGAACTCGTCTTCCTGTCCCAGAAACGTCCCGACGATTTCCAGAACGTCTACGTCCTCGTCTACCAGTAGGACCTCGATACTCATCGGCTCTATATCCGTGGTTCCCCGGTAAAAACTCTCGGTCACCGCATCGCATCTAAATCGACCACGACCCGCTTGTCGACGGTAATCCACGTCGATAGCTTGGCAACGCCGGAGAGCCCCCGCGGTGACACGGTACAGCGGTCTGGTTCACCGGTGTACTCAACCACGGTCATCGACAGCTCGTGCGGGGCCTGCGCCTGTTCGGTGGTCGCGCTCCCTGCACCGTCCGGGTTGAGGCTCATCGGTAGTAGATATCTCTCGGGGATAGTGTAAAACGGCTGCTAAGAGGTCTCTATACCGCTCCGGAGAGCTATGCCGCCTGCCCGGTGTCGACTTCGCCGTTGATTCGGACGAACCCGTAGTCACACTCCGGGCAGTGCCACTTGACCTTGGTCCCCAGATGCATCGTCGTGCTTGCGACCTTCCAGAAGTCGCGGTACTCTTCGCATTCAGGACAGTAGTGTTCGAGTTCGAGGCTCATACCGAGTAGTTTCCACAGGGGTACAGTTGAATTTCCCGGTTCCACGCGGGGCGTCGAAGCAGGCAAACCGCTCGAACCCCTGTCGTCCAGTATGACTCCGAGTGCGTACGAACCGACCCATCCCACAGCACTGGCTGTCGATGCCGAGGCCCCGCCGCCGTCGGCGACAGCAACGGCGACGTTCGGTATGGGCTGTTTCTGGGGCCCGGACGCGCAGTTCGGCGCGACACCGGGCGTGGTCAGGACGCGAGTCGGCTACGCCGGCGGAACTGAACCGGACCCGAGCTACTACTCACTGGGCGACCACACCGAGGTCGTGCAGGTCGAGTACGACCCCGACGTGGTAAGCTACGAAGCGCTGCTGGACGTGTTCTGGGCAAACCATGCACCGTTCTCCGCGCCCCTGAAGCGCCAGTACCGCGGCGTGGTGTTGGCACACGACGACCAGCAACGCGAGACCGCCCGGCGGGCACGAGACGATCTTGAATCCCAGACAGGGAAGACCGTCGAGACGGCCATCGAATCTCTCGACCAGTTCTATCTGGCGGAAGACTACCACCAGAAGTATGAACTCCGCTCGACGCCGGTGGTTGCCGACGAACTCGAAGACACCTACGGCGACGCGTTCGTCGATTCGATGGTTGCCGCCCGGCTCAACGGCTTCGTCGCCGGCCACGGCGAGGACGACGACCGCGAGGCGCTGTTTGCCGAACTGGATATCTCACCGGCCGCGCTCTCGGAAGTCCACCGCCGAATCTGAACGCGGTGCCAGCGGTCCACGGTCGCCACGGGGCTCGGCCGCCCGCGCTCCCAAAGGATTCGCCCACGGCTATAAGACGCTGGCAGTGCCAGATTGAGCTATGACTATCTATACCGGCCGCGGTGACCAGGGCCAGACAGACCTCCGGAATATGGAGCGGGTCTCGAAGGACAGCCGCCGTATCGAGGCCTACGGGACCGTCGACGAAGTGAACGCGCTGGTCGGCGTCGTCAGGCCGACCGGTCACGACGATATCGACGAGAAGCTCCGCGTCATCCAGAACCACCTCCACATCGTTCAGGCTGACTTCGCCAATCCCAGCCCAGAGGAGGGCGATCCGCGGATACAGGAGTCCCACGTCGAGACGCTCGAAGACCTCATCGACGAGGCCGATTCGGAACTGGACCCGCTCGAATCGTTCATCCTCCCATCAGGGTCGGAGCCGGGGGCGAAACTGCACCACGCTCGCGCCGTTTGTCGCCGCGCCGAACGCCGCTGTGTCTCCTTCGCCGCCGAGGAGGCCGGTGTCAACGAGACGGCCATCATCTACCTGAACCGGCTCTCGGACGCCCTGTTTACGCTCGCCCGCCTCGTCAACAAGCGCGAGGGCGTCCGCGAGGAGAACCCCGATTACTGACGCTTCGGGGCTTTTTTCCGCAGTGAATCATCCGAACCTCGACGCCACGCTAGCGACGGCGGTTCGCAATAGCAAAGTGACCGGCCCGGAAGGGTGAGGTATGAAAGCGACCGCGAAGGCATATCCGATTCAGGGGCTGGTCAAGTACCACGGGATGCGCGACGAGGAACTGCGACTGCCATACCACGACAGTATCTCCGTCTGTACCGCACCGAGCCACTCGAAGACGACGGCCGCCTTCGACCCGGACCGCGAGGAAGACGTGTACGTCATCGACGGCGAAACGGTCACTGGCCGCGGGGCCGAACGTATCGATGCCGTCGTGGACCATGTCCGCGACCTCGCTGGTATCGACCATGGCGTCCGCCTCGAGTCGGCGAACAACTTCCCGACGAACATCGGGTTTGGCTCCTCATCATCGGGCTTTGCCGCCGCGGCGATGGCCCTCGTTGAGGCGGCAGGTCTCGACATGACGCGACCCGAAATCTCGACCGTCGCACGCCGCGGCTCCTCCTCGGCCGCGCGCGCGGTGACGGGTGCGTTCTCCCACCTCCGGACCGGGATGAACGACAGGGACTGCCGGAGCGAGCGCATTGAGACGGACCTCGAAGACGACCTGCGCATCGTCGCCGGGATGGTCCCATCATATAAGGAAACTGAGGAAGCGCACAAGGAGGCCGCGGAGAGCCACATGTTCGAGTCGCGGATGGCCCACATCCACGGCCAGATTTCGGACATGCGCGACGCGCTGTACGACGGCGATTTCGACGCCGTCTTCGACCTCGCGGAAAAGGACTCCCTGTCGCTGGCCGCCGCGACGATGACCGGCCCCGCCGGCTGGGTGTACTGGCAACCGCGAACCATCGAGATATTCAACGCGGTCCGAGAGCTCCGGAACGCCGAGGACGTGCCGGTGTACTTCTCAGTTGATACCGGCGCGAGTGTCTACATCAATACGACCGAGGAGTACGTCGGCCGCGTCGAAGAGACGGTCGCCGACTGCGGCGTCGACACCCGCGTCTGGGATGTCGGTGGCCCCGCACAGATCCTCGATGAGGACAAGGCGCTGTTCTGAACCCACTGTCGAAACACTCCGGACACATTCGGGCAGTCACCTCCGCTCTGGGTGGACGTTATTTTGTGCTGTCACAAACAACGGTCAGCTGTGACGTCTGCACATCGGCTCATCGCCTTCCACTTCGCTATCGGGTTCGGCAATCTTCTCTTCGTTCTTGATACAGCAGTGACGCTTGGGACGGCGTCTCCACTGGACTGGGCGGTCATCGCTGTTGCAGGGCTGGCAATTGCGGGATTCGGGTATCTCTCCGAACGCCAGGAATTCCCAGAGTCGGTGTACAGTGCGTGGAACGCGCTACCACAGAAGGAACTAACACTGTTGGTGCTTTTTGGTACTGTTTTGCTGGGTGTTGTCGGGCTGAGTCTGTTGTACGATTCGAGTATTCAGTGGATCAATGACGTAGCCGTCGGAGCATGTGTCGGTCTCATCGGCTATCGCATCGTGTACGGGCTCGTGTTCCCGGTCCCTGAAGCGGCACTTGGTCGCATCTGACTGCGGCTCGCGAACACAGAGTTAACCCAGTCTCGCACCAAGGGTCAGACACAATGCGCGTCGCCGTTCTCGGAGCCGGATATGCCGGACTCACGCTCGCCAGGAAACTCGAACAGACCCTCCCCGACAGCGTCTCGCTGATCGTCGTCGACGAACAGACAGAGCACCTCGTCCAGCACGAACTCCACCGGGTCGTCCGGCGGCCGTCACTGGCCGACGAGATCACCGTCGACCTCGACGCCGTTCTCGATTGTGAGGTCCGACAGGCGAGGGTCACGGATGTCGACCCGGATGCCGGCGTGGCGACCCTGGACGGGTCGGAAACCCTGTCCTACGACGTGGGCGCGGTGTGTCTTGGCGCGCAGACGGCGTTCTACGATCTCTCGGGGGTGCGCGAGCATGCAACGCCATTGAAGCGCCTCGACGACGCTCACGAGATCCGCGAGCGGTTCCACGAACTCAGTGACGGCGACCGTGTGGTTGTCGGCGGTGCTGGCCTGTCCGGTGTGCAGGTGGCCGGTGAACTGGCCGAGATGCGCGAGGACAGTGATATCGAGGTCCTCCTGCTCGAACAGGAAGACACTATCGCGCCGGCGTTCCCGGCGTCGTTCCAGTTGGCGGTCCACGACGCGCTGGTCGACGCCGGCGTGACAGTCAGGACCGGAACCGGGGTGGCCGAAGCCGATGCCGACGCCATTACGCTTGAGGACGGCTCGGACCTGGCGATGGACCAGTTCGTCTGGACCGGCGGTATCGAGGGGTCGCCGGCGCTCGACGCCGAACGGCCCGTAGTGCGGGCGGACCTCCGACTCGGCGAGTCGACGTTCGCTGTCGGCGATGCCGCTCGGGTCGTCGACAGCGACGGCGAGGCTGTGCCAGCAAGCGCAGCGGCGGCCATCCGCGAGGCCCGCGTCGCCGCTGACAACATCGGGACACTCATCGAGCAGTCACAGGGTAGCCACGGCGAGTTCCAGCCCCGACTGACGCAGTATCAGTTCAACGTGCCAGGTTGGCTCGTTTCTGTCGGCGACAACGCCGTGGCGAAGGTCGGCCCCTCTGTCCTCACTGGCAAGGCCGCGCTGGCGCTCAAGACGACTGTCGGTGCGGGCTATCTTGGAACGGTGGGTGCCGTCCAGAACGCGGTCGATCTCGTTAGCGAGGAACTGGACCTCGACACGGACGAGACGGAAAGCGAGTAGAAATACCGGAAACACGAACTTGGTGAAACCCGCAACCGATGATCGGTTTTCGCGGCCGCGCTGTATAGCGGGCGTGAGTCGATTACGGATGGACTAGAATAATCGTGGTACGAACAGAATCACGCTACAGCTCTGCGAGGGCGGCTACGTATGCACTACCGGTCCCGACAGTAACGACGACGCTGAGAAAGACCATCCACTGGGCCAGCACAGACCGCCTTGAGGCTGTTCCGGTCCACGCCGACGAGTATCGATGGACTCCGTAGGCGAACAGCGTGCTCGCCAAGACGAACACCGCCGGCAGGAGCGCGAGTGACAGAGTCGGCTCGCCACGGCCCGGGAACAGCCCCAGCCTTATGAGCGGGCCAAGAAGCGCGACAAATGTTAATCCGTACAAAATACCGAACACGAACGACAGGAGTAGGTATCGGGGTCTAAGGACCACTCGCCAAGACGGGGTCCCGTCGTCCGGGCGGCCACCGGAAGCCTGGACGAGAAAGCGGCGGACATCCGGGAGCACGGACAACACCGGAACGGACAGTACGCCCCCGGCCAGTCCGATGCCGCCAGTTATCGCCACCATCACCCCAAGCTGTAGCATGAAAAACAAAAGAAGCTGCAAAATCAACATAAGGAGGGTTACCAGAGAATCAAGTGTTTGCATAGATATGTAATTTCGCTATAACGTAATAAAGCACTGCGTGATGGTTGGCGTGGGTTTGGGGGCCTCACCGACTGTGGTCGTTCGATCAGACTGTGACAATTAACACAGTGCTGGTAGCAACTATTTTACACTCTATTCAGCAGGATGGATGAGACAATCTCTGAAAACGAACATCAATAGATTTACCCATTCGTTCTGGTAAATCACAGCGGAAAGTGAAACGACACCATCCGTTGCCGAATATTCTGCCTGTATGCAGCACGGCATTTGTATCAGTTACTAAGGATTTCAACTGAGCCGGAAAAACAGTACAGCGGCGCGTCAGTCCTCGCCGTCCGCGGTTGCGTTCCCAAGCACGTCGTCGGGTTCGATCCAGATGACAAATTCGTCTTCGCCGTCGCGGTCGACGACACCGTTGATGTAATCGCCGTCGACTGGGGCGGTGTTCACTTCGGATTCGGCGACAGGCACGACCTGCCGGACCTCATCGACGATCCAGCCCATCGCGCCCTGTTCCTCGAACACACCTGCATCAAAGACGACGATGAGGTTCTCCGACCCGTCGCTTTCGATATCCATCATCTCCTTGGGGTTGAGGATCGTCGTAATCTGCCCCCGGAGGTCAACGACGCCCTCGACGTAGTCGTCGGTGTTGGGAACGCGGGTGACCGACTCGCGTTTGACAATCTCCTCAACGTAGTCGATGTCGAGACAGTAGTACTCGTCGCCGAGCGCGAATTCGAGCACCCGGACCAGTTCTTCTGTCTGGGTCGCGTCGTCGTCGATAGCCGCGGCGCGAGCACCACCCTCGGCCGTGGCGGTGTTGTCCGACGCCATCGCCTCCTCGATGAGTTCTTGGTCCGGCAATTCGACGCCGGTCGGTCCCTGCATCGGGCTGGCTGACGCCGAAAGATCATCCGTCGGCTGGTCGGCACCATCGGCGTCGACGTTCTCGGGAGTTACCTGTGCGGAGGCCTCGGCCGCCCGCTGTGCGGCAGCCATCGCGTCAGTGTCGCCGTGGTCAGTGGCTGCGCCGTCGGCATCAGTGTCGGCAACCTGTTCATCGGTCGCAGTCGCTTCGTCAAGTGTGTCATCGCCCTGGGCGGCTGCTGATTCCGCGTCGGCGGCTTCGTCTGCCGTCACCTCGTTTTCGCCCTCGTTGTCGGGCTGCTCACCGGACCCATCCACGGAGGCTTCGTTCGTCTCCTCGGTGTCGTCGGTAGTTTCTGCCTTGTTCCCCTCGCGCATCTGTCGGATGCGCTCCGCCCTGTCCATGCGTTCGTCGTCACTCATGCTGGTACCTCTGTGTCGGTAAAGCCGAACTGCTCGTCGAGTTCTGCGGCGATGTCCTCGAAGACAGCCGCCATATCACACGATTCCTCGGTCGCGAAGATAGACTGGCCAGCGCTGAACGCGCGCTGCAGCGCTACCCGTTTGCGGACCTCCCAGACGGGGCTGTCCGGGAACGCCATGTTAAACCATTCGAGCATCGTCTCGTCTTCGGATGTCGTTTCGACCCGGTTGGCGACGACGCCGAGCGTGTTGATCGACGCGTCGGTCTGGCGCTCCATCGCGGCCATCTGGTCCATCAACAGTTCGATGGCTCGCTCGGAGGTCGCTTCGGTCAGTGCGGGAATGAGCACGTTCTGTGCGGCGTACATGCCGGTGTCGGTCAGCTTCCCGTAGAACGGCGGGCAGTCGATGATGACGTAGTCGTAGTCGGCATCGAGCGTCGACAGCGCCCGGTCGAGCGTGTCGAGCGCGTGCGACCCCGTGACCATCTCCGGCGTGATGTTGATAGCGAACGAAGCCAGCGCGGCCTGGTCGATATCCCCGCCCTTGGTGTTGGCCCGGGCGATGAGGTCGGCGATGGTCAGTTCGTGCTCGGCCTGAAGCATATCGATGCTGGAGGGGATCACGTCCATCTCCTCACCCTCACAGATAAGCTCACCCAGCGCCGATGGGTTGCCGGTCAGTGCGTCGAACAGCGTCGGCGGGTCGGCGTCGTACGCCTCGACGAGGCCGACGCCTTCTGTGGCGTTGCCCTGGGGGTCGAGGTCGATAAAGAGGACGTCCCGGCCGCGGTCGTTCAGTGCACCGGCTACGTTGATAGCAACTGTCGTCTTTCCGGTCCCGCCTTTCGCGTTGGTCACACAGAAGCGGGCTGGACCGGTTTCTGATTGCCGGTTCATCATCCAAGTATCCACAGGTCGACTCCGAGTCACTATAAAAATGTGGTCCCGATTATCAACGTCGCAACTGGGGGACGGAACGCGGACGAGACGGAAACGCCCGCGAGCGTGTGCATGACGGCCGTCTGACGGTGTGCAAGATTTATCATTGTGTAGATTGAAGGGTGAGTATCATGACCATCAACCCGCGCGATTACGACCTCGACGAGTTACGGAAGATGGCTCGTCAGCGGGGCAACGGGATGGGCGACGAGGACGTCCCGGACCCGACGGACCTTGACATGGGGCTTGACGACGCCGATGAAGAGGTGCTTGCGGGGAGTTCGTTCCGCTCCGGGCTGTACCGTGAACTGCTGCCGTTCCTCGGTGGTGACGCCCACGAGAAGCCCTATCTCGAAGCACTGCCCGAGACCTACGCTGCGGAGTTCGTGGTCTTCGAGTGGCTTGAGTTCCTGCTGATGCACTCCGGGTATAAGGGGGCGGACGAAGCGCTCGATTACTATCGTTCGATCGACTGGATAACAGAGGACGTGCAGGACGACCTCTCGGATTATCTGCTTGGTATCGACGAGTCCGCGACCAACGACGACAACGAACTGAGCGTCGACGACCATATGCTAAGTCTCGTCTACGTTGCGAAGCTCACTGCGATGACATAAGGTTCGTTTTCAGCACCAATTCTTTCCTTTGAATCCCTGCTATTGAGGAGAATTCAGTATCAGATCCCCGAGGTGACAGCTATCAGTCCTGAATACTAGGGAGAGGATATATATCGGGCGGTCGACAAGGACGACCGTATATGAGTGACGAGGATGCGGACGACGACACCGGGTCCGAATCGGACGCCGGTGTGTCGTCGGACGGCGCTGCCGCTGTTCCGGTCGGGGTCAAGCTCGGGAGCACCCGGACCGTCATTGCCCTGCCGGGCGAACACGGCACGGAGAACCGGATCATCAAGACACTGACGTGCATGGCGACGTACGAGGACGCCCTGACCGGCGAGGAGAAGATCCTCTACGGCGAAGAAGCGGCCCGCGAGTATCCGGACCGCGTTGAGTACATGCTTCGGTCGGGGCTCCCCGAAGACGCCGACCGGGCCGAGATGACCAAGACGTTCTTCGAGGCTATTATCGACGAACATGACATCCCGGAACACAGCGGCGTCGTGTACGCCATCCCGACCATCGACAATCCGACTGGGCTGGAGAACCTCCAGAACGTCATCGAGAACTCCTCTATCGGGCTGGACCTCGTCGAGAGCTATCCGGAATCGCTGTGTGGCTCCATCCCGGCATTTGGTGACGACCTCGAAGCCATCGACGAGATATTCGTCGCTGTCAACATGGGGTCGACGAACCTCGAAGCCTCCGCGTACCGTCGCGGCGAGCAGCTCTCCCCCTTCACGACGGGCGCGGTGACCGGGAACGAAGTCGACCGGATGATCGCCAACTACGTCGAGGAAGAAACGCAAGGCCGTGTCAACATCGACAATCAGACTGCCCGTGAATACAAAGAAGAGCACGCCGACTTCGTCGATTTCGAGCCGTTCACGGACATCATCCAGCAGCCCGGCGGTGGCTCACACGAATTCACCATCGAGCGCTCTGTGATGGACGCAGTCAACGAGTACCTCGATGACGCCGTCGACGAACTGGCGAACACGTTCCTGCCGGAGCTGGCGAACGATTACATGAAAGTGTACCAGCTCGCGCTGGACCGCCCGATCGCCATCACCGGTGGTATGGCCTGCATCCCCGGCATTGTTGACGAGTTCGAAGAACGACTCAGTGCGGAGCTGAACCGCGATATTGACGTCATCGCTGCTGACGAACCGGACATCGCGCCGACCATTGGCGCGCAACGGATCGCGGCGCGTCTCGTCGAAACCAACTAGGGATTCAGCCAGCAGTCCAGCCACCGTTCGATTCTGGGCTCGGACTGTCCCATCTCGTGACCGTGGTCGGTCGAGAGCAGTTCGAATACGTCAGTGTCGATTCCGAGGCTGGTTGCGTCGGTTGAGAGACCACCACCCCGTCGCTCCTGCGACGACTCCCCGCCGAGTCGGGTACGTGGCATATGCTCGGCTACGTGGGCCTGATATCTAAAGCTAAGTCAGACAGCCGTCTGCCGGCCGACGGACACGAAACGGGCTCTCCGACTGTGTCTTCCCACTCTCTGCTCTCGACGGCACTTGCGGAGAACCCCTACCCTCGTTATTAATTGTGGCTGTTTACCATCCCTCATGTGACGTACTGCCACTAAACGGGTGTTACAGCCTGTCTCCCGCCCGGCCCGACTATGGTCAGGAGAAAATTTATATCCTTCAGTAGAATATATACAATTATAATGGATTGCACCAACTGTGGCACGCGGATGTCATACAACGATCAGACGACAAAACTCACCGAGTTCGTCTGTCCCAGTTGTCACGAAACCGTCATCGACTGGAAGGCCGAGGCCCGCAACGCCCGCGTTCACTGACCGGTTCCGCCCGCTTTTTCATCGATAGTCCGCCGTCAGCCACTGCTCTGGCTATTGTATCTCTTTACGGAGCCACTCCCGACTTCGACAGCGGCCCGCGCTGACGCTCCCGTATAAGCCGCCAATGGATTGTCGAGCGCTTTGCTGCCCACATCAACGACGGTATCCACAAGAGTGTGCATATTCGTTCAGAAACGATTGCCGAATGTTTTTATATTTCACGAGGGGATAACGGGGCAATGGCAGATTCGCCACGTATCGGCTGTCTCTACGTCGACGCCTGTACGGACGAGCAGGCGGCAGCGTACGACTGGTGTCAGGAGACAGTCGACGATGCCGAGCGATGCGCACTCTCCTCGGTTGAGCCGACCGAGTACGACGTCCTCTGGTGGCATCGGGACGAACTGTTCGACGAGCGCGCGCTAACTGACACACCGACGCTGGCCTCGTACGTCCGCGACGGCGGGGCGCTCCTGCTGACGCTGAGCGCGCTCTCCGCTGTCGAACCGCTCGGGTTTGAGGAGGTCGCGCCAGACGCCACCGGTTGGGAAGAGGTCCCGGAGCCGACCGGCCACCTCTGGCAGGCCCTGTACGACGACCACCCGATCCATGCGGACTACGACACGCTTCGCGTTCACACCCGCGGTGCCGGTGTCACGATTCCCTACGCGAGATATGAGTCCATCGCGCCCCAGTCAGGGGACGTGCTCGCGAGCACAATCCGGGGCGACACCGACGTAGTCAAACAGATGGCAATACTCTCTTGGGAGCCCGGCAACGGGCAGGTACTGGGCATCGGGTCGTCCGTTGCGTTCGCCCAGCCGACCCACGATGTGTGTCGGGGCAACCGTGAGACGCTCATCGAGAACACGCTGGAATTTCTGGCGTCGGACGAACGGCACCCGCTGACCGGCCGTCCGAAGGACGTCGACACGTTCGGGCAACTGCGCGACCGGCTCGGCGACGACCCGAGTCGCCCGTCTTACCACGTGACGCCGCCGGCGAACTGGCTCAACGACCCGAACGGGCTCATCCACTGGAACGGTCGCTATCATCTGTTCTACCAGTACAACCCGGCCGGGCCGTTCCACAACACGATCCACTGGGGCCACGCTGTCAGCGACGACCTCGTCCACTGGGAGGACCGCCCCGTCGCACTCACACCGTCGCCCGACGGCCCGGACCGGGACGGCTGCTGGTCCGGCTGTGCGGTCGACAACGATGGCGTCCCGACCGTGCTGTACACGGGTGGCCGCGACAAGCGCCAGCTCCCCTGTATCGCCACCGCCGCGGATGACGACCTCACGGGCTGGGACAAGGACCCGGCCAATCCCATCATCGAGGAGTTGCCAGCCGAGCCGGAAGTGCTCCGCACCGAGGACTGGGAAGGGGAGTTCCGGGACCACTGCGTCTGGCGCGAGGACGGGATCTGGTACCAGCTCATCGGGGCCGGGATCGAGGGCGGCGGCGGCGCTGCGCTGCTGTACGAGTCCTCAGACCTGCGGAACTGGGAGTATCAGGGCCCGATACTCGCTGGCGACCGCGACACCGCTGGAACCGTCTGGGAGTGCCCGGAACTGCTCGATTTCGGGGACCGACAGCTCCTCCATATCTCGAACTACGAGGACGTGGTGTACTTCCTCGGCACCTACGAAGACGGCGAGTTCGACGTCGACCGCCGCGATAAGCTCGACCACGGCGACTTCTACGCTCCGCAGTCGATGTGGACCGACGATGGCCGCATCCTGACATGGGGATGGCTCCCTGAGGCCCGCGACGTGAGCGGACAGTGGGACGCCGGCTGGTCTGGTACGATGTCGCTGCCTCGGGAGCTGTCACTGGCCGATGACGGTGGCCTGTGTCAGCGGCCAGCTCCTGAACTCACAGAGCTACGTGGCGACAACACCAGCTACGACGTGGTGCGCCTCGATGCGGGCGATACCGAGCAGTTGCCGGTCGAGAGCCGGTCGTTCGAATTCCGCGCAACCGTCCGGCTAGAGGACGCGGAGGCTGTCGAGTTGGCTGTTCTCGAATCGCCGGACAGCGAGGAGCGGACACCGATTCGGTACTCCTATGAGAGCGAAATCGCCGTCGACCGGTCGGCCTCAAGCACCGATCCGCAGGCGACCGGCGACACCCAGACGATGCGGGTCCGACCGTATGACGCGCCGCTGTCGCTGCGTGTCTTCGTCGACGGGAGTGTCGTCGAGGTGTTCGCCAACGAACGGCACTGCCTGACCAGCCGCGTGTATCCGACTCGCGAGGACGCCACCGGCATCTCGCTATCGGCCGACGGCGGTCGCGCGACTATCGCGTCGCTGGACGTCTGGGAACTGGATGCCGTCTGGTAGACAGCCTCGGCCGGATTCCTGCAAAAAGCCCGCTTCGAGGCGCCCTACTTCCGCTCAGCCTCGGTTCGGGCGCCGTAGCCACCGGCACCGGTATCGTTGCCTTTCCCGCGCCGAATCAGCTCTCGGTCAGTCAGCGGGAGCGTCTCGCCCTCCAGCGGGATGTGCCAGTGCCCGAGCGACCCGATAATGCGCGTCCGGTTCCCCTCCACGTCGAGTCGGAGCGTCGGGCCGAGCGAGCCGCCGAAGCGGCGCATCTGCTCGGACTCGGACAGATGAGCGATCTCGTCCAGCGTGTCACCGTCGAAATCGTAGTAGTTGAAGAAGCTCTGGACCAGCACCTCGTCGTCGTGAGGGAACGCCATCCACGAGTAGGACTGGAACGGCGCGTTCTCGGGGTTGGTGGCGACGAGGCCGGACTCGTTTAGCGGGACGTAATCGCCGCGGAGGTCCTCGGCGACGAACCCGTACAGCGCGTCGAACCCTGCAAGCCCCGGCGCGAACGTGTGGCGGTGGCTGGAGATAAAGAGGTAGTACAGGCCGTCACGGTACACGATATGCGGCCGTTCGAGTTCCTGATTGACGCCTACAGCGTCGAGCAGCGGGTCTTCAAGCTCCCACGCCAGCGGGTCGCCCGTCGGCGAGCGAGCGATGCCCACGCTCCCGTTGAACTCCTGTAGTGCGGCGTCGCCACCGCAGACGTCGCTGCCCTCCGGAACCGGTGTGTTCGCCTCAAACAGGAGCCACGTCTCGCCCGTTTCGGGGTCTTCGAAGAACCACGGGTCCCGGAAGGTGTAGATCATCCCGCGGGACTGGTCTTCGCGCTCGTAGCGGTCGCCGTCTGGCTGGAGCAGTTCGTGGTGAGTCCACGGACCCGAGAGCTTGAACCCGTCGGTCGTGTTGATGCTGCCGCCGCCTGCACCGACAATACGCTGGGTGTAGGTCAGGTCCTCGGCTCCGTCCTCGCCGGCCGCAGTGTAGAACAGATAGACGCTGCCGTCGTCGTCATGCAGTGCGGACCCGGCCCACTGGCGCTGGCCCAGCGCGTCCTCGAACACCGGGCCGGCGTTGTGCCAGTTGCGACCGTCGTCGGAGTAGAAACAGCGGATGGTCGCCACGTCGTGGCGCTTGCCGGGCAACAGGTCCGATGGGGCGGTCAGCGAGAAACAGACCCGGTAGCCGTCGACCGTCGCCAGCGTGCCGTCGCGGTTACGGAGAAACCAGGTGTCCCAGATATGGACCTCGGGGATCTGCTCGGCTTCGGGTGGGTAGACGATGGGAGCAACGGTGTCGTCGGTCCGCTTGATCCGACTCGCCTGCTCGCGTGTCCAGCCGGCGCGCCCCTTCGTTCCGGGACGACTCTCGCCGAGCGCCTCGTTTGTCATATCTCACGTTGGGCCGACCACGGCTATAAAGCTTGTCGAGAGGGTACCACGGGTGTTGTATGAAGTTTTTTCAACAACTGTATTCTTCGGACGGAACTGGCAGGAAAAACTGATAGCTGGTAGTCAAGCGAAGTCAAGCAGCGGGTTACTCGCCCGAGTCCTCACTTCGACCGGTTCCTTCTGGCCCAGTGATATCGAGCGGCCGGACCCACTCGTACCAGATGAAAACGACGCCGAGACCGTACCCCAGCGCCCAGACAGCGCTTCCGACCCAGGGGTAGCCGAGCATGCTGAATCCCCAGTTTGCGAGGCCCGGGAGGATGATCGCAGCAACGACCGTCAGCGCCAACACTACTGCGTCCTGATTGTTCACGGTTGTGCCCTCCCGGTCACTATGCCATTCATACGGTAAACTAGGCTCGGACACTCCTGAGTCTGTCGGAACACCGAACCGTGACCGGGACGGAACCGACACCGTAGCCGTCCCATTTTTATCATCGTATGCCCTACCCCGGATGTCGGGAATGTCTCAGAACCACACAGACCGGTCGTCTTCGGAAGACATCGAGTGGTGCTACGATGCTGTCCATCGTGTGTCGCGGACGTTTAGTCTCACAATTTCGGAACTCAACGAACCGATGGCCCGGGACATCTGTCTGGGCTATCTACTTTGCCGTGTGGCTGACACGATTGAGGACGCCGGTCACCTCCCTCCAGCGGTACAGACCGAACTCCTACAGACGTACAGCCGCTCGCTCGAACCGTCGAGCGGGACGACGGTGTCGTCGTTCCACGACGCCGTCGGGGAGTGGATACCCACGACGACGAACGCGGACTGGGAAGTCGTCGAGAACGCAGGCCGTATCGTCGACGTGTTTCAGACGCTTGACGACCACTCCACGCAGACCATCCGCGGGCCGGTCCGGGAACTCGTCGATGGGATGGCGATGTTCGTCGACCGCTACGCCGATGCCGGTGGGCTTCGAATCAAGACGCTCGACGAACTCGAAGAGTACTGCTGGTACGCCGCTGGTACCGTCGGGACGCTGGTGACCGGGCTGGTCTCCCACGAAGCCACCGACGAGCAGATCGCCCAGATGGAGGAAAACGCCCGCTCCTTTGCCCTGCTGCTCCAGCTCGTCAACGTCGCCAAGGACGCCGCGACGGACATGGAAGAAGAAAACAACGTCTACCTCCCGCTTGAACTGCTCCACGAGCAGGGCCTTGACCACAGCGACGTGAGCGACACAGACAATGTCGACTCGCTGGTCCCCGTCATCGAGCAGGTGACCGAGCGAGCAGAGGGCTATCTCGACGACGCGCAGGCGTGGCTCGAAGCCATGCCCGAAACCCGCGGCAACACCCTCTCAGCGTGGGCCATTCCGTTCCTGCTTGCGGTCGGCACGATCCGTGAACTCCGCGAACGACCCGCCGATGTCATCGAGCAGGGCAACGTCAAAATCTCCCGCGAGGAGGTCCACTCCGTAACACAGCAGTTCGGCGGTGACGGCGACCCTTCAATCGGGGAGTTACGGGCCAAAATCCGCCAACAGCCGCTCCACCAGTACTGACGACCAGCAGAGACATTCCCATTTTTCGCATCCGCCCTGTCGGTTGTTCGACCGCATCGCTGTCATCTCGTCCTGTTACTGTGCTATGGTAGATACCGCCGTCGGGTGGTGTAGCACTGCACCAGATGCCTGCTGTCGCTCGTCCGGGGACAGAACACTCATGTCCGCCCTGTGTGAACGCCGGTTATGGCCACAACGGCGTCGGGGCTCTCCGAGCCACAGGTACTCGCCCGGACGAAAGACCGGCTGTTCACGGACTGCGAGGACGCCTACGTCGTCGCGGACACGCAGTTCGCACAGCAGCGCTGGCTGGACGACACGCCCATCGAGGCGTCCGTACAGGCGACGCTCGCGCCGTTCAACCACGTCCGTGTCGGAACAGGCTATCCCGACCTCGTCGGCGTACAGGCGCTCTCGACGGACCTGCTGTCCGTCGACCGACTCGGTGACCGGCCGCCGCTGATCGCCGTCGAGGCAAAGGGCTACACGGGCAACGGCGGCGTCGACGCCGAACGTGGAGTCGTGCAGGCCCACGACCGGCTTAACGAGGCCAACGTGGCCTTCCTGACCGCGCCCCGGAGCGGTATCTCCACCGCCGCGCGGACGATGGCCCGTGAGCTGAACGTCGGCGTGCTGGGCGTCGAATCAGACGGCTCAGTGGCAGTTCTGGAACGGCCCCGCGTGGTCGGCCACGGGTCGATGGACGCCGCATCAGCCATCCGGTTCCAGGCCAGCGCCCAGGGCGTCGCCGGCCAGAACTTCGGACTCAATCATCCGAAAAACTACATCGCGGTGCCGCTGGCCGTCCACCACGACTGCGACGCACGGGATCTGCTTTCTTCCCACGTCGTTGGGGCCGTTGACGGCGCTCTTGCCGGTGCGGCGTTTCTGAACCTGATCGACACCGGACAGGGAACGCTCACGCTGACGCCGCTGGGTCGGGAGGTTGTCCGGTTCGCGCTCCGGACGGTCGGCGACATCGACGCCGCACTCTGCAGGTTCGAGGACTGGCAGCGCTCCCGAAGGCGGTTCATCGACATCGCACCACAGTGGGGCCAGCTCGTCCGTCGCGTCGTCTCCGACTACCCAGCCACGGAACTCCTCGTTGACGGGCTCTACGCCTGCCACCGGGACAGCTACGAGTCCCCGTCGCTCGTCGAGTTTGTCGAGTACCTCCACGCGCTGCACCCCGAGTTCACCGTCGAACTGTTCCTCCGTGGTGACGAGGCGGTCCGCCAGCGCGTTCTGACTGGCGACGGTGAACTCCGCCGTTCGGAACTCACCGACGGCAGCGTCTATCACGCCCCCACTGTGTTCCAATTGAAGGCGATCTACTACCACGCCGGCATCGTAACCGACCGCGGCGCAGAACCTTCGAACCTCGACCCCAAGACGGACGAGTGGGCGCTGTGCGACCCGCTCGCGTAGCGGCGGGCATCTAGCTGCTCCAGTAGTTCTACCGACACATAACCCTGAAGCGTGGGTAGCCCCAACTGTAATACAATGTCTCAGACCTTGGAGCTCCCCAACGGCGATGTCGTTTCGCCCGATGACGTGTTCTGCTACAACGACTACCCCTACCGGCTCGTCTGGCTGGAGGACGACACCCACGAGTTCGCGCTCTCCCCACTGTACTGGGGTGACAGCGGCATGGACATCCCGTTCCACGACCGGGAGGCGCTCGTCGACCAGTGGGAGGTCGATTCCCACGGACAGATGACGGCCGAAGAGTGGGCGGACTGGCTTGACGACGCGACGGAGGACCCCCGCTACAGTGACGACGAGGTCACGTCGCTTGCGGCCGAACTACCGACAGAGTGGGACTCCGCGGGCGGGGACCCGGACTCCGGCGGCGGAATTCTGGACCGCCTCGGACTGTAAGCGCTGTCGCCGAACTCTGAAAGGTATTAATCCGTTCGTCCTGCAATCTCTGGCATGGAACCGATCTGGCTCGCTGCCGGCGGGGCCGCCCTCGCCGTGGGCCTCGCACTGGCGTTTGCAATTACCCGCCGCTCATCCAGCAGTGCGTCGAAACGCGCTCACGAGACCGCACAGAAGCGAGAACCGCCGGTCGAGCTCGGGGAGACCTATGAGTTCGGCATCACTGAGTTTAGCGACCACCACTCCGGCGACCGCGTCGCCGTTGGGAAAGTCGAGGGCTTCGTCCTGTTCACCGAAGACGTGCCATCGTCAGTATCAGCTGGTGACGTGATCCGAGCGAAGGTGCTATCGTTCAACCGGGGCCACACCTCCGCTGACGCTCGGTTCGTTGAACGCGCCTGAGTGAAGTGAGCGTCAGCAGTAGCGGAAGCGAACACGCCTTGGCCAACGGCGGCTTACCGGTCCCGGTGCGGATGGAGAAACCGATATGTGCCTACCACGATAAAACAGGCCATGAGCGAATCGGACGGGCAGAGCACGCCACAGGACACCCGGGAAGTCATTATGGAGGCCACCTTTCGGGCGCTGAGCAAGCACGGCTACAAGGACTTGCGGGTCCGGGACATCGGCGAGGAAATGGATATGTCTCGGCAGGTGATCCACTATCATTTCGACGGCAAGTACGACCTGATCTCGTCGTTTCTGGAGTACATTATCGACCAGTACGAGGGAAGCGTCGAGGTTGACGACGAAACCGACCCTCGAACAGAGCTTGAGGTCCGCATCGACCGATGCCTGTTCGGCCCGGAGTTCGACGACTTCTCGCACTGGGACCGCATGAAAGTGTACCACGAACTGTACGCCTACGCGCAAAACGACGAGGAGCACCGGGCGCTGTTCAACGAGCACTACGACCGCCTTCGTGAAAGCATCTCCACCGTCATTGAGGACGGGATCGAACAGGGTACGTTTCGCGATGTCGACGCTGAACTGATGGGCCAGCTCATCACGGACGTAATTCACGCGGCCCGCGGCCGGCGGATCGCGCTCGGCCACGAAGACGCACCCGACGAAGCCAAGCGCGCCGTCAACGACTTCATTCTCGACTCGCTGTACCCACCGCAGTAGATCGGCCTGAAAAGACAGCGTCAGAGGGGGCTGATGCCGACGCTGAGCGCCCACGTCCCGGTTGCCGATGCCGCGACAACGAGTGCACCGCCAGCGAGCGTGACGTTCTTCAGGAAACTATTCAGTTCGTCCTGCCGGTCCTCGTCCGGCACGGCCCAGAAGTCGTGCATCGCGATGGCCGAGACGACGAGGAACGCGGCGAGGGCGACCGCTGCGACGACCGGGAAGACGCCCACTGTCACACCGAGCCCGCCGAGGATGAGAAGCCCGCCGGACGCGAGGACGGAGAATTTCGGCGCCGGGAGGCCCTTATACTCGGCGTAGCCGGCCATCTGTTCTGTCTGTGTGAAGTGGCTCAGCCCGGTGAATGCGAGCACGCCGCCAAAGAGGACGCGGCCGACGACGAGCAACACGACGTTGAGTTCGGGCGCCATCACAAACTCACCACCGAGACCGCACGAGCGTTTCCAACGGTCCGATTCGAGATAGTAGCGGGATTCATTGTGGTAGTAGATTCTGGCTGCATCGTTAGAGTTCCGGCACGTCTGACGGCATATCGAAGTCGTGGTAGTACTCGCCTTTCTCTTTCGAGAGAATGTCGAGGACAGCGGCAGCACCGTCACCGGCCGCGATAACCGCCTGCCACTTCTCTGCTCGACCCATCGCACCGGTCGCGTACACGTTCTCGACCGACGTTTCCATATCGACGGTCACGTCGACGACATCCTCATCGGTGAACGCACAGCCGAGGTCCTCGGCGAGGCTCCGGTCGCCACCAGTCGCGAGGACGACGTACTCCGCGGTGTACTCGTCGTCGTCCGTCGTGAGGACAAATCCGTCATCAGTCTGTTCGATGGCCGTGACTGCTGTCTCGTACAGCGTCGCGCCACGGTCCTCGGCCTGCCCGCGAGCGATTGTGAGGAACTCCTCGCCGCTAATGGAGCGCACTGCGGGGTAGTTGAACAGGTGCGCCTTGTGCATCCACGACTCGTCCGTATCGAAGGTGATCGTTTCGAGGTCGTTCTTCGCAGCGTACTGTGCCGCACTCAGGCCGGCGGGGCCGCCGCCGACGACTGCTACATCTGCCATATTAGGAGTCATGGACCGACCACAGAAGAGTTTTACCATCTGGTAAAATATAGTCGAATCCTCACGTCTGGCCCTGAACCACCCCGCACCGCCAACCTATAGAACGTACGGGCCGCGCTGTCGAATCGGCTCGCCGTGCGGGCGACCCGAGACGGCGACGACACGGAGTGAGTCATCACTTCGGAGTGCCACTGACCGCGCGTCAGTGATCGGCAGGACATCACCGTCAGTGAACGAATACCCCTCAACCGTCCCGCTACCCGCGACACCGTAGAGGAACCCAGACCACCCCTCCGGAACCGACCACGTCCACGCGTCGGCCACAGCGACATCAAGATACTCCATCGGCGTATGGAGGCTGATCGGTGAGCCCTCGCCGATGACTGTCGTGACCGTCGCGCCATCCTGTTCCGCCGTCGGCAGCGTGTCGGATGTCGCGTCGACGTAGTCCGGGTCAGCGTCCTTCTCCGCCTGCGGCAGATTCACCCAGAGCTGGAGTCCGGTACAAGCCTGCCCGTCGGCGGGGAATTCGGAGTGACGTATCCCACTGCCGGCCGTGATACGCATCGCGTCGTTCTCGTATGCGGTGTTTGCAACGCCCAGAGAGTCTTCGTGTTCCATTCCACCCTCGATCATGTACGAGACGATCTCGAACCCGCGGTGCGGGTGCATCGGGAACCCCTTGTCGGGGTCGATGTAGAACTGCTCGAACAGGACAAACGGGTCCAGATTGGACGGATAGCTCTCCATTGGAAACGCACGGTTCGAATTCACGCCCGTCCCATGCCGGACCATCTCTCCGGATAGCGGCCCGTCAGCCGACGCCTGCGACTCACTTTCGGTCATACGCTCCCTTGTTTACCGAGCGGTAAAAACTGTCGGGCTGCGCGCAACCGACCGCTATCTGTACCTCTGCAGCGCTAGGAGGACGGTAACAGCTTCGCGATGCGTTCCCCGAGGCTGATTTGGGTAGATTCACTGCCTACTGTGTGGCAATTCCTCATTACCAGAATGGTCCAAACGGTCGTACGCTTTCCTATCACGAATGTGAGAACTCCAAGGTCGTCTCTATGTCCCTAAATCATATCGGTGATGAATGCAATAATGTCAATTAAGAGTGGATTTGCCCAGGCGTATTCGACCGACAGTATTCGTCGCCGTTTTCATCGTTCTTGCGGGGTGTAGTGGGGCACCATGGTCGCCGACCGTAACACCGTCACCGACGAGCGGCGAGAACACATCAGCACTCGCACCCGGGCTTACCGAATCAGGCGTAACTGACGCATGGGCGCTGACGAAGGCCCACCGCGACCACTTTACGAACACCACGTACACGAAGCGCTCCTATCGGTCGATTCGCGCTGATGGAACCCTTCTCCAAAACCACTCGACGACGATGAAACGCGGCCACGGTGGGCAGTACCTCTATGAGTTGCACATTGGGGGTTCCGAACGGAACTCGATTCGTGCGATAACCGTGTTCCGGAACGACTCAATGCTCGTCCAACGAACGGTTTACGAGAATGGAACGGTCGCACACGTTGGCGCGGAGAAGGCAGCGACACCCGGGAAGGAACGATACGGGGACGTCTACTCAAAATTGGTTGCAAGTAATACAACGGTTACGGAGACGATTGAACGCAACGGTACGACGCTCTACCGGGTGGAGTCAGTCGGTGAGCCGGACACCTCCTCAGCATATGCGAACGCCTCGAACTATGAGTTTTCGGCGCTCATTAGCCCTGAGGGGTTCGTCCACGAGTACCACGTCTCCTACGCGACGAGTCGTGATGGGCGGACGGTGACCGTGACCGCCAGTCTCCAATTCACTGAACGGGGACAGACGACCGTCCATCCCCCGGCGTGGGCTTCGAAAGCCTAAGTGAGACGTTTCGTAGTGAATTGTGTGACGAAGAGTCTGGCTGAAAGCCAGAAATTTTTCGCGTGCGGAATTACCTACTATGCGCTCGCACACGCCCGGTGAGGGGACGCGGAAAGCAGTCCGGCAAAAGGACAAAACTTTGTACGATTTCAGGATTCGTTCCTTGAGAAACGTGGGAAGCGAACGGATGGGTTGGGGCGGATTCGAACCGCCGACTTCCTCCGTGTGAAGGAGGTATCATAACCGAACTAGATCACCAACCCGACGCACTCAATTCTATTCGAGCGCATCCCTTAAGAATTGCTTTCCGACTACGCTTCCGGCTCTTCCTTGCCGCGGTATTCGCCGATCTTTTTGCGTGCGTCAGCGAGCGCTTCCTCGGCTTCGCCCTCTGCTTTTCCCTGCAGTTCCTTCAGGTCGGCCTTGACGGCCTCCAGTCGGCTGGGTTCTGGCTCTACTTCCTTCCCGGTGAGTTCTCGGAACCGTTCCTCGACCGGTTCGAGTTCCTCTTTGACGCCCTTGGTGGCGGTTTTGCCGGCGCGCTTCAGGTAATATCGTGCGTCTTCGAAGTGTTTGTTCATATCTGTCCCTACGCGAAGGACGAATATATCTTTTGTGCCCAGAAAACAATGGGGAACTACGGCTAACCGAGGGACAACGAGCAGGCACGGTAGTAAACGTGTCGTGCGGGTACGAACTGTTTTGCGCCACCACCTGCAACGAGGAGATATGTTCACACGGGTGTCAATTCCGACGCCGTTTCAGGTCGGGCCGGTCAATGCATACATTGCGCGACGAACTATCGTCGATCCGGGCCCCGACAGCGAGGAAGCGTGGTCGCGTCTGGTCGAAGCGCTTGAAGCGCGGGAGCTGTCTCCGGATGACATTGAGCAGGTGCTAGTCACACACCCGCATCCGGACCATTTCGGCATGGCGAACCGGTTCGCCGAGCGGGGGGCTCGTATCGTCGCCAGCGAACCGGGAGCAGAAATCATGCGCGATTTTGCGGCACAACTACACACCGAACAGTCCTACTTCGCGGATTTCTTCGAGCGGTGTGGTGTCTCACGCGAGACTGCCGAAACGGTCACACAGCTACCGGAAGCCTTCCTGCCCTACGCCCAGAGCGTCGACACCGACCGCTCGCTCGCAGCTGGTGATACCGTCACCGTCGACGATACAGAACTCATGGTCGACACCGTGCAAGGCCACTCTGCGGGCGAAATCATCTTCTCGTATGACTTTCAGGGCCGCCGTGAAGCGGTCGTCGGCGACAACGTGCTAGCTGATATCACGCCCAATCCATTCCTTCAGGTGCCCGACGAAAGCGGGGCGCGCCCGAAGGTATTACCGGCATTTAATGACTCGCTGCGATGGCTCCGCGAGCAGGGCCACGACCGTTTTCTCACTGGTCACCGCGAGCCCGTTGAATCACCGCAGGAACGCATTGACGATATCCTCGCGGAACACGACCAGCGCACCGCGGAGGTCGCCGACATCGTTTCCGGCGGGGCGACGACGCCGAGCGACGTGATGACTGCGCTGTTCGGCGACTTGCCTGCAACGGAGTATTTCGCCGGGATGAGCGAGGCTGTCGGCCACTTGGACGTACTCGAAGTCACTGATCGTGTTAAAAAACGCGAGAGCGGCGGCGTGTTCGTTTACGAGTCAGCGTAAGCCGCTGTCGTATTGGACGAACGAGAGAAACGGAAGGCAGCCGTCTGTTACAGCAACTGTGCGGCCTGGAACGCGATTTCGGAGACGCGGTTGAAACCGGGGACGAGTAGCACCGTCACGATGGCGGCACCCACCACAGCGGTGTACAGCCCCATCGGGTACGACTCGATGGTCCGGCTGCCGGTCGGTTCCTCGATCCACATCGCCTTGACGACGCGAGAGTAGTAGTACAGGCTAAGCGCGCTGTTGATGATGAGCGCGGCGGCCAGTGACCACGCGCTGACGTTGAGCGTTGCCTGGAACAGGTAGAACTTCGAGAAGAACCCGCCGCCGATCGGCAGGCCAGCGAGGCTGAACAGGAACACCGTCATCGCCGCGCAGGCGACCGGCGCTTCCCTGCCGAGGCCGTTGTAGTCCTCGAAGCGGCGACCGACGCCCCAGTACTCGGCCAGCGCAATGAACAGGAATGCGCCCGTGTTCATGAAGCCGTAGACGAGCAAGTGGGACATCCCCGCACTCATGCTGAAACTCAGCCCTTCGCCGGAGCTGGACACGGCGGCGAGTCCGATGAGGACGTAGCCAGCGTGGCCAATACTGGAGTAAGCCAGCATTCGCTTGACCGTCTCCTGAGTCGCAGCGGCGAAGTTCCCGATGAACATCGTCGCGATGGCGAGGATCTGGAACGCCATCACCCAGTTGATCGCCCCGCCGGCGGCGAGCAGGTCACCGATGGGGAACGCAACGGCGAACGCGCGGAACGCCAGCACGAAGCCGGCGGCCTTCGACGCCGAGGAGAGGAACGCCGAGATTGGCGCTGGTGCGCCCTCGTATGCCTCGGGGGCCCAGAAGTGGAACGGCACGGAGGCGGTCTTGAATGCGACGCCGCCGATAATCATCAGGATACCGACGCCGAGGATAGCCATCGGGACGGCAGGGTCACCGGACTGGGCCTGTATCGACCCGTCGACGATGGTCTGGACCGTGCCACTGGAAATAGCCGTCGCGACGCCGTCAAATCGAAGCACACCGGTCGCAGCGTACACCAGCGAGATACCGTAAGCCAGCACCGCCGAGGACACTGCGCCGATGAGGAAGTACTTCAGCCCCGCCTCAACGCTTCCCTTGTTCTCCTTGAGGAAGGCAACGAGCGCGTAGGACGGCAGTGACACCAGTTCGAGTGCGACAAAGGCCGTTGCCAGGCTGTTGGTCGCACTAAGGAGACTCATCCCAGTCGCGGACAGCAGGACCAGTGCGAAGAACTCGGCCTGGTAGCTGTGTTCAGCGATGTAGTCGTAGCTCGCGAGCACGACCAGCGTCGTGACGCTACCGACGATGGCCATGAAGAACAGGGCCATCTGATCGACGACGAGCTGGTTGTTGAACAGTGCGACGCCAGTGCTATCGGCGATCCCGGTTCCGGCGGTGATGAACCACCCGGCGAACCCGAAGGAAAGCAGGGAGCCGAGCACCGAGATACCGGCCAGCAGCCCCGTGTTCGTCGAGTCCGGGTTAATCGAGTCCGCTAGCAGCAGCACTAAGGAGGCGAGGCCCAGCGAGAGCGCCGGGGCGAGCGCCATCCAGTCAGGGAGTGCGACCATCTATGCACCACCTCCGATTTCGAGAACTGGTGATATCGAGTCCTGTATCATGGCAAAGGAGAGGTCCGGTGCGACACCGAGTGCGATGACTAGCAGGAGCAACACGGCCAGCGGCGCGACATCGTGGAACGCGGCCGGGCTGACCTCGTAGTCCGTCTCCAGATTGAAGCCACCGAACAGCGTGCGCTGCATGGCCCACAGCAGATAGCCGGCGACAATGACGATGCCGAACATCGCCAGCGAGGTCAGTACCGGTGCAGCCCCACCGAGCGTCGGCGCGTTGAACGAACCCTGGAAGATGAAGTACTCCCCGGCGAAGCCGGCCATCAGCGGCAGGCCCATGTAGCCGAAGGCGGCGGCGACGAAGATGCCGACCGTCCAAGGCATCCGGTCCGCGAGGCCGGACATATCGCCGACCATGCGCGTGTGCGTCGTGTTGTAGATGACACCGACAGCCATGAACATCAGCCCCGAAATGAGGCCGTGGGCGATCATCTGGAAGGTCGCCCCGCCCATGCCATAGGGCGTGAACGCGACGAGACCTAAGATGACATAACCCATCGACGAAATCGAGGAGTAGGCGACGATGCGTTTGAGGTCGCGCTGTGCCAGCGCGAGCATTGCGCCGTAGATAACGCTGACAACGCCGATAATCGCCAGCGGAACCGCGAGCTGACGGGCCGTGTCAGCGAGCATCGTGAAGTTGAACCGCAGCAGTGCGTAGGTCCCCATCTTCAGGAGGACGCCGGCCAGCATGACCGACACCGGCGTCGGGGCTTCGACGTGAGCGTCAGGGAGCCACGTGTGCAGCGGGAAGACGGGCACCTTCACTGCGAACCCGAAGAACATCAGGATGAAGGAGATGGTCATCAGGTTCACGCCGGCGATGGTCGGGAGTCCGCTTGCGGTACGGAACGCCTCGGCCATCGCGGGCAGGGACAGCGACGTGAGGTCAGTGCTGAACACGAGCGCGAACAGGCCCGCGAACATGACCAGCGACGCCACGTTCGTGTAGACGAAGAACTTGATCGCGGCGTACTTCCGGCGCGGGCCGCCCCAGATACCGATGAGCAGATACATTGGGATGAGGACGCCCTCCCAGAAGACGAACCAGAGGAAGAAATCGAGCGCGGAGAACACGCCGATGAGGCTCACTTCCATGAACAGCATCAGTCCGTAGAACTGGGACTGGCGCTCGTCGATAGGCGTCCACGCGGACACGATGGCGAGCGTCGTCAGGACCGTCGTCAGCGCAAGCAGCGGCATGCTAATGCCGTCGAGGCCGACGTAGTACGACACTTCCAGTTCACCCAGCGTGATCCATGGGATCTGCTGGCCGAACGCGATGTCAGCGGGTGACAGGAGGGCATTCCCCGTGCCGCCGTACTGCGTGAGGTACACCCAGTACATGTAGATGCTACCGAGCGCCGGCACCGCACTGACGGCTGCGGCGAGCTTTCCGGCGTACCGGTCAGGCGAGAGGAACACGAGCCCGGTTCCCAGCAGGGTCACAAGCAGGAGCGCGGCGACCCACATCTAGAACCACCCTCCCATGACGCCAAAGGCAGCAAGCAAGAGCACGAGTCCAAGCGTCAGCAGCGTCGCGTAGTTGCTGACGACGCCGGACTGGATGCGTCGGATGCGGCTGCCGCCGAACAGGCTCACGCTGGAGATGCCGTTGACGACACCGTCAACGACACCCTGGTCGAACTTGTTCATCACACGGGCGAGCGGGTAGGTGACACCCGTCGCGAGCCACACCTGATATTCGTCCTGATAGTAGTTGTGCATGAGTAGCGTCTTCAGACCGCCAAGCTTGTCGGTATGCTCGACTGGGTCGGCACCGGCATAGAGGCTCCGCGCGACGAGCACGCCAGCAAGTGCGAGAGCCAGCGAAACCCCCGCAGAGGCGAGCAGCGTCGTTGTCTCACCGAGCGGGTAGCCCGCTGCAACGTGAGCCACGTCGTGCAGGAGCGTCTCGTAGTGGTGCAGTCCAGTGTTGAGCGCCGCGGGCCAGCCACCCTCTTCAGGGCCGTTGAGCCACACGTGCAGGAAGTCGATGTGCGCACCGGTCAGTTCCGCGACGGGCTTCATGTTGATGAACCCGATCGTCGTGGCGAGGATGCCAAGCACCGTCAGCGGGCCCTTGACGTTCCAGCGGACTGGCTCGGGGTCACGTGCGGTGTCCGAGCGCGCGTCGCCGTGGAAGGTCAGGTACACCATCCGGAAGGTGTAGAAGCCGGTGAAGAACACGGCCAGCAGCCCCATCGCGTACGCGGCGAGGTAGACCGTGCCGAGGCCACCCTCAGTGCCGAAGCCGTGGATGAGTGCCTCGTACAGCACCTCGTCCTTGGACCAGAAGCCGGCGAACGGAACAATACCGGCCAGTGCGAGCGAGCCGGCGAGGAACGTCCAGTAGGTCACCGGCATCCGATCTTTCAGACCGCCCATGTCCCACATGTTCTCGTTGTGGTGCATGGCGATGATGACCGACCCTGCACCGAGGAACAGCAGCGCCTTGAACACGGCGTGGGTCGTCAGGTGGAAGACCGCGGCCACGTAGCCACCCGATCCCAGCGCGAGCATCATGTATCCGTACTGCGAGATAGTGGAGTACGCGAGCACTTGCTTGATTTCCTGTTTGACCAGGCCCATCGTTGCCGCAAACAGTGCGGTGAAGCCGCCGATAAGAGCGATGACGGCCAGTGCCGTCGGCGAGAGCGCGTAGAAGCCGTACATACGCGCGACGAGGTACACACCGGCTGCGACCATCGTCGCCGCGTGAATCAGCGCTGAGACCGGCGTCGGACCTTCCATCGCGTCGGGTAGCCACGTGTGCAGCGGGAACTGCGCGGACTTGCCGACAACGCCGCCAAGCACGAGGAGGCCGAGCACGGTGAACCAGGCCTGTGGGCCCATGCCGACCGTCTCCAGCATCGCGATGCCCTCAACCTCGCCCTCAACGATGGCGTGTTCGGCCAGCATCGGGAAGCTCTCGGCGACCACTTCGCCGCCCTGCGTAATCGGGGCGAACAGGCCAGTCCCGAACGTAGCGAAGATGCCGACGACGCCGATGAGGAAGAAGTAGTCACCGAAGCGGGTGACCAGGAACGCTTTCTTCGCGGCGCTCGGCGGGCCATCCTGACGGAACCAGAAGCCGATGAGCAGGTACGAACACAGGCCCACCAGCTCGAAGAACATGAACGCCATCAGGAGGTTGTTGGCGACAACAAACCCGAGCATACTTGCTGTGAACAGGCCGAGTCCGGCGTAATAGCGCGGGAGGCCAGTCTCGCCCTCGTCGTTCATGTAGCCAAGTGAGAATATGTGGACGAGGAACGAGATGAGACAGACGATAAGCAGCATGAGCGCCGACAGCGGGTCAAGTAGCAGGCCGAAGTTCAGCCGGAGTGACTCGACGCTTGCGGTCCACGTGTACAGCATCTCGTTGTGGACTTCACCGCCGGCCACTGTCAGCGCGACCCAGATCGACAGCAGGAGCGATCCACCCGTCGCGGTGATGCCTGCGAGCGCGCCGCCTTTCGGCATGCGGTCGCCGGCAAACAGCGCGACGAGGAACGATACAAACGGCAGCAGGACAATCGCCGGAGCGTATGTGAATGCAGCCATCTGTTACCACCTCATCGTCGTCGCCTTCGTCACGTCCACGTCTGAGAAGTTGCGGTACAGGACCAGGACGATACCGATCCCGATGGCGACCTCCGCGGCGGCGAGTGCCATCGTGAACAGGCTGAACACCTGGCCGGTGAGGTTCCCGTGTTGCAGTGAGAACGCGACGAGGTTGATGTTCGCAGCGTTCAACATCAGCTCGACGGACATCAGGAAGATGAGCGCGTTCCGTCGGGTGAGGATGCCGAACAGGCCGATACAGAATATGGCCGCCGACAGGAGGAGATACGTTTCAGCCGGAATCACGAGTCGTCACCTCCCGGACCACCGTCAGCGGCAACGGCCATGTCGTCGTCGTCCGTGGTTTCGACACCGAGTGTTACTGATTCGCCAGCGACTTCGCGTCGGGCGAGCATGACGGAGCCGACAAGTGCGGCCACCAGCACGATGTCGATAACCTCGAACGCGACAAGGAACCCTTCACCGGGAACGGCCGTCTCACCCTTGCCCATAATCACGCCCGGGGCGATATCGAACATCGCCGCGCCGAGGCTCTTGGTTATTGCCGCTCCCTCACCGAAGCCCGCTGGCGCGGGAAACGAGACGCCCATGAACACTGCACCGAGGACGACGAACAGGGCGATTGCGGCCAGTCCCGCGACGAAACTCCCCTCCGTCTGTAGTTCGGGCTTTGTGGTCATGGTGTCACCTCGATCACCGACTCGTCCTCGCGGGTCAGCATCACCGCGAAGGTGATGAGAATGAGGACGCCGCCGACATACACCAGGATCTGCATCGTTGCGACGAACGCCGCCTGGTTCATGACGTAAAACACTGCGACGCTGATAAGGGACACGCCCAGTAACAGCGCCGAGTGCCAGACGTCCCGGACTAACACGACGCCCGCAGCGCTGCCCACTGTTACGATAGCGAACAGCGCGAACGCAATTGACTCTGCCAGTGCCATCTTACTTGGAGACTCTTTGCGGCGTCCCTTTGAAGATTCCTCTTTCGTCTCGCCAGTAGAGCCACTGTTTGCCGGTATGGACTCTATATTTCGGGGCACTCCCGTCTTACGTGCGAACATATATAAGAAAACAATCATTTTCGGTGCCGCGTACTGTCACACCACTCTCGAATCGACACTGGAAAGCCAATCTCCTTGAGCGGATGCGGCTGTTCTGTGGAAGTCCGCGCTAGTAAGAACAGAGCAGTCGCTTCGAGTGCATTGATACAAACCCGCTGAAAATCCGTCGAAGGATTACTGGTAGTCGACTTCGCCGTCGCCCTCGCCGATCCACGCGCCCCGGTCGGGTTCGCGTGACTCCAGTGGGTCGATATCCTTGTACCACGGCACGTTCTTGAGTTGTTCCTTGTCGTAGGCGAACTCGTCTTTCGTGTCCGCAGTGAACTCGAAGTTCTGGGTCAGCAGGATCGCGTCGGTCGGGCAGACTTCCTCGCACAGCCGGCAGTAGATACACTGGCCGATGTGGAGGTTGTACTGCTCACCGTTGCGCTGCTCGTCCATCACGATCTGGATGGTGTTGTTCGGGCAGACGTTCTCACACTGCCGACACCAGATACACCGCTCTTGGCTCCACTTGTGGACGCCGCGGAAGCGGGGGCTCACCTCGGGGGCGACGTCCGGGTACTCCACCGTGAACGTCTCCCCGTCGAGGGCGTGTTTCATCGTCGTCGCCATTGATTTCAGGATTCCAATCATGACAGGTCTCCTCCAGTCGCTCGTGGGTCGGTTCGCGTGGCCGTCATTGGACGGTCACCCCGACGATAACCGCGGTCAGCAGCAGGTTCGCCAGCGAGAGCACCAACATTCCCTTCCAACCGATTTCGATAAGCTGGTCGATCCGGACGCGCGGGACCGCCGAGCGGGCCCACTGCGTGAACAGGAAGACGCCCCAGATCTTGATGAGGAACCAGACGATGCCCGGCAGAACCGGACCGGCCGGGCCGCCGAGGAAGATCGTGGCGATGATCGCCCCACCGAGGAAGATGTGGATGAACTCCCCGAGGTAGACGAGCACGAAGTACACCGAGGAGTACTCGGTCTGGTAGCCGGCGACAATCTCGGTCGGTGCTTCCGGGATGTCGAACGGATTGCGGCCGACCTCTGCGAGGTTCGCAATCATGAACAGCACGAACGCGAAGGGGTTCACGAACGCGTACCACGACGGCAGCGGACCGATCAGCGACTGCTGCTGGGCCGCGACGATCTCGCTCATCTGGAGCGAGCCGGCGAAGATGACGACCGACGCGCCCGTCAGGATGAGCGGGATTTCGTAGGCGAGGTTTTGCGCGACAGCACGCAGCCCGCCGAGGAATGAGTACTTGTTGTTCGATGCGTAGCCGGCCATTACCAGACCGATGGAGGCCATCGAGGCCGTCGCAAACACGTACGCTAGGCCGACCTCGGGGTCGGCGAGCTGGATGCCGTTCCCCATCGGGATAACAGCGAACCCGAGCAGCGCGGTGCTAGCAATGATGAGCGGCGCGAGGTCCCACGCCGGCCGGTCGACGCCTTCGGGAACGATGAGTTCCTTCGAGAGCAGGCGGACGGCGTCGGCCACGATGATGAACAGCCCGTAGGGGCCGATACGGTCGACAGCGATGCGGTCGGTGAACGCGGCCGTAATTTTTCGCTTCGCCCACGGACCAGCAAGCGCCGTGTTCGTCATCATGAGCGTCCCAATGAGCCCCGCGCCGATGAGGCTCATCACGATCATCACGGCCGTGCTGTTGGGGTCAAGCCCAAGCAGGTTCGCGAGCGTTTCCGGTAACGGCGCCGACTGCATTACCGGTCCACCTCCCCGAGTACGATGTCGAGGCTCCCGAGCGAGGCGATCATGTCAGGGATGTATTCGCCCTGAGACATCTCCGGCAGCGTCTGCAGGTTCGAGAAGCACGGACTGCGGATCTTGAACCGCGCCGGCTTGTCTGTCCCATCTGAGCGGATGTAGATGCCGAGTTCACCCTTCGCGCCCTCGACAGAGCGGTAGATCTCCTTGTCGGGGTCCGGGCGGAGCGTCCGCGGGACGTTAGCCTGAATCTCGCGGTCGTCTTCCGGCCACTGCTCCAGCAGGTCGACACACTGCTCGATGATGCGGGCCGACTCCTCGACCTCACGAAGGCGGACGAGAACACGACTGAAGTTGTCGCCGCCCTGCTCGGTGACGACGTTCCAGTCGAGTTCGTCGTAGTAGCCGTATGGGTCGTCCCGCCGGATGTCGTAGTCGACGCCAGAGCCGCGTGCCACGGGACCGGTTGCGCCGTACTGCTTGACCTGCTCCGGGGAGAGGACGCCGGTGTCGACACACCGCATCTGGAAAATCTCGTTACCGGTGACGAGGTCGTGGATCTCTTCGAGCTTGTGCGGGAGATCGTCGAGGAAGTCGCGGATCTTCTCGAAGTACTCCTCGCGAGGCTCTGGCAGATCCCAGGCAACCCCGCCCAGTCGGAGGTAGTTGAACATCAGCCGCTGGCCGGTCAGATCTTCGAGCAGGTTCTGGACGATTTCGCGGTCGCGGATCCCGTACTGGAAGACTGCGGTGAAGTCACCGAACACGTCCAGCGCGAACGTCGCCAGTGCGAGTTCGTGCGAGGCGATCCGGCACATCTCTGCCGCCATCGTCCGGATGACCTGTGCGTATTCGGGAACCTCGATATCCGCGAGGTCCTCGGCAGCGCGCGCGTACGCCCACTCATTGAGAATGCCAGCGGAAATGTAGTCCCATCGGTCGGGGTACGGCATGATCTGATGGCGGTAGGTTCCCTGCTGGCACATCTGCTCCTCACAGCGGTGCAGGTAGCCGATATCGGGTTCGAGGTCGGCGATCTGCTCGCCGTCAAGCACCGTCTCGACGTGGAGCACGCCGTGGGTTGCCGGGTGGTGCGGACCGATATTGACGAACATCGTGTCCGGGTCGTCCTCGCTGCGCTTGTCGTCTTCCAGCGGATTCGCGTGCTCTCGCAGCGAGACGATCTGTGGCTGGTCCTGATTGTAGTCTTGGCTCAGGGGGTGGCCCTGCCAGGTCTCGGGCAGCAGGATGCGCCGGAGGTCCGGGTGGTCGTCGTAGTCGATGCCGACCAAATCGTAGGCCTCTCGTTCATGCCAGTCTGCGGTGTCATAAACGCGAGCGGCCGACTCGTTGTGCGGATCGTCTTTCGGTGAGGGGACGACAATCGACAGCTCCTGTGTCGGGTCGTTGTACTTCCGCAGGTGGTAGATGGATTCGTACCGGTCGTCGTACTCCTGTGCTGTGACACAGGCGCAGTGGTCGAACCCAGCTTCCTCTTTCAGCGTTGAGAGGACGTCCTGAACCTCGTCGGGACGGATAACGAACCCCTCGGCGTTGACGTGCTCCTCACGGTCGAGGACGTGGCCCCCGAGCAGGTCCGCAAGCGCGTCGTAATCGAGGCCGTCCTCGGTGACTCCGACGTCAAGCGCCGTATCGCGTGATGGTTTTTCTAAACTCATGGCAAGTTAGGGGGAGTCGTTCCAGTTGTACCGCATAACGAGGTCTTCCTCGTCGATTTCGCTAGCGAGCTTGTCCACAAGCTCGTCCTGTTCGAGATCGCCGAACTGCTCCAGTTCATAGGGTTTGACCGTCACTGGCGAGGACTCGCCCTCAGCGATGCGCTCTTGCAGCTTGGCGACGCCGTAGATGAGTGCCTCGGGGCGTGGCGGACAACCCGGCACGTGGATGTCGACCGGGATGACCTCTTCCGCGCCCTTGATGACGTTGTATCCTTCCTGGAACGGGCCGCCGGAAATGGTACAGGAACCCATCGAGACAACGAACTTCGGCTCGGGCATCTGGTCGTAGACGCGCTTCATCCGCGGCGCGAACTTCGAGACGATGGTCCCCGGAATGATAATGACATCTGCCTGACGCGGGGACGCACGCGGCACCCCTGAACCGAAGCGGTCGAGGTCGTGCTTGATCGCGTAGGTGTGGATCATTTCGATGCTACAGCAGGCGATCCCGAACTGTAGCATGAACATCGAGGAGCCCCGGACCCAGTTCATGAACTTGTCGAACTTGGTCAGGATGAACGGCGTCGACCCGAACGCCTCGCGTAGCGTCGAGTTGAAGCGGTCGTCGGCCCCGTCACCCATGCGGGCCTCTTGTGTCGATACGTCTTCGACGGCCGGTGGTGTTTGGTCACTACTCATATGTGTCTGCCCCCTTCGTGGCGCGCGGACTGCGCACCCACTGAACTGCGCCGTTACGCCAGGCCCAACCGAGTCCGATGGCGAGAATCGCGATGAATACGACCATCGGTAGCAGTGCCGTGGTCATCCCGAACTCAGCGGCTGCGTCGCTGTAGATGACCGTCCACGGGAAGATGAAGACGGTCTCGATGTCGAAGACGACGAACAGCAGCGCGACCATGTAGTACTGGATATTAAACTTGATCTGTCGACTGCTGCCAGTCGGCACTTCACCGGACTCGTAGGTGGTGCGTTTGCCTTGTTCCGGCACGCTGGGCCGCAAGAGGCTCGAAACTGCCATCATCGTCACTGGGATGGCTAGCGCCACGACCGCGAGCGCGCCGATGGCGATCCATGGATTACTCATTCCGGTATCTCCTATCGTCTGCCGGTTAGGAGTACTCGCATATAAGGGTTCATTGTTCGGTTTTTCGGTCCTGCAGGTCTTTAAGAGCCGACGCGCTTTCGGATGGAAAGTTATCTGCATCCACCTCCCTGGGTGTGGCGCCCCTCGGGTATCACTCGTCCCAGTATTCGCGTTTGAATCCGGGCGTCCCGAGTTCGTGGAGGTCACGTGACGCCTCGCCGACATCGGTCTGGAGCCCCTCGTGGTACGAGACAAGCCGGTCACAGAGTTCGTCGTGCTGCCGCGCGAGAATCTGTACCGCTGAGAGCGCAGCGTTGAACGACTTGCCGGCGTCGACTGCCGTGATCGGCGCGCCCTGTGGCATCCCGATAACCGAGTCGACGGATTTCTCCTGCACTGGGACCCCAATGACCGGCAGCGGGTAGGCGATGCTGGCGGTCATGTTCGGCAGGTCTGCGGACTTGCCACCAGCGCCGGCGATAATCACGTCGATGCCGCGCTCGGCGGCCGTCGCTGCGTAGGCGTACATCAGGTCGGGCGTCCGATGGGCCGAGCAAACGAACGTCTCGAAGGTGAAGCGGCTCTCAGGCGCGTCGGTGTAGTCCGTCTGTTCCTCAAAGCCGAGTTCGTCGGCGAGCGCCGCGTAGGCCCCCGGTCGCTTACCCTGCCCGCCTGCCATCGTCGGTAGATCTGAATCCGATCCCATGATGATGCCGACATCGGGCGTTAGGTCGTTCGGTCGGTCCATCTCGGCCTCTTCGTGCAACTGGTCAATAAGCGACTGCACGTTGTCTGCGGACATACAACCGACTGGAACGGGGACCGGGGTAAGTGTAGGCGATTTCCGGTCAGTCGGCCAGCGCCGCTTCCAGTTCGGCAAGTAGTGCCTGTGGGTCCGCAGGGAAACACTTGAGCGGGTCGGTACGACCGGTGACCTGTATCCTGAGTGCGTACCGCTTGCGGTAGGTGAGTGCGAGGCTGACAGCACCAGCGACAGCGAAGGCCCCGCCGAGGAGGATGGACCGGTCGAGTGACAGCAACCCGAAGCCGACTAGCGCGACGCTCATCACCGCAAGAAACCAGTCGATGTCTTGCAGACTCACCTCGACTACGTCGTCGAGATCAACGACCATCGGCTCGTCACCACGGTCAACTACAAGACGGTCAACACCGATGATGACAGTCCCGCCGGTTCGGAGCGTGCCGGCGTACCGCTCGTCGCTAACAAGCGGTGTGGTGTCCCCGGTCGTGCCGTCGCTGTCGTTGTCCACGGTCAGTCGTCGCTCACTGCGGCCGGGCGGTCGCTGTCGCGGCCGCGGATACGGTCTAGCGCTGAGACGTATTCATTGTCATCTTCGGTGAGCGCGACCCAGGCTGCGAGTCCGCGCTCCTCGCGGGTCCCTGGCACGGTGTTGTCGAGGACGAAGGCAACGATGCCACCGACGACCATCCCGGTCCCGCCCATGACAAACAGCGTGGTCGCAACCACATCGGTCCCGAGTACGCCTCCAAGGACCGGGACAGCTGCCAGACCCTGCTGGAGGGCTGTCGAGCCGCCGACATCCATCCCCTGCCCGACCTGACTCATATACTCGGGCACTGCGAGGCCGACGAAGAGTGCGAAACCGACAATGAAGACGTTTCGGTTAGCATCGAGGTCAACGTATTTGAGCTGTGAGAGCCCGACTGCGGCGATCTGCCCGAACATGACGATATAGAGGCCACCGATAATCGGCGACGGGATGGTCGCGAACAGCTGGCCCGCCGGTCCGAAGTATCCGACCAGAATCATCACCGCCGCACCGATTTGCACGACGTATCGGGAGGCGACGCCGGTGATAGCGATTGCGCCAACGTTCTCAGTGTACGACGTACAGCCGTTACCGGTGCCCATAATGCCGGCAAACACATTGCCGACCCCCTCCATCCCGATACCGTCGTTGATTCGGCTGCTGTTCGGCGCACCGCGGCCGGCGATGCGGGCAACGGAGTGGTAGTCACCGAAGCTCTCGACAACAGAGGCGAGCATCCCGGCAAACATCCCGACGATGAAGCCCGGCGTGAACTGCGGGAGCCCCCACTGGAACGGGTAGATCGGCTGGACCAGCGGGGCGCTCGTGACAGAACCGAGCGAGACGTAGCTGACCGAGCCCGGGGTGAAGACGCCAGTGACCGAGAGGATAGCCGCGACGGTCCACGCAAACAGAATACCCAGAAGCACGGGAAAGAGCTTGAACGCGCGGTGGCGTCGGTCGAGGTACTGCGAACACGCAATAATCGAGAGCATCGTCAGCCCAAGCAGCCACCAGTTCTGCCCGGTCCCGGGGTCGCCGAAGTTCGGGTTCGCAATCTGTGGAACGTTAAACAGCGCTAGTCCAATAAGCGCGATGACCGGTGCGATAACGATCGGGCCGACATATCGCTTCAGCTTTCCCATGAGGCCGCTGTAACCGATCACCACTTCAACGATGCCGGCGACGATGACAGCCCCCTGTAGTTCGACGAGCATGGTCTGCCAGTTCGCGCCCTGCTGGGCTAGCACGCCAATGATGGCCAGCCCGGGCGCAAGCATCGAGAACGTCCCGCCCTGAACGATCGGATATCTGTTCCCGAGCGTCGTCTGGGCGAGCGTCGCGATACCCGAGACGACGAAAAACGTCCCGATGAGACGGCCGACCTGGTCCGGCGCAGCCTCAAACATCCCCATCGCACCCGCGAGTCCGAGCGGGATCGCGACGGACGCGCCGATCATCGTCAGGTAATGCTGGACGCCGAGCAGTATCGCTTGCTTTCGCGGCGGCTTGTCGTCAATGCCGTACTCGACGAAGCCGGCGGTTTCCGGTTCCTCCGGTGTGGTCGCGCTCTGGCCGTCATCGGGCGGTGTCGCGTCAGTCATGCTCGCTACCCATGGCACTGCAACTCCCGATACATATTCTTTGCTCGTTGGGCCGGCGCCGACGGGACGCAGCCGCTCGCCTCGAAAGGAAAACGCTCTTGGCCCGCTCCGACACAGTCTTGGACATGAGCAACGGGGACGACGAGGCTGACGCGTCGGACGACGCCGAGGCAGCAGATGAGATCGACGTGACCGCCGAAGAACTGGAATCGCGTCTCACGGAGGCCGGCGACGCGCTAGAGGCCGCAGAGACCGAGGCCGACCTCGACGACGTCGAGTCGTCCCTCGACGACATCGAGAGCGACCTCAAAGCCGCCGACCTGCCCGAACCCGACGAGGACGACGACGAAGCCGAAGACCCCCGCGAGGAACTGGAGTCCCAGTTGTCGGACCTGCGCGACGACCTTGACGAACAGCGCGGCCCCTATGCCGATGACGTGGTCGCTATCGTTTCTGACGCAGCGGATACCGTCACCGACAGCGAGTGGACCGACGACGGCGAGGGTGAAGCACAGGAAGCCGTCGAAACGTTCCTCGACGAAAGCGCCGAGTTCGTCGACCACAACGCCGACACGAGCGGCGATTTCGTCGCTGCCGGGGATGCGCTGAATACAGTCGCCGACGCCATCGAAGCGGCAAACCTCGACCCTGACGAGGATACGGAAACTATCGAAGGACTCCTCGAAGCGGCGGAAGCGCTGGAAACAGGGCTGGACGAAGCCGAAGTCTGGGACGACCTCACGGTACAAGAGCAACTCGACGCCCGCGGTTTCTACGACATCCTGACCAACGAGAACCGGAAGGACTTCCCGCCGGAGTGGAACGCCGCGAAGCTCCACGCTGAGGAGGGCGATTTCGAGCAGGTCCTGTTCGCCTACGACAAACTCGGGTCAGAGTTCTTCGACGGGTACATCGTTGACCTCCTGTACAACCTCGGGAGCGACGCCGAACCGGCCTTCGACGCGATGCACCAGCGCGCACAGAAACGCGACAAGGGGCCAATCGAGGTGCTGGGGAAAATCGGCGACGAGCGCGCAACCGAGACGCTGCACGACTACATCGACGGTGACGGCGACCCCGCGCTCCAGAAAGTCACGCTGCGCGCACTGGGCGCTATCGGCAGTGCGGAGTCGGTCCAGCCGGTCGCCAATCGTCTCGACGCCGACAGCGAGGAGGTCCGATCGGTCGCGGCCCGCGCCCTCGGCCTGCTCGGTGATACCCGCGCTATCGAGCCGCTCGGCGACATACTCAAATCCGACGACAGCGATTCCGTTCGCGCCTCCGCCGCGTGGGCGCTCCGACAGATCGGAACCGAAACGGCGCTCGATGAAGCTGCCCGCTACACGGACGACCGTGCCTACATTGTCCAAGCCGAAGCGGAAAAGGCAGCCAGCGCCTGAAGCAGGGTACCTTTTTATACGAGCGGGCGGCCAGACGGCCCGATGCGGTCGCTCGCCCCACTTGTCTGTTGCGTGTTTGTCTTCGCCGCGATAAGCCCATGTATCGCCACTGGTCAGGCGACTTCAGCCGTAACACCAACCAGAGGTCCCACAGAACCGTCGATCCATGCAGTGTATCCGGACCCCGTCGCCGGCGGCGATGAGGGGGAGTTCGTCGTCCTTGACATCCCCGTCGGGACCGATATCAGGCAGTACACCATTACCGACGGCGCCGGTACTGCAGGTGTTCCGAACACCACTGCCCGCGGGCGCGTCGTCCTCTCGACGGCACCGAACCGGACGCGAAAGCTCACCAACTGGCCGGTCGTCGGCCTCGACGGACATCTTGCACTGGCAAACGGCGGTGAGCGGGTTCACCTTCAGCGTGCTAATCAGACTGTCGACGCCGTCCGGTACACCGAGGCCGTCGAGGGGGAACTCGGCATAGTGAACGGATCGGTTATCCGCTGGCGGCCGCTGGGTGCGACGGACCGCCCGGTCGTAAGGGCCGCCGGTGGTGAGGTCCGCGCGTTCGCGCTGCCGGATACACCTGCTGCTCCGATTCGGCCGATACGAAACGCGGACGAGCGGGTATACTTGGCCGGGTACACCCTCTCCTCGACAAGGGTCGCCGACGCACTTATCGCCGCCCAGCTCCGCGGTGCGACGGTTCGCGTCCTGCTTGAGGGCGAACCGGTCGGCAGCCGCACCGCCGCAGAGGCCAGCACCCTTGACCGACTGGCCGGGGCCGGCGTCTCCGTCCGGGTGATGACAGGTCCACGTACCAGATATCGCTACCACCACGCGAAGTACGCCGTCGCCGACGGGCGGGCCGTCGTGCTGACGGAGAACTGGAAGCCCGCCGGCACGGGCGGCAACAGCAGCCGCGGCTGGGGGGTGGTCACGGCACAGCCACGAGTCGTCGACGGGCTGAATCAGACGTTCCAGTCGGATACCGGCTGGCAGGACAGCAAGCCGTGGGGAGAGTACCGTCAGGGCCGACAGTTCGAGCGGGCCGAGACAGCGACCGGGACGTATCCGACTGAATTCCGGGCTGAATCGGTGCCCGTTCAGCGGACGGACCTCTTGATTACCCCGGACAACGCCCAGGGTGAACTCGTCACGACGATAGACGGCGCGGACGACTCCATTGACGTCATCCAGCCAACGGTCGGAGACTGGAACAGCCCACTCCTCCGGGCGCTCCGTCGAGCCGCGTCGCGTGGCGTCGAGGTCCGCCTACTGCTGAGTGACGCGTGGTACGTCCGCGAGGAGAACACGCAGACAGCACAGCGGTTTCGAGAGTGGGCCGACCGTAACGAGGCGCCGCTGACGGCGAAAGTGGCGGACCCCGACGGTCGCTACGAGAAGATTCACGCCAAGGGCGCTGTCGTCGATGACGAACAGGTCATCGTCGGCAGTCTCAACTGGAACGAACAGGCAGCGACAGCCAACCGCGAGGTCGTATTGGTGCTTCACGGGGGCGACGCAGCCGACTATTTCGGCGCTGTCTTTGCTGCCGACTGGGACGCCGGCGACTTTGACATGCCGGTCGGGGCACTCGTGGCCCTACTCGGTCTTCTCGTAGTCGCCGGGTTCGCCGCTCGTCGGGTTTCGTTCGAAGCGTAGAAAACGGATATTGTGTGGCGAGCAGCTTACACTTCTTCGGGCAGCGCCGTCGAGCTTCCGAGTTCTTCGTCGATCTCGGCCTCGGCCATCTTCTCGACGAGAGCGTCGATGACTGACTCGCGGCGGCCCTTGACGAACTTGATGGAGCCGACAACGAGGTGACCGCCGCCGGAGACACCGCCGCCGTCGATCTCCTCGCTGAGCTCGGTGACCATCCGCGGGATGTCCAGACGGACGCCGTCGGAGCGCAGAACGGCGAAGTCCGGACCGTAGCCGATGGTGATCACGGGGTCGCCAGTTTCCGCTACCTTCCGGTCGTGGATTTCGCCCGTCGTCTTGCCCGGCGCGGGGTAGGTAAAGCGGTGGGCGTGGTTCTCCACGTCAATTGTGTAGAGGTGCGCGCCGTTGTCGAGGCGCTCGTGGTCCACGTGGCTCATGGCGGCGTCGAGCTGGTCTTCGACGTCGCGCTCGGCCCGCTCGGCCAGGAAGTCGACGACTTCCGCGTGGCGGTCGCGGTCGTCACAGTCGACGTTCAGCACGTCGGTGATGAGCTGTTCGCCGGAGTTGTAGCGTAGCCAGTGAGTCGCGTAGTCAAGCGCCTCGCCGATGTCGCGAAGGTCGCTCTCGTCGTAGCTCTTCTCGCCGGCGAGGTCGATGTAGTCCCGCATCGCCTCGGCTTCCGAACGGTCCGAGAGGCCGGCGACGGCGGGGACGTGCGTGAGGTCCTCGGTGAGGTCGGGGTCGATCATCCGGGCGAGTTCGACACACAGCATTCCCGTCGTGATACGGTAGTCCTCGTCGTGGAGGTACGGGTTGACGTGTTGCTCAATGAGTGGCTCGACAGCCTCGGGGTCCGGATGGTGGTGGTCGACGACGACAACCGGGATGTCGTAGTGCCGAAGGTTACGGTAGGCCGGCGTGTCTTCCTCAGTGGAGCCGTTGTCGAGCATCAGCAGCATCGGGAGCTTCTGCCCGTGTCGGGTGCGGTCCTCCAATGCGAAGTTGAGGTCCCGGGTCACGTCCTCCATCTCGTAGTAGGGGGCCTTGCTCGGGAGGCGCTTGAGGAGGTGCTGGGGCGCGCTGGCATCTTCGTATTGGGAGGCGATAAACGACTCCAGTGCGACCTGCAGCGGGACACTCGCACAGAGCCCGTCACCATCGGCGTGGTGACGCATGCGGATCGGTCGACCCGAGAGCACCGTCTTTCGGAGTTCCGTCGCAACTTCCCGGAGGTCATCCCACAGCTTCTCGAAGGCGGGCCACTCGACCAGCGGCTCGACGTCAGCTGGTTCGGCGGCTTCGGCCAGTGCGGCGTCGAGGTCGCTCTCGACGGCGGCAGCTTCCTCGCCGTCGAGGACTGTCAGCGATTCGGCTTCGATCTGCAAGCCGTCGTCACGCTCCTCTGCGCGCCCGGAGATGCGGACAATATCGTCGATTTCGACGTCAGGGTGTGCCCTGACGCCTGCCTCTTCGAAGGCGGCACACGGGACGATGCCGGTTTCGTCACGGACTTGGAACACGGTGGGGCCGCCGGTCTGTTTGATCTGGACGACCTGGCCCTCGATGATGACCGTCTCACCAGTCGCATCGTCAAGGTCGGCGACGGTGGTCGCGTTGCCGTGGGCAACACGCTGTTCCTCGTAGTCTGCGACCCGTACTTCTTCGAAGCTCAGATCGCCATCGGGGCGGATCTCGCCGAGTTCGACGATGAGGTCGTCGCCCACGTCGTACTGGCCCAGGAGATTAGAGTCGTGAACGAGCCCGGAGACAGCATCGGAGAGATCGACAAACACGCCGTATTCGACGGTGCCGTTGACAGTTGCGTGGTACAGTGCGCCTTCTTCGAGATCATCGGACGTACATTGGTCCGCAAGATCGTAGACGATGGTCCCGCCGTCGGGGACCGTCGCACCGTCACCGGTGCCAGTTGGCGAAGACATTTGTCAATCCTTCGGTGCTCCCCCGTTTGTACTCTTCGGAATCCGCGGAGGGACGAACACAACGCGTAAAAAGCGTCCGACCCGACAGCGTGGTATGGGGTTGTTCCGAACGAGCGGGATACTCGGGATCGCGGAGTCTGCACTCGAGTTCGCGCTCGCAGCCTCCGAGGAGGCCCATCCCAACGAGTATATGGGCTTTCTCCGGGGCGATGACGCCAGCAAGCTCGGGCTCGACGACGACGGCACCGTTCTGACCGATGTTCTGGTCATTCCGGGGACAGAGTCGAACCCGGTCAGTGCGACCGTCAAGACGAGCATGGTTCCAAACGATATGCGAGCGGCGGGGTCGATTCACTCGCACCCGAACGGTGTCCTCAAGCCCAGCGACGCGGACCTTGCGACGTTCGGTCGCGGCGACGTCCACATCATTGTCGGCTACCCGTACGGCCGCGATGACTGGAAGGCGTTCGACAGCGACGGGACAGCGGTCGACCTTCCGGTACTCGATGTGGAGCCGCCGGAGGAGTCCTTTTTCGATTTCGACCAGGCTGATATCGACGCCGAGCTACGCGAGGAGGAGTTCGATCAGTGACCCGCGTTGTCGCGCAGGGAACGTTCGATATTCTGCACCCGGGCCATGTCCACTACCTGCAGGACGCCGCCGACATGGGCGATGAACTGCACGTCATCGTGGCCCGCTCGGTCAACGTCACGCACAAGGAGCCGCCGGTCGTCCCGGACGAGCAACGCCGAGAGATGGTCAGCGCACTCAAACCGGTCGACGAGGCACACTTGGGGCATCCAGAGGACATCTTCGTCCCCATCGAGCGAATCGAACCGGACATCATCGCACTGGGATACGACCAGCACCACGACGACGAGCAACTGGAAGCGGCGCTGTCCGCCCGTGGAATCGACTGTGAGATCCGCCGGGCCAGCCCGCTGGAAGCCGAGGCGGCTGACCGGCTCCTGTCGACTGGCCGGATTATCGACCGGATTCTCGACGAACGTAGCGAGTGATTACGCTTCAACGGTGACCGTCGCCTCCGAGACGACGCGCTCGTCCGAGGTATCCGTCCCGGCCTCGACCGCCAGCATGTACTCACCGGGTGTCGCACCGTCCGGGACGGCGACGGCCAAGCTGCCGGTCACCGAGTCAGCGATAGGGTCCCAGACGAGTTCCGGCGGATAGGATTCCCGCACGGCAGTCGGCTCCGGCTCGAAGTCCTCGTGTGTCACCTGCCAGCTCTCGGGAATCTCGGCCAGTTGCCAGGTCAGGACGCCGACCGACGAAGCCTGTACCTCGATGTTCGCCGTCTTGCCGGGCGCGGCAGTCGCGTCTCCCGCTTCGATAGTGAGACCCCCATCCGACCCGCCGCCAGGAGTTCCACAGCCGGCTAGACAGATCGTTCCGGCTGAGAGGACAAGCACCGCTCTCCGGGTTCGCATACCGGCTGTTCCAGCGGCCGAGTGAAAACGGTTCGCACGGGGTCGATCCGGAAGCGCGTCCGGTTCAAGTGTTCAGAGACGGTCCGCGTAAAAACTGTGTATCTGTGTTTATTCTCCGGCAGTCACTGTAAAAGACGACCATGAATACCGGGGGATGGAATCCATCGGGTTCGTGATTTCCGCCGCCGCCGAACGGCAAACTGCCATGTCAGCCACTACAGGCGCAGTCGTGTTACAGACTGGCGGGCCCGCGATATCCGCCGAGGCCGCCAGCTACCTCGCCGGGGGACTCGCGGCCCTTGCTGTCGGGTTAGCGGCGCTGGGTTCCGGGTTCGCCGAGCGCGGTATCGGTGCGGCGGCGGGTGCCATCGCTGAGGACCCCGACATGTTCGGACGAGGGCTCATCCTCACAGTACTGCCCGAGACGCTCGTCATCCTCACGCTGGTGACAGTGTTCGTCGTAACGTAGCAAAACTACCAACCCTACAGTCCGTCCCACTTTTTTGGCTTGGACGGTTCCGGTACCGAACGTCGACGAGGGCAAGTCGTGACGGGCCGCTTAGATGAGGTCGGCCTCGGCCAGCCGGTCGACGGCTTCCTGCAGCCGCTCCTTGCTGTTGGCGTAGGAGATACGGGCGTAGCCGGGGGTTCCGAACGCGGTCCCTGGGACGGTAGCTACCTGTGCCTCCGAGATAGCTTGGTCACACCACTCGGTATCGTCGCCATCCGGCGCGATTTCAGGCATCATGTAGAACGCGCCCTGCGGCTCAGGGACGTGGACGCCGTGGTCCTCGAACAGGCCCATGAGGAACTCGCGGCGCTCAGCGAAGGCCTGGCGCATCTCCTCGACGGCGTCGTCGGTGTTCGTAATGGCCTCGACGCCGGCGTGCTGGACGAAATTAACGGCACAAGAGACGGAGTGGGAGTGGACCTTGCCGGCCTGTGAGACGAGTTCTTCCGGGGCCGCGAAGTACCCCAGCCGCCAGCCGGTCATCGAGTAGGCCTTCGAGAAGCCGTTGAGGGTGATGGTCCGGTCTTCCATGCCCTCAAGCGTGCCCAGCGAGACAGCTTCGACGCCGTCGTAGGTAATCTCCTTGTAGATCTCGTCCGAGATGACCGTGATATCGTGCTCGACGGCGAGGTCGCGAACGCCCTCCAGCGCCTCGCGGGAGTACACCGCGCCGTGGGGGTTACCCGGTGAGTTGACGACGAGCAGTTCCGTCTCGTCGGAGACGGCATCGGCGAGGTCGTCCAGCGCGCCTTCGAGCTGGAAGTCGTGGGCGGCAGTGTCGACACGGGTCAGCGTCCCGCCGGCGAGTTTCGCCATCGCTTCGTAGGACACCCAGGCCGGATCGAGCAGGGCGACCTCGTCGCCGTCATCGATGATGGTCTGGAAGATTTCGTACAGCGCCTGCTTGCCGCCCGGCGTGACGATGAGGTTGTCCGGGCCGTACTGAGTGAGGCCGTCGTCGTGGAGACTGTCGGCGATGGCTTCCTTCAGTTCGGGAATGCCGTTGGAGGACGTGTAGCCAGTGTGGCCGGCGTCGAGTGCGTCCTTGGCGGCGTCTTTGATGTTTTCCGGCGTGTCGAAGTCTGGTTCGCCGACGCTGAGGTCGACAACGTCCTTCCCCTCGGCTTCGAGTTCTGCGGCCTTGTTGCTGATCGCGAGGGTCGCGCTCGGTTCTACACGTTCGACGCGGGATGCGAAGTCCATAGTCATTGTTCGAGTTCAGTGGCGAGTTCGATTGCGCTCCGGACGGCTGAGGCCCCCTTGTCGGTTCGGGCCTCGGCCTCGTCTTGGCTCATGCCCGGGCCGATAATGCCCAGTGTGACGGGGGTATCGCGGTCGAGGGACACGTCGGTCAGCCCCTGCGCAGCGGCGTTGCCGATGATCTGATCATGGTCGGTGTCGCCGCTGATGATCGCGCCGAGGACGGCCACGGCGTCGATATCCGACCGGCGCGCCAGCCGGTCGGCGGCCAGCGGCGTGTCGTAGGCCCCCGGGACATCGACTGACGCAGCAATCTCAGCGTCATTGTCGGCAGCGGCCTCGTAAGCCCCGTGCTCCATCTCTTCGATAACGGCCCCGTGTTTGTCATACTGGGCGACAACCAGCCCAAGCTGCACCATACCTGACACCCGGGCAGGGGCGACTAAAGAACTACCGTTCCGTCTCGCTCTCCGCAGCGCCCTCCACAGTCTGTCAGTCCGACAACAGCTGTTGGAAACCAGAAGGATTCTAATGCCCCATGTGCTTGAGCCAGGTATGGCTGAGTCGTCCCTGCTGTCTGCCCTCCACGATCTTCGGGACCGGAGCCGGTCCTGGTTCGCGGACGACCCCCGCGCCACCGTGAAGCTCGTCGTTGCCGTGACGCTTCTCGGACTCATCCTCAGAGTCGTAGCGCTCGGAAGCCGCGTCGCTCACTTCGATGAGGGTCGCGTGGCCTACTGGGCGCTGCATCTCCGCGATTCTGGGTCGTTCGCTTATCGCTACATCATCCACGGCCCGTTCATTCAACACGTCGATAGCTGGGTATTCACCGTCGCTGCGCCGACCGACTTCACGATGCGGCTCCCGGTCGCGATTGTCGGCGGCCTGCTCCCGTTGGCGGCGCTGCTCTTTCGCGAACACCTCCGGTCCGACGAGACAGTCCTCATGGCCGCCTTTCTCGCACTCAATCCGGTCCTGCTGTACTTCTCGCGGTTTATGCGCAGCGACGTATTGGTCGCTGCGTTTATGTTCACCGCCTTCGGCCTGCTCGTCCGGTTTGTTGACACCCGGAAGGCACGCTATCTCTACGGCGTCGCCGCGTTCATGGCGCTCGGGTTCGCCTCGAAGGAGAACGCCATCGTCTACGTACTGACGTGGCTCGGCGCGACCGGCCTTCTGCTGGCAAAGGTGCTCGTCCTTCCGAACGGCTACCGCGACGCGTACAGCTTCCTCCGGACCGTCCCGAGTATCGGTACAATCTGGGGCCGGCTGTCGGGCCGTGTCCGGGCGGACGTAGGGCTCATTATCAACATCGGTCGCTCGTTCCGCGACCGCCACGACAGCGCCACCTCCGTCCTCGCAGCGTACGCGAGCCACATCGTCCTCGCCGCGCTAGTGTTCGGCCTCGTCTCGCTGTTCTTCTACGCTCCGCGTGGGGCCGGTGTCGCGGGCATCGAACACCCGCCAGCGCCGGCCGCAAGTGGCGACGTGAACTTCTGGTCCGGCGTGACGAACCCATCACTGTTCCCCGAACTCGTCCAGACCACCTGGGAACGCGTCGTCGACCAGTACAGCGAGTGGTTCTCGCCGGCCTCGGAGAAGGCCACGACAACGGAAACAGGCCTCGTCGGGTCCATCGAGACGTTCTACGAGAGCGTCGACGGCCACTACGAGGTGCTCCTGAAAGCGCTGGGCTACACCGCGGCGCCGCTGCTTCTGTTCTCGGTGTTCGGGTATGCGCTCGACCGACTCGGAACCGTTGAGCCGCGCCACCTCATCCCGTTCGCGGCCTACGGCGGCTACGTCTCGATTCTGGGTTACCCCATCGGGACCGACATCGGCGCGCCGTGGCTCGCCGTCCACGTTGTCGTCCCGCTGTCGATTCCGGCCGCCGTCGGACTCGCTGCTGTGATCCGGTGGGGGAACGAATCGCTGTCGGCTGACGACGTGACTGGTGCGGCCATCGCCGCCGCCATCGTTCTGCTCGTTACTGCACTCGTCGTCAACACGACCGTAACGCGGGTGTACACCAACGAGCATCTGGAGGGGAATCCGCTGGTCCAGTACGCCCAGCCACAGGAGTCGCTCCGTACGGACCTGGCGGAGATGGACCGAATCGCGACGGCCAACAGAAACGGCACCGATGTCGTCATGTACCACGGAGAGCGCGGCGACGCCTACGACGGCGACGACGCGTACGTCAAGGAAGACCGCGGTCAGTGGAACGACTCGTGGTGGAACACCAGACCGACCTGCCTGCAGTGGCACAACTCGCTGCCGCTACCGTGGTACTACGCGACCGACGACGTGAACGTCTCCTGTGAGAACCGGCCCGACACGCTTGCCGAACAGGCGCAGGCGGACCAGCCGCCGATAGTCATCACCCAGCAGATCGACAACACAGTCCCTGCCGAACAGCTCGAAGCCGCCGGGTACGTACCCAAAACACACCGGATGCGAACGAAGTACGGCTCGAACGACATGACGGTGTGGGTCCACGAATCCTACGGCCGAGAACCGAACCGTTAACCCTGCTGCTGTGAAAGCGCGCGGTATGACGCTCACGTCACCAGGGCCGACCGTCGGCGTGGTCGGCGGTGGCCAACTCGGCCGGATGCTGGGCGAGGCGGCCGCGCCGCTTGGCCTCGAACTGCTTGTGACCGACCCGACACCGGACTGTCCGGCCGCGCCGGTCGTCCGCGACCAGATCGTCGGGGATTTCGACGAGGAGGCGACCCTGCGGGAGCTCGCCGAGCGCGCCGACTACCTCACCTTTGAGATCGAACTGGCCGATCCGGACGTTCTCGAACGGGTCGCCGAGGAGACGGGGACGCCTGTGCATCCCACTCCAGAGACGCTCCGGACGATTCAGGACAAGCTCGTCCAGAAGCGCCGGCTGTCGGATGCCGGCGTTCCGGTCCCCGAGTTCCGTGCCGTTGACACCCCCGACGACCTCCGCGAGGCCTGCGAGGAACTGGGCTACCCCGCGATGCTCAAGGCCCGGACCGGCGGCTACGATGGCCGCGGGAACATCCGCGTCGAGGGGCCGGACGATGTCGAGGGCGCTGTCGACGAGATTGCCGGCCCAGCGATGGTTGAGGAAATGGTCGACTTCGAGCGGGAACTGGCCGTTATGGGTTGTCGCGGCGCGGACGAGCGGGACACGTTCCCGGTCACCGAGACGATTCACCGCGAGGAGATTCTGCGGGAATCCGTCGCGCCGGCCAGAGCGTCACGAGCCGTCCGCGAACGCGCCCGAGATGTCGCTCACGACGTGCTTGACGTGATGGACGGCCGCGGCGTGTTCGGTATCGAACTCTTCGAGACGACCGACGGGGAGATCCTGCTCAACGAGATTGCGCCGCGCCCGCACAACTCCGGACACTGGACTATTGAAGGGTGCCATACCTCGCAGTTCGAGCAACACCTCCGCGCTGTCACCGGCCAGCCGCTGGGGTCGACCGATCAACGGTTCCCCACTGTGTCGACCAACATTCTCGGGGACGTGACCGAGCGCCAGCCGGCGGAGCTACGGGGCGAAGACGGCGTGCTCGAGACGCCGCGAGCACACCTGCACTGGTACGGCAAGCGCGAGGTGTACGCCCTCCGGAAGATGGGACACGTGACAGTGACGGCCGACGACCCGGACGGCCTGCTCGCCGACGCCCGCGAACTCCGTGACGGCCTGACCTTCGAGTGATCGCCGCTGGCTGACTCCCGAGTTTGGAGCCACGGGCCGATTGCGGTCCGGAACCGAGCGGTCTTTGACTATGCGGTCCTGAGTCGCAGTATGGAGCGACGGGATTTTCTCCGTGCGGCCGGTCCGGCGGCAGTCGCAGGGCTCGCCGGCTGCCTCGGCGGTGGGAGCGCTGACACCGACTACGACGTTGGGATGTCCGCGAAGGCGTACCGTCCGATTCGGATCGCCGTCGAACCGGGGACGACCGTGCGGTGGCTCAATACGAGCAAACAGGGCCACTCGGTCACGGCCTACGAGGACGAGATCCCTGACGAGGCCGACTACTTCGCCTCCGGCGGCTTTGACACCGAACAGGCGGCCCGCGACAACTGGGGGAGTTCCTCCGGCGGGACGATGTTCGAGGGTGACGATTTCACGCACACTTTCGAGACACTCGGCGAGTATGCCTACTTCTGTATCCCGCATGAACGAGCCGGGATGGTCGGGACTGTCGTCGTAACCGAAAACCCCGAAACGGCGACAAGCGTCGAGTAGCGGCACTGTCGATTTTGCCGGGTTTTTCTCGTCCGCGCTGAGTGGAGCGTCTGCGCGCTGTTTTGCATTCTCGGTCGCTAACTCCGACCGTCGGCAACAACGTCACAGAAGAGACGCATGTCTGCCGCGTCGCTGTCAGATATCGATCTCTAGTGGGGCGGAAAAATCGAACGTCGGTGTTGGAACGTGTTAGGCTTCGACGTCGACGTCTTCTTCGTCCACGTCGACAGCCGTCTCCTCTTCGGCGGCGACTTCTTCGGGCCGCGCTTCGAGCGTTGTCTTCTTGATCTCGACGCGTCGGAGCGGGTAGATGTCCTTGGCCTCGCCGTAGATGGCCGAGGAGAGACGCCCTTCGACGACGCTGTCGATGAGCTGTTCGAAGGAGCGATCTTTAGCCGTCTCGCGAACGAGGTCGATCATCGTTCGGCGGATGGCCTTCTCTTGGGAGGCATCGGCCTTCTTCGTCGTCACGGCGACCGGCTGAATCTGGACACGGTAGTCGTCCGTGGTCAGCACGGTAATGTAGGCCTCGACCTTCGAAGAGCCTCGGCGGACGAGCGAGCGGAGATAGTCCCGCGTGAGTTCATGGCGGATGAACTCCGTGTACGCTGAGTCCGAGGCGACCTCGTTGATCTTGAAGGTCAGCTTCGTGTTGTTCTCGCTGGCGTCGTTGGTCAGTTCGCCGAGCGTTGTTTCGATGGTGCGTCCGAGCACCTTGTCCGGTTCCTCTGCCGGTGTCTTACCGAGAACCTCCCGGTCGAACTGCTCGGGAGCCTGCACGGTGTACCACCGTTTCTGTTCTGTGCGCTTGGAAACGCTTCGTTCACTCATGGTTGGATTGTGTGTGTTGGTCTGCGAGCTGTGCTGCAACCCGGATGTTGACAACGTAGTCGTCGACGGTCGCCTGCAGGCCGCTGGTCGAATCGCGCTCGACGGTCGTGACCACGGCATCGCCCTCGACGCGCGTGGTCATCTCGTCGGTGTTATCCGGCCGCACCGCGCGTGCGATGCGTTCGGGCGAGTCGTGTGTCGTCCGAATCTCGGCCCGTCTCATACTGCCTCCCGGAACGCTTCGATGAAGTCGGCCGTCGAAACGTCAAACCGGGCGTGCGCTCGGTCGCCCGTCCCGACGGCGTCACCGCCGACCATCTCGGCGGCTGCATGCATCGTCTCTGCCACGTCCCGCCCGTCCGTGCTGCGGGCCGCGGCCCGGTCGTCGGTAACGACGAGCGTCACCGGTTCCGGCGCGCGGTAGTCCGCGAACAGGCGGGCGACGGTGCCGGTCGGCATCGCGTCGCCGCGGGCGACGAACAGGCCGTCGTACCGGCCCGTGGTCGCCTCGGACACTGCGTCGTGAGCGCGTGTGGCGTGACTGCGCCAGGCGGCCAGCGCGTCCTCGTGGACGGTCTCGTGGCCGAGCGCGAGTGCGACGGCGGTGCCTGGCTGTTCGCGAGCGACGGCGTCGAGTACGTCGGCGTAGCCGCCGACTGTCTCGAAGGGGCCGCCTGTTGTCGGACGAAGCGCGCGCTGGACCGCGTCAGCGGCCCGTGGCGGCGCGTCCGTGGTGACGGCCAGCGCGACCAGCGACGCGAGGCGTCGGCAATCGTCGGCCGACGGGTGTCCGTCGGGCGAAATGTCGAGCTCCGCCAGCGTGGCCCGCGCTGCGTCGGCGTCGCCCGAGAAGGGCGCGACGAACAGCGTCGAGTGGGCCAGCCCGTCCGCGAGGTCTGTACCCGGCACTGCGACGCCGGGCCGCTGGTCAAGCCCCGCCTGCTCGGCGGCTTCGGCAACAGTCCCGTCAACGTCCCCGGCGGCAATCGTGCCAGCCAGGGCGAGCGCGGGGTCGGCCGTACCGAGTTCGCGGGCGGTCTCGAAGGCAGTCGCGGCGGCGCGGTCGGTCAACGTTATGTCGGCGGTCGGCTGCGTACGACCGATTGCGACGGTGATGTCGGTCTCCGTGGTCCGGTCGGGGTTCTCGAACGGGCGGACAACGCTCGCCTGAAACGGCGTGTCGTTTAGTGCCCGCGCCAGCAGGCCGGTCGCGGCCAGCGCCTCGCCGGTCGCGTCGCTGACGAGGCGCACGAAAGCGGCCTCCCGCAGCGACCCGGCGAGGTCACCGGGCGACGTGGCTGGCGTCGGTTCCCGACCGGTCGCCGACATCTATTCGAGACCCAGCGCTTCGACGGCGTTGTCGTAGCTGTAGGTGAAGTCCTCGTCGACTTCGTCACCGCGGTAGTAGTCGATGAGGCGTCGGATCTTCGATTGCGTGTTCTGGAGCGCACGCTTGTTCTGGTAGTCACCGGGGTTCTCGTCCATGTGATCGCGAAGGCGGACGGCCCGCTCGAGCAGGTTCCGAAGGTCTTCCGGGAACTCCGGTTCGGCTTCGTTCTCCTCGAGAATCTCGGTGACTTTCTTGCCGGTTGCGAGCGAGACGTCAGGGATCGGCGTGCCTTGGACGCCCTCGTCGCGCAGCTTCAGGCCGATCTCGCTTGGCGAGTGGCCCTGTTCGGCCAGTTCGACGACGCGCGCTTCGATGGCGTCCTCGTCGACGTCACTCCACTCCGGGGGTTCGTCTGCCGCCGGTTTGTCCGAGTCGGACGAACCGCGACGGCGTGTATGCATTCGTGCCATTGTAATCTGGTTGGAACCGCACGAACCGCTCTCGTTACGAGGCGTATTGGCACTGTACAGTGCCGAACACGGCCGCAATCCCGAGCTGTGAAAGTCCACAGCGAGTCAGATTTGCGGTCGTGCTGTTCCCATCTTACTGTCTGAGAGGGCGCGACTAAACCGTTCCGCTTCACGCCCAGTCTCTGACCAGTGATACCGTCCACGAATTCGTACCGCAAGGAGACTCCTTCACGGTATCACAATTGATAACTTGCCCATCTTGTTTAAATCAGTTGCTGGGGTACATATGCCTAGTATGGGTAGCGCTGGCTGGAGCCTCGGAAACCGTGGGCAAAGTGCTCCGCTCGGGCTAGCGCTGGTTTTTGCGGTGATGATTATATCGACGACGGCGGTTGTTGCACTGGGTGCTGACGCAATCACGAGCACGCAGACGCAACTCGACATGGAACGAACCGAGAAGTCGTTGACGGAACTCAACTCCAAAACCGCGCTCGTGGCACTGGGACAGACGGATGTACAACAGGTTTCCCTTCCCGCAAGCAGTTCGAGCACCTATCGAATCGATGAGGATGCCGGGTGGATGAACGTCTCCTATCAGAATACAACGTCCGGGAGTCGGACGACCGTCTTCAACGAATCGATGGGTGAGGTGGCGTATCACGGCAGTGATGAGACGCGACTCGCGTATCAGGGGGGCGGCGTCTGGCGGACCAGCGGCGACGGAACATCGGTGATGGTGTCTCCACCCGAGTTCCACTACCGAGACGCGACGCTAACGCTGCCGCTCGTAACGGTGAGTGGGTCCGGAGCAATCAGAGACAGCGCGTCGATCTCCCACAACCGAACAACGTCACACTTTCCCAACAGCACGCGCAACGCGAACTTCACGAACCCGCTTGAAAATGGGAAGGTCAACGTTACCGTCCAGAGCGAGTACTACCGTGCGTGGGGAGAGTACTTCGAGGAGCGAACAGACGGTGACGTGACGTATCATCCCGATAGCAATCGTGTCTCGATTATTCTCAAGGTCCCTGCAGGGCCACGAACGGTCCGGAACGCCGTCGCCGCAACGAGCGACTCCGGCTCGATCAAACTGAGCGGGAACGACGCATTTACCGACAGCTATACTTCGGCGGATGGGGACGGGTACGACGCCTCTGAGGCTGGTGATGGCGGCAATCTCACAACGGCAGGTGATGTCACCGTCACCGGGAGTGCGGAACTGAACGGCAACATCACCTCGGGCGGGCGCGTCGAATTCAGTAGTAACTCGATGACGTTCAACGGCGACCGAGTAGAATGGGCAGACGCGTTCGACGACAAACACGGCGCGTGTACAGGGTCCTGTTCCGACGAACAGATCAGTTCGTTCGGCGAGACTACCAACATCAACTCTCACGTCGACACACAGGTCGACGACCTATCGTCGTCGAACGATAACGGGGGAACGATAGCTGACGACGGCGTTATCGACGGGACAGAGGGGACGACGACGCTGTCTGCGGGCAGCTATCACGTCGATAGAATCGACTTGAGCAACGATGTCGAGTTCGACACGACTGGCGGAGACGTAATCATTGGCGTCGAGAATTACGTGAGCCTCAACACCGGGAACGATATCACGGTGTCTGGTCCGAATCAGGTGAAGATATACATAAAAGGCGAATCGTCCGCGTCTGGCGGGAGCGCCGACGGCTATCACTTCTTCACACGGGCGAGCGAGATCAGGACAACCGGTGCGGTCAGTGAGCGGTCAACACAGGTGTGGATCTACGGCAAAGACACCCTTCAAGCCCGGATGGAAAAGAAAGGATCAGATAAGTCCAGAGTCACTGGTGTCATCTACGCGCCAGGGGGAAAGACCGGAACAAGCACGTTCGAGATCTGGAAGAGCGAACTCTACGGCGGTGCAGTCACCAGCCAAGTCGAACTGGAAAAAGGTGGCAGAGTCCACTTTGACCAGGCACTCAAACAAGAGCGAACACTTCCCAAAGACACGAGCGTGGTTGCGATCACCTACCTCCACATCTCGACGAACGACGTCAATATCACGTCCAACTGACAGCCAACACACTCACTCCAGCACTATCAAAAGTAGTAGCGCTTGCCGTCAGTCTGTTTTCGCTGTGTCCGCGATAAACCGCCGCTGGTAGCAACTATCAGCGGCCGGCCAGCAACCTTATCAGCCATGATAACTACTGTCGGATAATGAACTACCCCTGGGGTCAGCAACGCGCCCAATCAGCCCCGCTTGGGCTGATACTGGTCCTCAGTCTTGTCATCGTTGGTTCCGGTGTCGTTGTCAGCCTAGGAGCGACGGCGCTGGTCGATACTGAGGCTGGGCTTGATGTCTCCCGGGCAGAGACGGGGATGACCCAGTTGGACTCTCAGGCGGCGCTGGTGGCGCTTGGGAACGCAGACAGCCAGCAGGTGTCGCTCGTTGGAACGGACAAATCGACGTACCGAATCGACGGCACTGCGGGTCGGATGACCGTCAACATCACCAACCACTCGGCTTCGCCCTCAACGACAGTCACGCTGATGGATGAGCAACTCGGCGCAGTCGTCTACGAAAACGGGAACCAGAAGGTGGCCTATCAGGGCGGTGGCGTGTGGCGACGCTCCGATAGTGGCAGTGTCATGGTTTCACCGCCGGAGTTCTACTACCGCGATGCGACGCTGACGCTCCCGCTCATCACCGTCCGCGGTGACCACTCACTTGGCTCACGGGCGAGTGTTTCGAAGGACAGCACGACGCAGGTGTATCCCGACCAGGCGGCCGGAAACATCAATCCGCTGGATACGGGGACGGTCAACATCACCGTCAAGAGCGACTACTACCGGTCCTGGGGGCGCTACTTCGAAGAGCGGACCGACGGCGACGCGTACTACGACCACGAAAACGACAGCGTGACCACGACGCTGGTCGTGCCGACGGGGCCACGAGAAGTGACAAGCGCCGTCGCGGCCACGTCTGCTGGCGGACAGATTACGCTCTCCGGTAGTGGCACCGACCCTGCCCGAACGGACAGCTACAACTCATCTGTCGGCGATTACGCGACCTCACAGGGGTCGTTCGGCACAATCACTACAGCCGGTGACGTGTACGTCAAAGGGAACAGCGAGGTGGACGGCGCTGTTCGGTCCGGGGACCGGGTCGAGGTGAAAGGGAGCGGTGTCGTCACCCGTGACGTGGAATACTCGACGACGAAGCACATCAAAGGTACTGTCAACGGGGATGTCAGACAGATTTCTGGTGTCGAAGGAGCCGGCGCCATCGATGGCCTGGTGAACCGGCGAGTCGCCAACGCAAGCGACACCAATGACAACGGCGCGATCGGCAGCATTTCGGGCGATCAGCTCGTCGCCGGTGACCAGACGCTGGACGCGGGCACATACTACCTCGAAGACCTGACGCTGGACGGCGAGACGCTGACGATTAACACAGGTGGTGACAACGTGACCATCGCGGTCCGGGACTACGTCTACATCAAGAACAACGGACGGATCAAAGTCAACGGTGACGGGAAGGTCCGCCTCTACGTCAAAGGCAAAGCCACGTCCGCCAGCGGCCACCACTTCCACATCTATCGCACCGGGGATGTCGATATCGACAACGCCAACAACGCCAAGCAGTTCTGGGTGTACGGCCAGTCTGACTTCGACGCCGTCATCGAGGGAGACACTGATACCCCGCAGTTCGAGGGCGTGATTTACGCACCCGCCAGCGGCGTCGGGACCAGCAGTGTCTCCCTCAAGAAGGCTGAACTGTACGGTGGACTCGTTGCTGGGTCAGTCACGGTGGATAACGGCGGGCTAGTCCACTACGACCGGGCGCTCAGAAACGAGCGAGCCGTGCCGAAGGACACGAACATTATCCGGCTGACGTACCTCCACGTCTCGAAAAACCGGATCAACGTGACCAGCGGGTAGACAACTGGTTACTGGTCAATCTCGACTGCAATGTCGTGATAAACCACGTACGTCCGCTGGATGTCGCCGGAGGACGACGTGAAGTTACACCAGCCGTTGGCCGCGCATGTGAACCCTTCACTCTCGAAGTACGACTGCCAGAGTTCCTCGCGCTGTGGGTCCGAGTCGACGCTGACGTTGACGTGTTCGATGTTGCCACCGGTATCGGCGAACGAGACGTTGCTGCGTCGGTGGTTTGTCCGGACGAGCACCGTCGACCCGCCCAGGCTCTGCTGGTCACTGGCGGTCGTGCCGACCACAGTGATGAGTACGCGGTCATCTGAGACGACTATCGGCGGCGTTCGTTTTTGCACCCCGCCGTCCCGGTTCGTCCGATACACTGCCCCTGCCTCGTAGACGAGTGCTCGCTCCTGGTTGCCGGCGTAGATGATCGGTCGTATCTCCCAAGTCCCGACGTCTTTGGGCGCAGTCCCGTCGTGGACTTGCACCGATATTGTCGTGTTTTCGCCCGTCCTGAGCGAGGCCTCACCGAGACTGACCTCGGTCGCCCGGCTTGGTGCGCCCTGTCTGTGGAGGTCCGCGATGTTGTCCGAGAGCACATCGAATGCCCGTTCAGCGTTTTCTATCTGCTCCGCGTCCCGAGCGTTCTGTAACGCCCCTAGGCCGCTTACAGAGACGAGTATGATCGACGCCACGATAAGGCTGAACACCAGCGCAAAGCTCAGCACCTCACTTACCGCGCGATCAGCCATCTCGGACCTCCAGTTGCTCGCTCGATTCGTCGTAGAATACGGTTATCACACCGCCGCCGGCGGTGGAGTCGCCCAAGTCTGTCCGGGTTGTGAGCGAAACAGTCACCGACACCTCCGGGGAAGTCGATTCAAGCGTGAGTTCATCGGCGGTGGAGTCAACTGAGACCCGATAGCCGGTTCCACTCACCCGTGCCGGGAAGGTGTGATTCAGCCGCGCAGTCGGGTCGCTGTCGGCAGCGACCACCAGCCGGTCAATACGCGCGATGTCAGAGGCCACCTGCTGTCCGATGACTTCGAGTTCATCCCTGATGACCTGTTCCTGCCGACTTTCGACGAAGTTGCCCCCAGCAATGAGGAGGCCAGACACCAGAATCGAGGCGATAGCCAGACTCAGCGTGTAGCTCAGCGTCGTCGAGACGGCCCGGTTACGAGGCATCTGGCTCACCCGGGGCCACCCGTATCTTTGCCTCGTACCGTAAGTTCGACGTGTCATAGCGGTAGTGGACGGTCGTGTTGTAGATCGCGGTCGTGCTGAACGGCGACGTGGGCGCTATATCGAGCGTGTTTGCCGGCGTGCTATCCCGGACGACCATTGAGTAGTTTCCCCTAATCTGATCGCCCGACTCGTAGGTGAGATTGTACTCGTCGCCGACGCCGTGGGCGAATCGCCCGTCGAAGCTCCCGCCCTGGAGCGCGAGACACGGCTCGCCCTGCACCGTGCCGCCGGTCACGTCGATATGGGCGTACGGCTCCTCGATAGGGACAGCACAGGTCTGTGTGCCACTCGGTGTATCGACTTCCACGTTGACCGTCCCGCTGGGGCCGACGGCGCCCCAGATGCGCATCGTCCATTTCGGGTTGCCACCGGTGCCGTTCGCTATGACGACGAACTCGCTTCCCGAACTGGGGAGCTGTGTCGCGTTGATGACGAACCGCCTGGTTGCGTTCGTTCCGTCACCCGGGCGCGTGACCCGCTCTCTGACCATCCAATTGGCGCTCGGTGTCGCTTCACTGGAGTTGAACACCGACGTATCGTTCTGGACGATTCGCGTGCCGTAGGTTGGCGAGCCGGCGAGTGTGACGTTCACCAGTGTCCCGCTCGTGACCCGCTGGCGCTCCGTCTGTGTACTGACGGTTCGGATGCTCTCACGGACACCACTTTCGAGTGTTGTTTGGGTCGAGTAATTGTACCTGTTGGCCGCGGTGATACCCTGCCCGACGTTCGTCTCTACCATTGCCCGCATCTCCAGCGCGTCGTTGCTCCCGGCGACCTCACCCCGGCTCGCGAGGTTCTGCGTGTAAATTGCAGAGTTGACGACCAGCGCAAGACCGATGAATGTCACCGCCAGAGCTAACGCAGCGATAAGGATTATTTGTCCGCGTTCGTCGTTGTTCAGATGCGCCACGCAACCACCTCCACGCTGACCGTGTTGTAGACGTTCTTCCCGGTGTCCGAGACCGTATAGTCGGTCGTCGGCTCACCAAGTCGCGTGCTGTTACGCGTCCCGTCCGCGTCTCGCAGGTGGTCGTCGTCCATGAGCGTGATTGTGTGGCTCGCACGTACCGCGTTATCGCTCGGTTCGCCGCTGTAGACGTAGCGTGTCGTGACAGTTCTTCCCTGCGTGTTCTGGAACCTGAGATAGACGTTGTATGCGATTCCCCGCTGGTCGAACGCGCGCTCTAGCAACTCCCCAAACCGATTGTCCGGCGGCCCGTTCGTGTAGTACTCTCGACCGCCGGCCGTGTTATGGAACTGTGCCGTGCTGTTGTTCCAGTAGAGCACAGCCGGCTTCAGTGCGCCCTCTGCCGCCGCGGAGGCGAGTACCCCGTCACCGACTGCCTGCTGCTGGTTCTCGATGTGTTGACTCGACGTGCTCGCAGACAGCGGCGTCACGGCTGTCATCTGTAGCGCGAACACCAGACTTGCCAGTAACAGCATTCCGCTGACGATAGCTTCGAGCGTGTGCGCTTGCGCGCGCATACTACCACATCACCACGCGAACTGTGACATCCTGCCCGTTCAGCGAAACCACTCGCAGCGCAGTGACCGATGCGTCGTTGTTTGTCGGTGGATTCCCACCGGTCGTGAGTATCGTCCCACAGCCACCACTGGCCGCAACGAGTTCTTCGTTTGCTCCATCCCAGCAGAGCGTTTCATCAGCAGCTGCTGTCGCCGTCGCGTTTCCTCTGATCGTGACGTTCACGTTCTCCAGAGCTGGGTCGAGACCGACCCGCTCCTCCGTACTCCCGCCGGAGTTGTAGCCACAGCCTGACGGTGGCGTGTTCCCAGCGAAAAACTCTCGCGTGCAGTGTTCGTCCAGAACGTACGGTTGCTGTGGCGACCCGAGCATCCCCATTGTGAGTCCATCGGCGACTCTGTCAGTCGTGACCGTTTCCTCCTGTACCGCCGCAGAAAACGGCGACAAAAGTCCCGGAATGAACAGGAATATGAATATCAGAACGCTCAGAAACAGGCTCATCCCGATTGCGAAGTCCAGCGTCGTCTGCCCGCGCTGGTGCTCTTCGATCCAGAGTGACCGGCCGACACGCCGGTTGGTCGACTGCGTCCTGTTTCTCCTACGGTTCATTAGCCTGAGTCACTACGCTGAGATTACTGTAGCGATGGTCTCAGGCGTTATAGCCATTATGGCCGTACTGTAACTCCAATTACCAGATCGCTGCGTACCCTGCGGGGTCAATGCAATACTGGTCTAACCGAAATCGTGGGGCCGGTTCTCTATGTCCCGGTGCTTCGATGGGTTTAAGCAATCCCATCGGAAAGCAGACAATGCACACAAGGGCTCGTAGATCAGGGGTAGATCACTCCCTTGGCATGGGAGAGGCCCCGGGTTCAAATCCCGGCGAGTCCATCCTAATTTTACTGTCGTAAACAGGGAATTTATATCACGGCGAGAGCGCCGTCTCTCCCTGTTTTCGGCACAATCGGGGTTCGAGAACCTTCCCCGGAAAAAGAGAGTTCATTGGAAAAACGGATGCACCCCTCGCAGTCATGCGATTATTCCGAGGGAGTCTGTTTCTCTAACAGTTCCCGGAGGTGGTCGGCGTGTCTCCTGACCGCGACCTCGCCCAGCCCACCGACTGGCCATTCGCTCGCGATGAGTTCGTCCGTGCGTCTCGCCTCCTGGAGGCGACCGACGACGATGTTCGGCGAGCTATTGAGGGCGTCGAGGACGGTGGTCGGCAATGACGGACTGGTCGAACTACGTCCAGTACCGCTGTCCACTCTGTCAGGACAACTGCATCAACAGGGCCGACCATCCAGCGGCGGAGGCCAATCGCTGTAAGCAGTGCTACAGTGTCCCCTCGACAGACACCACAAGCGAGGGCGCGGGAGAGCTGGCACGCCCGGAAGCGCAACGCAGTGAGCATCCCGGACCGGAGGGCGAGCGCCAATCGCACTCCGCACCAGCTCGACCAACTGGAAGCGCCCCCACGCGGGGCGACCCGGAAGCCCGAGCGTTCCCCCCGAACCCGGAGGGTGAGGGGAATCCCAACAGCGACACACCGGGCAGCCGACGAACGGACGCCCGTTCTGATGGTCCCAAATGAGCGTCGTCGAGCCGCCGGGACACCTGGGCGGTCTCGACCTCGCCGATAGATGTAACACTCCCGTCTTAGCAGACCTTCTCGAAGAGCGCAACCTTCTCGGTCACGGCCAATTGCTCGACGGAACTCTCACAGAACGCGACGAAGACCGCGTACGCGTGGCGAAGTTCATCGCGGCGCATCCCGAGGGTACACCGTTGTCACACGTCGTTTCGTACGCCGTCAAAGGCGTCTCGCCCGAAGCCTGCGAGCGCGTCGAAGGCTCTGATCCCGACTACCAGTTTGCATACCGCTTTGTCGACGATCTTGTAGCCCCTGAAAACCCCTACGTGCGGAAATCCGAGTCTGCAGGGGTTCTGATGGTGACCCCGACCCTCCGCCTTCTTGACTTGATTACAGAAGGCATTACTCAAACAGCCAACGAAGAGGGCATCAAGTACGACAGAGAGTTTCTGCGGAACTACCTCGCTAAGGTCGATTCTGTGGATGATGACCTACGGGAGCTGCTGAAGGACGGTTTTACATCCTACCTCAATCGCATCAAAGACTACAAGCTCTTGTTCGATGTCCACTTCGTCGACCGGCGTGGTGGCGAGTCGACCAAGCGGATGACGAAGGACTATAAGACTCGCTTCAACGACCAGGGCCGCGTTTCCAAACAGTTCGCCCGATTCAACGATGCGCTCGAATACGGCTACGAGAATGCTGACAACGCCGTGTTGGTCACACTGACGACCGACCCAAAGCGCCAAGATTCGCTGCTCGATGGAATCGACTCTATCAACGAGAATTTCAATCGGCTTCTTTCGTACTTCGATTCCGATCCCTCGACGAAAGACAATACTCGACGTTCCGCTGTTCCCGGTTGGCGGCACGATCTCGATAGCGAGGTGACTGGGCGACCGCGTGACCGTCCGGACTACATCAAGGCCTTGGAGTTCACTGAGAAAGGCTATCCGCACTTGCACGTCCTGTTCTTCGATGTGCCGACACGCGATGAGGACGGTATGCCGTGGCTCTGCGACAAACCAGAAGTAGCTGCGAAGTGGGCTGACTACGGTCAGGGCGAGATTGTCGACGTGTACCCACTGACCTACCGGAACGACCTCGACGAGCTGGAACTAGAGTTCCAGAGCGACGAGGGATTCGTCGACTGGTATCGCTTTGGCGACCACGATCACGGCGAACAGTGGGTTCGAGAGCGAACCCGGTCACACGAGCTGATTGAGTTCGGTGACGAGAGTCACGAGAAAGAATCAACAGCTGGTGCATACCTTGGGAAGTACCTGAGCGCTACGTTCGGCTCGCTGCTCGACGCTACGGAGTCTTTCGAGCAGGGTGATGAAGATCGAGAGACGTACGCTGACAAAGCGGCGACGTGGAAGCTCGCGCTGTACTGGGCGACAAATCGCCGGTTCTGGTCTTGTTCGCGCTCGATTACTGAAGGGATTGACCCGAACGACCACTTGCAAGATCCTGATGTTCGTGAGGCTGTTCGCTGGTGTTCGCTTGACTCAGTACAGGCCACGAGTGAGAGCGAAATACGCGACGAGTTAGCCCGTCGGCAGTGGGATGACCTCAATGATTTCGATGCTGCCGTAGAGCGGGCGATCTCTGATGTGGAACAGCCACAGGTGCGTTCAACGTTGCCTGAAAAAGCTGAGTTCCGCTGCGTTGTCGACTACATTGGTGCATATGCGTATTGGGATCTCCCCAACGATGCGCTAGCTGATATTTCCTATAATCTTGAGGCCACAGAGGACTCTGTTGCAGAACCTGATAAACCGCTGATTGTCGACCGTGAGAACGACCCGTCCATCGCATAGGTTAGGGCTGACATGTGGCAATAGAATTAATACAGAATCATAGCTGACCGAAGGACTCAAGCAAGAGTCCACTTATATTTTCAACTAACTAATGACGCGAATCGATCACCTCCGCATTAACGGATTCAAGGGAATTGATAATTTGGAGGTGGAACCAAATTCAATAAACCTGATAACTGGTCGTAACAATACCGGTAAGACATCTCTTCTGGAAGCTGTAGATATCGTATTTAATCCAGAAAGCATTGGAAGGTTCAAAAAGAATTTAGATAAAGTTATAAATGCTCAGTCAAGTTCAGGCTCAGTTGGCGTAGAGTTTCGGCGAAGTCAACAGCTGCGGTTAGATGACTTTGACACTTCCGAACCAGAAAAACAAGTACGAGAGGTTGGGTTTAGGGAACCCCGTCCCGAGGAGGTCGCCGATATTTTTGATCATACGCTTAAGGAAATTATTGACTTAAACGAGGGATATCCAATTCGGATTGAAATGTCAGATGAGTCTGGTAATCTTGATTCGGCTGAGTTCAATCTAGGTATGAAAGATACTTTACAAGATGTGGTGACCGAAATACCAATTGACGATATTTCTGCTAAAATGAAAAATAATATCATTATATTAGAGATTGAAGGTTACGAGTATGCTTATATAAATCTCGGACTGCAATATAACGAAGTTCGTGATGATATAGTATCGAGGACTTATCAAAAACTGGTTGAGGAAAGACCTCAGGTTAAGGAGACACTGGAACAGAGTGAACACTCTAGAAACCTAACCCGGGATATTCGACAAGCAATCAGTGCTAATCTAGCGCCCCGGTTCGGCTCTAATAGATTTGTAGGGGAAGACCCTTCCACGGTGGATGGTGTCAAGATGATCGATTCTACGTTACTGGAAGCTGATGAGATCAGCTTAGCGGAGGAAAACTCTGCTGTCAGAATTAGTGATATAGAAGATTATCTGAAACATAACGATATCGTTGAAAATCTAAATGATTTCTCTTTTGACTCTCTTGTATTCGAAGATGATGATGAGGGTAAGTATGAAATTCCATACCAATTTATGGGTGATGGATTTAAGACCATAGTTGGGGTACTCTGGGAAGTTTTGTCTAAAGAACGTACAGGCAACGTTCTTCTATTAGAAGAACCGGATGTCCACATGCATCCAGGGTATATTGAGGGGTTGTTAGAACACCTTGTTCAAATTGTTCGAACAAATGATATACAGATATTCATAACAACACACAATATCGATACGATTGAGGGATTCTTTACAGAAAAGATGGATGAAAAACAGGGAGAATATTTAGAGGAAAATCTTCAAATAATCCAGTTAACAGACCCTGTATCTCGTACTTTAGATTATAGAAGTGCGGAAGAAGAAATTGAAGAATTAGGTATCGACCTCCGAGGTATCTAAGAATGAAAAAAGTTGTTTTCAGCGAAGGAAAAAACGATGTGGAATTTCTGCGATTAGTCCACAAAATTGAGCGTATACCCGATAGCTATGATATATTCTTGACCGAAGAAGATGACGAGAGTCAAACAAAGAGATTGAGGCAATATTTAGTTGATGATCGTTTTGACATAATGTATAAATCAGAGGGTGGTGTCACACGCTTAATCAAGAAATTTAAAAGCCATTCGTTAATGTTTGAGAACTTCTCGTTATACTTGTTGGTAGATTTAGATGGTAATGGATTCTCTGACTTCTTTACCGACCTAAATGATGCCCTTACAGAAGATTACGGAGGTAAAGTACAGGTCTCGAAATCAGGACAAACAACTAATACGGATATGATTATTTGTAACTGTGATATAGAGATCAATAACTCACAAAATCGACCTTTGCCCATAATGGCATTTCATAATAGTCTTGAAGCGGCGACTGGATTAAAATATTCTGAACCACGTAGTACAAAGATACGTAAAATGAAGGCTTATCTAGAAAACAACCCTACTATTTTGACGGATATTGTTTCAACTATACACTAACAACCGCTTATTGCTGGCAAATACCCGCCAAACTATACTTATTATTGCAAGTATAGGTCATAAAATAACTGGAAGCCACATCGGCCTAGCTCGTTCAAGTGCTTGACTCCGCCAGAGGTTATCCACCAGTCGTGTTAGTTTCTCAAGAGTGGATTCAGAAAGCCGAATAAACGCACTCATTTGCGTTTTAGCCCTGTTTTCTACTTTCACCGAGGCGAGCGACCCCTTCTAGTTCCAACCCACGAATTTTCTCCTGTATGGCAACTCAGGAAACGCCATCCTTCGACGATCTCGAACCGGTCGAAAACAGCACCTCTGACGACTACGATTCGGAGTGGATTGATCTCGAACCCGGCGAATCGGTCGTCGGTGAGATTCGAGAACTCTCGCCCAACTGCGGCAAGTACGATACGACCGTCATCGAGCTAGCCCGTGGCATCGGCGACGTAGTCGCCATGTGGTCGAATAGCCAGATCGACAACGCACTCGACGACAACGACCTCGGCGAGGGCGACGTGGTCGGCATCAAGCACACCGAACAGACGAGTACGTTCACGAACGAGGACGGCGAAGAACAGGAGTACGACATCTGGAAGGTCCGGGAACTCCCTGCCGGAGGGCCTGAATGAGCTACCAGAATCGCGCGAGCGACATGGTGAGCGACTACATGAACATCCGTAGTCTGCCCGCCATGCTGTCGGTGGCGTTCGTCGCGGCCAGCCTCTACCAGTTCGGCGGCATCACCACGGTCGAACTCCCGTGGCTGTCGTACACGCTGACGACACAACACTCGCTGCTGATCTCGCTCGGGGCCTTCGCTGCGGCGTTTGCCAGCTCCGAGACGAAGCAGTTCGAGTACTACGAGGACTGGGAGAAGATCGCCATCGCACTGGGTCCCGCTGTCATCCTCGGCAACGAGTACCTGCCAGCGGTGAACGACTTCCTCACTTCCCTCGGCGATCCGCTCGGGATGCAGCTGGCGTTCCTCGCCACGGTCGTCTCTTGGGGAGTCGCTGTTCAGTAAACCGATGATACGACGCTATTCTTTCGGAGGTGAACAACGATGAGCCACGCACGCTCAATCTTGCTGGCTGGTCTGCTCGTCCTGTCGACAGTTGTTACTGGTGTCGGCCCCGTGCTGGCACAGTCGACAGAGACGGCAACCGACAACGGGCCAGTGACGCAAACCTTCGAGACAGGCCCGCACAAGGTCAGGATTGACCTGTTCGATGTGTCGTCTGAGACTACTATCACCGTGATTACCGACGAGTCGCCCGCTGGCGACAACACGGCGATTCTGAGAAAGACCGTCAGTGGCTCTCACAACAGCGCACACCTCCGAAATGCTGGCGCGTATGAAAAGTTCACCATCCGCGTCGAAGGCGCTGATGGGCCGGTGTCGTTCAGCAAGGGCGGCGTCACGAACGCATGGAAGCCGGGCGATGACGGCAAATTCCTCGGCGACACGGGTGGAGACGCCGGATTTACCTACGACCTGAGCGAGCAGATCGGGGAGTCGGTGATGCCACAGGTTGTCCAACTGGACCGGACTGGACTACCAGACAGTACAACGATCAACACGACCGGAACCGACGCCCAGCAGGTAGAAACGGACATCTACCAGTCAGCACTAAATCAGCAAGCGCAGTCTGAGAACTTTCAGACGACGCTGAACAACTATCTATCCGATACAAAGACTCAGGCTCGGATTATCGGCAAGAACGCATACATCCGCGCACTGAACAACGGTTCCAGCAAATCCGCCGCGAAAACTGCGTCAAAATCGGCAGTAGAGGACTACTATGCGACGAAACAGGTCCAACTGTATAACGAATACGAGGCCAACGTCCTGAACTGGGACTACCTAAATTCGATTGCTCGGGACGAAACCGGCGTTACATCGGTCAATCAGACCGATGTGAACAGTACGGTTGGATTCGACAACACCGACGGTGGCGGCTCATTGAAATATCTCGGAACCTCGCAGGCAGGCTTTACGCTCGTCAATAACTCCGCGTTCAGCTACACAACTGTCGGATTTCAGGCGAGTGGTGGCGGGAACACGAAAAGCTGGCAGGCTGTTCCCGCACATAAGGACCCAGCCGCAGACTTCTGGGACAGCTACTTGCATACGTCCGGAACAGGCGCATACGGCCTTCAGGTCCGTAGTTCGGTGGATGACGGGGAACCCGTGAATGTCCGCTGGATGGCCTACGTAAACCTCAATTCAGAGATAGAATCACAGGCCCAGACGGTCAAAGGCGACATGGACACGCTGGCCGATAACACCTATAGCGCCTACCAGAACGGCGAAATCAATAGTAGCGATCTCGTTGATCCCTACGTTCTGGCGTCCCAGCAGTCCGCAGGCGATGACTTCCAAGGCTGGACAGCCGCGCAGTTGACCCTGATGGGCCAGAACTCCCCGGCGAACTTCGACCAGATCGGGAGTTTCAACATCAGCACTGAATCTGGAAAGCAGTACGAAGGCGTTCTGTTTTCGCAGGAGAACCCTGCCAGCGGACAGTTTGAGAACGGGTCGACCTACGACACGGCGAATATCGGTGGTACGCAGTACGTCGTCACCAGTGACCAAATCGTAGAACTCGACGGGACGTTCACCATTGACAGAATCACCACCATGAGCGGTGAAACCACCGAGAACGTCACCATCCAGAAAACCACCTACAAGACCACTAACGTCACCGAACTCAAACAGCAGTACGAGGATCTTGCGCAGAAGCGAGCGGAGATCGAGGCGCGTGAGCAGAACCTTCGTGGCTCGGCTGGTGGTGGCCTGCTTGGAGGTTCATCTTCCTCACTCGTACTGGCACTGCTCGGCGTTGGCGCACTCTACGCCGTGAGCCAGCGGCGAACGGGAGGTAACAGCTGATGGTCTACTGGCTGGCTCTCAAGCTGGTCCCTCGGGACGTGTGGCTCGTCATAGTCGCACTCGTCGCGCTGCAACTGTCGGGGGCCGTCGACGTGATCGGGCCAGCCATCGATCTGGTATCGTCTTGGCTCCCTGAACCCTCGCTCGACTGGTTCTGGTGACCAACACGCGTATTTTTCGAGCATGAACCTACGCACGCCCATACTCCTCATACTGATCGTCAGCTGTATCGCTCTCGCTGCACCAGCAGCAGCGCAGGAAAACACGAACGAGACGGCGACCTCGACGAACGTCTCCGCACCGGACGGCGCACCCAGTGATGTCGAACTCGTCGTTGACGAGAACGTGGTGGTTACAGGCTATCGCTACGAGGACGGCCAGATGCTGATCGACTTCTGGTCGGACGAGTACAAGGTCGTCAGTGTTGCCCCGCAGGTCGAAGATGGGTCGGAAGCTGGCAGTGTCTCATTCCGTGCGGCTGTCGTCGACGCGGATACGACCACAACAGTTCGAGTGCCATCCAGCGGTGGCGTCACACTCTGGACTGAGCAATCCATCGAACAGCAGCGGTTCCACTACCTCCGCAAGCCCAATTCGTTCATCATCACTGGTCCGTGGAGTGGCGAGGACGTTCGCAACGCTGCCCTTGGCAGTGCGCTCGGCGTCGTGATTGCCGTCCTGTACGAAGCCGTCTCCGCGAAAATAGGGTCGGCACAACGAGGTGAGCGACTGGCATGACCGACGACGAGAGTAATCCCGATCTCGACCGTGACGAGATGGCGCACAACGCCGAACCCGGTCCGGATCACAGTCGGACCTATCGACTGTTCCGGTGGTTCACGGAGAACCTGTTGCTGATAGCCTCCGGTGTTGGTATCGTCCTGTTCGTCATCGCGTCGATACTCGGCTACGAACTCCCCCGAAGCCTGCGCCTGATCGGACTCTGTGCGCTTGTGACGATTCCTCTGGTCGGTCGCCCGACGGGCAAGAAGGTCCGGTCCCTGCTCTGGGACCCGAATTACGTCTGGCTCGTCGATATTGACGCCCGGCACACCAAAGGTGGTATCTTCCGCACTCCTGGGCAACGATTCCGCGAGTGGTCCATCGAGGACGGGCAACTCGACTGGGTGAGTCCGAACCTCGCCTTCGGCAAGAACGTCGATCTCGAAGCCCAGACGGTCGATGGTTGCTGGCGCGGTACGCTCTCCGACCGTGAACTGATGCGAACGCTCCAGGCCGTCGAAGAGTGTCGCGGCCAGCTCGAAGCCGACGCCAAGCGCGGCTTCGCCATCGAAGCGCAGGCGTTCACGATCATCCGCAACGCCACGCGTAAGGCGGTTCTCCGTATCGTGTCGACGTTCGAGCGCGGAACATTGCCGGACGAGGGTGACGCCCTGACCGACGAGATAGATTCGGCTATCGAACAATTCGGTCTTGACCGAAAGATCCGCGCTGCCGAGGACGACGAGTCTCCGGAGTCTGATGTTCCGGGCGTCCGCGTCGATCTCGACCAGGACCTGGCCGACCTCGCTGGTGCTGGCGGCGGAGGTGTTTCAGCTGATGACTGACTCCGACGAGAGACTACTGACGGCAGCCAAACTCAACGAGGTCGTTGCTGGGAACATTGAGGGCGGCGAGTCCCTGCACGAGCATACTGGAGTCGTGGGTGATGACGCTGACCGGGCGACCCTGTCGTTCGTCTCGTCGCTCTTCGACCGTGGTGCTGAGGTGAACGGTTCTCGGTCGTTCGGGCAAACCACTCTCTCCGACGTTCTCCAGTCTAAATATCACACCGAAGCGGCTACTCGCGCAATCGAAAACGGCAACGGGTCGCTCGCTTCCTACCTCGTCGGCATCACTGAACAGGAACTCGACGCGTCGTCGTTGACCGTGACCGCTCGCCTGATGGATCGGCTCGAAGCCGACGGGACACTGACGACGGTTCTCGCTGCGGGCCGACCCAACACTGGTAAGACGAACACGATGTTCCTGCTCGCCTCGGATATGGCTCGTGCTGTCTGGGACGATGTGCTGGTTATCTCGAACTCCAAGACATGGGAAGGCGCTGACCGCTACGTCTCCTCGATGCACGAGCTGATGACGCTCCTCGTCGAGAACCGCGACATTCCGAAGACGTTCGTTCTTGACGAAGCCAGTCGCTACATGGACGCCCGTGTCTACAGCCGTGAAGTGAGTACCCAGTACGCTCCTGCGCTGAAGGCCATGAGCAAACTTGGCGTCGAGGTCGTCGGTGCTGTCGGTCACACTGGGAAAGACGTCGTCCCCGAGTGCAAGCGCCTGACAAATCTGGCCTTCTGGAAATCAGCTCCAGATGTCGTCGAGTTCTACACCAACTGGGACGGTGACGCTGATCGGCCTGATTCCCCGCTGTTCGATGCGGACCTGACCGATCTCGAACCAACGCTGCACAGCTACGATCCTGACGACGTGGCATCTTGGAAGTGGAACCTTGATCCCGATGTATGGCACGGCTTCGACGACTGGAATCACTTTGGCGACCGACTGGAAGAACTCGGTCCAACACCGTAGCCGACGATCTTCGTAATCCCGTCGCCCACCCACCCGCCGACCCACCGCTTTCAGGGTCCGGCCACGGTGTGTCTGCTGATTACAACAACGCCACAAGCGAACGGCGACGCGAAGCGCCCCCCTCACACGGGGGGCCGAGCGAGCCTGTGAGCGCACGCCCCCGAGCGGAGCGACGGGGGCAATCCCAGTGCGAAAGTAAAGTTGTAGACTAATAGCTATTGAAATACAGTAATCATGAGGTTTAGTCAAGAGTTGCTGGGTTATTTTAATTACATTCTCGCTAAATCACAAACTCATATAATATTATCAATAATACCGGAATCAGAGATGATATAATTATTGAAATTTGTGAATAGTATATTTCTAACGACCAACTGCTTATTGATAATATTATAAAATCATTCATACAATACTTTATTGGTGACCTTTCTGATACGTACCCTTCAAAAATCTCTCTCATAATATAAATTGCTAGAAGACAGACCGCGCCTATAATACCCGAAATTACTGGCTGTGAACTGTATACGACATTCACTGAGAATATTACAAATGTTAAGAGTATCGTGTATCTAAAATATATCTTAGTATTCGTAAGGTGATGAGTATATATTGCAGTATCTACAATGTTTTGTCTCATTTTCTTGTTTTCATTCCTTGTCAGATGCGAAAATTGATTGAGCTGTTTGGAGTATTTTGTATTGAAATTAGTACCAAATATTTCAATTACTATAATAGAGATATATGGAATTATTTCAAGGATTGCGACTGCAACATTAGGTCTCATGAATTAAATCAACTTGAAGCGTCGCAGTAGGGCTGTCACATCTGTCTTTTAGGGTGGGTTCATAACACGTGAGTACTGTTTCAACAGTTTCTTCTTCAAGTTCAGTATCTCCTAGAGAAATATCCAAATCAAGAGTAGTATCTCGGAGAAGGCCGTGTTTTGATTGAGCCAGAGTAACATCCTCTTCTAAACTTGCTGCCTCATTCTCGATAATTAATCCTTCATTCAAACTTTCCGATGCTATTGTCCCAATGACTCTGTGCCGGCGATATGATCTAATTGATATTTTTTCAGTAGCAGTCTCTCCTTCTTTAACAACACATGGATCTTCTGTATCAATAACGGAGGCTTCCAGATCGAAATGATCACTTTCGGTGGATTGGTCGGTACATTTTTCCTTCTGTCTGCGGTCATCACTAAATTCTGACATGGGTTTCTGAATTTCCTTCACCGGTAAGGTCTTGATAAGTACTTTGCAATTCAGACACACGAGACATAAATCCCTTGGCGTCAGTTATTGCCCCAACGTCACCGAATTCTCGTTCTAAAGTGTCAAACCCAAAGTACGGAATATCCTGCTGTAACGATATTTGTCCAATATAATCTCCCCTTTTTGATTTTTTTCGTACATAGACCAACTCAGCTTCCCCAGATTCGATAGCTTCTATAGCGTTGATAGGCTTCTGTACCACAGTTCCAGATTCTGAAACAGTTTCAAATGTGTTTTTCACTTCTTGTGAGACGCGCTCAGGAACTGAAAACCAAGGGGTATCTAAATCTTTGCCAAAACGGGCATAAAGAAGTTCTTCTAAAGATGAAATACCATCTGCCGAAGAAATGCTATCCAACTGATCTGACTCTGCAAGAAACAAAGAAATATCAAAAACACGATTTGCATGGAGTATATAATAAAGAATATCGGAAATAGTTATATCTGGAGGTAAGGAATCAATATCTTTTAATAAAAGTGTTCTCTCGTTACAATCTGAGAACTTAGTATTCGGGTAGGGCCGTCTCTCCCATGTGATTTCAAACCCATCGGTTATGATGGCAAAGAACTTGAGTTTTTCATATCCTACCTCACTGAAAGATAACGACTGAGGTCGAAATTTAGAATATTTAATTGAATCAGTGGTTGTATTGCCGTTATCTTTATACAATAATCTAACGTGAATATCTTCGGTTGAGTATACATCTCTCAGGATAGAATCTACCTTATGTTGAAAACGGGATAGTGTATCATTAATTAGTCCAAATGCACTCCGTTCTCCGTTTTTGTATCTGTCTATAAATGCTGCTCGAGATAATCTTGGAGAGTCTGACGGCGAAAGTTGGAATCTATAAAAATCCTCTGGCCCGTCAAATTGGATTGATTGAATCTTTTCCATGCCGCTGATATTGAAGCCTTTATGTAAATAAACACATGTTGGTTTCCAAGAATAATCTTCGAAGTTAATACAAACAGAAGAATGAATCGTGAGGCTGTTTCCGCTTAGTGTATCTCATTGCTCCTTCGCGCTATGTATTTTACACGGTTTCTGGAAATTCACTATTGTTCAAAATTATAACAAACTCAATTTTATAATTCAGATATATAGGCGAATTCAAGTTCTTCTCTAGGGTACTCATACAGTGAGAGTCCTTCATCTTCGCAATGATCACTGAGATTTGCGGGTGCGACTTCATCGCCTTTTGGGCCCTCAAATACCACGGAAACATCGTACCCGTCAACCTCAACAACCACTGCAAGATCGGGATCATCATGTGATGGTTTAATGACGTAATCACCCACCGTGTACGGGTTATTGGCAAATTTCAGGTTCTCGTGTTTGTAGGTATAGAGACTGATATCTTGATCATCGCAGTATGATGAAAGCAGGGCCGGTGAAATATCTCTCCAGTCACCCGGTCCCTCATCAAGCGAACTTGGGAATGCTACTCTGACTGCTTCACCATCAAGCTCCTGTCCGTAGAGTTCTACCTGCGTTTCTGGAGGGAGGACCTCAATTACAACACCCACTGACGCATCTTCGTCGTCACGCTTCTGCACGCGATCTCCCGGCTGGAACGGATTCTCGGGAGTTTGATTCATATTCGCTGTGTTCGGCCCGAGGTCCTGAAGATCGTTCATCGGACGAGTTGCCAAGTGTTCGAGCTTCTCAGGAGAGTTACCGGAGAACTGTTCTTCTGTTTCGACCTTTGATTCGAGCGTCTCGACGTGCTCCCATCCGAGTAGAATCAAACTATCTTCGTTGTCCCGGTGCCATGCCATGACAATAATGTCATCATCAGAATCATTCTCAACGAGCGTCTCTGGCAGGAATGACGATACGTCCCGGGAGGTCTTCACGTCGACTTCGTACCCAAATACTTCGAAATCGTGACCAGAGAAACTTTCCGGGTTGCAGCGTCGTATGGCTTCTTCATTTTCCCATTCCCACATCTCGGCTGGAAGGTATTCTCGGCAGAACTGCTCGAATGCTATCTCTCCAAGGTTCCCGATTCGCTTTACATCAACGTCGTCTGCACCTTGCTTGACCGCTTGGTGGTGGGCGCGATTCTGATCGACCTCATCAGGGCAGAATTGATACACAACTCATTGAGTTGAGTCAACTGCTAAGAAGATTTCCCTTAATTCACTCCATGAGTCGGGGATGGCGCGGGTACGGATAGAGCTCGACATCAACCTCGCCCTCCAAATACTGCTCACCTTCGGTGGTCAGTTCTACCAAGTCTTGATCTTCCGTCAGAAACGCTAAGAGGTCAGCATCAGCCAGAACGCGACAGCGGTCCTGAATCTGCGCTTCTGTCGCGTGAATTCCATCTCTTTTCGCCATCTGGCTCGCTGTAGACCACGAATCGTCACGCAAGTGTTCGAGTATTCGGTCGTCGATACACTGCTGCCAACGGGCGGTCTTTCGTATCGTCATGGTGGAGGGCTACTTACACGTCGTTCGTTTCAGGTTCAGCTGGCGTCGACGGCTCGGAAGCGTCATTCTCTCCATCAAGGTACACGCCTTCCTCGGCGTCGTATTCCTCATCGAGGTACGCTTTCCCTTCCTCTGTAATCACGTATGCTCCGTTGCCGACGTGAGTGAGAAGTCCATGCTCGGCGAGTTTCTTCATTCGACGGCCGATCTGAGTTCTCGACACGCGAACTAACCCACTGTCGTGGACTTCTTTGGGCGTCCCCGTATTCTCGTTCTCTCGCATCCATTCGAGGATACGGTCGTCCCATACACTCTGCCACGAACCCGATAGACGCATTTGAATAACGTATACTATCCTTCCTACCTAATTCAGTCCTTTTCTACAATTACTTACCAATTGAGTATATATAGCTGTTCGATACATTTATGCACTCTCCGAGTAACAGTGTTGCTACGGGCCGCCCGTAGATGGCTCTCGGCCATCGAGAACCGGGCCGTGCTAGGACACGGCCCAGAAGGTGGCTCCGCCCGGCAAACCAATGTCGTACGGAACCGATACGGGGAGTACTCCCCGCACGGAAGTAGTCGAATCGCCTGCTCAAAAGTCCGCTGTTCGCCCACGTACGGAGTACCGCGTTCGGTGTCCAGATTGTAAGTTCTCGAAACGGTTTGACTCGTACGCCGACGCGACTTCCCACCAGCGCCGCCATTCCTGCCCGCACTGTGACCGGATGGTCGGTCTGTCGGAAGTACCGAATCAGCGACGAAATGAATCGCTTGATGCTGCTGAAGCAGTCGCGGCTGCCTGCGAAGCTCGCCGCGAACTCCTCATCGATGGTCCTGCACCCTCAGTTTCGGAGATACTTGACGCGATGGGTCGAGACGGTGACGGCTACCCACTTGGCGAAAAACCAGCGGAGGACGATGCGTTTGAGACTGCCCGCCAGCTGCTGGCCCCAATGGGGGAAGCGTGAGCGACGACCTCGAACCGATAGCTCCGGCAGTCGCAGTGAATCTCTACCTCGATCATCGGGAACCGGAGCTATCTGAAAAGTCCCTCACGAACCAGCGGTACCGGCTGAACTCGTTCATCGAGTGGACCCAGTCGAAGGGGATCGAGAACATGAACGAGCTAACTGGGCGCGATCTACATGAGTTCCGAGTCTGGCGTCGGCAAGGCAAAGGAAGTGAATACGGTGAGGTGTCGAAGGTCACCCTTCGGGGCATTCTCGCTACACTGCGGAAGTTCCTCGAATTCTGTGCCAGCATCGACGCAGTCGAACAGGGAATGCGTGAACGGGTGTTGTTGCCAGAGGTTGACCCCGAGGAAGCCTCGAAAGATGAGAAACTCGATACCGAACACGCCGAAGCCATCCTCGACTACCTGAACCGCTACCAGTACGCTTCCCGCGAACACGTCATATTCGGAATCCTCTGGCACACTGGTATTCGGCTCGGTAGCCTCCGGTCGCTCGACTTGGGCGACTTCGACGCTGATGGGCAGTACCTACAGCTGCGACACCGCCCGGGCACAGGAACTCCACTGAAGAACGGACGAGCTGCCGAGCGGTCGATAGCTGTCGGTGACTTCTACGCCGAAGTGATTCAGGAGTACATCGAGAATCACCGAAATTCGGTCACCGACGATTACGGTCGGGACCCGCTCATCACCAGCAACCAGGGCCGTCTGAGTGAGACACCTATCCGGAGTACCGTCTACAAGTGGACTCGTCCCTGTATGGTCGGCGAGTGTCCACACGGAGAGAACCCGGAGAGCTGTGAGTACATGACTCGGGACACTGCCAGTGGTTGTCCGTCGTCCCGATCTCCACACGGTATCCGGCGTGGTTCGATCACGAAGCACCTTCGAGACGGTACGCCGGAAGAGGTCGTTTCGGATCGGATGAACGTCTCGAACGACGTTCTCGACCAGCACTACGACCAGCGCAGCGAGCGCGAGAAGATGGAGGTTCGACGGGAGTTCATCGACGACGCATGATTCAGCACCAGTACACTCCAGCGGATGAATCTAGGAAACGCGCATCCTCGAATAGGCTAACAACCCGGCGAGTCCATCCGAATTTTACTGCTATGGTAAAGGAGTTACCATCGCTGTTAGACGGATCAACCATGTAGCCCAGCAGAGTTTATAATAAAAGAAATAATTAAGTATAGTTTAGAATTAGAGGAAAATACAATGATATGTGCAGTTATAGAGGGTAGTAGTCCAATAATCGTGCGTCTATATCTTGGTTCAATTAAAACTTGAACTGGTTCCAGTCCGCGCTTCGTAGATATATTCTAATCCTCCAGATACAAATAGTAAGGAGACAAAATCCAGCAGGTGATTATATATGATCGGGAACGACGATAACTATCCCATCGGACGAGGAGAGATATACAATAGCATATATTTCTGACTGATTACCGAGTTGCTGCTGTACATGATGCAGACACACCGCAGCAAGCCAATCAGGTATACTGAGACCCGTACTGGTTTGAGAAGGCGTATATCTGTTCAACATCGGCGGGCCCTGATAGAACCATTATTGATATAGATTGAAACAGTACACTTATGTGCAATAGTTGGTATGTAATTGAGTATGTTCGAGTGGGGCAGCCGGGGGGCTGGAGACCGGGGTGTATCGCACGTTCTGGGCGTGGTGTTGTTGGCGAGTGCAGTCATCATTGGTGCTGTACTGATCGTTCAGGTGGGGCAACAGACTATCGGAGATGCCAATGACGACGCAAACGTTGAGCTCGCTGAAGAGGTACTACTGTCCGTTGACCAGAGCTTCCAGCGGTCAGATACGAACGAATCAGTTGAGGTCCCAGACCGGGTTCGGTCTGATGTCGCCGTTTCTGACGATGCGGCGTACAACCTGACGCTGAACGGTCGCTCGGCCTGTTCAACGGGGAACCGTTCGTTGCAGACGATTCAGTACCAGAAGAACGGCCAACAGGTCGGCTACCAGGGTGGGGGTGTGTGGCGGATGACCGAATCGGGCGCAACGATGTCGTCGCCCCCAGCAGTGAGCTACGACGAGGGGGCACTGTCGGTATCGTTCGCGAATATCTCCGGACAGCAGATCGGAGGAAGCTCGGTTGCGATTCGGTCGAATGCGACGGCTCAGCGGTCACACGAAGCAGCACTACAAATGGCCCTGTTCACTGACGTATCCTACGAGGACGCACGAACCGGCTCATTTTCGTCACCCAGTTATGAGTGTACCCCGTCTCAGGTTGCTAACGCGACACTGACTATCAAAAACAGTAGTTATGCCCGCGCGTGGGCGGATTGGGCACGAAGCACCTACGATGACCAGCATGTCACTGTGAAACCAGCCTCGGTTGAGCCGGGTGAAACAATTCATATACGCTTTGCGCTCGGTGACGTGTCCGATTCGAAGTTCGCAGTAGATAACATTACCGTACAGTCAGACCCTTCGAATCCCGGCCAGGCGACCGTCTCTGCAACGGTCACCAACGCCGGCGGGCTGAAAGACACTCAAACCGTCACATTGAAACACAATCGCTCGGGGGCGCCGAACGAGGCGACACAGACAGTCACGCTTGGCGGCGGGAAGTCTACCACTGTGAGTGGTACGGTCGACATCGCAGTTGCGAAGCCACACAACTTCACTGTCGAGTCAGACCACGATACTGCCTTTGAGAGAATCGTATATACGACTGTGTCCGGCACACCGTCATTGGATATCACAGGCAGTTCGATGCCAGCGACGGCGCGGCTGAATCAGGTCCCGTCGGCGACAGTCACGGTTACGAACAATGGGGAAATGACCGCAGATCAGGAGGTCGTGTTTCTGGTGAATGGTTCCGTGAACGCGACGCGAAGCGTGCTGATTGACCCGGGAGAGAGTCGGACCCTCGATTTCGGTCCGTCGATGCCGACTTCCGAGAACGGCACGTACGATATAGAGGTCAAAACAGCGGATGATACATACTCATACGACTTCACCGTCGGCGACACAGGTGTGTTCAAGATAACGTCCGTCTCGCCGCCGGGTGGACTGAAAAGCGGGGATACGGCGACCGTTGAAGCGACGGTCGAAAACACCGGTGACATTCGGAAATCCGCCGAGGTCAAAATTCGTATCGAGAACGCAACATCTGGCAACGTTGTTGCGTCAAAGGACCCAACGCTCACTCTCGACGGTTCACGTCGGGGGGCTGAGTCGGGGACTGCTTCAGTGACCAGTGGCCAGCTAACAGTCGGATCACCACAGCATTACACCTATGTTGTCGATACACCGGACGACACCCAGCAAGGGTCCTTCGTCGTCGGTTCCTCACCCCCACCGTTGTTCGAGATCACTGCTGCGGATGTCCAGAGCCCGGTCACGCCGGGCAACCAGACGAGCGTTGAGCTTACTGTCACGAACACTGGTGGGACAGAAGGGAAGCAGACACTGGGTGTCGAGTATAACGGAACGACTCACATTGCGGAGGACGAACGGCTCGCCCCCGGAAAAAGCGTCACGCTCAATCGGACTGTCACAGCGCCTGGAAAGCCTGGTAAGTACTTGCTAACGTTCTCGACGGCGAACCGGTCGCGACAGGCGACGCTATACGTACAGCCGGACTCGCTGCTTGAAGGGAACGGCTCGACAGTCACGATCCAGCAGTCGGTCAATGCTTCGGTTGCGCTGAAGGGTGCAGATCTAGAAGGGTTCAATCAGCGCTACTCGTACATATTCCACGCACCGGTACAGATGTCGGTATACGTCGATAACGGGTCCAGCCAGCAGTCGGTTGGACTCTGGCGAGGGTACGAGAACGGCAACATCAACGGCCCACACGCGGAGCAACGCCTCGTCTCTGACGAGCACGAGAACCCGTACTACTACTCCGCTTCGTTCGAACCCGGGACGGAGGTTTCAGTCTTCGCAACAGCCTATGGCTGTGACGGGTATGCTCTCACCGACCCCTTAATCAGACTCGCAGATGAGAATTATGCTACAGCGTACTGTAGCGATTGGGATAGATATGATACGACTACTGTCAGTCAGACTCAGAACCAGCAGAATCTTGTAATCCTGAACAACGGTGACGAACTCCCATCGTTCGAACAGGCACAGTGGTACCAGCGAGACATCCAAGACACGCTCGGTAGCCGCGTGAACGATACCGGGTATCTTCAACTGGGCGACGGGGAACGCGCCTTCCTGTATGAACTCTCGGAAGAGGGCGCAAACCCGGCTAACGCATCGAATGACGGTGACCCGGACTATAACGACGCTGTCGTCCTGTTCACAGTCAACGCAATCGAAAAGAACGTGCAGACGGGCCCGAAATTCAACCTCACAGACGTTACCGCACCGCCGAGGGTTGACGAGACAAACGATGCGACGCTGACCGCTGAAGTGAGGAACAGCGGCGGAAAGAGCGGTGAAGTTACCCTCGAGACCAGTTTCGATGGCAACAGTATCGGAACGAACTCGACGACAATTAGACCCGGTGAGACCGAGACCGTCACGTTCACGCTTCCGACTAGTTCAAAGGCGTCTGAAGAAACCTATCCGTACATGGTCTCTGTTGCCGGCACACAGCAGAAGGCAGGCGGGAACGTACGTGTTGGCAGTACGCCAGAGCAGTTCATGCAAGTCGATTCAGTCCGGGTACAGAGTGCCATCGACAACGACGACACCACGACTGCGACTGTCAACATCACCAACGTCGGTGGCCAAGCTGGCGTAGATACTGTTGTCCTACGTGCGAAAAACAAAGACGACGCGAGCCCGTCGTTCACCACGATCGACTCGAAGACCATGTCACCGAATCTCGACCCTGGTGAAACGCGGCAGTTTATGCTCGATATGCCGACCAGTCGCGGCAACTACACCTACTACGTTGAAACATCGAACTCCACATCCCCGAAGCAGTCGTTCTTCGTGGGGGAGTCGAACGTTGTCGTCAACGAGACGCAGTCAGTGAACATCGGCGCGGAGACCTACAACACCTCAGAGCTGATCGAGCGTCGCGGCGGCGCACAGCGGATGACTGTAGAGGTGCGCAATGACGGCACCGTCGGCGACGAGCGGGAAGTGAATCTCACAATCAAGAACAAAAGCGATGGATCCACCGTTTTCGCCGGCTCCAAGATGGTCACTGTCGGGAGCGGTGACCTGACTAATACCGAGCCGTACCCAGCTTGGGCGGGCTACGATGTCGATCTCGACCCCGGCTACTACACGTACAACGTGACAGTGTACAACGAGACCAAAGGCGAGAAGAAAGCCGATAGTGAAACAGGCGAAATATATCTCAAGAACGTCGACGCAACCGGCGCGACCGGTAACGATTCACCGGTTACGGTCGACTCAGACACGGTTACACTCGGTAGCTAAGCAGTCGCGGCGACACTCCTCTGCAGTCGCCTTTTCATTGGACAATATTTTACGGGCAGGGCAACAGGCTGGCTTCTGCGATTCGAACGTCAGCGATGTCTCTCACCGGTCAGGCGTACGCAAAGAAAAGTTGAGCTGTGTTGAACCGAGTTAGCCGAAGAGTTCGCCGAGGCCCTCACCGCTTGCCTCGTCGTCTTCATCGTCATCGTCGTCGCCGCCGTCGTCGGCAGCCTCTTCTTCAGCTTCCTCGTCGGCCTCGTCGGCCTCGTCAGCGTCACCCTCTGCGGGTGCGGCCGCGCCACCGCTTGCCGGCACCGGTGCCGCAGCGGCCTGGTCGACGGCCTCCTCGATATCGACGTCTTCGAGGGCGGCGACGAGGGCCTTGACACGGGACTCCTCGACATCGACGCCCGCAGCGTCGAGCACGTCGGTGAGGTTGTCTTCGTTGATTTCTTCGCCCGATTCGTTCAGGATGAGTGCAGCGTATACGTATTCCATTGTTGTAGTGTGTGTTGTTAGAACATCTCTCCGAGTGCGTCGCCGGCGTCGCCATCATCGTCGTCGTCTTCGTCGGCCTCTTCGGCCGTGTCGTCGGCGTCCGCGTTGTCCTCGGATGCGGTGTCCTCGTCTTGGTCGTCAGTCGGTTCCTCTGTCGCCACGTCGGCCTCAACACCCTGGAGCTCTTCCGGGAGTGCCTCTTCGTCATCAATCTGCGAGGCGAGCGCACGGACCTGTGCGTCAGCCTTGCTCACGAGGTCAGGCACGACCTCGGGGTCTTCGATGGCTGCCTGGAGCGCGAGGCTCTTGGCGTTGCCACGAGCGGACTGGAGCATCGTTGGGGCCGTCGTCGCAGTCGGGTAGTCGGCGTTGACCGAGAGATTGAACGCTCGGCCGGCAGCCGCCTGGATGTCGCTCCGGTACTCGTCGATGTCGAGTTCCAGTTCCTCGGGTTCGAACAGCACACCGTCGGCGAAGACGGCGCGAAGGTCGAGACCGACCTCCTTCGGTTCAATGCCGAGTTCGTTCAGAACGTTTGCGAGTTCCTGAGAGACTTCCTCGCCGGTGTCAAGCACCGTCGAGTCAGAAAGGACCTGAATGGAGCCTTCCTGAATGCGTGCGTCGGCACCAACGCTCTGGAGTTCGCCGACGAACGGCCCGGGGTCGACGCCCGTGTCGCCTTCCGGAATCACGATATCGTTCGGAGCCACCTCGCCAGCACCGATGGGTGCGGGTGTCTTGGAGGCCTCGAGTTCCTGAAACAGCGAGAATGGATTGTCGTCGGTCCCGATAATCCCGACCTGCCCGGTGATGTAACTGTTGAGGTCTTCGAGTCCGTCATCGACTTCGTCGAGCGCACGCTCAAGCAGCGTGTTCCGGGAGACACGAAGTTCGGCGGCCCCATGCAGGTCACGTCGCATATCCTGCAGTTGCCGGGACGGAATCCCGGCGATGTTGACGACGCCGACGCTTTCGTAGGACTCGATCATCTCTACGATGGCGTCGACCTCTTCCTGCTTCCACTCGGGAATGGTTTCGGTCTTGCGTTCGGATTCGGCGCTCATATCAGGCAACCTCCATCGCAGGCCCCATCGTCGTCTTCACGTAGACAGTGTCGATGTTGAGCGGGCCCTTCTCGAGGTCCGCGTGCAGACGGCGGAGGATAACGTCGATGTTGTCCGAGATATCCTCGGCAGACATGTCCTCCGCGCCGACCCGCGTGTGGAACGTTCGCCGTTCCCCGCTGCGGAGCTGCACGGTGTTTTTCATGCGTTCGATGACCTCGACGACGTCGTCGTCGGGGTCGAGCGGTTCCGGCATCTTCCCACGCGGACCGAGGACGGTCCCGAGGTAGCGACCGATGTCCTGCATCAGTCCCTTCTCCGCAATGAAGAAGTCAGTGTCATCGGCAAGGTCCTTGGCGGCGTCGTCGTCGCCACCGAGTTCCTCGAGTTCGTCCTCGTCGAGTACGTCGTCTGCAACTTCCTCGGCACGAAGGGCGGTTTCGCCCTCGGCGAAGACCACAATAGTGGTCTCCTGGCCGGTGCCAGCAGGAAGCACGACGGACTCGTCGACGCGGTTCGACGGGTCGTTAAGATCTAAGTCGCGCAGGTTCACAGCGAGGTCGACCGTTTCGCGGAAATTCCGCTCAGGTGCGTCCTCGAGTGCGCGCGAGACTGCGTTCTCTATTTCCTGATCTGCCATTGTTCACCTCCGTAGTACGCCAATCGGCTTCTACGGGTCAGTGAAACAGGCGGATGCCTGTCTCGTGCGGGTAGACGCCAATGCGACACTTAAACCCGTCGAACCAGCCCAAGGACCGCTGACGGGCGTGTTTCCGGTTCGCAGGGACCAGTCAATAACAGGGGTCCCATCGACTGTGCAGTGGCTCAGAAGCGTCAAAAACAAGGGAAAACACACGCAGTCGCACAGCAAAGCCAGTCCGACTTACGCTTGTGCTTCGGCCGCGAACGCGTCGTCGTACTCGCCTGCGTCGATGCGCTCCTTGAATTCGCGTGGGTTCTCGCCTTCGATAGTGACACCGAGGGAGGTGCACGTCCCAACGACTTCCTTTGCGGCGTTCGTGAGGTCGTAGGACAGCAGGTCAGGGTGCTTCTGTTCGGCGATCTGTTTGACCTGATCAACGGAGAGGTCAGCGACGAAGTCCTCTTGGGGCTCGCCGCTGCCGGTCTCGAAGCCGGCCTCGTCCTTGATGAGTTCAGCTGTCGGTGGGACACCGACTTCGATCTCGAAGGAGCCGTCGTCGTCGTACTCGACGGTGACGGGGACTTCGGTACCGTCGAACGCTGCGGTCTGGTCGTTGATCTCCTGTACGACTGCCTGCACGTCCACCGGTGTCGGGCCGAGTTCCGGACCGAGTGGCGGGCCAGGGTTGGCCTCCCCACCGGGAACGAGGACTTCGATAGTTCCAGCCATACATAGTGGAATCCTCGCGGCAGTTTAAAGGATTGCGTTTCACGGATACCTGCGTGAGGCTCCCACACGCACGAACACTCACCGTTGACTCATCATCGGACGGTCAGCACGACAAAGAATAGAACCCTCGTCAGTTCAGGCGAACGTCACGCCATTCCGAGCAAGGAAATCGCTCGCGTCTTTGATTTCGACCGGCGAGCCGATTATCCGAATCTGCTCGCCGTCCTGATGAACGCTCACAGTGAACCGCTGTTCCAACTCTTCACGAATGCCGTCGAGTGCACCGACTGGCAGCAGTATCTGTGTGCTGTCGCGGAACCGACTCGCTGCTCCCATTGTCGACATATGACGGAGGGCAGCCTATAGGTGTGTCGAATTACATGAGTGGAGTTTGACTATTCTGAACGGTAAGGAGGCCCATGGCACGTGCCACTATGGTAGCGTCGGCGAGGGAGGAAAGCCTTATTCGGTGCGAGGGGCCGACATACATCTAATGGGGCTCGAAGAGGAGATTCAGGAACTCGAAGACGAAATCGCCAGCACTCCCTACAACAAGTCTACAGAGGCCCATATCGGTCGGCTGAAGTCCAAGCTCGCGGAGAAAAAGGAGAAGCTCGAACAACAGGCCTCTTCGGGCGGCGGCGGTGGCTACGGTGTTGAGAAACACGGCGATGCGACCGTCGCGCTCGTCGGGTTCCCCAGCGTCGGGAAGTCGACGCTGCTGAACGCCCTCACTAACGCCGAGTCCGAAACCGGTGCCTACGAATTTACCACACTTGATGTCTATCCGGGAATGCTCAAGCACAAGGGCGCGAACATCCAGATTCTCGACGTTCCCGGACTTATCGAAGGGGCTGCTGGCGGCCGCGGTGGTGGGAAAGAAGTGTTGTCCGTCGTCCGGACCGCGGACCTCATCGTCTTCCTCATCTCCGTCTTTGAGATTGACCAATACGACCGACTCAGCGAAGAACTGTATAAGAACAAGATTCGCCTCGATCAGGATCCACCGTGGGTTAACGTCCGCAAAAAGGGCAAAGACGGGATTTCGGTTAACACGGCCACCGGCGTCGAACTCGACGACGAGACGGTCAAAGCCGTCCTGCGCGAACACGGCTACGTCAACGCCGACGTGACCATCGGCGAGCAGCTCGATATCGACCAGCTCATCGACGGGGTGATGGACAACCGGGTCTACTTGCCGTCCCTCGTCGCCATCAACAAGGCGGACCTCATCGAACCCGATTACCTTCCGAAGGTCGAAGACGAACTCCAAGAGCGGGACATTGACCCCGAGGAGGCAATCTTCATCAGCGCTGAGGAAGAGAAAGGGCTGGATAGCCTCACCGAACGCATCTGGGAGGAACTCGGCCTGATCCGGATCTACATGGACAAGCCGGGCCGCGGTGTCGACCGCGAGGAACCGCTGATACTCCGCGAGGGCGACACCGTTGACGACGCCTGCGAGAAACTCGGCGGTAGCTTCGATGAGCGCTTCCGCTTTGCTCGCGTGACCGGCCCGAGTGCCAAGCACGACGAACAGCAGGTCGGGCGCGACCACGAACTCGCGGACGAGGATATCCTACGAATCATCGCTAATCGCTAGATTGTCGCGCGCGATTCTCGCGTGCACGCGAACAACTAAGGATGATATTCCATCAAGGAAGGATGATATTCCATCAAGGATCACTATTCCGTGGAGCACCGCTACCACATAACTGAGTAGATGCGTTCATTGACCTGGAACCCTGCTACCAACTATGGACCGCGGTCCCCGACGCCGTCTTCTCGCTGTCGTTGTTGCTGGCCTCATCCCTTGGACAGTGGTGCTGATTGGAGAGGAACTGACGCTCGTCTTCTCCTTTGGCCTGTTCAATACGAACCCACCGGAACTGCTCTCGGTCTACAGCTACTTCATCCGCTTTACCAGCGCACTGCCACAGTTTATCGAATCGTGGGGTTCGGGCGTCCTGTTGTATGCATTCGCCTTGGCCAGCGCCGTTGCCGGTGTCGTCTGGCGTGAGGACGTTCGAGTGACTGCTCTCGCACTCGTAGGTGCGGGCCTGACACAGTTTCCCGTGTTTCTGGGATTCAACAGGCGGCTCAACTACGTGGCTGTCCCGGTCGGTTCCCTCGTCCTACTTATCCTGGTTTGGTGGTACTATCTCCCGGCCATCCGGGCGGACACGGCGACACGGTGACCCGTGGTATCGAATCCGGACGGAACCGCCTCTGGCGGTAGCCTTTTCGCTCGCTCGAACCACATAGCGCGTATGTGGTCACTCGATCATACGATGATACGCGTCGAGGATCTAGACGCCTCACTTGACTGGTACCAGACGCATTTCGATTACGAGGAGAAGAGCCGCTGGGAGGCCGACACCTTCACGAATGTCTTCCTCGGTCCGGAGGATGTCCACGACGAGGGTGCACTACTCGAACTCACGTATAACCATGACGGGCGCTCGTATACGATGGGCGACGCGTGGGGACACATCGCTGTCCGCTGTGACGACGTGTACGATGCCTACGACGAGCTGATGGACGCTGGCGTTGAGGACTACCGCGATCCGGACTCCTGTGGCGGCTCCTATGCCTTCGTCACAGACCCCGACGGCCACGAAATCGAGATTGTCGAGCGAGACCACGGCGCGAAGTGGTCGCTCGACCATACAATGATCCGTGTCGAAGACGCCGAGCAGGCTATCGGCTGGTACGTCCGGAAGCTCGACTACGAACTGTTTCGCCGCGAGGAGTTCGATGACTTCGCGCTGTACTTCCTCAAACCAGAGGATGCCCCCGACGAAGCGATGTCGGTCGAACTCACCTACAACTACGACGGCCGGTCCTACGAACTCGGCGATGCGTGGGGGCATCTCGCAGTCCAAACCGATGACCTCCACGGCGCGTGGGAGACGTTGATGGGACGCCACGCCGAGGACTACCGCGACCCCAAGAGCTGTGACGACCGCTATGCGTTCACCAAAGACCCCGACAGCCGCGAAATCGAAATCGTGACGAACTGACGGTACTGGTCGGTAGTAACCGTCTGTCCGAATCTATTCTCACACAGTCAGGGGGACAAGCCTCCTGCGGAGTCGTTCCTGAGCCAGCAGTTAGAGTCTGTGAAGCCCTGTATTCTCAGGCCATCGAAACCATCTCCGAGATGTGAATCTGGGGCGTCGGACACCCGACTGACGATCCTGTTTTAGACCTACAAGCTTCTTATGTCACATCTAATCAACACAGACAGTGCTTCTCTAACCTGAATATTCATGACAGGCAGATGTTCTTACCACAAAACATTTACAACAGACACCTATCGTATAGACTGTACCCCTACCCATGGCGCCAGAAGTGAGTACACCGGTTCGGTCTACACGCGATCGCGGTGATTGCGTTCCGACCACGTGGAAAACTGCTGGGGTCGCCCGATAGCAAACACAAACTATGACAGGAAATTCAGATAAGATTCGCAGCCTGTTTCTGACGGCGCTGATGGTTTTCTCGGTATTCGCCGGGACCGTCGCGTTCTCCGGTGGCGCAGCCGCCGCCGCGAACGTCTCCGTCGATCAGGCAGTCGAATATAACAGCGGAACAGTCGAATTGGCATTTGATGGCGGCGCGGGGAGTATTGATGACAACGATGTCACAGTCTTCGTTGACGGCAACGAAAACCCCAGCAACTTCGTCTCCGGCTCCAACCCTAGTGTTGATAGTACGGACGACGGGTCGAACGGACGCCTTCAAATCAACCTTGACGGCGACGTTCAGCCGAACCGCAACCTGACCATCAAGGTCAGCAATCTTACTGGTGGCGACGGCACGGTCGTTGCCGAGGACATCGACGTCACGTCAACGTCGATCACGTCCTTCACGAGTGACTCGGCTCGATCGTACAACATCAATGTCTACCGCGGCGAAACGGTCGCTGTGGTGAACGACACCAACGGTGGCAATGTCTTCGTCGAAGAAGACCAGGGTAGCATTGTCTCTGACGACACGTACGCTGACAACAGTCAGGTCTACACCGTCGACACGGAAGACCTCGACAGCGGTCAGCGCTACAACGTCTCGGTCTCGCCACAGAACGACTCTGCTGGTGAAGCTGGCTTCAAGCTCAGCGATCTCGACCTGAATGTCGAGGCTGACGACAATGACATCACCGACGAGGACGATGTCATCGCCAACGTCACGATCACCCGTGGTGGCCAGCCGGCCAACGCGACCCTGTTCGATGATAACGGCGACAAGGTCGACACGATTGTCAAGGACCGTCTCTCCGGCAATGACGAGACGGACTTTATCTTCGACAACATCAGCAGCTACGACGGCTTCGATGCTGATGATGGTCCGTACACGATCAACGTGACGGACAACCAGACTGGCGTCACAGCCAGCACCGACCAGATCAACGTCTCCGAGGCTGGCGACGGTGATGCCAGCTTCGAGAGCAGCGTGGTCAACGACGAGCGTGGTGACGTAGTCAACATCACCTACCAGCTCGATAATGAGGATGAAGCCGTTGTCTTCGTCGGCGACGACGACGACGACAACTACGCAATCTCCGGCACCATTGAGGACGACGACGGTGACGGCGAAGTCACTGTCTCGTTCAACAGCTACCTCGCTGGCACGAGCAATATCAGTGGCATCTCCGCCAGCGATATCCTCTACGTTGATGGTGACGACGAGATCACTGGTGTCGAAGAGGCCGGCTCCTTCAGCCGAAGCAACCTTGACGACGAGACGATCGAAGCCTCCAGCTACAACCTGAACGTCACTGCAGGCACGTCTCAGGACGACAGCGCTGACTCCGTCGGAACGCTCCGACTGAACGAGCGCTCCACTGAGAACTTCCGTAGCTGGGTGGCCCCACAGGACGCTGAGCTCGACGATGACGATATCGACATTCGTGATCGTATCGGCCAGAACCTGACCCAATCGAACGACATCGCTGAGGGTGACATCGTTGTCCACCAGATCGTTTCGTCCGGTGTCGAAGGCCCGCTTGCCTACGAAGAGGAAGTCAACAGCTCCTCCAGCACGACCCAAGCGTTCCTCCGGTCGACTGTTGGCGGCGATAATAACAACGACGTGTTCAACCTCACCGTCAACCGTAGCGATGTCGGTGCAAACGCAGATGAAGATCCGCTCATCCTCAACAGCTCCAACGTTGTTGTTGTCGACGACCCTGACAACAACACGTACTTCGTCGCTGTGGAGACGCAGAACGCGAACTTCGAGAGCGGCACAGCGATCCGCGACGATGACGAAGATGACGAGCTCACGGCCAACTTCACCGTGTCGGAGGACACTGGCCTGAGCGACGACAACGACGCCGCTGAGGTGGATTACAGCATCGTTGACCGCGACGCAACTATCGACACGACCAACGGTCTCGTGCTGGTTCAGGCTGCTGCTGACCAGCAACTCACCGGAACGACCACAGTCGCACCCGGTTCCGAGTTTGAGGTCGAAGTTGAATCCGAGAGCGACTCCAACCCGTTCCTCGACCGACCTGAAGCGACTGTCACCACTGACGGTACGTTCAGTGCCACGGCTGACTTCAGTGACTACTCGGCAGGAACGAACTTCACCGCTCAGACGCTCGATGTCGACGGTGACGAACTCGGTGACGAGGAAGATGGACAGATCACCGATGCTGACACGGCCACTGTGAGCATCAGTGACCAGGAATCCGACGGTAGCGAAGTCGTCGTCGACAGCGCGCAGCTGTCCGCCGGTGGCTTCATCGCAATCCACGCCGGTAACGCATCCGGCGATGTCGTCGGGCACTCCGAGTACCGCGATGCAGGCAGCCACGAGGACATCACGATCACGCTCGACGAGCCAATGGACGAGGACTTCACGGCGGTCGCGATGCCGCACCTCGACACCAACGGCAACGAAGCGTACGACTTCCCGGACGCTGACGGTCCGTACACCGCCAACGGCTCCGCCGTTACGGACAGTGCGAACGTGACCATCGCTGCCGAGGACACGCCTGCGGACACGGAAGAGCCGACGGAAACCGAAACGGAACCGCCGGCAACCGACGAGGAAACTGACGCACCGGCAACCGATGAGCCGGCAACCGAGGAAACCGAGACCACGGAAGCGTCCGGTCCCGGCTTCACGGCAGCTATCGCGCTCATCGCGCTCGTCGCTGCTGCACTCCTCGCCGTCCGACGCGACAACTAACTGGAATCGCTCCAGTCTCTGAACACCGTTCTTTCTTTCGCGCGTACGCAAACAGTGCCGGCAGACTACAAAACGACCCGAGGCCCGCTGTAGAGTGCTATTCAGTTCGCTTCTAGACGGCCAATTACTGGTCCGCAGTCACAACTTGGCCACAGTCGAACGCAGGGAGATGCAGTAGTGATGTAACACCTGCCGGAGATCCCCCTGATTTCCGTCACTGTGAGAGCGGTTTCAGCAATCGCCTGCCCTTGCTGTTCGTAGATTTCTCGGGACGACGTTCCCTACGGTACCCGTTTCGCTCATCGTGTATATCGGTTGACCTGCGTTTCGTTCCGTTGCGGTTGATAATCACTGCATCAAGTCTATGAGTAGTTCCACGACTTCGGTCGGGACGTTCGTGATGTCCCAGTCGCTTGCAGCGTCGAGAATCAGCGCGTATAGCTCTCCTGAAAGGTTTGTTTGGAGGGTGTTTCGAACATCAAACCCCACCTATCCAAGCGCTCGGCATTCAGGTCCGTGACTGTCTCTATGGCTGTCCGACCTTCTCTCCGAGATCCAGCATACGGTGAACTTCCCCGGTTGTTTGTCTGCGCTAACCTCGGCATCCCTGTGCCCGAATCGCCTGTTCGCTGGCTCACTCATTGATCTTCAGCTCCAAGTGAGACACGCCGATCTGTGACGCTCCTTGCGCCGCTCATACAGCTACATCAGCCTCTTGTCTATCTATTCTAATCTCAACTGTATATTACTCACTTGCCAATCACTGATAGCCAATTCTGGTTCACGTTCGTAATGCTAGGGAATCGCTCGCAGATCACAGCAATATCGGGTCCCTCATTCGTCGTCAAGCGGTGGAACGCACTTCGCTCAAATCAGGAGATGAAGACGTGTTTCAACCGAAGTGTCGCCGGTCAAATTATTGAACAAGTCAAATAAACGTCCATATCAAACCCAAATGTATGTTTAAAAACATTACTGAGTGACTATTACTTGTAATATACTTACCAACTTTATTCCACAAAGCATTTACCACACTTCGGGCAATGTATCGATACCCCTACCCATGACGCCAGAAGTGAGTACGCCGGTTCGGTCTATGCGTGGCCTCGGTGGCCGCGTTCCGACCACGTGGAAAACTGCTGGGGTCGCCCGATAGCAAACACAACACATGACAGATACAAGCGAAAAAATCCGCAGCCTGTTTCTGACGGCGCTGATGGTCTTCTCGGTATTCGCCGGGACCGTCGCGTTCTCCGGTGGCGCAGCCGCCGCCGCGAACGTCTCCGTCGATCAGGCAGTCGAATATAACGACGGTACAGTTGAATTGGCATTTGATGGCTCCGCCGGAACTGTTGTTAACGATGACGTCACGGTCCTCATTGACGGAAAAGAGGACACGGGCGCTACGGTCGGCTCAGATGACGGGTCGAACGGACGCCTTGAGATCGATCTGAGCAACGACGTTACGCCGAACCGCAACCTGACAGTCAAAGTCAGTAATGTTGGCGGTGACTCGGTCGTTGCCGAAGACATCGACGTCACGTCAACGACGATCAAGTCCTTCAAGAGTGACGAGAATCGATCGTACAACGTCAACGTCTACCGTGGCGAAACGGTTGCCGTGGTGAACGACACCAACGGTGGCAATGTCTTCGTCGAAGAAGACCAGGGTAGCATTGTCTCTGACGACACGTACGCTGACAACAGTAAGGTCTACACTGTCGACACGGAAAACCTCGATACTGGTCAGCGCTACAACGTCTCGGTCTCGCCACAGAACGACTCTGCTGGTGAAGCTGGCTTCAAGCTCAGCAACCTCAACCTGAATGTTGAGGCTGACGACAATGACATCACCGACGAGGACGATGTCATTGCTAACGTCACGATCACTCGCGGTGGCCAGCCAGCCAACGCGACCCTGTTCTCCGATGACGGCGACAAGGTCGACACGATTGTCAAGAACCGTCTCTCCGGCAACGAGGAGACGGACTTCATCTTCGACAACATCAGCAGCTACGACGGCTTCGACGCTGATGATGGTCCGTACACGATCAACGTGACGGACAACCAGACTGGCGTCACAGCCAGTACCGACCAGATCAACGTCTCCGAAGCTGAAGACGGTGACGCCAGCTTCGAGAGCAGTGTTGTCAACGACGAGCGTGGTGACGTGGTCAACATCACCTACCAGCTCGACAACACCGATGAAGCCGTTATCTTCGTCGGCGACGACGACGACGACAACTACGCGGTTTCCGGAACCATCGAGGACGACGACGGTGACGGCGAAGTCACTGTCTCGTTCAACAGCTACCTCGCCGGCACGAGCGGTATCAGTGGTATCTCCGCCAGCGAGATCCTCTACGTTGATGGTGACGACGAGATCACTGGTGTCGACGAGTACGGTTCCTTCAACCGAAGCAACCTTGACGACGAGACGATCGAAGCCTCCAGCTACAACCTGAACGTCACTGCAGGGACGTCCCAGAGCAAGAGCGCTGACGCTGTCGGAACGCTCCGACTGAGCGAGCGCTCCACTGAGAGTATGCGTAGCTGGGTGGCCCCACAGGACGCTGAGCTCGACGATGACGATATCGACATTCGTGATCGTATCGGCCAGAACCTGACCCAATCGAACAACATCGCTGATGGTGACATCGTTGTCCACCAGATCGTTGCTTCCGGTGTCGAAGGCCCGCTTGCCTACGAAGAGGAAGTCAACAGTGCCTCCAGCACGACCCAGGCGTTCCTCCAGTCGACTACTGGTGGCGCCGGTAACAACGACGTGTTCAACCTCAGCGTCAATCGTACTAACGTCGGTGCAAACGCAGATGAGGACCCGCTTGACCTCAACAGCACCAACGTTGTTGTTGTCGACGACCCTGACAACAACACGTACTTCGTCGCTGTGAAGACGCAGCAAGCGAACTACTCCAGCGGCAAGCAGATCCGTAACAAGGACGACGATGACAAGATCACGGCCAACTTCACCGTGTCGCAGGACACTGGCCTAAGCGAGGACAACGACGGCATCGAAGACGGTTACAGCATCGTTGACCGTGACGCAACTCTCAACACGGCCAACGGTCTTGTGCAGGTTCAGGCTGCCGCTGACCAGCAGGTCACCGGAACCACCTCGGTCGCGCCTGGCTCCGAGCTTGAGGTCGAAGTTGAATCCGAGAGTGACTCCAACCCGTTCCTCGACCGACCTGAAGCGACTGTCGCCACTGACGGTACGTTCAGTGCCACGGTTGACTTCAGTGACTACTCGGCAGGAACGAACTTCACCGCTCAGACGCTCGATGTCGACGGTGACAACCTCGGTGACGAGGAAGACGGACAGATCACCGATGCTGACACGTCCACTGTGAGTATCAGTGACCAGGAATCCGACGGTAGCGAAGTCGTCGTCGACAGCGCACAGCTGTCCGCCGGTGGCTTCATCGCAATCCACGCCGGTAACGCATCCGGCGATGTCGTCGGGAACTCCGAGTACCTCGAGGCAGGCAGCCACGAGGACATTCCGATCACGCTCGACGAGCCGATGGACGAGGACTTCACGGCGGTCGCGATGCCGCACCTCGACACCAACGGCAACGAAGCGTACGACTTCCCGGACGCTGACGGTCCGTACACCGCCAACGGCTCCGCCGTTACGGACAGTGCGAACGTGACTGTTGGCACCGAGGAAGAGCCGACGGCAACGGAAACCGAAACCGAAGAGGAAACTGACGCGCCGGCAACCGACGAGGAAACTGACGCACCGGCAACCGATGAGCCGGCAACCGAGGAATCCGAGACCACCGCAGAGGAAGGTCCCGGCTTCACGGCAGCCATCGCGCTCATCGCGCTCGTCGCCGCTGCGCTCCTCGCCGTCCGACGCGACAACTAACTGGACTCGCTCCAGTCCCTGAACACCGTTCTTTCTTTCGCGCGCTACGTGGGTAGCGGCGGCGCTTCCGTCGGCTCACTCTGAGACGACACCGCACAGTAGCGCAACGACAAAACATATAGGCCGGTTTGGCTAACGTACGAGCAATGAGTGAGACAGTCCTGCAGGCGGGCGTCAACATTGCTGGACTGTCGTTCGACCCGGTCACGGCCTCGGAACCGCTGATGTGGCTCGTTCTTGCGGCGTTTCTGGGAACCGTAGCCGTCGCCCAGTACGATAAGCGACTGGCCCGGCCAGTCGGAACGGTCGGCTGGGGTTTGTTCGCAGCGTACTGGCTCGTTCTGGCTCCGCACTTCATTCTAATACAGAAGAGCGTCGTCGAGGGACTGGGAAGCGTTATTGCCGTCCCGCTGTCGCTGTACACTGGCTATTTACTCTGGAACGGCCGAGAGTCGCTACTGGTGTTGACCCGTGCCATCGGTATCATGGGCGTCATCTACGTGCCCTTCCTCACTATCGGACCGCTCCGCCAGACAATCATCGAGGTCGTCACCGATCAGGTCGCCTTCCTGATGACGCTCATCGGGTACGATCCGACGGTGGTTGGCGGGCTCTCACACAACGGCATCGATATCGCATCGAAGCAGTACCCCTATGAGAACACGTTCTGGTTCGACGGGAACGAGCGACCGATAACGTACACTATCATTCTGGCCTGTACAGGTATCGGCAGTATCTCTATCTTCGCTGGCGGAATACTGGCAGTCAAGGCACCGTGGCGACGGAAACTCCGTGTGCTGGTCGGGGCCGTCGGTATCATCTACGTACTGAATCTCATTCGGAATCTTGGGATCGCACTGGCCTTTGGCCTCCAGAAGGCGCAGTTCTTCCCGGGAGCGATCATGGCGCTATTCGGCCTCAGCGACGCACAGCTCGTGTCCTACTACATTGTCGACCGGATGCTGGCGCAGTTCGGCTCCGTTATTGTCCTCGTTGGGCTGACGTGGGTGCTGATGCGGGAGCTACCGGAGCTCACCGTTATTATTGAGGACCTCCTGTTTCTGGTGACCGGAACCGAGTACGACCTCGGAACGACGTTCGAAAAAGACCAGCCGGAGTCGAGTCCCGCGACCGCTGGCGACGACTGAACTGCGTCGTGGAAACGACAGCCGCTATTCCAGGTCGGCTCCAGCAACCGACTCCAGTGCATCCGCCTCAAGTGGGTGGAGCGAGCCGGGAATGACAAGCAGATGTAGCGGGTCGCCGAACGTCTGCGTAGCGAGTTCGTCGAGCGTGTCAACAACCACCAACGGGTCTGGACTGCCAGCCCTGGCCACGACAACGCCAAGTGTGTCCGGGAATGGCTCCGACAGCATGGCGGCGGCCTGGCTGGCGGTCATGTACGTGTCGTCACTCTCGTCCCAGTGTGGGTCGTCGACCTTGATGTCGAGGTAGACCAGCGTATGCAGGTCCCGGCCCCGATTGCCCTCGATAGTAGCGACGACGCTGTCCGGGACACCATCACCGCCGTGAGCGTCCTCGAAGGGGAGCGTCGTGGCCTTCCCGAAGCGGTAGTTCTGCAGGCCGGTCAGCGAACCGGCGGCAGTCTGGGCAGTCGTCCCGTGAACGATTCGGGTTTCGATACCACGGTCCGCAGCCCGAAGCCGGAGGTCGGTGTGTGTCGTCGAAACCATCGTATCCCCGGCGGTACAGAAGACGACGTCCTCGCTCTCGGCGGCTTCGAGAATCGGCTCGGGGTCTCGCTCAATGCCGGCCCGGTCTCTGAGTTCGATACTCGTCTCCAACGTATCCTCCAGCGTTTCGATATCGGTACCGATCAGCCGGCTTGTGTAGAACTCGGCGAACACCTGGTCGGCGTCTCGAATGGCGTCGCGCCCCGCGACCGTGACCGAGCGCTCATCATAGAGGCCCAGCCCGACGAATGTGAGCATATCCGGAGTGGGTCGCCGTCGGGGATAAAGGGCGCGAAGCGTCAGGCTTACCGCCCGTGGTCGGGGAGGGGGAGTATGGGCGTTCCCTGCGTTCGCGTTCCCCGCGAGGCCGGCGAAGAGACGCGCCAGCGCCTCGCCGAGGCAAACCTTGTCGACGACGGTTACGATATCACAGTCGCCGACGGGCAGCTGTACGTTCCTGTCACCGACCCCACGGCGGTGCCGTCGGACCTCACCGTCGTGGAGGCAGACCCGCCGGTCCGCGAGGGCCAGACGATGCCGGCGGACGGACTCGACTTCGACCCAAGCTATGAGCGCATCGGCGACGTCGCGATTGTCGACGAAGACGACGACGAGCGGGCCCGGATGATCGCCGATGCGATCATGGATTCGGACCTGCCCGTGCGAGCGGTGTTGAATCGCGCATCGAAGATCAAAGGCGAACAGCGGGTTCGCGACTGGGACGTACTCGCTGGTGGCGGAACAGAAGTCACCCACCGGGAGTACGGTTGCACGTTCGACCTTGACCTCGCAGAAGTGTACTTCTCGCCGCGTCTGGCGACGGAACGCCATCGCGTTACCGAGCAGGTCAGCGAGGGCGAGCAGACCTTCGATATGTTCGCTGGTGTTGGCCCGTTCGCGATTCCATTCGCCAAGCGCGGGGCAACCTGCGTTGGGACCGACATCAACGAGACAGCGATCGAGTACCTCCGAGCAAATGCGGAGCGGAACGGCGTCGCTGACCGCGTGACCAGTATCTGTGGTGACGTCCGTGAGGTTGCCAGCGAGTATGAGGGCTGGGCTGACCGCATCGTCATGAACCTTCCTCATAGCGCCGATGAATTTCTGGAGACCGCTGTCCACTTGGCAGCCGATGAGTGCGTTCTTCATTACTACGATATCCAGCACGAGGACGACCTGTTCGGACCCGGCGAGCGAGCGATACGGGCGGCTGCGGAGTCAGCCTACGACGTGACGGTCAAAACGCGACACACTGTCCGGTCGTATGCCCCGAAGGAACACAACGTCGTTCTCGACGTTCGACTGACGCGCTGAAACGAACAATTATGTCCACTCGTCTGATGGTGAGGAATAGTAGCAGATGGAGGTGAGCGAGGATGACGACATCGGCATCCACGACATCTCGCCGACAGCGTGGCGTCTCCTCCGTGTCGCGGCGGGGTTTGGCCAGCGAGAGGTTGAGGTGGAAATCGACGACATCATGCAGGCTCACATCTCAATGCTAGAGAACAACAACCGGAGTCTTTCGGAGCAACGACTCGAAGTGTTGTTCGAACTGTACCGCTCGGAGCTGACCACCGAGCAGGTGCGTGTGCTGGTTTCGAACTTCTAACCATGACCAAACCGACAGTCGATGGACGCCGAGACGCGGCAGCTGACCAGCGGGGCCGGCCATGACCTGGTCGGGTCGAACGCACCCGCGACGGACGGCAGCGGCGATTGCCGTCGCCCTCGTCTCGACAGCCGCGATAGCCGCAGCCCCAACACCAACTGGCCTTGATATCGCCGCACAATACGCGCTGGCGACGATGGCCTTCGCGGCAACTCTGTGGGTGACGGACGCTCTGCCGCTCCCGGTGACGGCGTTGCTGATACCGGTGTTACTGACAGTGTTCGGTATCTACACCGAGATGGAGGCCGCGCTCTCGGGCTTTGCCGACCCACTCATCTACCTGTTTGTGGCAGGATTCATGCTTGCGAAGGCGCTCCAGACACACAATATCGACCGCCGCATCGCCCTGCGCCTCATTAGCTGGATGGGGCGCTCACCACGATTGCTCATTCTGGCAATCATGGTCGCGACAGCCTTTCTCTCGATGTGGGTATCGAATACGGCAACAACGGCGATGATGACGCCTGTCGCGCTGGGCGTTCTTGCCGAGGTCGTCGGCCGAGATGTGCCCGATGGCGAGGCATCGAATATGCGAATCGCGACCTTGCTCGGAACGGCCTACGCGGCGAGCGTCGGCGGAGTTGGGACCCTTATCGGGACGCCGCCAAACGTGGTCGCCGTGGCGTTTCTCGACAGACTCATCGGCGTCGAGATATCGTTCGTGCAGTGGCTGGCCATCGGACTTCCAATCGTCGTGTTGACCCTCCCGCTGACGTGGTATGTCCTGACGTTCTGGCTGTACCCCCCGGAAGTCGATGACGTGAGCGGTGCGAAGGCACAGGCGAAAGCATATCTTGAGGAAGAGGGACCACTGTCGGCGAGTGGTCGACGAGCGGCGTACATCTTCGCAGCCACAGCGGGCCTGTGGATTCTCGGTGGGCTCGGATTCCTGTTCGAAGGAATTCTCCCCAAACCAGTGTTTGTGACGCTGTTTGGCGGTGCGGGCGAGACTATATTCGGTCTGACAGGCCATCGTGGCGTCCTGTACCTCGTGGTGGTCGGGCTGCTCGCAATCCCAGCACTCGTCCTGTCGGGGGCTGACGACTGGGAGAATCTGGTCGACATCGACTGGGGGACTATCATCCTGTTCGGTGGCGGCATCTCGCTGGCGGACGCGCTGGCTGAGACTGAGGCGACGACGTGGCTGGCACGGACTGTCTTCGACACACTGGTGGGCGCACCGCTGGCCCTCGTCGTGCTCGCTGTCGTCATCTTCACCGTGCTGGTGACGGAACTGTCCTCGAACACGGCGACGACGACGATACTCGCACCGATCCTCATCGGCCTCGGTAGTGTGCTTGCTGGAACGCTCGGCGTCGAACCGATACAGGCCGCTATCACGCTGACGGTTACCGGGGCTATCGCGGCGAGTTTCGCGTTCGCACTCCCAGTCGCGACTCCGCCGAACGCCATCGTCTTCGGGAGCGGCCACCTAGAGCAACGAGATATGATACGGGCCGGTGTCGTGCTGAACATCCTGATGACGCTCGTATTGACAGGGCTCGTTCTCGTTTCCTTCGCAGTCTTCTGGCCGCACATACTCTGGTAGGCCGCTTTTCGGTGTAGCTCGTTCTGAAAGAGTACTTGTACGTACACGCCTCCGTCCGCCACAGTATCCTTAACATTTAATAGGGTATGTCACAACGGGACGTACAGGCCGTGTATCATTGATACACGGGCGTAAAACGACCTATGACTGGAAAACAAGACCGACGCGCGTTTCTGAAGGTGGCAGGAAGCACAGGTGTTCTCGGACTGACGGGGCTCGCTGGCTGTTCCGGTAACGGTGGCGACGGTAGTAGTGACGGGGGCGATGGAAGTGGTGGCGGTGACGGTGGCTCTACCGGGGAAAGCGGTAGTGGAACGAACGTCATCACCCTTGGCGGGTCGATGAGTCTCACGGGAGACAACGCCGACCTCGGGCAGTTGTACAAGGACGCCTACGAACTGACCATCCAGCGCATCAACGAGTCCGGTGGCATCGAGGCTGGCGACGGCAACACGTACGAACTGGATATGGTGCTCCGTGACGACGGGACCGACGCTTCCCAGTCGAAGTCGATCTATCAGGAACTCATCGACCGCGAGGGGATCGACTACCTGCTCGGGCCGTACTCCAGTACGGTCACCCTGCCCGCGAGCGCCGTGGCCGCACAGAACCAGAAGCCGATGGTCGAGGGCGGTGGTGCGAGCCCGGAGATTTTCGCACAGGGTAACGAGTGGATTTTCGGCCTCCTGCCGACGGCGAACAAGTACGCCAAGAGCTACATCGATATGTGCCTCGCGCAGGACTCGGCACCTGAGTCTATCGCGATTCTTGCCGAGGACGGCACGTTCAGCCAGTCGACCGCGGAGGGCGCACGTAACAAGATCAGCAACACAGATCTAGAACTGGTCGTCGACCAGACGTTCCCGTCGGATACGTCTGACCTCTCGACGAACCTTGGCAGGGTTCGGGACAGTGGCGCAGATATCCTCCTGTTGTGTGCCCACCAGAAGCACAACATCATCCTGGCCAACCAGATGGAGAGTCAGGACGTCAACGTCGATGCGGCGATGGGAACCGTCGGGAGCCTCAACGACTCGTTCAAGGATGAGGCCGGCGCGAACGGCGACTATATGTACGGGCCATCCTCGTGGGCAGTCAACGCGGACTTCGACGACCCGGTGTTCGGCAAAACCGGCGACTTCGTCTCCGGCATCGAGGAGAACTACGACTACACGCCGGACTACCACAGTGCGGCTGGCGAGGCGGTCATCCTCACCTTCATGAACGCCTTCCAGAACGTCGACGAACTCAACCCGACGGCGGTCCGGGACCACATCCGCCAGACCGAGTTCTCGACAGTGTACGGCACCGTCGCCTTCGATGACAGCGGCGTCATCGACAAGAACATGCTGGTCTACCAGTGGCAGCCTGAGTCCGACCTTCAGATAGTGTACCCGGACAACGTGGCGCAGTCTGATCCGGTGTACCCGATGCCTGGCTGGAGCGAGCGCTGAGAGCGATGGCTGCCACCCAATTCGTCGTCAACGGCCTGCTGGTCGGTGCGCTGTTCGCAGGCGTGGCGGTCGGATTCGCGCTCATCTGGGGGGTCGTCGACATCATCAACCTCGCCCATGGCGAAATGGTGATGCTCGGTGGCTACACCTCTTACTGGGTGCTGACGCTGGTCACCGGGAATGCGGAGGGGTCGCCGCTCCTGTTCCTGGCGACCATCCCGGTTGCCATCGCCGTGCTGTTCGGAATCGGGTACGCGCTCCAGCGGATACTGGTTTCACGAGTCATCGGGACTGACATCTTCCTCACGTTGCTGGTGACCTTCGGCGCGAGCATCGCCATCCAGCAGCTGGCGATACAGGCGTGGTCGGCGAACCCGCGATCGATTCAGGTGAGCTTTGCGGACCCGTCGATGAACCTCGCTGGCATTGTCGTCCCGAAGATGAAACTCGTTGCCTTCGCCGGCGCACTCGTCCTCACTGCACTCCTGTACGTGTTCCTCCAGAAGACACGGACTGGACGAGCGATACGGGCCGTCTCACAGAACCCCGAGGCCGCGGCGCTAGTCGGCATCGACGTCGAACACACCCGAGCGGTGACTTTCGGCGTCTCCTCGGCTATCGCCGGCGGTATCGGCGCGTTCATCGCCGTCATCTTGAACATCCAGCCACAGATGGGACTCATCTACACGCTCAAGAGCTTCGTCATCGTCGTCTTCGGCGGTGTTGGAAGTATCCCCGGCGCGCTCATCGGCGGGCTCTTGCTGGGTTCCGTTGAGGAACTGGTCGCAGGGTTCATCTCCTCGCAGTGGACACTCGCCGTGACGTTCACTGCGCTCATCGTGTTGCTCGTCGTCAAACCCAATGGTCTGTTCGGACAGGGGGCTGAACAATGAGCACGAGCGACGAGGAGTCTCGGGGCGTCCTCCGGTCGGTCCTTCCGCCCGAACAGGTCGACCGGTTCCTCAGTACATGTGACGCCTACGGCTGGCAACTGCTGGCCGTCAGCACGCTCGCCGCGGCCGCGTTGCCGCTACTGGGGCTGGAGGCTGGCTATCGGATGACCGTCTTCACCGAGATGTTCCTGTTTGCCATCTTGGCGCTGTCCTGGGACCTCGTCGGCGGACAGACCGGCTATCCGAGCTTTGGGAACATGGCGTTTTTCGGTATTGGGGCGTACGCGACAGCGATTCTAACAAAAGACTTCGCGCTCTCGTTCCCGGTCGCGTTCCTTCTAGCCGGCCTGCTGGCGGTGACCTTCGCGGCCGTCATCGGCGTCATCGTCCTCAGGCTCCGCGGGCACTACTTCGCTATCGCTACGCTCGGCGTCTTGCTGGCCGCGCAGCAGATCTCCCGGAACCTCGATATCACCGGCGGGGCCAGCGGAAAAATTCTGCTCCAGACGCCGTCGGGTGAGACCTTCTACTACCTCTTCCTGGGGGTTCTCGTCGTCGAGATGGCGCTCGTGTACTACCTCTCGGGGACGCGCTTTGGCTTCGTCCTGAACGCCATCCGCGATGACGAGGAGAAGGCCACGGCGATGGGGTTCAACACCACCTACTACAAGACGGCCGCGTGGATGCTGGCCGGCCTGTTCACAGGCTTTGCCGGCGCCGCGTACAGCCTGTTCAACACGTTCATCGACCCCCAGACGGCCTACAACGGCGCGTGGAACGTAGAACTGATCGCGATGGCGCTGCTGGGGGGGTCCGGCACTGTCGCCGGCCCCGTCATCGGCGCGTTCGGCCTCCACACCATCATCGAACTCGTGGAGACGTACGCGGTCGGGTTGCAGCTCGTTCTGCTCGGTGGGGCTGTCATCATCACGGTCATTGGCTTCCCCAATGGTGTCGTCGGAACGCTCAGCGAATACGCGAGCCAGATGGACTACTACAAACACGGCGGCATGGCCGCCACAGACACTGACGACGGCTCGGAGGTGAGTGCCGATGAGTAAGGCAACGAGCGGCCCGGCACCCGACACGGACAGCGGTCGTGCGGTGCTGCGGACGGACGGCGTCACGAAGCGCTTCGGCGGCCTGACCGCCGTCGACGACGTGGACATCGCGATCCACAGTGGCGAAATCGTCGGCCTCATCGGGCCGAACGGGGCCGGCAAGTCCACGCTGTTCAACTGTATCACCGGGACACTAACGCCCGACGAGGGGCGGGTCTATCTCCAAGGCGAGGACGTGACGGACTGGCCCGAACACAAGATCGCGCGGGCCGGCCTGGGCCGGATGTTCCAAGAGACCCGTATCTTCGGAGACATGACCGTCCGGAAAAACTTGCTGCTTGCGGCCCAGGAGGGTGGCGCTGACGTCTCCAGCCTCATGCGTCGCCCGGACAGTTCCCTGCTCGCCCGCACGGACGAACTGCTGGACTACGTCGACCTCGGTGGACTCGCGGAGACCCGCGCTGGCCGGATGAGTTTCGGCCAGCAGAAGCTGCTTGAGTTCGCGATGGAACTGATGTCGGAACCCGAAATCCTGCTGATGGACGAGCCAGCCGGCGGCATCAACCCCTCCATGCTGGGGAATCTCATCGACTACATCCGCAACGCCAACGAGGAGCAGGAGTCGACCATCTTCCTCATTGAACACAACATGGACTTCGTCATGGATATCGCCGACCGCATCTACGTTCTGGCCCACGGCGAACGCATCGCCGAGGGAACGCCAGAAGAGATACAGAACGACCAGCGCGTGCTCGACGCGTACCTCGGGAGGGAGTGAGTATGGCATCCACACCAGACGCCACGAACGAACCGACCGAGGACCCGGTGCTCCGGATGGAGAACGTCACGGCCGGCTACGGCAACACCACGGTGTTACATGACGTGAGCATCGCCGTCGAGGACGGACAGGTCGCCTGTCTCATCGGCCCGAACGGCTCCGGGAAGTCCACGCTGATGAAGAGCATCTACGGCTTTGCGGACGTCCAGACCGGGGCGGTGTCGTTCCGCGGTGAGGACATCACCGGCCGGTCGCCCCAGCAGAACCTCGCCAATGGAATGAGCTACGTCCTGCAGGACGCCAGCGTCTTCCCTGGGATGAGCGTTCACGAGAATATGCTGATGGGCGGCTACGTGTTCAACGACGACGACCGCGCCGCCGCCCGCGCCGATGAACTGTACGAGGAGTTCCCGGTACTCGCCGACCTCCGGAGCCAGTCGGCCGGCACCCTCTCGGGTGGCCAGCGCCGTCTGCTGGAACTGGCCCGCGCGCTGATGGTCGAACCGGACGTGATGATGCTCGACGAGCCGTCCATCGGCCTCGAACCGCGGTTTATTGACGACGTGTTCGAGCGCATCGAACAACTCAACGACCTCGGAACCACCATCCTGCTCGTCGAACAGAACGCCGAGAAAGGGCTCTCTATCGCCGACCGCGGCTTCGTGCTTGCAAGTGGCGAAATCAAGTTCACCGGCACGGGGACCGAACTGCTTAACGACGAGGAAGTCGGACGCTTGTATCTAGGAGGGTAAAATATGTACACGATACTTGTCCCCGTCGACGCCGATGAGGACCGCGCCCGCGGCCAGGCCGCTTTCGTCTCGGAGCTACCGGCTGCTGAAACCGAGATCGAGGCTGTGATCACGCACGCATTGACCAAAGAAGAGGCGGAAGCGCCCGAGGAGATACGCAACGTCGAGCGGATCTCGACAGTCAGACTCGTTCGCGACTACCTCGAAGACCACGACGTCGATGTCCAACTAGCCGAGGGGCAGCAGCCGCCAGCGGACGGCATCATCGAGCTGGCCGACGAGTTCGATGCCGACCAGATCGTCATGGGGTCGCGAAAGCGGTCGCCGACCGGCAAGGCCGTGTTCGGGAGCGTGTCCCAGCAGGTCCTGCTTGAGGCGGACGACCCGGTCACCGTCGTCGGGTCCCGAGAGGAGTGAGAACGTTCCTCTCGGTGGCCCCGATTCGCAATCCTTATTGCGGTTATGCGTCCAACAACTGATGTACGCGAGCGACGCGCCGGTGTAGCTCAGACTGGCAGAGCGAATCCTTCGTAAGGATTAGGCCGAGGGTTCAAATCCCTCCACCGGCTTTCTGCGAGGAACAAACGTGACGAGCGAAAGCTTCTGAGGGATTTGAACTAGGGAAGAGCTTTGCTCCGACCGTGGTTCACAATCCTCCACCGGCTTCCGCTCTCCAGTGCCGTTCTGACGAGTATGTCTCATGCCGAAGACGGTCTGTCAGCAGCCATAGTCCTGCGTCGCTGGTCTGGCGGTGTCCCGCGAGCCGGGTAAAAACGACCCTCGTCAGTGAGGCGATACGGCGACGGGCTTCTGGGTAGGATTTCCGTCTGTAAACGATGATCACACAGTATAGACTGCCGGCGTGTACTGCTGTGTGCCCGGGAGAGCGGTCCAACGGACACACGTACGGGCAGTCAGACGGAGCGTGGTTCTGATGGATTTCAGAAACGCCTGGCACCGCACCACCGACGAAGAGGTCTGTTGCATCGCTTGCGGTGAAACGGTTGCCCGGTCGGATGCCCGAGAATACGACAAGTATGGCAACCGCTGGGACCGCGACGACAAGTCCTTCGAGTATCTGTGCAAGCCCTGCTATCGGGAGTACTGTCACTTCGGCCGGACCGGGCTGGAAGACCGACTCGAAGCGGCCGGTGCCGGGACTGTGAGCCGAGACGTGTTTCTTAGACGCTATCACGATCTAGCTGACGAAGCGGAACAGACTCGCGCCGACGGGCGGTGAGCCGGAAGAGGAGTGTTCTATCCGGCGATACGACACCGCAACACAGGACGTTCAGGGCGTGATGACTGCTCGCCCGTCGATCTCCCGGTCTTCCAGCATCTGTGCGACGGTGTTCACCTCGCCGAGGTCGTACTGGGTCGTGTGGAGGTCGACCGCGCCACGGTCGACGAGCGCGACCAGTTCCTGTAGTTCAGTGTACTGACCGACGATGTTGCCCTGATAGGCGAATTCACCGTTGACGAGCGCCTGAGCAGGTTCGTGGATGTGGCCGCCGTAGCCGATGATGTGGTGGTCGCCACCCGCAGCACAGATGTCGGGCGCGAGCGCCGTCGTTTCGTCGGCTCCGACGAAGTCAAGCACTTGCGCGGCACCGACACCGTCGCTGATGGCTTCGACCTCACTGGCGACATCCTCGCTTTCGGGGTCAATGGTGGAGTGTGCGCCGAGGTCGTCGGCGAGGTCGCGGGCGGACTGCTTGATGTCGACGGCGACGAGGTCGGCGGCACACATGGCGTCGAGACACTGGAGGCCGATGTGACCGAGGCCGCCGATGCCGATGACCACAGCGGTGTCGCCCGGGTTGAGCCCGTCGACAGCCTTCTTCGCCGCGTGGTAGGCCGTGATGCCGGCGTCGGCGTGTGGCGCGATGTCGGCCGGGTCGACGCCCTCGGGTAATGGAATGACCGACCGGTCGCTGGTCCGTAACTGGTCCGCGAAGCCGCCGTCAGTTGTCAGCCCGTTGAACGCGTCGTTCTCGCAGTACATCGTCTCACCCTGACGGCACGGTCGGCAGGTGCCACAGGTCTGGACTGGATGACAGATGACCTGGTCGCCTTCCGAGACTATGTCGACATCGTTGCCCGTCTCAACAACTGTACCGGCGTTCTCGTGGCCCAGTGTCATCGGGAGGTCCTGCGGGACGTACTGTTCCCACATTCCCTCGATGATATGATTGTCAGTCTGGCACCAGCCGGCCCCTTCGACCTCAACGATAACATCGTCCCCGGATGCGACCTGCGGCGCATCTACCTCGTCTATTGAGAGCCCGTTCGACATATCGTGCGTGTACTCGTGGAGTCTGGCTGCGCGCATCGTCCTGTGTCCGGACGAAACGGCAATAAACACACATTATAAAATAGTAAATATATTAGCGACATCGCTCGTGTCACTGTCTGGAAGAGTAATAGCTACCCAGCCAGCGTCTGTGGACGCTGAATTCGGGTACAAAAAACAGTGTGTGGTGACGCTTGCAGCTACTTAGTCCCGACTGGCCAGCAGTGCGGCCCCAAGCAGTGCCACGACGGCGACGGGAATCCCCATTCCGGGACCGAAGGCCGACGACGGTGCAGGGCTGGTCGCGCGGATCGGTTCGTCGACCGGTTCGTCAGCAGCGTACTCCCAGACGGCGGTCTCGTTCTGAACGATATCAGCGTTCGAAGACGAGATATCGGCAGGCATCGTCACCTGGTACTCGACCGCGACGCCGTTGCCGAAGGCCACGTCAGTGTCCTCGTTCGCAGTGACGAACGTCCGGTCTTCGTACGTGACGTTGCCCTCGCTCGCGTTGACCGATACGTCGCTTTCTGGGCCGGGGTTCCAGTCCGCGAACGTCATCGAGAGTGTAACGTTCTCGCCTTCCAGCTCTTGCTCGTACGTGTAGTTCGACATTCGACTGGTGTTCACGTCAGCCAGGAGATATCCTTCGACCGAGTCATAGCCCTCCTGCTGGGCCTGATTCTGCAGGCCGTCGTACACCGATGGGGACATTTCAAGGGTCAGGTCGTACTCCGAAACAGCGCCGTCGGCGGTCACTGTTGAGTCAACCGTTGCTGTCACACAGCCGGAGAGAACAACCAGAGCAGCAAGACCGATGGCAGGGACAATCCGATGCATACCTCACCGAATCGGATGGGGTGGCATAAGCCTTGTTACCGGGGTCGATACGACTCAATGTGTCAGGACCAGTAGTTGGTCGTCTGTCCGAACCAGACAGAATGGCGATCCGGGGTCTCCAAAGGTGTTTGTCCGTTTGTCGCTGATAAAGAGCGTCTCGAATTCGTTGCCACAGGCCGGACAGGCGAACCCCTTCCGGTTCGACAGCGTCATCGTCCCGCGGTCGTCTTTCAGCAGCTTGAGCCCGTGTCGGTACTCGTGTACGTCGAAGCTCCCGCTGACGTCTAGCTGGTCCATGCGTGTGAAACGAGCGGCGGCTGTGTAAAACTCGTCGGCGGCCTACACCAGATTCGCGCCCATGTAGAGCACGACGACGAGGAAAATCCAGACGATGTCGACGAAGTGCCAGTACATCGATGCCGTCGAGACGGAGGTGTGCCGTTCAGCCGAGTACTGACCGTAGTACGCGCGGGTGAAGACAATACCCAGAAGCACGGCACCCATCGTGACGTGGAGGCCGTGAAGCCCCGTCAGGCCGTAGAACGCGGAGCCGTAGATGCCGCCACCGACCGTGAAGCCCTCATGGACGATGAACTCGTAGTACTCGTACACCTGCCCGCCGATAAAGACGATTCCCAGCAGTAGCGTCGCGCCAAGGAGCTTCACGAACCGGCTCCGGTTCCCGTTGCGGAGTGCGATGTGGCTGTAGTGCAGCGTCACCGAACTGGCAACCAGAATCAGCGTGTTGATGATTACGAGTGAGCCGAACACCTCAGGAACGGCCGCCTGTGTCCAGACCTCGCCGCCACGCACGATGAAGTAGTAGACGAAGCCAGCGCCGAAGGTAGCGATTTCGCTCCCGAGGAACAGGAGCATCGCGAACTTCAGCGTCTTGTCCGAGTGGTAGTCCGTCCCGCGCTCCCAGAAGTCCGAGACGAAGGCGTGGTACAGCCAGCCGTAGATGCCGACGAGGAAGAGGCCGACGCTCCCGGCCATTGCTCCCGCCCCGACAGTCTGGCTGACAAGTGCGTTCTCGCCCATCGAGAGCACGAGCAGGGCCGCGCTGACGTAGATGCCCGAACCACCGATCGCCGTCACAAAGGGCCACCAGCTGGCCTCGCCGAACCCGTGGGGCCAGTCCTCCGTCGCCGGGAGGTGGTGTTCCCCGTGCCCGTCGTCCGCGTGTTCATCGGAGACACTCATACTAGGGCCCTTGCGAACGGAATACTAAAAGCCCATCCAATTCCCTGCGGAGTGTGCCGCCGCCAGCCCGGTCCGACGGGTGACTCGCCGACATCCCGGAAGCTACACGGGGGCGAAGACCCAACTGCCGACGATGACATCTGGGAGGCGTCGTACGGTCGCGCTGGTGGTGTGTGGGCTGGGCTGGCTGGCCGCGTCGGGGACGGCGAGCGCACACGGCGGCAGTCTCGCCGGTGGCGGCCGCGAATCGCTGACGATACCGACGTGGCTCTTCCTGAGTACCGGTGGTGCGGCCGTCGGCGCGTCGTTCCTGCTGGCGTCGTTCGTCACCGACCGGACGTTCGTGGAGCGTATCCACGACTGGGGCCGTCCGCTGTCGGGCGGTTTCGAAGGCATCCTGCGGCGCGCTGGGCAACTCATCGGGCTCGCCGGACTCGCCGCGGTGTTCGTCGTCGGCTTCCTCGGACCGACGAACGCCCGAACGAACCTCGCGATACTGCTCGTCTGGGTCGGCTGGTGGGCCGGGCTGGCGATGACGACATACCTCGTGGGTAACAGCTGGGCAACGCTCAATCCGTTCAAGACCCTTGCCCGACTCTTCCCGGCACTTGACCGTCCGTACCCAGACCGCGTCGGGTCGTGGCCCGCCGTCGGCGGCCTGCTCGTGCTGGTGTGGCTGGAAGTCGTCAGCCCGCTCGCCGACCAGCCGCGCCTGCTCGCGTCGGTCGTCGCCGGATACACCGTGCTGACGCTTGCGGGCGCGCTCGTGTTCGGTCCCGATGACTGGTTTGCTCACGCTGACCCGGTTGAACGGGTGTTCCGCTACTACGGCCGCTTTGCGCCCATCGGCCGCGACGAGAACGGGCTCCGACTTCGGCTCCCCGGCATGGACCTCTCGACGCCGCGGCTGGTCGACGGTCCTGATGAGGTGGCGTTCGTGGTCGCATTGCTGTGGGTTACGACCTACGACGGGCTGGTCACGACGCCGGCCTGGCGCGACCTGACGACGCCGATCGTCGACGCCGGTGTCCCGCCGCACCTCCTGTATCCGGTCGCGCTCGCCGTCGGCTTCGCCGGCTTCCTCGGCGTGTATCGACTCGCAGTCCGGCTCTCCCGCGATATGTCGGAGACGTATCTGGCCCCGGCGGTTCTCGCACAGCGGTTCGCGCCGCCGCTCGTCGCTATCGCCGTCGGCTACCACTTCGCGCACTACCTCGGGTACTTCCTCGTACTCGCACCGTCGCTGGCCGTTGCGCTCGCGTCGCCCTTTGCGGACCCGGCAGTAGTGCCGACCATTGACCTGCCGGCGTGGTTCGGTGCGGTCGCGCTCGCGTCGGTCATCATTGGCCACCTAGTCGCAATCTGGGTGGCCCACGCCGCCGCGTACGACCTGTTTCCCGCGCGACTGCAGGCGATTCGGTCGCAGTACCCCTTCATCGCGGTTATGGTGTTCTACACGATGACGAGCCTCTGGGTCGTCTCCCAGCCGGAGGTGGCACTCCCACATCTATGACTGACACAGCAACCCAACCAGCGGCTGATACGGCAGCGACACGTACCGACGACGACGCAGCCTACGATGTCCCGGCCGACGCCACGGCCTACAGCTGTTCGTACTGCGGCCGGCCGCTCGCCCGCGAGTCCTGGCTCGCGCTCCACCGCGGCCTGGCCCACCCCAACGAACTCGACGACGAGGAGGTCGAAGCCTTCCGGGCGGCCCACGACGAGGAAGAAGAGTCGCTTTCGACGTTCCGACTCCAGGCACTGGGCGCACTCGTGCTCATCTACTTTGGCTTCCTGATGGTGTACGCACTCGTGTAGCGCCTGGTCTCACGGTGTCACCGACACAACGGACGGGAAGCGAAGCGTTGATGGGTCGCAGGTGACCAAACAGTGGGTATGGACCTTCGCGTTATCGACAAATCCGACACGGAACTCTCTATCGAAATCGCTGGTGAGGACCACACGTTCATGAACGTCATCAAGGGAGCGCTACTGGAGACGGAGGGCGTCACGGCGGCGACCTACGACGTGAACCCGGAACAGTCCGGTGGCCAGACGGACCCGGTCCTGACCATCAAGACCGAGGAGGGCGTTGACGCGCTCGAGGCCCTCGAAGACGGGACCAACGCCGTTATCGAGAAGACTGACAGTTTCACTGACGCGTTCGAAGCCGCCGCGTAACTTCTAACAGAGCACGTACGTGACGAACACACGTTCGTCCGGACCGACGTGGATATCGAGGCCAATCAGTCCGGTGTCTGCTCGCTGGATTCTGTTGCCCCGTTCGAGGTAGCTATCGACGAGCGCGGTCGCCAGCGCCGTCTCGTTCTGGAACTGGTCGAGTGACTGTGGCGTTCGGTCGTAGGCCACTTCATAGCTGACCACAACTGGGCGCTCACAGGGGAGAGAGAACCGAGAAACGCCCTCCCGCGTGGGCCGCTCCGCATTGTCGTACCTCGCATCGACACGGCCCTTGTTGTAGTAGGCTGCAGCGTCGTCGACGGTCGCGTTCCGTGAGACCGTCCCGCCGCCGACGCCCGACCGCCGGACGTTGTACACGTCGATGTAGGTGTCTTCGACATCGGCGATCGAGAGCGAGTTGACGGTGTCGCCGCTTCCAGCGGGGGACGCAATCGGCGGTGGGCCGGCAGGGGTTTCGGCGGCGAAGCCGGGCAGCGTGATACCGCCCACAGCAGCGAGCACGATAAGCCCGAGCAACACCGCCACAGCGGCGTAGCCGACTACGTACTTCGTCTCAAGCACATCCAGCCAGCCGGTCTGTATGTCATCGAGCGGATCGTCTTCCGGTGGCCCCATCCGCCGCTCGAAGTTACTCCCACCACAGCGTTTGCAGGGCGGGGAGTTCTTCTGGTGCTGGCGACCGCAGTCCAGACAGACCCATCTGGGCCCGCCCTCGACGACCTCTTCGTTGACCTGCGTCACGGCCTCCTCGAAGGAACCGTGGCCGCAATTGTCACATGGCGGGTCGTTCTCCTCGTGGGGTTTGCCACACCATTCACACCGCCATTTCATTGTTGATTCTCCGTGTTGGGCAAATAAAACCTGCCCGATGCCTGGCCACAGTGCTGCGGTTCTCCGGCGGTGTTCCTCCACGGTCGCTCGGTCAGTTGACTCGTCGGGGACTGTCTATCCCGTTGACAGGTGCTGCCAGTGACTGAAAGAGATGTGCCCGCCACCGAGAACGGATATCGAACGCCGAGACGCGGAGAAAACCGAGGCCATCCGGGGCGCCGAGAAAACTGCGTCATACAAAGAAATAGACAGGTACGGGTATTTACTATTTCGACCCTAAGTCGGAGACGGCGTTACAGTCGGACTGGAATCCCCTTGCTGTCGAGATACTCTTTGGTCTCGGCGATGGAGTACTCGCCGAAGTGGAAGATGGAGGCGGCGAGACCGGCGTCTGCGCCGGCGTCAACGAACACTTCCTCCATGTCCGCCGGGCTACCACAGCCCGAGGAAGCGATGACCGGTGTCGAGACGGTGTCACAGACGGCCTGCATCAGCGGGATGTCGTACCCGTCTTTCGTTCCGTCGGCGTCAATAGAGTTGACGAACAGTTCACCGGCACCGCGCTCTTCGGCCTCTGTGGCCCACTCGATGACATCCAGTCCGGTTCCCTCGCGACCACCCTTGACGGTGCATTCGAACCAACAGGACTCGCCGTCGACCTCGGTGTAGTGCTCGCCCTCCGAATCGAAGCGACGGCGGGCATCGACGGAGATGACGATACACTGGCTCCCGAAGGCTGCCGCGCCCTCGTTGATGAGGTCAGGTTCGGCGATAGCGCCGGAGTTGATGGATACCTTGTCCGCACCGGCCCGAAGCGTTTCTTTAATATCGGCACGGGTACGGATACCGCCGCCGACGGTCAGCGGGATGAACACCTCGTCGGCCACGGCCGAAACAGTATCGAGCATCGTCTCACGCCCCTCAGCGGAGGCGGTGATATCCAGAAAGACGAACTCGTCGGCGCCGGATTCGTTGTAGGCCTTGGCCATCTCCACCGGGTCGCCGGTGTACTCCAGATCCTCGAAGTTGACTCCCGTGTACACCGCCGCGTCCCCGTTCTCGTCCACGTCCACGTCGATACAGGGGATGATCCGTTTCGTGAGCGTCATTCGATACCTGTGGGTTCGACGCAACGCCGTTTGACCGTTTCGACTGGTGCAAGTGTCTGGTTGAGTACGCAGTGATAATCCGACAGCTACACGTAGGACGCCCCGGAAAGACCGGCTATGGCAGACGACCACCACGAGGAGGACCGGCCGGATTACGACCCTGAACACGTCGAACTGCCCGCGCGAGAACCGCCGCTTCGGTCGACGGCCCCACAGAGCCCGTTCACGATGTCTCAAGTCGGGACAGGGCTCGGCGTACTGCTGGTCGGACTGGTGCTTACCTTCGGCATCGCGCTGGCGCTTGCCTGATCAGGTTGACATGACCACGGCGGCCGGCATGAATATCATATCTGATACTTCTGGGGAGAGTATATAGGTTTCCACGCTAACAACTGTTGTACTATGCCGTCCCAGTCGGAGGTGAGTACGGTGGTCGCAACAGGAACGTCAGTGGCGACCGCTGGTCGGCGCGCTGGCCAAGAGGCGACCAGCACTGCTCGCGACCGACTGGACGCCGAGCGGGTGGATTTCTGTCAAGTGTTTGCTGGCTCAGGATTCGATGCTGAAGCCGTTCTGGCAGGCGTGAATGCGCTCGTTGACGACGAGACAGCCGTTGTCGGCTGTACGGCTGGCGGTACGTTCACCGAAGAGCGAGCGATGGACGCCGGCGTGGCAGTCACACTCGTTACCAGTGACTCGTTCCGGTTCGATACGGCCCTCGCCACTGGTCTCAGCGAGAACACCCGCGGGGCTGTCAGAGACGCTGTCCGATCGCTTCCCGAAAACATTGATCAACCATATCAGTCAGCGCTCGTGCTCCACGACGGGCTCGCAGGCGTCGGTGAACAGTTGTCGCTGTCGGTCCAGCGGCGGCTTGGCCCCTATGTCGAATTCGCAGGTGGGGCGGCGTCTGACGGTCTCCGAATGGAGTCGACACCAGTGTTTTGCGATGAGTCGGTTGTCGAGGACGCAGTCGTTCTCGTGCTCATCTCCGGCGAAAAGCGACCGGTAATTACCGTCAACCACGGTCACACCCCTATCTCAGAGCCGTGGGAGGTAACCGACGTTTCCGGAAACGTGGTGCACGAACTCAACGGTGAACCAGCGTTTGACGTGTGGAAAGACGCTGTTCGAGACCACGTTGCGGAGACAACAGGAATAACGGTCGATGATGTCCCAGTCGGTTCAGCGGAACTCAGGAAGCTCATGGTCGCATATCTGTTCGGCATCGACCAAGGCGAGAGCTACAAGATCCGCTGGCCCCGGACTGCGATTGAAGAGACTGGCGCACTGCAGTTCGCCGTCGATATTCCGGAGGGGACTGTCCTCCGTATAATGCATGGCAACAGAGCGGACCAGATCGCGTCCGCCAAGCAGGCTGCTGCAGACGCTGTTTCGCTGTGTGACGGTCATATCGCTGGCGCGTTCGTCTACGACTGTGCGTGCCGCCAAATTCTCTTCGACGACGCGTTTTCATCGGCTGTCGATGGGATTACATCGACCCTCTCGGCCCCAGTTGCTGGGTTCGAGACGTACGGGGAACTGTGTATGCAGGCTGGACAGCTCAGCGGCTTCCACAACACGACAACGGTGCTCTTTGCACTGCCGGAGTAACAGATGAATCGAACAGGGCTCGTTTCAAAGTTCGCTGAAACGGTTGGTATCGAAAAGGCATCGGCTATTGTCGACGACGCGATGGCTGACCTCGGTATTGGTGGCGAAATGGAGATAGACGGCACGGATGCACAGGACATCTGTGATATAATTCAACACGACAACGAGGGATATATCGCGCTCGTCGCGAGTGAACTCCGCGTACAGCTGGCGGCACAAGAACGGTTTGATGCGCTCCTGGGGAACATCCCTAATCCGGCTGTCGTCGTCGAGTTTGAGCAGCGAGAACCATACGTCAAGTCGATCAACGAAGCGTTCGCGGACTCGTTCGGCTATAACCGGACAGATGCAGTCGGAACAGCGCTTCGGGCACTCCTCGCGCCGCCTGGAGCCGACGCCGAAGTTATCAGGGCAGACTGGTGGGAACAGACCGGCCAGTCAGAGCAAGAGGTCAGACGGATGACTGCATCAGGGGAAGTCCGGACCTACCTGTTCCGGAGCACCATTGTCACTCATGACAGCAACCAGCTGGAAGGGTACGGCATATATACCGATATCACTGAACGAAAGCGCCGCGAACAACAGCTGAAACACCAGAACGAGCGCCTTGATGAGTTTGTCAGTATCGTCAGCCACGACCTTCGGAATCCGTTGAACGTCGCATCCGGCCGCACCCATCTCCTGCTCGATGACATCGAGGATACGGCTGTGCAGGAGGGGCTACAGGAGGTCGCTGCGGCACACGAGCGGATGGCACGGATTCTTGATGACACACTGACGCTCGCTCGGCAGGGACGGGTCGTTGGAGAGACCGCGAGCGTCTCCCTCGAAATCGTCGCAGCCGACGCATGGCAACAGGTGGAAACTGAGGAGGCAACGCTCACGGTCGAAACCGAATCGGTCATCGAGGCGGACTCAGAGCGCCTCCAGCAGCTATTCGAGAATCTTTACCGGAACGCCATCGAGCACGCCGGCGCGGAATGCACCGTTGTCGTTTCCGCGCCCGAGGCCCACGAGCAAAACGGGTTCTCCATCGCGGACGACGGCCCTGGCATTCCACCGGACGACCGTGCGCTGGTGTTCGAACACGGCTACTCAACGAACTCGGACGGGACAGGGTTCGGCCTGTCAATCGTTCAGAGCATCGCTGAAGCGCACGGCTGGTCGGTCACAGTCTCTGAGAGCGAAATGGGCGGTGCGCGGTTCGATGTCCGCTGGTAATCAGGCCAGTTCGTCTTCGATGACCGAGCGCAGGTCGGCGATGTCCGCAGCGTTGTACGCCAGCGTCTCGTCGTTGACCGTAATATCGAGTCCGCTCGAACCGTCTGCTTCGCCCAGTTCTGTCACCGGAGCCACGTCGTCGAAGGCCTCCCGGATCGCCGCCGGGTCGGTGGTCTCGAACACCACGCGGCCAGGTCGTTCGTTGAACAGGAGCCGGTTCGGAGTGCCACGTTCTGCCGTTTCAATTTCGACCGACGCGCCGGCGTCCTCGTGGACCATCTCAGCCAGCGTTACCGCGAGGCCACCATGGCTCACGTCGTGGCTCGCAAGCACGTGGTCGGCGTCGGCGACCTCGGCGATGGTTTCGATGACCTCTGTCGAGTCAGCTTGGAGAGCGGGGAAGCGGTCAGTACCCCCGAACTGCGCGGTGTACTCGGACCCGCCGAGTCGCGGATCAGTCTCACCTTCCAGTGCGGTGTCGCCAACGACGACGAGCGTGCCCTCGCCGGACAGCGACAGCGGCGGGGCGTCGTAGCCTTCCTTGACCCCGACCAGCGCGAGCGTAGGCGTCGGCGGAATCGGTCCGTCCTGTGAGTCGTTGTACAGTGAGACGTTGCCGCCGACGACCGGCACGTCGAGGTCGCTGCACATGTCCGCCAGGCCGTCGACAATGCCTTTGAAGCCGCCGTAGACGTCGGGCTTCTCGGGGTTGCCGCCGTTCAGACAGTCCACGGCCGCGTGGGGTGTCGCGCCCTTCGCGGCGACGTTCGTGGCGTTTTCCAGCGCGACGGCGCGTGCGCCTTCGTACGGCGCGGCGTCGGTCCAGTTGGGGTCCGCGCCGGCAGAGAACGCCAGTCCGGTCCCGGCCTCGCGGATGGCGAGCAGTGCGGCGTCGTCGCCGGGCAGAACGCTCGTTCGGACCTGCACCTCGTGGTCGTACTGGCGGTACACCCACCGCTTCGAGGCGCAGTTCGGGCTACCGACGACCTCCTCAAAGGCTTCCTCCAACTCGACCGCCGGCAGGTCCCGTTCTGGTTTCGGCGGCGCATCGCTGGGCAGGTCGTTCATCGGCGCACCGTCACCGAGGAACTCCGCGTCCACATCGACGACCGTCTCGCCCTCGAACGTGCAGACGTAGTTCGTGCCCGGCTCAGTGAGTTCACCGATAACCGAACAGCCGAGGTCGAACCGCTCAGCGAGTTCGGCCACGCGGTCGACGTCCTCGGGCGTGACCTCGTACACCATCCGTTCCTGGCTCTCGGCGAGCAGGTACTCCATGGCGTTCATGTTGGGCTCACGCTCGTGGACGTGGTCGAGTTCGATACGTGCGCCGAGGCCACCCTTGGCGACCAGTTCGGACGATGCGCCGCCGAGGCCAGCGGCCCCGAGGTCGCGGGCCGACTCGACGAGTTCCTCGTCCAGTAGCGCCTCGTTGCACTCGACGAGCAGCTTCTCCGAGTACGGGTCGCCAACCTGAACGGCCGGCCGGTCCTCCGTTTCGGCGTCCTCCGCGAGGTCCTCGCTGGCGAAGGACGCGCCGCCGAGCCCGTCCCGCCCCGTCGCGTTGCCGACGAGGACGAGCTTGTTGCCCGGCTCCTGGGCCTCGGCGGTGATGGTCCGCTCGGGCTCCAGCAGGCCGATACAGGAGACGTTCACCAGTGGGTTGCCCTCGTAGTCGTCGTGGAAGGCGACGCTCCCGGTGACAGTCGGGACGCCGATGCAGTTCCCGTAGTGGGAGATACCCTCGACGACGCCCTCGAAGAGATAGCGGGAGTGCTCCCGGTCGAAGTCACCGAAGTACAGACAGTCGGCCAGTGCGATGGGGTAGGCCCCCATCGACAGCGTGTCGCGGACGATACCGCCCACACCCGTCGCCGCCCCGTCAAACGGGTCGACGTAGGACGGGTGGTTGTGGGACTCGACGCCCATCGTGATGTACATCTCATCGCCGTCGCCGTGGGACGGCAGGGAGACGACGGCTGCATCGTCGCCGGGGCCGATGACGACCTGATCGCCTTCGGAGTCGAACGCCGACAGCAGGGGGCGAGAGGAGCGATACGCGCAGTGTTCGCTCCAGAGGTTCTCGAAGAGAGCGGCCTCCGCCCGTGTCGGCTCCCGACCGATCTCCTCGACCACGAGTTCGTGGTCCGCGTCGGACAGGCTCATTACCTCGTCGTGGCCGCCCACAAGATAAGTCCCTTTCCATGCACCCGCGTCGGCAGCACACGTACCCTCGCGTCGGCAACTCAGCGAATGGCGACCGTTGAGGCGTGCCTGTCCAACGACTCGACACCTACTCATAGTACCTGAGATTCACAGATGAATACGAGTGGCTACTGATTATCGCCCATGGGCTTCATTAGGCTACGATATGCCTTTGAGTGCCTATACGAAGGCTCCGACTCGATATCTTCGGAGGGATCACATCGAGATGTAGATTTCAAATACGATAACTGGTGCTCGGAGTATATATGACCGCTGACCATACCCCAATGCAGTATGGGTGCTGCCGATGGTGACTGGCTGACACTGGAAGGGAGTTCCTTCTCCGGCCGGTCCTTTTCCAGCGTGTGGGCGGTGGCGCTGGCGACCTACGGCGTCGGTGACGTGGTTACCACGATCGCCATCGTCTATTTCGTCCCGACGTTCACCGAGGCGAATCCCGCGATCCGGTGGGCGATCCAGTCGTTCGGCGGGGGCGGCTTCCTCGGCCTCAAACTCCTTGTTATCTACTGCTGTCTCGGCCTGAGCATCTGGGGCGGCGTGCTGGAGGAGGACCCGCTGCTCTACTACGGCCCGCCGGCGCTCCTGACAGTGCTGGGACTCGTCGTGACTGGATTCAACCTCAATCTACTGTTTTCCTGAGGACCCACTGTTTTGCTGCCGGATTATTCAACCGTCGTGTTGCTGGCGGTGGTCTCGTCCGATTGATTGTTAGCCGGCATCTCTGTTGGGGTTTCGGACAGGAGCGCACTCGGGGGTGGCGAGCCACTGCCGCCGCTTTCAGTCGGCGTTGCGTCAGCTCCGTCCGGTGTCTCTGTTGGTGTCGACTCTGTCGGACTTGGCGTCATCTCGGTGGCGGGCTGGTCGGGTGCCGAGTCGTTGTTGTCGGTAAGACCAAGCGTCCCAACGCCAGCACCGATGACGGCGAGTAAAACGAGAAGAACCAGTCCCAGAAACCGCTTGTTGTAGGTGCCGTCCGCATCCCGAAAGATGCCGCTGCTCATCTCAGCTCCGCCTCCAAGCAGTTGCGACGCCGCGCCGGAAGTAACCCGATATCATCTTCTTTTGACACGTTATTGCTTTTTGTTGTGGAGGGCTCTCCACTATCTCACCAAGCCACCGATATCCCACCCAGTCGGCTCAGTATACGATATGTCGCCCAGCAAACCGTATAATGGTTTTCATGTCCTCAACCGTCAAAATGGGCTGTTTATGCCCGCAGTATTGTGGCAGTGTGATTGCCCGGGTCGGCACACCTATTCAGTGATTGTATCGGCGTGAGTGCACAGAGAGCACTACTCCGAGACGGTCCACTGTCAGAACAGGGCGCTATCGTCGGACGATTCGTCTTCATCGTCAGGCCGGAGTTGCCCGGTTTGCCGGTACCGCGTTTCGAGTTGCTGGAGTTTGTCGTTAATACTGGTGCTCTGGTGGTGATCCGGGCTCACGCGGACACGGACAAGGTCGTACTCGTGGCGGTCCGCCAGCCCGTTCCAGGCGCGGAACGCGCCCACAGTCAGCGTGTCGCTCTGGGGGCAGAACTCTGTCGTCGGCGTGAACTCCGCCCTGAGAACACGATTATCGTCCGTTTCACGGCCGTAGCGGAAGCCAGCGTCAGGGTGCCGGTGGTCGAGATTTAGCCGTGCGAGGTTGTACCCGAACGTCATGTCGTACACGCCGCGCTCGTCGAACAGGTCCATCGTGAGACGGTGGAACGCGGCGTGATCGTCGCCGGTCAGTACCGCTGTTTCAGACAGGAACGGGCCGGGATCCGGGTTGTGTTCGGGAACGAACGTCCCGTAGCTATCGAACCCGACATCTGAGCCGCCACGGAGGCCGGAGAGAAAGCTCATATTGAACAAAACGGGCGGCGTACATCAGGACTTACTCCCGAACGTGTTCGGGGGAACCCCCTCCCCGACTCCCGGCAAACGTTCAGGTGATGCCAGCAACCACACTCGACCTACGCGAGACGCCGCCGCCGGAGCGACACTCGAAGATACATGACTCCTTTGAGGCGCTGTCCGCTGGGGAGACGCTTCGGATTATCAACGACCACGAGCCAAAGCCGCTGTTCTACGAGATGCAAGCCGAGGTTGAGACATTCGACGCGGCGAACTACCAGTGCGAGCAGGACGGCCCACAGAAGTACGTCGCCGACCTTCCGAAACAATGAGCGAATCGACAGCCGCAGAAACGGAACGAGCAACGCTCGACGGCGACGAGGACGGCCGGATGAGGGTGTTCGACGGGGAGCCAAAGACCATCCAGTTGACACTCGATGCGGGAGAGTCGATTCCGGCTCACAAGCATCCCGGTCGGGATATCGTGTTCCTCCTCCGGTCGGGCGCCGTGGATCTGACGCTCGGCGACGAGACGATGTCGCTCTCGCCGGGAGACATCGTTCGGTTTGAGGGTGACCAAGACATCTCCCCCGCCGCAACGGCGGACAGCGATGCACTGCTCGTTCTGGCGTCGTCGTCAGAATAGGCTCACTCGAACAGGGAGATCGCCGTTTCGATCCGCTCGTCGTCCGCACTCTTCGCCGCGTCCTGTAGACTTGCTTGGGGGACAGCGAGCAATCGGTCGACGAGCCGTTCGCTCAGCTCTTCAACCGCCAGCCGCTGGTCAGCCGTCAGTTCGCCGTCCTGCTGTAGCTGTGACAGCGTTCGTTCGAGTTGCTCCCGCTGAATCTTCGCTCCACGACTGTCGATCCGAGCGATCGCTTCTTCCACGTCGACAGGTGGCTCTGTGTTCCGACTCATCTGCGCCAGATGACTGTTACTGTCGCGTCCTCGGTCTCAACACTTTCGAAATCGTAGCCTCTGTCTTCGAGCTTCGGATAGAGGTGCTGCGGAGCACGGTCGTTGAACTGGACAAGGACAGTGTCGTCGTCCAAGTCCGCGAGCAACTCCAGCGTCTGCTTGAGCGGCTTCGGCGGCCCGAGCGACCGAACATCAAGCCGCTCCGTCGGTGTGTCATCGGGTGCATCCGTTTCCGAAACCAGGGCCGCGGTTTGCGCTGTTGGCTGGTGGTTCGACGTCATATATTCCTGTTCGGGTGTGAGCAGGCCGACTGTTTTCCCGAACATATTCGGCCACATTGCCAGCAGGGACAGGGTCATACTAGACGACAATGAGTGGAATACCTGCCGACGTGGACGCAGACGCCGCGCCGCCGATGACGATTCCGCTCCGTCATTTCGTTGTCGCGCTGGCGTTTCTAGTCGCCGGTGTCACTGTTGGCGTCGTTGAGGGGCGGGCCGGCCACCTCGCGCAGGTCCACCTCTTGCTTGCAGGGTGGGTCTGTCTCACCATCATGGGCGCACTGACACAGTTCGTTCCGGTCTGGTGTGGAATCGAACTCCACTCCCACCGCCTCGCTGCTGCGCAGTTACCACTCGCCGCGGTCGGGTTCGCGGGTCTGGCGGCTGCGTTCCTGACAGCGACTCCTGCTCTGTTACCAGTCGCTGGAGCGGTCGCGCTGATCGGTGTCTGGACCCTTTGTTACAATATCGGTCGGACGCTACTCGCTGCAGCGCTCGATGTCACGGCAATCCATTTCGGCTGGGCATTGGTGTTTTTTGCCCTCGTGACGGCCGCCGGAATGGTGCTGGCTCTGGACCACGCTGCCGGCATCCTCCCGCTGCTAGGAATCGGCCGACACCGACTCTTATTGGCACATGGGACGCTCGCCGTGTTCGGCGCGGTCTTGACGACTGTCGTGGGCGCACTGGCACAGCTCGCCCCGATGTTTACGCAGGCGGACACCGGTAGAATCGCCGCGGCGATGCAGCGGGCTGAAACGGCCGTCTATCCGCTCGGCGTTCTCACGCTGGCCAGCGGTCGTCTGGTCGGATCACCCATTCTGGCCCGACTCGGCGCAGTTCTCGTCGCTGCTGGTCTCGGCGTGGTGGCAGTGCTTCTGGCGCGACAGCTCGTCGGTGCGCGTGTCGAGTGGTCACCGATGCTGACCCGCTACAGCGTCGCGGCATCGTCGCTGTTTCTCTGGGCAGGGCTGACGATGGTTGCGTGGTGGAACGACCCGCTCGCCTACACTGGGCTGCTCGGTCAGCCGTCGACAGTGCTACTCGTCGGCGGTGTCGGCTTTGTTGTCTTCGGGACGCTGTATCACGTCGTCCCGTTCATCGTCTGGGTCCACCGGTACAGCGACCGTCTCGGCTTCGAGGACGTGCCGATGGTCGATGACCTGTACGACCACCGAATCGTGGCAATAGATGGTATGACACTGACAATTGCGTACGGCCTCCTCGTGAGCAATCAGTGGCTTGCGACGCCGGACGGCACGGCGCTGGTCGCTGGGATGCTCGCGTTCTTCGGGACCATACTGTTCGCGGGCAACCTCGTCGCTGTCCTCGTTGCGCATAGCCCACAATCACTGTCAACACTGCTGACCGGTCGTGAACGCACGCTCACCGAGGACTCGTGACTCAGGATTTCGTCGGCTGGTCAGTGTACACCGAGTAAGTCAGAATAGAGAACCCAGCAGCGGTAAACAGTTCCTCGACGGTGACGCTCTGTGTCACCGGCATCCCAACGAGCTGATGGAGACTGCCACCAAGTATTGCGCCGAGTGTGACGAACCCCATTCCGAAGCAGAGCGCCCGCATCGCCGGTGCCTGCGTGCGGCGGTATGCGCGGTAGGTCAACGTCGTCAGTATCACACCACAGAACAGCGTGACTGTCTTTATCCTGATTAACAACACTGCGTTCGCGCCAAGCATGGCTCTGATTGACACGTCGCGATAGATATACCGTCCGTAGCGTTTCCAGTCGGTGAGAATACCACTGACACGACGCTACACGGAAGCTGCCTCCTCCGACAAAATCGAGACACAAGAGACGAAGAGATCGCCGCGCAGATACGCTACGTAGTCGCTATCGAACGTACAGCGAGTACAGGATGATACCCAGGCCGATGGCCGTCAGCGAACTCGACGTGAAGACGCCCACCGGAAGCAGGTCTTGACCGAGATACCTGCCGACGGCGATGTCGAGGACACCGCCGGCAAACGCACCGAGGGTCACCACCCCGAACCCGTATGTGAGCCACTTGTGCTGGGGGCTTTTCGTCCGGCTGTACGCCTGATACGAGTAGTACGTAATCAGTCCACCAAGAATGAGAATCAGTGTCTTCGAGACGACGATGCCAATCTGTGAACTTGGGATGTGTACCATGGTTATGTCTCCTTTCGCACCTCAGACCAGAGGTTTTCGAGCCGTTGGTCCGGCGTCCGAGCGCGGTGTGAGATGTCGACGGTGAGCGACAGTTCCTCGTCGAGACTGATGACGACCTCCTCGAAATCAATCGCGTATCGGCTGGCGTGTTGGCCGTCCGACCGGACCTCGACACCCTCGTACAGCAACGAGGACTCCGTCAGTAGTTCGAGCTTTCGGTAGGTCGTCGATAGCGGTACGCCGCTCCGGTCGGATATCTCGCTCGCCGTCAACGGTTCCTCCAGTACGCTGACAATGGCGCGACAGTCCTCATCGTCGAGTGCGTCGAGGACCGCCTGTAACTCCGGCGTCTCCTCGTCAGCGAAGGGGTCCCGGACCATCCTTGCCCGACACTGCCCGCCCAAGACGTTTAATGTAACCGACTTCGGAGCGCTTACCGCCCGACACAGCCGATGTTTCCGCCACACAGCACGCAATATATGGGGGACTTATCTGTAACCGTGGCCTGGTTCCCAGTAACTGAGAACGCTTCTGCCGGTCTGAGAACTGCCTTTGGGGGTTTATACTGTGGTGTCTTACCCCCAATTGCTTATGGAAGATCAGATCGGCGCACCCGGATCGGGCATCTCCCGTCGTGACTTCGTGAAAGCCTCCGGCCTCGGTGGCACGGTCGCGCTTGCGGGCTGTACCGCTCCAGGTGAGGTTCCAACCGAAGAGTCAGTCGACACCAGTACAACCCCAGCACAATCCGACAGCGACCTCCCGACCACGTCGCCGCCAGAGATCGTCAACGTCGACGAGCAGGGTGGTGAAGTGACGCTTTCCTCTGTCCCAGCTAAACACGAAGCCCATCCCGGCGGGTCGATGGGCGGCCCCGTCGAACTGCCCAAGGTGTGGGCGTTCAAGGCCGACGACGGCGAACCGAGCGTCCCCGGGCCGATTCTCCGGACGACGGAGGGTGAGGACATGGAGGTCACCTTCGACAACACAGACGGCATGCGCCCGCACACGGTCCACTTCCACGCCGTCCAGAAGCAGTGGGAAGACGACGGAGTCCCGACGACGACGGGTATCCGAATCGACCCCGGCGAGAAACACACCTACACCATCCCCGCGAACGTGACGGGCACGCATCTCTATCACTGCCACTACCAGACCCATCGTCACATCGACATGGGGATGTACGGCATCTTCCGCGTTGACCCGAAGGGGTACGAACCGGCCGACAAGGAGTACTTCATGACGCTGAAGGAGTGGGACTCCCGGCTGAACCGGCAGATGGCCGGCATGGACGCCAACTACGACGTTCGTAACCGTCGCCCCGACACGTTCACCGTCAACGGCAAGTCGGCACCCCGGACGCTTCACCCGGAGGATGGCTCGCCGATCATCGTTGAGCAGGGCGATACGGTGCGCATCCACATGTGTAATAACGGGTACATGGATCACCCGATGCACATCCACAACCACCGCTTCCAGGTGACCCACAAGGACGGCGGGAAGATTCCGGAAGCCGCCCGCCACGAACAAGACGTCACCAGCATCCCGCCCGCCGGTCGGCACACGATCGAGTTCGAAGCCGACGCCGACCCCGGTATCTACCTCGCGCACTGTCACAAGGTGAGCCACGCGATGAACGGGACCTCTTACCCCGGTGGGATGATCACTGGTGTCGTCTACAAAGAGGCGATGGACACCGATATCTTCAAACAGCTGATGGACTACGCCGGCTACGAAGCATAAGACGGCGTTTCGATAGCTGAGTGAGTTGACCGGTCTTTTCCCAGCACGTTTCGGCCGGAGTCGAAAGTCTGTGCTCCTTTCGCAGGGCACCGGTTCGACCCCGCGATAAATCAGATACTGCTATATCGAATTGCTGGTCTGTCCATCCACCCACCGTCTCGGGGGCGTGGACACCCAGACGCTCTGTAACGCCGAAAAAGCCGAGTGAGGGCCGCCTGGCTCGGACACCGGGCTGTGCTGTTTTGCTCTCTGATCCTCTCGAATGGGGCTATCGCCGCTTCACAACCGCGAGGACTGTCGTAGTTCCCAGTAGCTGAGAACACGCTAGTCCCGTTTTTCTTGGGGAGTCTAACAGGGGGATATGGAAGAGTTCGACCACGAGGTAGACGCCCCACGCGGCGCAACGAGTCGCGAGTGGGAGGTGTTCGTCCGTGAGGATACGGCGGACCCACTCACCCACGTCGGCAGTGTCAGTGCGCCGTCCGCCGACATCGCCAGAGAGCAAGCAGCGTCGCTGTTCGCGCGCACGGCCGTCACACTGTGGTTGTGTCCCGCCGACGAGACGCACCGCTACCAGACGGATGCTGCGACGCTCGGAGCGGGGAAAACGGGGGCCGATGAAACCATGAGCGTCGACGAAATGGAGTCGGAGACGCTCCGGGGTGAAAACCGATGATCTCGGTCTCGAAACTGCTCTGTGACCTCGACGCCGAAGGGGATGGTCTCCGGTACGACGCGGCAAACGAGTCGACCAAACGCCAGATCAGGGACGAAAAGCAACGCCGGCCCGTCGTCGTCTGGAACGTCACCAAGCAGTGCAATCTCTACTGTGACCACTGTTACGCCGCCGCGGACACGGAAATCGCCGACGGGGAACTCTCGACCGCGGAAGGGAAAGCGCTGCTTGAGGACCTCGCGGACTACGGCGCGCCGGTGGTACTGTTCTCCGGCGGCGAGCCGCTCGTCCGCAACGACCTCGAAGAACTGGTCACCTACGCGAACGAGGTCGGTGTCCGACCGGTGCTTTCGACCAACGGGACACTCATTACCGAAGAACGCGCCCAGTCGCTGAAAGACGCTGGGCTGAAATACGCCGGCGTCTCCGTCGACGGCCTGCCAGAGCGAAACGACGACTTCCGTGGGGTTGACGGCGCGTTCGAGGGCGCAGTCCAGGGAATCGAAAACTGTCTCGACGCGGGACTGAAGACCGGCCTCCGGTACACCATCACCGAGCGCAACGCCGCGGATCTGGAGGGGGTCGTGGACCTGCTGACCGACGTGGGCGTCGACCGCTTCTGTTTCTACCATCTGGACTACGGCGGTCGCGGGACTGAGATTGTCGACGCCGACCTCACACCCGAGGACCGCCGACAGGCGGTGAAGCGAGTCTGTGACATGACCCGCAAGTACCACGACCGTGGAGAGGTAATCGAGACGCTACTGGTCGGGAACTACGCCGACGCGGCCTACCTCGTGGAGTACGCCCGCGAGCACATGAGTGATGCGCAGGCCCAGCGGGTATACGAGTACCTGCGGGTCAACGGCGGAGACCCGACCGGCGAACGTGTCGCCGACGTGGACTACCAGGGCAACGTCCACCTCACGCAGTTCTGGCAGGGGTACTCGCTGGGGAACGTCCGCGACCGCTCGTTCGGCGACATCTGGGAGGACGAGTCGAACCCGCTGCTTTCGGCGCTCCGGAACCGCGAAGAGCATCTCACAGGCAAATGTGCAGACTGCCGCTATGCCGGGGTCTGCCGTGGGGCGTCCCGGCTCCGGGCGCTCACCATCGAAGACGACCTGTTCGCCCCGGACCCGCAGTGTTACCTAGAAGACACTGAGGTCCACGGGCCGCCGCCATTTGACACCGGTGAGAACTCGGTGGCGAGCGGGAGTTCAGCTGACTGAGCCGGGGCGGTCAGCCCTACTTTAATCCCCGCCAAGCTGGGGGGGACCACTGATTCCTGCGTACCGGTAATTGCTACATGCGACCGTCGATTGACGGTCGTATCGTCGGGAAACACACGCTCAGTCTCGTGGGACAGATGGGCGTTCCTTCGGGCATTCGGCCGCCATGGACACGGCGGCCGGTTTGTTCTCTGTGAGCACTGGGGCGGACCGGGGCGTTTTTGCCCTGCCCCCCGTTATCGCTACCTGTGCAGTCGGTTGAGCTACATGCGCATTCGTCGCTGTCGTACGACGGCCGGGACCCGGTCGAGCTCCTCTTAGAGCAGGCCAGCGGCGTCGGGCTGGACGCGCTGGCCGTGACTGACCACGACGAAATAGACGCCAGTCTCCGGGCAGCCGAACTCGCCCCGGAGTACGGCCTCGTCGGAATTCCCGGGATGGAGGTCACGTGTGCCGCCGGACACGTCCTCGCGCTGGGGATTCAGGAGGCGATTCCGCCACACCTCCCGTTCGACGAGACGCTTGACCGCATTCGCGACCAGGGCGGGCTCGCGGTCGTTCCCCATCCGTTTCAGGAGTCCCGCCACGGCGTGTTAGAACACATCTCGAAGGCCGAACTCGCGACCGCCGATGCTATCGAAGTGTACAACTCACGGCTGCTGACCGGGCGGTCGAACCGGCAGGCCGAGCGGTTCGCTCGCCGAAAGGGGCTGCCGATGACCGCCGGCAGCGACGCCCACATCGCGGAGATGGTCGGGCAGGCGGTCACCAACGTTGGTACGGACGAGCAAACGGTCGAGGCAATCCTCGACGCCATCCGTGAAGGCAAGACGACCGTCGAGGGTAAGCGGACGCCGTGGCGCATCAGCTTCCGGCAGGCCGCCGGCGGGGCGAAGCGGCGCGTCAAGAACGGCATCGCGGAGCTCCTACAGTGATGCAGGGAGCCGATCCGGACACCGTCGCCGACGCCCTCGCGAGCGGCGACGCGCTCCCAGGTACTGGCGGGTTCGCGGGCGAACTGGACGGGACGCTCGTCCGTGACGTTCTCGGGCGGTACCCACTGTTCGTGGAGCGTGCTGTTTCTGACGGGGAGCGGCTCGACCCCGAGCAGTGGAGCCACGACCCGACGGCACTGGCCGACCCGCAGTCGTTTCCCGCTGGGTACGTCCGCGACGAGGGGGGCCACGGACGCCGCTTTTCGCTCCCGTCGCCGGACCCGTTCGATACCCACGAAACGGCAGTCGAGCGGGTCCGTGCTGCTGTCGAGACGAGCATCGACGCCGTCGACACCGAGAACCTCGCAATCGCGTTCTCCGGCGGTGTGGACTCGGCGCTGCTCGCGGCACGACTCGACGCGCCGCTGTACGTCGCCGGCTTCCCGGACAGCCACGACGTCGAGGCGGCGCAGTCGGCCGCCGACCTGCTGGGAACCGAGGTCCGCGTGGTCGAACTCACCCACGACGCCATCGAGCGGGCGGTCCCCGAGATCGCCCGCGCGACGAACCGGGTGAACGCGATGGACGTGCAGATAGCGCTCCCGCTGTACCTCGCCGCCGAACGGGTCGCGGCGGATGGCTTTGACCGGCTCGCGCTCGGACAGGGGGCCGACGAGCTGTTCGGCGGCTACGCGAAAGTCGCCAAGGCTCCCGAAGACCCCCGTGTGGAGGCCGACACCGTCCGCGGAGCCCAGCGAGAGGTCGTCGCTTCGCTCCCCGACCAGTTAGAGCGGGACGTGCTTGCACTGCGGGCCGCCGGCGTCGAGCCTGTGACGCCGCTGTTGCACGACCGCGTCGTCGACGCCGCGCTTCGACTGGACGGCGACCTGCTCGTCGACGGCGAGACGCGCAAGGTCGCGCTCCGGGCGGCGGCCCGGGACTCGCTCCCGGACGAGATTGCGGACCGGGACAAGAAGGCCGCCCAGTACGGCTCGCTGGCCGCTCGGGAACTCGACCGTCTAGCCCGACAGGCCGGCTACAAGCGCCGGATGGACGATCACGTCACGCAGTACGTCGAATCGCTCGCGGACTGACCCAGACGCCGTCACCGAAGTCGTTACCGAGAAGTAATGATATGTAATTATACTTTAGTGGCTGGCCCAGATAGTTAATTTTGAATGACAAGTATGCGGGTTGGACGCCACCCTATCGAATCTCCGCCAGTACAGTGGGGTGAACGATAATGACGCAACACCGGCGGTCAGTCGCCAAAGCCGTGAGCTACCGACTGTTCGCGACCAGCGTCGTGTTCGGTATCGCCTTCCTGTTTACCGGTGAAATCGGTTCGTCTGCGAAAATCGGGCTTTCGGCGGCCATCGCTAAGACGGCCCTGTACTACGTGTGGGAACGGCTCTGGGCCAACATCGACTGGGGCGTCGCTGAGGCGTAAGTCACTCTTCGACAGCATTGATTGCTTGCTGGCCGACCTCGACGACATCTGCAGGGAGTTCCTCGCTCTTCTGTAAGTCGTCAACAGAGAACCATTCCCAGTCGTCGGCCGGTTGTTCGCCCGTCCCCGGTGTGATGTTGCGGCTCTCTGCCCGGCCGTAGAAAATGAAATCGATGTGCTGGTGGCCGACCTCGCCCTCGGCGTTGACGTTGATGTCTTCGAGCAGGAAGTGCTGTGGCTGTGGGATGGAACGGACCGTCTCGCTCTCGATGTCCTGCTGTGGAGCGATCAGGTCAACGTCGAGGCCCAGTTCCTCGCGTGTCTCGCGGAGCGCGGCCTCGTGGGGCAGTTCGTCGCGGTCGATGTGGCCGCCGGCGGGCAGCCACATATCCAGTTTATCGTGTTCGTGCAACGCGACGCGACCGTCGCTGACGGCGTAGACTGTCGCGACAAAATGCCGAGTGGTCTCCATACCGACTGAACGGTACAGTCGGTGGTTTAGGTTACGATACCAGTTAGGGGTGGATGTTGTCCTCTGCTTCCAGCAGTTCGTGGTAGCGGTTGCGGATGGTGACCTCGGAGATGTTGGCGACTTCGCTGACCTGACTCTGGGTCACCTTCTCGTTGGTGAGCAGCGAGGCAGCGTAGACGGCGGCGGCGGCGAGGCCGACTGGTGACTTCCCGGAGTGGACACCCTCTTGCTTGGCGTTCTGGAGGAGCTGGCGGGCGCGCCGTTCGACCTCCTCCGAGAGGTCGAGATCCGACGCGAACCGCGGGACGTAGCTCTCGGGGTCAGCCGGCTGTATTTCGAGGCTGAGTTCGCGGACGACGTAGCGGTATGTACGAGCGATTTCGTCTTTCTCGACACGGGAGACGCCCGCAATCTCGTCGAGCGAACGGGGTGTGCCGGCCTGTCGCGCGGCGGCGTACAGCGACGCTGTCGAGACGCCTTCGATGGAGCGGCCGGGCAAGAGGTCCTCGTCAAGTGCGCGACGGTAGATGACGCTGGCCGTCTCACGAACGTTCTCGGGCAGCCCGAGCGCCGAAGCCATCCGGTCAATCTCACCAAGGGCCTGCTTGAGGTTGCGTTCCTTGGAGTCGCGGGTGCGGAACCGCTCATTCCAGGTCCGCAGACGCTGCATCTTCTCACGCTGGCGCGAGGACAGGGAGTTGCCGTAGGCATCCTTGTCCTGCCAGCCGATGTTGGTCGACAGGCCCTTGTCGTGCATCATGTTCGTCGTCGGTGCGCCGACGCGTGATTTCTCGTCTTTCTCCTTCGAATCGAACGCGCGCCACTCGGGACCGGGGTCGATCTCGTCCTCCTCGACCACCAGCCCACAGTCTTCACACACCGTTTCACCGCGCTCGCTGTCGGAGAGTAACGCCCCGCTACACTCCGGACAGACGAGTGTCTCCGACTCTTCTTCCTCCGTCTGCTCTGTCTCCGTTTCGCGCTCGTTCGAGTATCGGCGGATGCTGGTATCGGTCATTTGTTGGGGGGTGGGACAACCGGGTATCGTACCCGAAAAACGTGTTGTAACCAATTGTTGTATCTACGGCGACTTAAAACTTTTGTCTGTTTCAGAAGTCCAATTTTCGGAACGGAAAACAAGAGTTGGCAAATCTTGTGTATTCCCTTCACTAATTGTTAATAGGTCTATAAGTATGCCCGGTGTTTCGAAACGCTTACCGCGCATCCAGCACTCGGGCCCGACATGAGCGACCCCGCCGTCGATCCCGAGGAGGTCAAGCACGTCGCCGACCTCGCCCGTGTCGACCTCGCAGACGACGAGATCGAACGGTTCACTGAGCAATTTGCCGACATTCTCGACGCGTTCGAAGCGCTCGACGATGTCCCAGAGACGGAGCGGGAGGCCGAACTCTCGAACGTGATGCGCCCCGACGAAACACGGGAGAGCCTCTCACAGGAAGAGGCGCTCCAGAACGCCAGCGATACCGAAGAAGGGCAGTTCAAAGGGCCGAAGGTGTCGTAAATGACGGCGTACAACGGCTACGTCACCGACGAGACCATCGAGGGCGCAGACGACGGTCCGCTGGCGGGTAAGACCGTCGCAGTCAAGGACAACATCTCAACCGAAGGCGTCCGGACGACCTGTGGCTCGGCGATGCTTTCCGACTACGTGCCGCCGTACGACGCGACGGTCGTCGAGCGACTGAAAGATGCCGGCGCAACCATCCCCGGCAAGACGAATATGGACGAGTTCGGGATGGGGACGACCACCGAAACGTCGGCGTTCGGGGCCGTCGAGAACCCCGCCGCTGAGGGTCGTGTTCCGGGCGGTTCCTCCGGTGGGTCGGCAGCCGTCGTCGCCGCCGGCGATGCCGACCTCGCGCTCGGAAGCGACACCGGCGGTTCCATTCGCTGTCCGGCCGCCTTCTGTGGCGTCGTCGGCATCAAGCCGACCTACGGGCTGGTCTCCCGGTACGGCCTCATCGCCTACGCTAACAGCCTCGAACAGATCGGCCCTATCGCGCCGTCCGTCGAAGGCGCTGCGGAACTGCTAGATGTCATCGCAGGGGCGGACGAGCACGACGCGACAACGCAGGAAGCGCCCGAGAGCGACGGCCCCTACGCGGCGGCCGCCGACGGCGACGTCGATGGGCTCTCTATCGGCGTTCCGACGGAACTGCTCGACGGGGCCGACGAGGAGGTCGTCGAGACGTTTTGGGATGCCATGGACGACCTCGAAGCCCAGGGTGCGAGCTACCACGAGGTCGACCTTCCCTCGGTCGAACACGCTGTCGAGGCGTACTACGTCATCGCCATGTCCGAGGCGTCCTCGAACCTCGCGCGGTTCGACGGCGTCCGGTACGGACAGTCCGGCGGCTACGACGGCAACTGGAACGAGTCTTTCGCGAACGCCCGTGAGGAGGGCTTCGGCGAGGAGGTCAAGCGCCGGGTTCTCCTCGGCACGTACGCCCTCTCGGCGGGCTACCACGATAAGTACTACAAGAAGGCCCAAGACGCTCGCGCGTGGGTCAAGCAGGACTTCGACGAGGCGCTTGATGACGCCGACGTGCTCGCCTCGCCGACGATGCCCGTCCCGCCGATGCAACGCGGCGAAAGCCTCGACGACCCGCTCACGATGTATCTGGCCGACGCCAACACGACGCCGGTGAACCTCGCAAACCTTCCGGCGATCTCCGTTCCGGCCGGCGAAACCGACGACGGACTGCCAGTCGGGCTCCAGTTGGTGGGGCCGGCGTTCGGCGAACGTGAGATCATCCGGGCCGGCAGCGCACTGGCATAAGCACGCGAGTGAGCAATCACCCGGGCCGGTGGCCTGAGGTCGGGCCCGAACCCTCCGTACACTTTTTGTTCGTCATGACGAACAGACAATTATGCCTCCCCTCCAGTCCACGACGTGGTCCCTCCGTGCACGTCTCATCGCGCTTATAGTGGTGCTCGTTGCCTTCGACGCCGTGGCTGTCGGTGTCGCATACGTGCTCGGCCATGTTGCGGTCGGCCTCCTGCCGCTGGTCGGGTACGACACCGGGACGCTGTTCTGGACAATGGGGTTCGATATCGTGCCGCTGTGGCCCGTTGTCCTCGTCGGGACGCCGCTCGTCCTTGCCGTTCAGTCCATCTACGGCTACCGGATGACGCTCCGGGATGCTGGGACGAGCGCAACCGAATCCAGAGCATCCGATCCCGAGTCCGTCGATGAGATGCGGGCGAAGATACGGCGCAGCGAAACCGCCGACCGCATCGAAGAACGGGTGGCCCGGCTGGCACAGACCGCGAACATGGCGACACCGGACGTGACAGTTATCGACTCGGAGACGCCCAACAGCTATGTCGCCAGTCGGCCCGGCGAGCAGACGCTGTTCGTGACCACGGCGCTCGTGGACCGACTCGACGACCGGGAACTCGACGCCGTTATCGCCCACGAACTGGCCCATCTCAAGAACGGCGACGCGTTCGTCATGACTGCGGCCGCGTTTCTTCCAACCGTCAGCGCGCTGTTTACTCGCACGCTCGGGAAGACAGTGCAGTACTCGGGGCTTTGTCACTGGTTCCTCGGCGGTGACGACCGGGACGGGACGTGGTTCGCTGGCGGGAACATTCAAATCGTGATGCTGCTCTTTGCTGTCATCGCGATACCCGTCACGGCAACGCTGTATCTCGCCAGCACGGCCTGCTATCGACTCCTTTCACGGATCCGGGAGTACGCCGCGGACACGGGCGGCGTCGCCATCTGTGGCTCCCCGGCGGCACTCGCCAGCGCGCTGGAATCGCTGACAGACGACCAGCGCCCGGACACAGACATCCGAACCGCCGAGACCGGTGTCCGAGAGCTTTGTGTGGTCCCGAACGCCATTGCGGCCGACGAGCGGACCCCGCCGGAGGGACGGGCCGAACGCCTTGCTCACCGCTGGCGAACAGTCACCGAATGTGTGTTACCCCGGTCGCATCCAGCTGTCGACGACCGAATCGATGCGCTGGCGGAGCGGCAGTCCACCCTCGACCAGCACGAACAGGCGTGACGAAGGGGTACAGTTTACTCGACGGCGGCCTGAGAAGGCGTATGAGCGACGCTGCTGACGGCCGATTGAGCTGGCTCCACTGGCCGACGGTCCTGAAGGGGCTGGCGCTGGGCATCGGGGCCGGCCTGATACTGGCCGTGTCACTGGGGGATTTCTATCTCGGGATACTGCTTGGAACGCTCAACGGGCTCGCCTTCGGTATCGGCTGGTCGCACTCGCGGGCCTGAGATGCGCGACTCAGGCGCTGTGCCGGCGACAGCTACAGCACCCCGTTGTACACGTCGGCCAGTTTGTCGATGGCGTGCTCGACACTGATAACGTCCCGCCGGGCAAGGCAGCGCTCTCGAAGGTGCTCCCGCTCGTTGAGGACGCGCTCGATAGCCCGGCGGAAGCCATCGATGTCGCCTTCGTCGTAGGAGTAGCCGGTTTCGCCGTCCTCGATGGTGTCGCTGAGTGCGCCGGCGTCGACACCGGCGACGGGCGTCCCACAGCAGTTGGCCTCCAGCGCGACCAGCCCCTGCGTCTCGACGGGGCTGGGGAACGCGAACACGTCGAGCGTCGAATACAGTTCGGGGAGCTCCGCACGGTCCAGAAAGCCGAGAAAGCGCACGTCGGCGTCGCTGTGCTCGGCTGTCGCTTCGAGGGATTCACGGGCCGGACCGTCGCCGCCGAGTACGACGGTCACGTCCAGTCCCTCGCAGGCGGTGATGATGTCTTCGAGGCACTTTTCGTAGCCGTGGCGGCCGGTGTAGCCGACGATAGGGCCGTCGGGGAGGGCGTAGCGGTCCCGGAACGCGGTCGTGTCGACCGGTTCGAACACGGTCGTGTCAACGCCGTTCGGAACGACCGTCACCGTTGTATCAAGACCAATAGACTCCCGGAGGTGGGTCGCTGCGCGCTCGCTTGGCGCAATAACGGTGTCAGCGCGGCCCAGGAACCAGCGTTCGTAGCTCTCGGCGCTGGAGCGGACCGCTGACTCGACAGCGCCGTTGAAGGAGACATACTCGGCGTACTCGCTCGTGGGCGTGTGATACGACGCGACGAACGGGATATCGAGCTTTCCTGCGAGTCGCTGGCCCGCCATCCCGAGGCTAAACGGCGTGTGGGCGTGGACCAGTTCGGCATCGCGGACGCCCTTCGGTATCTGTGGCATCCCGAGCCGAAACCCCTCGTAGAACGGGAACGGAAGGCTCCGGACGGGGTACTCGTTCTCGGACGGGTCGTGGTCGCTTTTCGGATAGACCACGCCCATACGACCGCCGCGGTCGCGCCAGCGGTCCCGCCACGTCTGGACCGTATAGGTCACCCCATTGACGGTCGGCAAGTACGTGTCGGTGAACGTCGCGACGTGCGGCAGTGTCATCGCCGCGGCGTAGCAGGACCAGGCGTTAAACCGTTGCCATTGGCAAGCCACCAGTCAGACAGCTGTCACCCGCCGGCAGGTGCCAGAGTTCTTTTCAGGGACCGTGATGGACTGTGGATAATGGATCGGGACGGCTGGCTATACGCCTGGGCCCTCACATCGGTCGCGCTGGGCGCGGGCTCGTTGCTCGTGCCGCTGTATTTCGTCGCTATCGGCGGTGAGACGTTCATGCTAGGCGTCCTCGCCGGGGTGGCCGCCGCTGCGGGTGCGCCGGGGGCACTCATTTTCGGCCGCATCGCCGACAAAACGGGGAGGCGTCGGTCGCTCGTCCTCCTCACACTGGGGTTGGCGACCCTCGCGCTGGTGCTCGTTTCGCTCACGGAGGAGCCGTGGCTTGTCATCGTCGGTAACGGTCTCCTGTGGTTCGCGGCTGGCGCTGCCGCACCGGTGCTGACACTGCTTGTCACCGCCGGAACCGTCGAGCGGGACTGGCCGGCGCGGTTCGCCATCCTGAACCGCTACCAGGGTTGGGGCTGGGCTGGTGGGTTGGTCCTCGGACTTGTGTGGACGGCATTGCTCTCTAGACCACTCGGCGAGATTGCCGCCCAGCAGTCGCTACTGTGGTTGTGTGCGGCCGCAGTCGGTCTGTCAGCGTTTCTCGCGGCGAAGTGGCTGCCGGCTGACCCCGACGAACTCAACCGGCCGCGGGCCAGTCGGGTGGCGCGAGCCATCGCCCGGTCGCGCCGGCTGCCGGTCCGGAGCGCGACGTTCCCGGTCGGTCCGGGCCGGCTGTACTGGCTCACGCGGTCGATACACCCCCGAGAAGTCGCGGCTCGGTTCTCCCCGTCGCTGACTATCTATTTCGTCGCCGTCATCGCTTTCTGTACCGGTTTCGGCGTGTTCTGGGGACCGCTACCGCTGTATCTCTCGCGGACGCTCGGCTACGAATCGGGACTCGTCTTCGCGCTGTATCTCATTTCAAGTGTCGGGTCGGCGCTGTGGTACGGCCGCGCCGGTGCGCTTTCCGAGCGGTACGACCCGAGCGGGCTCCAAGTCGGGAGTCTGCTCGCCCGCGCGGCGCTCCATCCGGCCGTCGCCGTCGTGGGACTTCTGCTGTCGGCGACGCTCGTCGGGACAGTTGTCAACGGTGTCGTGTTCGCCCTCATCGGCGTCGCCTGGGCCGTCATCGCCGTTACCGCGGCCAGCGTCGTCACTCAGCTTGCCCCGGCGGCGATTCGCGGCGAGGCGCTCGGGCTGTACACCGCTATCTCCGGGCTCGCGAGCGGTGTCGGGTCGATACTCGGCGGCTGGCTCGGCGGCTACGACTTCCTGCTCGCGTTCGCCGTCGCCGGCGCGCTGGTGCTGGTTGGCGCGTCGCTGGTCGCGGTCGTCTGGCGTCGCTCGCCGTCAGCATCTGTGGAAACGGAACCGATCTCAGCGTAACGACTGCCGGCTTCGAACGCCACTCAGGCCAGTTCTTCGTACGTCTCGACCAGCCGCCGGCCGACCCGGTCTAAGCTGTGCTCCCTAGCCGTCTCCTTGGCATTCTCGCCAAGCCGCTCACGAAGGTCGGGGTTCTCGGCGAGTCGCTCCAGCGCCTCGCGGAACTCGGACTCGTCGGCGCAGATGAGACAGTCGTGGCCGTCCTCGTAGTACTCCCGGAACACCGGAATGTCCGAGAGGACGACCGCCTTCCCGCAGGCCATCGCCTCCAGCACGGCGATCCCCTGGTTCTCGGCCTTCGTCGGGAACAGGTACACGTCGCCGGCCCCGAACGCACCGCGGATATCCTCTATCCATCCGGTAAAGGTCACGTTCTCGGGCGGGTCGTTCACCCACCGGGAAACAGTCTTGGAGGCCTGCGGCCCGGCGTCGTAGGGGCCGAACCACGCGAAGTCGTGTTCCGTCTCCTGTGCGAGTTCACAGAACGCCGTCAGCCCCTTGCGCTCGAAGACGTTGCCGACGGCGAAGACGACCATCCCGTCCAGATCGTAGCGCCGCCGGTAGTCCCCGCGCATGTCCTCATGGCCCGCCAGCGCGTCGATGTCGACGCCGTTTGTCATCGGCCGTATCGGCGCGTCGACTGGGTACGATCCGAGGATACCTTTCGTGTACTCGGAGGGACAGAGTACGAGGTCGGCTTGCGAGTAAAACCACCGGAGGTAGCGGCCCAGCGCCGGCGCGATCAGGTTCGACCCGCGGAAGCTATCCCGGAAATCCTCTCGGGTGACGTGGGCGTGCAGGACAAGCGGGATATCCGCCTGTGCCGCGTACCGGGCCACAGCGACGGAGCCCGGTCCGATCATGTTGCAGTGGGCGATATCGAACTCGCGGAACATCGGGTCATTGAACGCGAGATTGCCACCAAGTGCCCACGCCGGATGTCCCTCCTGCCATGGCGTCGTCTCGACCTCAATGTCGGTTTCGGACAGCGCCGCGCGCTGGTGGTTCACGGCGGTGCCGATGCCCGACCGATTGAGGCGGTCGGCCAGTTCGAGATAATTCAGGACGCGCACGTCTCGGGCAACTCCGTCGGGGCCGAAAATCCTATCGACTTTCCCTGTGAGGGGACATGATTGGCAGTATTTGCGTCCCAAAGAAAAGTTCAGAACAGCCAGAAAGTACCCAGAGCGTGATATCGAAGTTGCTAGCTCGTTCGGAAGGCATTTTCCCGCCGCCGACCCAGTACCGCCAATGACGGACGAGGCGACCATCGCCCGCGAGCGGATTGAGCGTCTTCAGTCGCTCGCTCGCGAGGCCGTCCAAGCCGGTAACGAGGAACGCGCCCGGTCGTACGTCCGGCGCGCTCGGCGTGTCGCCGAACGCCACCGCCTGCGCCTGCCGCGGTCGTTCGAGCGGTCGACGTGTGACGCCTGCGACACGTACCTCTTGCACGGACACAACGCCCGGTCTCGAACCCAGTCCGGCCACGTCGTCATTACGTGTGACTGTGGGTCACAGTCCCGCTACCCGTACGACTGAGGATTCTTTACGACTACTGGTTTTAAGGGGCTGTCCTTGCTAAACCGTGTACATGAGTGACTCTTCTCGACAGTCGCGAATACACGACCTTGACGCGACGCTCCGCGTCGGCAAACACGGCATCGAATCCGTCGCGGACGAACTCGACGATCAACTGGAAAACACGGACCTCGTGAAGGTGAAGTTCCTCCGGTCGTCCCGGGGCGGCACAACAGCAGAGGAACTCGCTGACGACCTAGCTGAGATGGTCAACGCTACCGTGATTCAGGTCCGTGGTCACACCGCGGTATTTGAGAAATGATGCAAGTCCAGCCCCTCGCGGACCTGCTCAACGGATTCGGCGTCCCAGCCGCCGGCTCCATCGCTTCAGCGGTGGTTTTCGTCGTCGTCTTCGTCCTCGTCTACACTCTGGGGAAGGCGATTGTCCTGCCTATAGTCGACCGCTCGCTCAAGTCACGCGACCTCGATACCCACGCTCGGCGACCACTGAAAAAGGTCGTCAGCATCGGTATCGTGTTCGTCGCCATCTCTGTCGCCTTCGGGATGGCCGAATACGGGAACTTCCTGCAGTCGCTGGCAACCATCGCCGCAGCGGCGACGCTGGCTATCGGCTTCGCGATGCAGGACGTCCTCCAGAACTTCGTCGCCGGCGTGTTCATCTACACCGACAAGCCGTTCCGGATCGGCGACTGGATTGAGTGGGATGGCAACTCCGGCGTCGTCGAGGACATTAGCCTCCGTGTTACCCGCGTCCGGACCTTCGATAACGAACTGCTGACCGTTCCGAACTCGAATCTAACTGATGGCGTCATCAAGAACCCTGTCGCCAAGGAGCAGCTTCGACTGAAGTTCCTGTTCGGCATCGGGTACGACGACGACATCGACAAGGCGACGGAGATAATTCTTGAGGAGGCCCGAGACCACCCCGAGATTATGGACGACCCCGAACCGTCCGTTCGGCTGGTCGAACTTGGTGACTCCTCCGTCGGCCTCCAGTCACGCATCTGGATCGAGGACCCGAACCGGGCGGACTTCGTCAAGACCCGCGCCGAATACGTCAAGACGGTCAAGGAACGGTTCGACGCGGAAGACATCAACATCCCGTACCCGAACCGGACCATCGGCGGCGGTTTGGAGATGGCCGGACTCGAAGGCGTCGTGGAACCGGCCGACGACTGATCCACCTGGCGCAATCCCATCGCGAAAGTCCGCAACACACCGACATCCACCGACATTCTCCAGTCTGTGTGACGCTCCATGTGGTTCGGAATCTCTGTGCCGGTTCTTTCCGTATTCGATTCCCGCAAAGCAGGACGGACAGCTCACTGTTGTTCGCGTAGAAACGGTGCTTCCTCAGAGGGCCCTGTTACTGCTCATCGACTTGCTCGCCACGGAACACAGGCGCTGAGGGGTTTGAACCACGTCGGAGCAAGCACCTCCCTGATACAAATCCCTCAGCCGACGCTCCTCAGCATTCAGTGTCGTTCGTGCAAAAGTCACGGGCGCTGAGGGATTTGAACCCCCGACGGTTTGGTCCGAAGCCAAGCACTCTGTCCAAGCTGAGCTAAGCGCCCTACGTACAATGGTATGATGACGTTATGGTTTAAACCAACCGGTTCCGCCGCGCGATGGTGCCGCAGTCAGGGGATTACTCTGAAACCGCTTCAGCTGTGTCGCTATCGGTGTCAACGGCGACCTCAGCCACGACCGTCTCGGTGTCGACGCCCCGTTCTTCGGCGAGTGCCTCAATGAGCGCGCGCTGTTCGGCCAGTTCCTGCTCCATTCCGTCGACGCGAGTATTCGTCTCGTCGACAGTGCTCCGCAAGTCCTCGAGCTGTGTCTTCAGCTCGTTGACCTTCTTGTAAAGATCCTCAGCGATGTCGGCGACCTTCTGTATCTTTTTCGCGGTGGAACCCAGTCCCATGGCCACGGCTACGGCGAGGCGACATTTCCTCGTTTCGCTCGAACGTCGCTGTTAAGACGCCGCCGGACCGAGCGACGATATGGACGACTTGCGGCTCGCTCCGACTATCGGCATCGTCGGGTGTGTTCTGTATCTCCTTGTGCTCGCAGTCCCGTACGGCCTCGTCGAAACAGCGAGTGCCGTCGGGGCGTACTACAGTTCGGGGGCGCTCTCCCCGCTGCTGCCGGGCGTATTCGCGCTGGTCTGCATCATCGTGTTGGCGGCTGGCCGCGAGGGTCGGTCGGACCCAAGCGTCGCGGCGGGCGCAAGCATCGGTATGGGCGTGTTCATCGTCGCCCTCAGTGTTCTCTGGGCAGTCACCGTCCCCGAGAGCCTCGTGCTGGGGCTGACCGAGTCAACGCTGATGGAGTACCATCGCTGGGGTGTCGTCCTCGCGGGCATGCTCATACCGGTTGGGGGCACGTGGTTCGCGCGGGCGCTGGACCTGCTGTAGGCCGGTCTGTCCACCGGCGCGTCGTCCAGCGGTCTGTGGGCGCATCCGAAAGGCCCTTATGGGGCGGCGGCGGACTTTCAGATGGACTAGGTCGGGGGGCTAGGCCCCCCTCCTTGCCCGCACTGTGGTCTTGAGCGGGGACCGAACACCGGGGGCGTCCGGTCTGACGGACGTGGACCCCGTGAGCTAACGTGGAAGCCTCGTCCCACGGGGACGGCGGTCGGCGTGGTCGCACCTGCAGGGGTGCGCCCACGTGGTTAAACGATGGCACTCCGCCAGGCACGGAAGTGAGCAGCGGACCATCGAACACCCGTCGCTCGTGGGGTCGCGGGGTGGAGGAGGCAAACGGGATTACCCGCGTCCGAACGCCGGGCCATCCTGGCTGTCCGTTCCATTCATACCTGCAGTTACGACCCGCAAACAGTCGTATTATATGTGTTTTCGCCGAAAGCGATCGCCTCCAGCCGCGCAGGCTTGATCCTGGTCGCTGAAGGGATCTGACGTTCCTATCGCCTGTTGAGGTACTACGGTATTAGAGATATTCGAAGCGAGATAGAGTCCAGCAGCGATCCGAAAAGGTGATTTCTAATTACCTTTCGCTATCTGCTTCTATGTTCTCGATATTCATAACTGTAAAAGGGTCAAATATAACTCAAATATGGTCCAAAATTCGATACCGGCCTAATATACCCCACAGTCTCGCATATTGAGGTCGGTTTCTCATTGAAGTGAGTGAAGACCAGAATAACTCACTGACCTCGGCCAGTATACAGCTACCGATGACGGCACCGGAGGCTACGACTCGCCGGCACTGTCGTCGGCGTCCCACTCCTGCAGTTCCGTTCGCCGGATCTTCCCGCTCGTCGTCTGTGGTAACGTCTCGGCGAACTCGATCTCGCGAGGGTACTCGTACTCGGCAAGGGTCTCTCGGACGACAGACTGGATTTCTGTCCGGAGCGTCTCGTGGTCCGGCCCGTCTCCGGACGTCTCGACGTACGCCTTGATGATTTCGCCCCGCGTGTCGTCCGGAACACCGATGACGCCGGCCTGGACCACGTTGGGGTGTTTGAGAATCGCGCTTTCGACCTCCATCGGCCCGACGCGGTAGCCACTGGTGATGATTACGTCATCTGTGCGCGATTTGAACCAGACGTAGCCGTCGTCGTCCTGCCGGGCCAGGTCGCCGGTGACGAACCAGCCCTCGACTTCCTTGGCTGCGGTTTTTTCTGGCAGCTTCCAGTACTCGTCGAAGAACACCGAACGGTCGTGAGGGCGCAGCGCTATCTCGCCGAGTTCGCCGGTCGAAAGAGGCTCAGCAACACCGCGGTCGGCGGCGTCAGGGTCCAGAATCGCCAGGTCGTATCCTGGCAATGGCTTGCCCATGCTGCCGGGTTCGGTGTCGAACCAGTTCGAGTTATTGGCGACGACGAGGTTCAGTTCCGTCTGGCCGTAGAACTCGTTGATGGTGACCGAGTCGAACGTCTCCGCCACCCAGTCGACGATTTCCGGCGTCAACGACTCGCCGCCGACGGCAAACGTCTCGATGGCGAGGTCGTACGTCGCCGTTGGGTTCTCGACGTCGATCAGCATTCGGAGGGCAGTGGCCGGCATGAACGACCGGGTGATATCGAACTCGGAAAGGAGGCTAAACGCCGCCTCGGCTTCGAACCCCGAGGCGGGGTAGCCGACAATGGTCCCGCCGTGATGCCACGTCGCGAAGAGCGTTCCCCCGAGCGCCGCGCCCCAGGCCCAGTCCGCGGGCGTCCAGACCGTCGCGTCCGGTCCCAGCCCCTGGTCGAAAAAGTTGTACGCCGCCGCGGCTCGTCCGAGCCACAGCGCGTGTGAGTGCCGGACGCCTTTCGGGGGTCCCGTCGAGCCGCTCGTGTACAGTATCGCCGTGTCGGTGTCTGGCGTGGAGTCGTAGGGTTCGATATCGGTGTTTTCCGACGCGGCGAGCACGTCCTCGAAGGCATTGACATCACCAGCCGGCGCGTCGGTTTCGATCTCGATGACGTGTTCCAGCGCCGGACAGTTGTCCCGGACCGCATCGATATCGTCGCGCACGGCTGGATCGATAACGGCGACGGTCACCCCAGCATCGTCCAGCCGATACCGGAGCGCGTCTGTCCCGAATAGGACCGTCAGCGGAACCGACACGGCTCCCAGCTTCCAGTTCGCTAGGTGTGTGATCGGGTTCTGTGGCTTCTGTGGCACGACGACGCCGACCCGGTCACCGACCTCGACGCCGAGCCCGGCCAATCCCGCCGCAAGTCTGTCCGATAGTTCGTCCAGTTCGCGGAAGGTGTACTGCTCGCGCCGTCCGTCGGGATACGCCTGTTCGAGTGCCACCCTGTCGGAGTCATCGTGTTTGTGCAGAAAATCGACTGCCGGATTGTACGACGACGGAAGGTCCCAGGTGAACTGCTCGCGGGCCTCGTCGTACCCCTCGAAGTCCGGCATCACTGTCCAGACCATGGCATACCGGTCGCCTGGGTGGCTGTTGCGTCTTTCGGTCGAACCACCGTCGCCACACCCGATCCGGCAGAACTTTCCGTCTTCCCCTCCCGACTTCACCGTGGACTCTACCGACATTCGGGAGGAATGGGCCGAGCGGTCCGGCGAATACTCTCCCGCGTATTATGCCTACTATGGAGCGGACGAGACGAGTGAGTTGGTGCAGTCAATACTCGCAGAGCATGTCGAGCAGGACGCGGCTGTGCTGGAGGTTGGCTGCAGTTCCGGGCGGCATCTCGCTGCGCTGGCTGACGCTGGCTACTCGGATTTGACCGGCGTCGATATCAACGCCGATGCGTTAGACGTCCTTGCTGAGACGTACCCCGACCTCGCAGCCACCGGCTCGTTCCACGCGATGGCTATCGAGGAGTTCGTTACAGATGTCGCGGACGACACGTATGATGTCGTTTTCTCTGTCGAAACACTGCAGCACCTCCATCCAGACGTCGACTGGGCGTTCGAGGAACTGGCACGGATCGTAGATGACCTGTTGATCACCGTCGAGAACGAAGGCGGCGACCCGGGTGAAGTAAACTACGTCGACGACAACGTCCCGCTTTATTACCGGGACTGGAACGCGGTGTTCACAGACTGTGGCCTTACCGAAGTAGATTCGACAGATGGAAAGCGAGACACTGTTCGCATATTTCAGGCGTCTGAATAGAAGTTGGAAGAGACAGGATTGTATAGAGGGTTCTCGGGGACAGAAGCTGAAAAATATACCCACTTATACGAGATTGGATGCCAAAAGGTCGAGTGTGGTTGTAAAACACAGATGGTGCGTGCAAAATCATGTGCCAATCCAGATGTGGTTTGTGGCTCTTAGAAATGCATATTAAACGGATGGTAACAGAGCGGGAGTCGCATTGATCTCAGTTCAATAATCGTGTATCGGATATGAGCTGAACTACTGAACGGCGGTCTTACACGGAACCGTACTACAACCAGCACCCTCCGTTACAGAATTGGGCTTGGGAGCGGTGAGTATGTGTCTCACGATATGCCCACTGGGATAGCAGAATAACGTATGTACGTCTGTCATCCGTAATGTTCCGTATTACTGAACGGCAATTCGCCTGAGGGGAAACAGATTGCCGGCCGACGGCAGGAAGCAGACTGTTGGCAGCACAAGATTCATGTAGTGTTGCAGTTTGCAACTCTGTATGAGGTACTACCAGCTACGTGACGGGAACTCACAGCGGTTAGCGGTCGAGACTGGGGATGGTGTGTACGATTTGACCAGCGTCAAACCGCAGCTTCGAACGTTCCGTGACCTCCTCAAGTCGGCCTCGATTGCGGATACCGCACCGGATGAACTCAGCGCCCGCCACCTTGATGCCGCTACGGTGGTGTCCGAACAGCGACTCGAAGCTACTGCTACCGATCCCGTCACCGCCGACGAAGTCTGGGCCGCTGGCGTCACGTACCAGATCAGCGAAGAAGCACGGACAGAGGAAAGCGATACGCCGGAGATGTACCTTGACGTGTACGACGCGGAGCGACCGGAGATCTTCTTCAAATCGACGCCGAATCGGACTGTCGGCCCCGGCGAAGCGGTCGGCATCCGAGCCGACTCTGACTGGGACGTGCCCGAGCCAGAGCTCGCGATCGTTCTCTACGAGGGAGAAATCGTCGGCTACACCGTCGGCAACGACATGAGCAGTCGGTCTATCGAGGGGGCGAACCCGCTGTACCTCCCTCAGGCGAAGGTGTACGACCGCTGTTGTTCGGTCGGCCCGGCCGTCGTCACGGACATCGAAGACCCGCACTCACTGGCGCTCTCGATGTCGATCCACCGCGACGGAGACCGTGTCTACCACGGGGAGACCAACACCAGCGAGATGAAACGCACCTGCGAGGAACTCGTCTCGTACTACACCGCGCACAATGCGGTCCCCGAACTATCAGTGCTACTTACCGGGACCTCGCTCGTTCCCGACGACGATTTTACGCTGCAGGAGGGGGACGAGGTCACCATCGATATCGAGTCCATCGGAACACTGAAAAATTCAGTTACGGTCGTCTGAGCGGCTATCGGCCCGGGGGTGGGACTGCGGTCCCTCTGGGAGCCGCTTCACATAGGGCTTCACAGCGTGATACCGTGCTCGGCTCTCACCTAGTTTCGATTGCGTGCCTGTGTGTCGGTCTGCTGTGGGGGATTTGCGCCGACGAAGTTATGCCATCCCTCCGTTTGACTGCACGCTCCACGGATATATCTACCTACGACAATTGGCCGGACCGTACGTGCCTCAGTGTGCGGTGGTTTGTTATCGATATGCCGTGAGAAAAACCAGTGTGCCGTAGAGGCCGCGGCTCTGTCCCAGATGTTTGAACAACTGTTTAGTATGAGGGCGTGCATGACCGGGTATGGCAAAGACCGCTCAAAACCCAGTTAAATCCGCCGAGACAACGTTCGAGGTGCTTGACGCACTGAAAGATCTCGACGGAGCCGGCGTCACCGAACTGGCCCAGTACCTCGACATCCCAAAGAGTACCGTTCACAACTATCTGAGCACGCTGGAGCAAGAAGAGTACGTTGTCAATAGAAACGGTGTGTACGAGGTAGGGCTCCGATTCCTAGAACTGGGGGCGTACGCCCGCCACCGGCAAAAGCTGTTCGAGATTGCGAAGCCAGAGGTTGACCGGCTGGCGGAAGAAACCGGCGAGCTCGCGAATATTCTCGTCGAAGAACACGGCCGCGGGTCGTACCTGTACCGTGCTCGGGGAGACAAAGCCGTGCAGGTCAAGGCCCACGTCGGAACACGCGTTCCGCTTCATACGACAGCGCTGGGAAAAGCGATTCTCGCACACATGCCGACCGAACGGGTTGATGCGATTGTCGACCGCCACGGACTCGGCGGGGAGGCCAGCAAGTCGATCAGTAGCAGAGCGGAGCTGGAGCAAGCGCTAGCCGACGTTCGGGAGCGCGGCGTCGCCTTTGACGACGAGGAGCGTCTCGAAGGGCTCCGCTGTGTCGCTGCTCCGGTGCTCAACCACGATAACGAAATTATCGGTGCGATCAGCGTTTCGGGGCCGACAAATCGATTCCGTGGCGACCGGTTCCGCGAAGAATTCCCACAGAAAGTACTGGAAGTCGCCAACGTTATCGAACTGAACGTTACCTATTCGTGACACCAGTGTTCAGAAGCGGCGAACGGTATCACAGTCTTCTGGAGGCGATAATTGAACAGTTGATCTTCGACAATAGCGCCGTACGCGGGCGGTGATTGCGGAACAGACAGACAAGGCAGGGGGTACTCAAAGTGCGTATCGAAATCGTTTGCAGCACGTATTAGCTCCACAACACGCATGAGTCCCTGCTTGCACTCGATAAATGCCAGTTCATAGCTTTGGCCGCTGGACGGTGTCCATACGTAGTATTCATGATGAGTGAACGGCTTTTCATCGCCATCTTACACCATTCGGTACGAGATATGACTACGGCCCTGACTCGGTCCCAATCTCAATAATGGATGTACTACTGTTACTCCAGACGGGACATATCGATTATGCGCTCCCTATCACTGGTTGTGTTCTAAGTAGTAGCGAAACCAACCGGCTGTATACGTAATATGTCCAAATATCGGTTTTGTGTACAATACTGCCTAATATGGCGCTATCACAGGTGCTGAAGAACCGATATTGCAAAATACATCTATAATTTTGGGCAGAGGAGATTATATTTGGTCAATGCTAAGCCAGCGAATGAACTATTCGACGATAGATCTTGCTCAGGTAGACACACAGCAGCAGCTATTGTTCCAGCAGTATCTCTCGACAAGTTGGGTTGCACAGTTACGCGAGGAACTGGACACCCAGAGCCAGCAGGAACAGTACCACGACCCCGATCGATGACAGTTCGAGCCACCGGGACCGCACGTCGGCGGACCTGATGCTTGCAACGAACAGCGTTCCGACGATGCCGACGACGACGACCAGTGCCAGATACACTGCGTTGAGCGTTGATGCCATGTGATACCATTCCACAGCAGTACAGTAAACATTGGTGGTCAAATGGCCGTCCCCACAACGGTAATGAGACTCAATCACATAGACAGGGGCATGCGTCTCGAACTGCGAATCTGTAAACACTGCTACAAGGGTGACCATGGGAACGATCAAAAGACGGCGGTGACACAGGACATGGTCGCCTGTGCGGAACAGGTCCGCGAGTACAAGGACCTCATTGGGCTCGATGCACTCTATATTACGAAGGTGACGGAAGGTGACCCCGGCGGCGCGGAAGCACTGGATGTCATCGTCGCCAGCATTGAGGGCGATCAGGTCGCGCTCTCAGATACCCAACTGGTCATGGAGGACGGCGACGGCAATATGCTTGTCTACCCGGAGCCAAAGGACATCCTCCAGGTCCTGACCCGGAACCTGAACCAGATTCAGGAACAGACCCGGCAGGACGTCGACGTCGAGCTATCGCCGGAAGGACAGGCACTCATCGCGTAGCTGCACGAAAAACGGCTCGCAGTCGGTTCAGTTCTCGCTGTCGTCTGATTCAGGCTGGCCGCCGTCGGTCTTGGGCTCGCCCCCGTCGGCCGCGGCCGGCGGTTCTCGCTCTGCTTCGAGCTGCTGTTCCCAGCGGATGCGCAAGACGTTCCCGTACATCGACAGCACGAGCCCGACACCGAGGACGACCATGCCGAGGTTGATACCGATAGTCAACAGAATGCTCGACGGGCCGCCGCCGATGGCGAGTTCGCGGGGCACCGGATAGCCCTCGTCGAAGATGCTTCCGATGAGCACGGAGACGATCCCGATGACGGTCATCGCACCGAAAATCGTCGAGACAGTTCGCCAGGACGGGGACAGCGAGAGGCGTTCGATCCCCGTGGTGTCCGGCTCCTCATCGTCGTCGCCGTGGTGCTCAGGCACCATGCTTCGGGGAATGAACGCCTTCGTCTCGACGGGGTAGAAGGCAGGGTGCATCCCGTGCTCGAAGATGTGGAACATGACCCCCATCAGCATGATGACGCCCAGCAGGCCGTGGAACGTGACGAAGGCCATTGCGGCCGCTTTGGTCTGGAACATTGCGGCGAGGCCGGTCTTACTCCAGATGAGCAGCCCCGAAATCGCAAGCAGGGTCAGCTCGATGGAGAAGATCGCCACGACACCTTTGCCAATGTAGGACAGCAACGGGACCTCATCGGCCTTGTAGCCGGCGAACTGTCGCGCGCTCGGGTGGCGTTCGTCGGCCCGGCCCAAGACGAACTGGATGTCCTGGATGAACGCATCGACGTCGTCTTTCGCCGGGAGGATTTTCGAGAAGTTGCTCCGGCCGGTTGAAGAGATAATCTGGAGCGTAATCCAGAAGATGACGAGTGCAACCAGCCCGATGCCGGTGATGCGGTGGATTGCCGTCACGCCTGAGGCCCCGCCCATCAGCGTCAGCATCCACCACAGTTCGTCGTTGAACATGATGGCGTAGCCGGTGAAAAACAGCAAGAACACGTCCAGCCCCAGCAGCGAGTGGAACAGGGTCGTCACACGCGTGAACTTTCCGTGGTCGAGATTGCTCATGCGCCGTCACCCCCCTGTCTGTCGCCACCGGTCGGCGACCCGCCGTCGGCCGCGACGGCCTCGTTTGTGTCCTCACCCGGTTCGCGCATCTCACCTGCCAGCCGCTGGAACGCCGCCCAGTGGATGAACACCATCACGAGAATGAACGCACCGAGGATGACGTCGGCCGCGTGGATGAGCGCGATGAGGAAATCGAGCGCGGGGATGGTGTTGCCGAACACCCAGTCCGCGCCGATACCGCCGCCCTCGACGCTCGGGTTGACCCGGTACAGCGATTCGTAGCCGAGTCTGAAACCCTGTGCCCAGAACAGCGCCAGCCCCGCGACAGCGAGGCCGACGGCCGCGCTGACGAGCACTGAGACGCGGCTGTAGCCGTTCACCTCCGGAAGGTCTTCTGTGTTCGTCATTGGAACTCACTGGCGTCCTCGCCAAAGATGATGTCCATAGCCACGTCGTTGAAGAACGTGCCGCTGTCCCTGTTGTCCAGTTCGTCCGAGATCTGGGCCGGCGTCCCGACCAAGATGGCGTCGGTGGCACACTCCTCGGCACAGGCCGGCCCCTTGCCGACGTCCTGGCGCTCCTCACACATGGTACACTTGTCCATGTTGCCACCGCTGCCGACGAGATTGGCGACCCCCTCGTCCTCGCTAGGGAACTGCGGCGCGCCAAAGGGACACGCCGAGAGGCAGTACTGGCAGCCGATACAGAGGTCGTCACGGACCCGTACGAAGCCGTTTTCCTTCGAGATGAGCGAGTCGGTCGGACATACCGAGACGCACGGCGCGTTCGAACAGTGATAGCACTGCATCGGCACCGCGGTTTCGCCTGGTGACTCACCTTGGCCCATCGCCTGGCCGCTGCTGGCGTTGAGCCCTGATGCGGCCTCTTGGCCTTCGAGCATCGTCGCGATACTGATTCGCTGTTCGTCTCGTGGGACGTCCCACGTACGCTTACAGGAGACGACACAGCCGCCACAGTCGATGCACGCTTCGACGTCCGGGAAGATACGCGCATCCTCGCCGGTACTCATCACGCCGTCGTGCATCACTTCGTTGCCTGTTGACATACTAGCTCACCTCATTGCACCGTCGAGTTGTCACGGACGTCGAAGTCCTTCTGCGTCCCGACGTCGTTCTCGTCTTGCGGGAACGTGAGGTCGAGGTCGACATCCATGTTGAATTCGTTGATTACTTGCTCAGTCGCCGGGTAGACGCCGACCATCGACACCTTCGTCTCCTGCATCTGTGTCTCGACATCGTATCCACGTGACGTGATCGCGTTCGCGGAATCTCCGATCGCGTAGGGCACGTGCCCGTCGGGGTACTTGTCCTCTAAGCTCTGGCCTTTGAACACGCCACCCCAGTGGTACGGCAGGAACACTTCCTGTGGGTTCGGTCGGTTCGTCACCCGCGCCTTCACCAAGACGGACCCGCGGTCCGTCGAGGCGATGACGATCAGGTCGCCGCCGTCAATGCCCAGGTCCTCCGCCATGTCCGGATGGACCTCGGCGTACATGTGCGGCTGAAGGTCGGCGGTGTGGATGTTGTTCCGCGTCTCCGCACCGCCGCCCTGATGTTCGACCTGCCGCCCGCTGGTCATGATCGTGTCCAGATCTGGCCCATCGTCCTGATTGTGGATGATGTCCGTGGCCCGTTCCTGCTCTTCGAGGTTGTTCTGGTCAAGCCGGTAGAAGTTCCGCTGCTGGCCGTTCGCCGGCCACTCGTTCAGCAGTTCCGTGTCCGGCCCCTCGATGGGTTCGCGGTGCACCGGCACCTTGTCGAGGAAGCTCCAGACGACGGCCCGTGCCCGGCCGCGTCCGGTTGGCGCGTCGGGCTGTTTGAAGTCATACTGCTCGTAGAACTCGGGCTCAACGCCTTCCCCGATCATTGTTTCGAGGTACTCGTCGAACACCGGGCTTCCGGTGTCAGGGTTGTTCAACGCCTGCGCGGCGGTGTACACCGACTCCTGATTGTCGAGCGCGTACTGCTGTGGGATGGTGAGTTCGTCCGGCTGTACCTCCTGAGTCGGGTCGACGAGGCTCTGTGGTGGCGTCACCTTCCAGCCCGGGTACTCCGGAATGCCGTGGATCATGCCGTCCGCAGCCGTGTCGGCGTCGTCGGCCCATTGGGGGTTGTACGGCGCACGAGTCAGATCAAGCGCGTCCTCCTGACTCTCGTATCGGTCGCCGACTGCATTGAGCGTCTGCTGCATCGGGTAATCGTCGTCTGTCGGCATCGCGTCCCAGTCTTCCGGGGTCGGTGCCGAGACGCCCCAGCGAGTCCGGAAGTCCTGGCCCCCGTTGTTGGGGTCCAGGTCGTCGTTCCAGATGATCGGGGTGCCCGGATGGTCCTCGCCCCAACAGGGCCAGGGGAGCATCCAGTACTCGCCGGCGACAGGCGTTCCTTCGGCTCCCTTGAGGTCCTCGTTGGAGAACGCGTAGTCGTACTCTAGGTGTTGCTGGAGCCGTTCGGGCGTCTGTCGGTAGCCGATGGTGTTGGTTCCGAGGTTGAACTCGCGGATGACGCCCTCGTATGTGGATTTGCCGTTGTAGAGCTCCGAGCCCGCGCCCCAGTCGAAGTGCTCGCCAAAGCCCAGATAGCCAGCCAGTTCCTGCATGATCTGGAGGTCGGGCTTGGAGTTGTGCGCCGGCGAGCGGACCGGTTCGGACCACTGGACCGACCGGTTCGTGTTGGTCAGCGAGCGGTAATGCTCGTACTGGCTGGACGCCGGTAACAGCAGCACCGGCGGGCCGTCCTCGTAATCCGGCAGCACGCTCGCAACCGAAGGGAACACGTCAACGACGACCAGCAGATCGAGGTTCTCCATGCCCTCTTTCATCTGCTCCATCTCGCTGATGGAGTTCGCTGAGTGCCCCCAGAAGACCGCGATCTTCGTCTGGTCGGGCTGGTAGATCGGCGTTTCCTGATACCGGTCTTCCTTGTCGAGGGCAGACTCGAACCAGCGGGCCACAGTCAGCCCGTTCTGGAACATCATCGAGTTCTCTGCCGGGTTGTTCGGCCCGTGGTCGGCGTTCGGCGGCAGCGAGTCCGCGTCCTCACTCCCTTCATACGTCGGACTCTGTCGGACGTACTTGTCCGGCGGCATCAGCTCGAACCGGTTGTACATGTCCGCAAACGACGTGTCGCCGCTGGTCTCGGGGGTTCGGTCCCAGATTTCAGCCCACCACGACCAGCCCCCCGCCGACAGACCGTAATATCCCGGCAGGATATGGCTGGCGACCGCGAGGTCGGTCGCCCCTTGGACGTTCGCGTGTCCACGCATGACCTGCAGGCCGCCGCCGCTCCTGGCCGCACTTCCGGAGGCGAGACTCGCCATCGCGTACGAGCGGATGTTCTGGGTCCCGTTGTTGTGCTGGGTCCCGCCCATCGCCCACTCGATCTGGACGTGTGGTCGGGCCTCGTCAATCATGTCAGCGATGCGCTCGATGTCCTCGGCGGACACCCACGTGATTTCCTCGACGGTTCCCTTGTCGTACTGGTCGAGTTCCGCGTCGACGTCTTCCCAGCCCTGCACGCGGTCAGTGAGCATATTTTGGCCGCTTTCGTCCGCGTCGGGGTCCATCGCGAGCCCGTGCTTGTCACGGAGTTCTTTGATGATCCCCATCATCAGGGCCACATCGGTGCCCGGACGGAACCGCATGAACTCGTCGGCGTGAGCCGACGTCTTCGTGAATCGTGGGTCCAGATTGAGGATGGTCCCGCCGCGTTTCTGCCCTTCGAGGATGTGCTGCATCGCGATGGGGTGTGCCTCAGCCGGGTTCTGGCCGATGATGATGTTCAGGTCGAAGTTCCGGTAGTCCTGAACGGTGTTGGTCATCGCGCCATAGCCCCAGGTGTTTGCCAGCCCCGTGACTGTCGTGGAGTGACAGATCCGCGCCTGGTGGTCGATGTTGTTCGTGCCCATGAACGCCGCCAGCTTCCTGCTGGCGTAGGCCTCCTCGTTGGAGTGATGGGCGCTGCCGAGCAACATCACACTCTCGCGGCTGTGCTCCGCGTCGACGTCGACAGCCTCGTCCGGCGAAGTGTCGTCGTCGGGCCACAGCGCCCGGATGTCTGTCGCCAGCCGGTCGTACGCTTCGTTCCAGCCGAGCTTGCGCCACTCCCCGTCCTCCTGTATCATCGGGTGTTTGAGACGCTTCTCGGAGTGTTCGGTCTCGTAGATGCCGGCCCCTTTCGAGCAGAGTGATCCGGCGTTTATCGGGTGTTCATGCCATGGTTCCATGCCGACGAAGGAATTCCCTTCCCGCTCACCACGGAAGCCACAGCCCACCGAGCAGTAGTTGCAGATCGTCTTTGTCAGTTCCGTGTCCGTGTCTGTCCCGTCCGTTTCCTCGCCGTCCTCCTGAAGTGCCCGACCAGCGCCGCTGACGCCGAGGGCGACCCCGCCCGCGAGGGCGCTCGCCTTCATGAACGAGCGCCGGTCGAGATCCAGTGAGACCGGTTCCTGTTGTGTGCTCATCGTGAATGGTGCCCACCCATTACCGGTGCTGTCCGTGTTTGCCACGTAATCTGGTTTGTCATTGTCTGTCTAGACGTGGCACAAATTCGATGTCATCCATGATAAAATGTGACATAGTTAGGTATCATAATCCCTGTAATTTTCCGGCCGTCCAAATATTTGGGGTTGAATTCATGAACAGATGTGTGAACACTCCGCAAGGTCTATTACTGCGACAGGATTTTGCATGATTAATGAATACAGGCGCCTTCGTGTGTTCCTGTGGGGGATCGTGTGACATCGACCTCGAAGCGGTACGGGACGGTGTCGATGATGTCGATGTCGTGGCCAGTTCCGAACTACTCTGCCAGGACGGCTTAGCCGGGATGTCACAGGTCATCGAGGAGTACAATCTCGATCAGGTCATCGCGACGACGCCGGAACCGTCGTGTCAGGACCGCATCCGCGGGCTTGCCGACGAGCACGACCTCCATCCCGAGGCGTCGGTGTTTGTCGACCATCGGGAAACCAGCGCCTGGGTCCATGACGAGGCATCGGCCACTGACAAGACGGCCCGCCTAATCAACGCAAAACAGGCCGGCCTCCGCGAGGAAGCACCGTCACGAACGGTGTCGAAAGACGCCGGGAACCGCGTCGCTGTCGTGGGCGACCCCGGCGCGGCGCGGTCGCTGACTGACGACGCCGACGTGACGTTCATCGCGGACGGGCGGGACTTCGCCGACGTGGAAGGGCTCGGCGACGTGACGATGGAGCGCGGGCGCGTCGTTGACATCGATGGCTCCTACGGCGAGTACGAACTCACACTGGAAGCCCGCGTCACCGATGACTGCATCGACTGCATGGACTGTGTGCGCGAGGGGCCAGACGGGATGGTGACGGAGTTCCCTGTCGACATCCATCCGGACGCGCCCGACGGCGAGTGGACGAACATCTGTCCGACCGACGCTATCGACCTGAACGGCGTTACCCGCACCGTTGAAGTCGACCAGGTCATCTACCCCGGCGGCCGCGACGACGCCCGCGGCGGTCGATTGGGCTTTTACACCGGGCCGGTCGACGCCGGCACCATCGCCGCAGTCGAATCACAGCTGGGCGGCATCGAGAAACCGCAGTTCCTCGACCTCGATATGGATGTCTGCGCGGCAGGTGCGTCCAGCCAAGAAGGGTGTACGGCCTGCGTCGACGCCTGCCCACACGGCGCGGTCGACCGGCCGACTATCGATTCAGTCGAGTTCGACGAGACCGCCTGCGAGAACTGCGGAGCTTGTACGAGTGCCTGCCCAACGGGTGCAACACAGCTCCGTGAGCCCTCGAACCGACGGCTCGCGCGCGAAGTCGAGGCACTACTGCAAGACGATTCCGACGAGAGCTTGCTCTCGCGGGGCGACAGCGCAGGTATCGACACTCAGGTCATCGCGTTCGTCTGTTCGGAGTACGCGATGGAACGCCTTCGAGCGCACGGTCGCAAGGCGGTGCGCTCGGGCGACCTCGACTACCCGCCCATCCTCCCCGTTTCCGTCAATTGCACGGACACGGTTGGCGAAGCACACGTCATGCACGCGCTCGCGGCCGGCGCGGACGGCGTCGCCATCGTCGGCTGTGGCGGCTCGTGTCTGCACTCCGGCCCGGACCCCAAGCAAGAGCTGGTCGACCGGCTCAATCAGGCGACGACCGACCTTGGGCTCGGTGACCGGGTCGGCTTCTTTGCGCCCGAGGCCGGCAACCCCGAGGCCTTCGTCGAGTCGCTGTCCGGGTTTGTCGAGTTCGGGCTTGACGAGACGCCGATGCCGGCCGGCGGCTACGAGGCGACCGGCCGAAGCGACACGGACCGTGAGGACCCTCGCCCCAACCCCGATTTCGACAGCCATGGCTGGGCCCTAGAGAGCGTTCGGACCATCCTCGAACACGTCGAACCCGAACGCGAGGTGATTCGCGGGCTGAAAGACTTCGGGGTCATGGACGTCAACGACGCGTGTACGCTGACACCAACCTGTACGAACCTCTGTCCGACCGATGCCATCCAGCGGACCGGCGAGGGCGAGCTGGCGTTCAACCACGCAGATTGCGTCAACTGCGGTCTCTGTGAGGAGGGCTGTCCAGAGACGGCGATTACGATGCACGACGGGCTGGACCTCTCCCTGCTCCCCGAGAACAGGGGCGGCGAGGCCTGGATAACCGTCCACGAGGGCGATATGCTGGAATGTGTCCGCTGTGGGAAACCGTTCACCAGTGTCGCCTCCGCCGACAAAATCGAGGAGGAGGTCGGCGACCAGGTCGAGGGGCTGGCTCCCGACGCCGACCACTCCGTCTTCGAGTACTGTAGCGACTGCCGGAGTCGTCTGCTGTTCGATCATGGGGAGAAGCGATGAACGACGCAGCCGTCTACGAGGCCCGCCTCGAACTGGTGGATTTCGTCATCGACGTGTTCTGGGACGTGCCCGAGGAAGCGTTCGTCGAGCGGCTAGTGAGCGGCGAGGTGCAACTGCCGGAAGATTCGATCAACGACCAGCTCGACGAGGGCTTCGAGATGCTTGCGACGTGGATCGACGAGAACGCCGACCGGTCGGTTTCGGCGGTGCAGGACGACCTCGAACGGGAGTACACGGACCTGCTCGTCGGCCCGCGGCCGCCGGTGTTGCCCCACGAGACGAACTACCGCGAGGACACGGAGTTCATCGGCGAAGGACTCGCCGAGGTTGATGCCAGCTACGCTGCGGCGGGGTGGGCACCGCCCGAGGACTACCCCGAAGAGGACGACTTCGTCGCCGTCGAGCTGGCATTCCTGCGGTATCTCATTGAACGCCAGCGCGAGGGCGACGAGGAGACGGTCGGCTACGAACGAGTGTTCATTGAGCAACACCTCAGCGAGTGGGTTGTCGAATTCGCTGACGAGATGCGCGACGAGGCCGATGACGGACTGTTCCTCGCAGCGGCGCTCATCTGTGAAGGGCTCGTCCGCTTCGAGGACGAAATCGTCGCCCAGATCGGGTAGCGGGGCGGCTACCGGATTCGGAGCACGAGCCCGACGCTTGCGATGAGCCCGACAATGATCAGAACCTTTACAGCAGGCAGCAGGAATGCCATCGCCTGTTCCATGAGAAAGAGCGACCGCCAGGAGTTGACCGACCGTGCGATGACCGCGACGGCGCCCGCGCCCGCGACCAGCACGCAGAGGAGCGTGGCCGAGGCCGCCGCGATGACACCGAATGGGTTCACATGCAGTCGCTCACGCATCGGGGACCACCCGTCGACCGACGACGAGGACCACGAACAGCGGAACGAGGACGACTAGCAGACGGCTGACGAACAGCCCGATGTAGCTGATAGTCGATTTGAGGTGAATCTGCCAGTGCCAGCTCCCCTTGAGTTCGGCGATGAGGCCGATTGTACCGACGACCAGCAGTGAGAGTGCCAGCAGCGTAGCGAGGGTGTAAACCAGAATTCGGAGATAACCGAGAAGTGACACGGCGGTCAGCCGGGAGTTCGATTGCTCGGTGGCCATCAGGTACCCTTTCCGGTCCAGTGCTGCTGATAGACATCGTACGTGATGACGGCGAGAACAACCAGCCCGACACCGAGGACCGCCGCGCCCATGTCGGGTGGAAACGGGAGGTCCAGCCCCGATTCCGCATGCATGAGTATATTTAACATGGGTCGTGGTACGGACTGACAAGTAAAAAACCGTTATGACCTGTTCTTCTGCGACAAAGTTTTTCTCTGCGTACCCCTACCCTTGTAATAACATACCATGCCTTCGCGCCGCGGGCTACTGCTCCGGCTCTCCACACTCACCGGAGCGGCCGGTCTCAGCGGCTGTTCATCCCTGCTAGCCAGGCAAGCGGAGTCGCCGACGGGTGACCTCGACCCGAACCCGCGGGCCAACGAACTCCCGATACGGCAACACGCCTGGAACGAGCGCCTTCGAAGCGATGCCGCTGGCAACGACCTGTTGCCACGTCATTTCCGACTGTTCATGCTCGACCTCGACGACGAACCATCTGACGCGGCCGCGGAGACCGTCGAACTGGCGATGCGAACACTGGAAGACGCCTATGAGTTCAACAGCGCAGGGCTCCTGCATATGCTCGGATGGGGGACGAGCTACTTCGACACCTACGGGTCGCTTGATTCGTCCCCGATACGCAGCCCGCGGGTTCTTTCCCGGACAGACGATCCCGATCTACAGGCTTTCGACGCAATGCTCGTTCTGGCGAGCGACGTTCCGTCGAATCTCGCCGCCGCTGAGTCGGCGATGTTCGACACGCGGCCGACGCTTGCGGACGCGGAAATTCAGGGCCGACTTGGCGACGTGTTCTCCGTGGCAGACCGCCGCGGCGGTTTCATCGGCGGGGGACTCCCGGCCGCCCACGCCGGCGCGGAAGGCGTCCCCGCCGATATTCCCGCGGAATCGTATATGTTCTCGGGCTTTTTCGCCGGTCGGTCCGGCACGCAGGCCAGCGAGGACCGCGTCACCATCGGCGACGGCCCCTACGCCGGTGGGACTACAATACACCTCTCACGGATCAATGAGGCCTTCGACAACTGGTGGGAACTCGCCCAGTCTGACCGCGTCAAGCGGCTGTTCTCGGCGGAGTTCTCCCCCGAGGACATCGACAGAGGCGACCTCACCTTCGCCGACATGGTTCGCGAGCACGCGAGCAATGAGGGAGCGGTCGGCCACTTCGAGAAGGTCGCCCGCGCCCGTAAGGACGGGGAGCCGATTCTCCTCCGGCGCGACTTCAACACGATTGACGGCGGCCAGGCCGGGATTCACTTCCTTTCATTACAGGAACGCCCGCGTGACTTCGAGGAAGTCCGGGACGCGATGAACGGCTGGTGGCTCCGGGAAGAACACGAAGAACTCCGGGACCGGCAGAACAACGGCCTGCTGGAATTTATCGAAGTTGCGTCACGCTCGAACTTCTACGTTCCGCCGCGTGATAAACGGGCCTTCCCGGCCCCGTAGCTGTTGCTCACGTGAGAGTGGGCCACGAAAATAGTACAAGACCTGACGCCGATAGCGTTCACTCCTCGTCGTCGTCCGTTGTCGTGTCGTTCTGGTTCACGTCACCTGGCCAGACGCCGTGGTCCCAGACCTCGAAGTCGTTGAACGTCTCTGTCGCACCCTTAGGTTTCCACTCGCTTTCTTCGTGTGTCATTGTATATCATCTGTTGCAGTGGCCGGGCTTAAGTTTTGATGCCGTCACTCAGACGGCGTTCCCGGTGGTTTCTGTTCGTCCGTCACTTCGTCAAGGAACGCGTTGGCGTAGAGGTCGACGTGCATTTTCAGGACCGCGCTCTCGTCGACTCCGCTCTCTTCGGCCTGTTGACGGAGTAACGTAGCCAGTTCCTCGGTTGGTTCGTACCGTATCTCGCGACCGTCGACGTTGAATTCCACGTCGTGGGACTGTGAGACGAGGTGCTCGATCTCCAGCAACGCCTGCTCGACTTTGGTCTCCATCGCCTCGTCAATATCCTCTAATCGCCGGTCGGCCCACTCTTGGGCGGCCTCATACAGCCGGTCACTCACCTCGAAGGTAAGCGTCAAAACGACACCCCCTCGCCCTCGAACTCTGGCGTCCACAGCGTCGTTTCCTCACACACCGGACACTCCTGTCGGCGCGGCTTCCCCTCGAACGCCGAGAGGTCTATCATCTGGCCGCATTCCTCGCAACTGTAGTAGGTCATTCTTCGGATGGCGGCCACGACTGTGGGGCCGGGTCCGACTCGGTCATCTCGGAGTACAGGACCACGAGCGCTCCGAGCACGGTGGTCAACACCAACACCCCAGCGATGCCGCCCAGCGCGTTCTGGCCGACAAACGTCGCTGTGCCGGTCGCGAAGTCGATGGTCGACGCGACTTCGAACAGTGTCAGTAACAGCCAGACGAAGGCACCCAGTACCACGAATGTGAGTATCTTCGACTGTTGGATCGCGGTTCGGAGTGTCATTGTTGTTCGTGTATGACAATGACCAGCAAGCACTATAAACATACGGCGTTGGTCATCGGTCATCGTGAAGGCCCGCGACCGTGGGCACAGAGGTATGCAACTCCGATGAGGGCGTATGCTCCGCCGAGACCAGCAAAGATCGTATCGCCCTGTCTGGTCCCGATGAACGCCTGAGCGAGACCGACGAGAACCATCGCACCGCCGATCAGTCGCGCTCGGGCGGATTCGTTCATGACAGCTGTTGCTCTGACAGGGCACATAATTATTGAGGATAAGGGCACTTAACGGCCTGTACTCACTCCGTCGCGAGGTCCCACTCCGCCTTCTCGGCGGCGTCGGTGAGCGGAATGAACTCCCACCCTGTCCGGTTGGCGATCGGTTCGTCGTCCGGGCGGCCGACGAGGACCATCCGCTCGGCATAGAACATCGAGTGTTCGTCGATATCGGCGAGCCGTTCGGCCGGTTCTTGGCCAGCGCCGCTGAAGAAATCGGCGTCGATGCCGTGGTCGCGCTGGAACTTGTTGATAACGAATGCATCCACGTCGCCGATGATACCGACCCAGTCAGCCCATCCCCTCGCCTCACGGAACACCAGTTGCGGATCGGCGAACTGCCGGGCCGCGTCGTAGGTCACGGCCATCGTCATGTCGTCGATGCCGCCGCCGTGCGGGCCGCTCGCCTCAACGGACTCCTCGCCAGCGGCGGGGTCCTCGGCGACGTTTGAGGCCGGGTCAGTGTCGGTCGCGGCTGCGCCACCCGCACCGCCGCTGTCCGTCGGAATGCCGACCGGCTTGTCCTTGTTTTCCCTTGGGACGTGGGGAACCGCCTGGCCACCGGGGTCCGCGCTGGCGGCATCGCCGTCGTTCCCGCCGTCACCAGTATCCGCGTCGGTACTCGTACGTGTGGCCGCATCTGAACCCCCAGCCTCGGCGTCGCTGTCAGGCCGCACCGATTCGGTCCCAGTCGCTCCGGGGTCCGGTTCATCCTTGGGGTCGCCCTCCCCACTCCAGAACCAGTCCCCCCTGTTCGGCGTCTCTTCGTCGTCCTGTACGTCGAGTTCATCAAGGTTGATTTCGTCTGTCATTCTCCGGATGTCGTGTCCGCTGGTAGTGTCGCTCGGTCGACGGCGTCCGAGAGGCCGAGTCGCTCGATGGTCTCGGGTGTGGGGCAGCCGTCGGCGTCCCAGCCCCGTTGACTGTAGTACTCGTCGAGCATCGCATCGAAGGATTCGGTGTCGATTGCCGCGCCCGCGTTCGGGCCCGAATCGAGCGGTTCCTGCAGTTTCGCCGGCAGTTCGTCGTCGGCTCGGGAAACGCCCTCGCGGACGTTGAACAGTCGCGTGAGCGTCCAGACCCGCTCGCCAACCGTCGCGAGGTCGCCATCCGTGTCCAGTCCGACGGCGTCGAGCCATTCCGCGCCGAGGTCGTCGAAGGCGTCGCCGACGAAGTCATCGACGACGAGACACCATAGCACCGAGCGCTGGTCCTGTTCGCGGATGACGGCCGTGGCCGCCCGCTCGGGGCTCCAATCACCGTCGAACCCTTCCTGCTCGATGGGGAGCGCCCGCCGGTGACAGGCTCCACGGTCACTGGTCGCGTACGCCAACGCCATACTCCGTGCACCGCGAGGGTCGTACGCGGGCAGTTCCATGGCCTTGACCGTCGGCAGGAGGTCGTCCCCGCCCAGGCAGGCCGAAGCTGCGTCGACGCCGTCGGCCAGGGCGTTGCCGAGTGTCGTTTCCCGTGCGACGATCTCTTCGAGGAGCGCCCGCGCGTCGTCGGGACTCCCGTAATCGAGCGATTCCGCAAGCAGGCCGGCGTCGCCGGCTTTGATCGCCCACGCGACGGCGCTCCCGGCGCTGATGAGGTCGAGCCCCAGCCGGTTGCACGTCTCGCCCAGCGCTGCCACGGCGTCGAAGTCGTCGATGCCAAGCCCGGCCCCGAGGCTCATCGCCGTCGCCCCGCGGGGCACGGTTTCGCCATCTTCGGTCTGGACGCGGAAGCCGCCGGGACTGTCCGCATCGTCGTACTCCCGGCCTGCGGCAAGTTCCTGTACGGCCTCGATACCGACGCTGTCGGCCCCCTCGAACTGGCCGTCTTCCCAGCCGCGGGTCGAGAGCGCACCGATCGCATTGGCGAAATCGACCGTTTCGACGGTCCCGCTGGCGTGCAGCCACTGGCCGGTGTCGCCCTCGCGGTACCGCTGTGCGTACTGCTCTCGTAGCTCTGCGAGGTCCGTCGGCGGCTCACCCCGGACGACGACGGCCTTCAGCCGTTTTGCGCCCATCACTGTTCCGGCACCGCCCCGCCCCGCGTGGTGTTCGCCGCCGTCAGAAGCGATAGTCGCGAACGCGACGCCCTGCTCGCCCGCCGGGCCGATACACGCCACTGCAGCCTCGGGGAACGCCGCGTCGGTTTCGGCCGTATCCTGCCCCCACGTCTCGGCAGGTTCGACCGTCGCGTCGTCGTCCGAAACAACGAGTTTGACCGGCTCCGAGGCACGCCCGGTGACAAGAATCCCAGTGTGGTCCTGCAGCGCGCCGGCCAGCGTATCCGGGAACGTCCCGCCCGCGTATGAGTCGAGGAAGCCACCTGTCAGGGGCGATTTCGTGACCGCTGCGTAGCGCGTCTCGCCGGGGAGCAGCCCGGAGACCGGCCCGAGCATGAACAACAGGACGTTCTCGGGGCCTAGCGGGTCGGTACCGGCGTCGAGTTCATCGTACAGGTACCGAGCGCCGAGCCCCTTGCCGCCGATAAACTGGCGACGCCAGGCCGCCGGAACCGGACAGCTCTCGACCGACGCCGACGACAGGTCGACGTGGAGCATTCGGTCCCGGTTGGCTACTGTCATCATACCTCACTCTTCGGTCTGTCGACTAAAGGATTACCCACAGCACCAAGCACCTTTCTGCCAGACCCGAGAAGTCGGGGTATGCGCGCAGGTGTCATCGTCGCTGGCGGCCGGTCGACGCGGTTCGGCGACAGCGACAAGGCCGTCGCCGACCTCGCTGGGACGCCGATGGTCCGACGCGTCGCCGACCGCCTCGGCGAAGCTGTCGACGAACTCGTTGTGAACTGCCGCGAGGACCAAGTCGAGGCCATCGACACGGCACTGTCGGACTACACGCTCGACCCGATGTTCGCGCTCGATGAGGACCCCGACCAGGGACCGATGGCTGGTATCGCGACCGGATTGGGAGCCGTCGACAGCGAGTATGCCGCCGTGGTGGCCTGCGATATGCCCTTTGTCGACCCGACGTTCGTCGACTACCTGTTCGAGCAGGCGGCGTCCCACGAGGCCGCAGTTCCGCGTCCGGACGAATGGTTTCAGACGACACAGGCGGTGTACCACGCCGACGCGATGTACGACGCCTGTCAGCGAGCACTGGAGCGCGGTGAGCACAAAATCGTCGAACCGTTGTTCGACCTCGATTACGTCGTCATCGAACGCGAAGATGTGCTCGAACGTACCTCACTGGAGACGTTCAACAACCTCAACACCCGCGAGGAGTTCGATGCCGCGGCCGAACGGTTTTGAGCGAGCGGGGCCGGTGTCGGCTCGGTCTCAGACGACTGCTACCAGCGGGTCGTCGCTCCGCATCTCAGCGAGGACGACACGAGGCACGTCGGTTCGGTTGTGAATGGCCTCGGCAATGGCCCGCGCGCTCGTTTCGAGTCCCGCGTCATCGACCATGTTGAGCAGCGGAACCGCGGTCGCGTTGGCTGGCACGTCTTTCAGCCCACCCTGCTCGTGGGCGAGGACCGCGGCGACGTCTTGCGGTCGAATCTCGTCACCACGAGCGAGCCCGGTAATCGCGGCCACCTCGTCGACCCGGTGGACGATGTCGTCGGTCAAGGGTTCGCCGACGACGTGCGCGCTGGCGATCGGTACGACTGTCGATGCCGTCGAAGGTAGCTGTGGCTCGCGGTCGCTTGGCGCTTTGAATTCCCGCATCCGCGCACCGTCGGCTTTCACCAGAATCGGGTGCTCGGTGTCAACCAAGTCGGCGACGGTCGTCGGGTCGTAGCCGCGGTAGCGGTCCGGGCGCTCCTGGGCCGGCACGACGCCCAGCGGCCACGCAGACGCCGCGTCGATGGCTGTCCGTGGGGCTTCCGTCACGACGACCTCCTCGACCCAGCCGTCGAAAATGGGAATCCGGACCGTCGCGGTGACGACGGCGTGTTCTAGTCGCGCTGCGAGCGTTGCCATCGTCGTTTTCTTGCCCCCAGCGCCAACAAAGCAGATGGTCCCGTGTCGCGCGTTCAACGCATCGACGATGTCCATACGCAGTGCACGGCGGTCGTCTGATTAACCGTTACCCCAGTGTGCCCGATGACAGAACCGGATCAGTCACGTCATTTAAGAGGCTGTGCTGTGAACAGTTAGCAAGGATATGCTCGAAGACGACTTCGGTCGCGAGGTCTCCGGTGTCCGCGTCTCCCTCACCGACCGGTGTAACTTCGACTGCGTCTACTGCCACAACGAGGGGCTGGGTGACACGCGGGGCCCGATGGAGGCACAGGACGACGAACTCACGGCCGATACCATCGTGGCCTTCCTCGAAGTCGCTGCCGAGTTCGGCGTCGACTCGGTGAAGTTCACCGGTGGTGAGCCGATGCTCCGGGAGGACCTAGAGGAAATCGTCCGGCGCGCCCCCGACGAGATGGAGGTGTCGATGACGACCAACGGCACCTTCCTCCCCGGCCGCGCCCCGGACCTCGTCGACGCAGGTCTCGAGCGGGTCAACGTCTCGCAGGACGCCCTCGACAGTGAGGCCTTCGCCGAACTGACCCAGAGCGGGGCCTACGACCGCGTCCTCGAGGGCGTCGAAGCAGCGCTGGATGCCGGCCTCGAACCGGTGAAGCTCAACATGGTCGTCTTCGAGCCGACCGCGGGGTACGTCCCGAAGATGGTCGATCACGTCGCCGAGAACCCCGGGCTCCAGCTCCAACTCATCGAGTACATGCCGGAACTTGCCGGCCACCCGGAGTGGGCCATCGACATCGACCGCGTCCACGACTGGCTCGAGGACCGCGCCGACAAGGTCGAACACCGCGAGATGCACGACCGCAGGCGCTACTGGATACACAGCAGCGACGCGGCGGTCGAAGGCAGTGGCACCACCACATCGCTGGCCGCGTCTGACGGTGGGATACGGACGGAACCGGTCAACAACCGCAACAGCGGGATGGTCGAGATCGTTGACCCCGTCGGCAACGAGAACTTCTGCGCGAACTGCCATCGCGTGCGGCTCACCCACGACGGCTATCTCAAGGGCTGTCTAAACCGAAACGACGACCTACGTGATATCGGCACGACCAAGGAGTCGATGCGCGCCGCGTTCCGCGAGACGGTCGACACCCGCGTCCCCTACTACGGCGAGTACATGGTCGAAACCGAGGACGGCGAGTGGGAGATAAACGAGGAGTACATCGACACCGACGGGGACCGTGCGCCCTACGAGTACTCGGAGTAGCGGCCGCCGCGGGCAAACGCTCTTACTATTCCGTCGTGAAGACCGCGCAGGATGAGTTTCACGTTCCGCGAGCAAACGACAATAACGCTCTCGTGGAATGAACTGACCGGCGCAATCGGGGACTCGGCGACGGTACTCCCAGTTGTTGTCGCCGTCGCCGTGCTGACGGAGCTCTCGCTCCCGGTCATGCTCGTCTGGTTCGGCGTTTTTCAGGTCATATGGGGGCTGTACTACGGGGTTCCGATATCGGTCGAGCCGATGAAGGCCTTCGCCGCGCTGGTCATCGCCGGGACCATCTCCACTGGCGAACTTGTTGTCGCAGGGCTTTTGATTGCTGTCGTTCTGCTCGCGCTCGGAACGACGCGGTCGCTCAAAACGGTCAATGAATACGTTGACGATACGGTCGTTCGGGGGGTGCAACTCGGGGTCGCGCTGGTCCTGCTGGAAACCGGCATCGGTCTCGGACTCAACGACCCGATACTCGTGGCTGTCGCCGTTGGCATTGTTTCCGTTCTCGCGCTCCTGGGCCACAGCGGGCAGAGCGCCTTCGTCGTCTTTGTCCTCGGAGCCGCCATCGCCCTCGCGGAGACCGGGATTCCGACGCCGGCCGTTCCAGCGGTTGACGCCATGTTCATGCTCCCAAGCATGACACTGTCGGCACAGACGGGCGAGGCCGTCCTCGCACAAATAGCGGTCACGGTCGGCAACGCCGCCCTCGCCACGTCGGTTCTGCTCGCCGATTATTTCGATCGGGACGTCTCCGCGGACCAGCTTTCGAACAGTATGGGGTTTATGAATCTGGTCGCGGTCCCTTTCGGTGCGTTCCCGATGTGTCACGGGAGCGGCGGCGTTGCCGGGAAGTACGCCTTCGGGGCCAGAACGCCCGGCGCGAATCTGATACTCGGTGCGGGCTACGTGCTGACTGCGTTCCTCGCCGTTGGCGTCATATCGGCCTATCCAACGGCGCTACTTGGAGTCATTCTGGTACTGATCGCGCTCCAGTTGGGCTGGACCGGGGTTTCCAGAACGGATGACTTGGCAGTCGTTACGGCAATCGGTGTCGTCGGCGTGCTCATCAACCTCGGTCTCGCGCTCGTTCTCGGCGTGCTCGTCCAGCAATTGCGTGCCCGACTATGACTCAGTGGCTGGGCCCCCACACGCTTGTAGCAGGAGCCCGAAGTGTCGACCGATAAATGCGTCCCGCAACGGAACTAGAGAACCTGCTCGGAGAGGCAGAGTCACTCACGATTGTCTGTCACAACAACCCCGACCCCGACTGTCTGGCCAGCGCGCTCGCGCTCGGTCGCATCGCGGCCGCCGTCGGCATCGACGAACGACGCATCCTCTACAGCGGCGAGATATCACACCAGCAGAACCGTTCGTTCGTCAATCTGCTGGAGATGGACATTCAGGAGTTCGATACAGCCGACGTGATGGACCGGGACCCTTCGGAACTACTCGCCTTCGTCGACCACTCGATTCCAGGAGCGAACAACCGAGTTCCCGACGATGCTTCGGTCGATATCGTTGTCGACCATCACCCCGCCGAGGACATCGCGGCCAGGTTCGTTGACCACCGTGTTGAGATCGGCGCGACGGCGACGATACTGACGGAGTATCTCCGGGACCTCGACATCGAACTTGATGACCGCCTGGCGACGGCGTTACTGTTTGCCATCCGGCGGGAGACGCTCGGATTCCTGCGCGGCGTGACGCCGGACGAGTACGGGGCGGCCGGCTTTCTGACGGACACTGCCGATTCTGACCTGTTGCGACAGCTCTCCTCGCCGTCTGTCAGCGGCGCGACTGTCGACGCTATCGCGGACGCAATCGGAAACCGGACGGTCCGCGGGTCGGTGCTGATCTCACACGTCGGTCGGACGCCCGAGCGGGACGCCCTGCCGCAGTCGGCTGACTATCTGGCGACGCTCGAAGGCGTCGAGACGGCCATTGTCTTCGGCATCGTCGAGGACACGATCCAGCTCAGCGCCCGCTCGACGGACTCCCGAGTCAACATTGGTGACGTTCTGAGTGAGTCCCTAGGTGACGTGGGGAGCGCAGGGGGACACCGCGAGATGGCCGGCGGCGAAGTACCGCTTGGCATCTTTGCCGATTACACGAGCGACGACACCGTGCTTGTCGATATCGTCGAGCAAGTGATTTCGGCGCGGCTGTTTGCCGGATTGAATCTCTCAGAAGAGAACTGAACCGCCGTCCGGCGTTCAGGACAGCCGGAACGTTTCGAGGTTCTTCGGGTTGTGGGTCCGCATGTTGAACTTCTGGTACAGCGCAGAGGAGAGCTGGTTCGTCGTGGACGCGTCGCCGTGGACACAGAGGATCTTCTCCGGTCGCGGGTGCATCGTCTCGACGAACGACTCAAGCCCCTGTCGGTCGGCGTGGCCGGAGAAGCCATCGACCGTCTCAACGTTGAGCCTGAGGCTCACCCGCTCGGCGCGTGGCCCGCTCGTGTCGCCGAGGGTAATCTCGTCCTGGCCACGCTGGATCTGGCGGCCAAGAGTTCCTTCTGCCTGGTAGCCGACGAAGGCCATCGTGTTGTCCGGCTCGCTACCCAGCAGCCGGAGCCAGGACATCACGGGGCCGCCGGTGACCATCCCGGAGGTGGTCAGGACGATTGCCGGTTCGTCGTCGGCGATGTCCTGTCGCATCTCGTCGCCGCCGTCGACCTGTTCGAACTGCTCGGCGAGGAATGGGTTCTCGTCCTCGTAGAGAATGCGCTGGCGGAGGTCGTCCCGGAGGTACTCTGGATACGCGGTGTGGATGGCTGTCGCCTCCCGAATCATCCCATCGAGGTACACCGGCATCGTCGGGATGTCGCCCTTTCGCATCGCCTCTTCGAGGACGAGCATGAGTTCCTGGGACCGCCCCACGGCGAACGCCGGAATCAGCACCTTGCCGTCGTTCTCGTAGGTCTCGTTGATGACGTCCCTGAGAACCCGCTCGGAGTCAGACTGGTCAGTCTGGTAGTCGTTTTTGCCGCCGTAGGTCGACTCCAGCACGAGCGTCTCGACCCGCGGGAAGTCGTTGACAGCGCCATCGAGCAGACGGGTGTCCTTGTAGTGGATATCTCCGGAGAAGGCGACGTTGTACCGCCCCTCACCGATATGGAAGTGACACACCGCCGAGCCCAGAATGTGGCCGGCGTTGTGCATCGTGAGCTTGATGTCCGGCGCGATGTCGGTGACATTGCCGAACTCCAGCGGAATCGTGTGTTTCAGCGCGTCTCGGACCTGCTGGCTCTCGTAGGGCGGGGTGCGGCCCTCCTTAGAGGCCACGTCGAGGTAGTCCAGTTGGAGCAGGCCCATCAGGTCTCGCGTCGGCGCGGTCGTGTAAATCGGCCCGTCGTAGCCGTACTTGAACAGGATAGGAATGAGCGCGGAGTGGTCGAGGTGTGCGTGTGTTAGGACAACGGCATCGAGGGAATTCGGCCCCGCGGCGAGCGCCTCGGGCGCTTGGAGGTACGGGACCTCGCCCTCGGCGCCCGGCTTGTCGCCACAGTCGATGAGAATGCGGGACTCCGGCGTCGAGAGGATGAACGCGGCGCGCCCGACCTCGCGACAGCAGCCGAGCGTGGTAAGCCGAACCCAGTCTTCGTCGCTCGTGGTGGGACGGTTGATTTGGCGACCGACGCGCTGGAGGATGTCCCGCCGTTCTTCGCGTTCCTGCTTGAGGTAGTTCCGGACGTTCGAGACAGTCGAAGACTCCATCGGTGGCGTCCGGACGACTTCGGGCGTCCACCCGACAGAGGCGGAGATCTCGTCCAGCGTCGCCCCGTGACGGCCAATGACGCGACCGGGCTTTTCCGCCTCGATAAACACCTCACCGGTCTGCCGATCGAAATCCAGATTCTGGACACCGGCGTCCTCTGGAATCGTCTGCGTGATTCGAGACCGGGCTTCGTTTGGCGGGACGAGGGCTTCCTGCGTGGGGCGAACGTTGATTCGTTTACGCAGCGTCTGTGCGAGGTTTCTGACGATGCCGTCGCGGTTGGCGACCGTCTGCGCGTCCGGCGTGTAAATAACCAATTCCGGTCCCTCGAACGCGACGGATTCGATTTCGATGTCGTCCGGTGTCTCTTCTTCGACCTGTGCTTTGATTCTATCAAGTGTCTCGTCTGCGGAACTCATAAGTTTGGAGATGGAGGCCCGATAGCCGTCGGTAAAACCACGGCTCTCGACTGCCGTTATCTAGCGGGAGTGCAAGCATGGTAAAGAACCTTTGCTTGTCTCGCTATGTCACTGTAGAGTCGTGTCTCGGCGAGAACCGGCGAATTTTAGTGTGCGACTGCGAGTTGTATTTGTATGGGCTTTGGTAGCTACGATGAATCCGAACAGAAGGACAACGACGTAGACGCGGACGACAGCGAGGGTGTTGCGGTCCACGAGAACGACCACGACGGGTCGGTTTCCTTCGAGACAGAGGCGACCACGAGCGACCTCGTCGACAAACTCGGCGACATGAAAGACGAAGACGAGGAGTAACCACGCCGCCACTTCCGGCCGAGCTTACTGGCCGACTTTTTGTGCAAGTTCGCCGCGCTCGTCGAGCTGTTCGAGGATGTCACTGCCACCGATGAACTCCCCGTCGACGAACGTCTGTGGAATCGTCTCACGGTCACTGTGGCTCTCTAGCGCCTCTCGATAGGCATCGGTGGCCTTGAGCACGTCCACTGTCTCGATGTCGTCGCGGTGCTGTTGCAGCAGTGCGAGGGCCTTCTTCGAGTAGCCACACTGTGGCATCAGCTCGTTACCTTTCATGAACAGCACGACCTCGTTGTCCTCGATGACGCTGTCTACCTGGTCCGTGACCTCTTCTGGTGAGAGTTCTTCGGGCTCGAATGCCATACCATCACTAATGGGGTCGGGAATAAAGACGTACCGACGGGGTGAGCCACGCCGCCGGGACTTGACTACTCGGCTTCCTCGGGCGTCAGCGTTGTCAGCTCGATAGCGTGAATGTCGCGGGTGAGATGGTCCCCCAGCGCGTCGTGGACGAGCTGGTGCTGGTCAACCAGCGATTCTCCTTCGAACGCTGGCGAAACCACGCGTACGGCGTAGTGTTTGTCGTCGTCGGGGTCCCGTGGTGTGGTGACCATCGCCTGTGCTTCCGGAAGCGTTTCCTCGATTAGTTCGGCGACCGCATCTTCGTCCATACGCGCTCTGAAGAGAGCGGCGGGCAAAACAGTTGGCGTCGCGGCCACCGGCTGTCAATCTCTGCCGGCTGAACCACAGGTGTTTGTGCCTCGGGTGCGTAGATCGAATATGAGCGACGCAACGCTCGTCTACGACGACGACTGCGGCTTCTGTACGTGGTGGGCGGACTTCATCGACGAACGGTCCGATCTCGAAATCGTCGGCTTCTCTGAGCTCGGCGACGACCTGCTGGAGCGACTCCCAGACGACTACGAGTCCTGTTCGCATCTGGTGACCGAGGAAGACGTGTATTCCTGCGGAGAGTCCATCGAAACCGCACTTACATACACCGAGCTTGGGAAGCCTGCGCGGCCGCTGGTCTCGTTCCTCCGGCAGTTCGAGGACTACGAACGGTTCCGTGAGCGGGCCTATCGACAGGTCGCGGATAACCGTTCGAAGTGGGGGAAGGTCATGTCGAAGACGCCACCAGCGCGCAGAAATAATCCGGACTGACGCCACATATAGCGGACCGGCGGACACCGTTCTCACATCGAGCAGCGTAGTCCGCGACAGCCCTCCGTCGACTCACCCCATCAGTTGCTGGTGGGTCGGTTTCATACAGCGATCCTGAACGACCTGACGGCCGGCCGCCTCGGCGCGTTCGACGGCTTCGTCGTCGTGGATTCCAAGCTGAAGCCAGATAACGGCGTCGTCGTCGCGTTCCAGAGCCGCGTCGACGATGTCGCTGACCTCGTCGCTCGGCCTGAACACGTCAACGATGTCTATTTCGCCGGGGATCTCTGCCAGTGAGTCGTAGGCCTTCTGCCCGAATATCTCGTCCGCGAAGGGGTTGACCGGAATCACTTCGTACCCCTGCTTGCTGAGGTACTTCGGAATCTCGTGTGCATCCTTGCCGGGGCTGGTTGAGCACCCAACGACGGCGACACGGTCACGTTCGAGGATCTCTCGGAGTTCGGCGTCCGAAGTAACAGGCATACACGAAGGTTTGTCGGGCAGCAACAAAAGGGATTGCCTGCTACCTACTCTGCGGGCTCGTCGGCCTCTGTCGGTTCCTGCAGGTAGGTCTCGCCCCACGCTGCCATTTCGGTGATCACGGACTCCAGTGACTCCCCGTGTTCGGTGAGCGAGTAATTGACGCGAAACGGCTGTTCGTTGATTACTTCGCGGTCGACGAGCCCCTTCTCCTGCAGGTCTTCGAGGCTGTCAGAGAGCACTTTGGACGAAATTCCATCGACGTTCTCTTTGAGTTCATTAAACCCTGAGGGGCCGTTATCAAGCAATCGGTGGATGATAACGGGGTGCCACTTCTTCCCGATAAGCGACGCCGTCGTGGTTATAGGACACCAGTCCTCGCCGGCACACCAGACGGAGAGCTTCTCCGGTGAATCGCTCATATCTTGTCGGGATTTCGGTCGCTGTCGGCTAATAACTACCCCTGTGCGGGTAGCCGGAATCCATCTTTTGGAACCCACAACGAGAAACTCAGTCCGATATCGCACACTGACACCTGCCCAGAACTATCGGTCTCCGCGCCAAGGTGTGTCCCTCACCACTATTTCCTGTGGCGCGGTTACGCTAGGAGCGAGTAGGCATATTTTTCTCCGGTTATTCAGTGTATTCTTGTATGGTTGCAGTCACCGTGTGGAACGAAAACCATCACGAACGGGCGACAGGCCCGGCCAAGGCAATGTACCCCAACGGGATCCACACGACGCTGGCTGAGGCGCTTGCTTCGTACGGCCACACCGCTCAGACAGCGACTCTCGATGAGCCAGCCCACGGACTAACCGAAGAGGTACTCGCCGAAACGGATGTGTTACTGTGGTGGGGCGATGTCGCGCATGACCTTGTCAGCGATGCGACTGCAAACCGCATCGAGCAGGCCGTCCGTGACGGGATGGGATTTATCCCGCTCCACTCAAGTCACGAGTCGAAGCCGTTCGAGGTGCTCATGGGGGGGACTGGCACCCTGCGCTGGCGCGAAGAGGGCGAGCGCGAGTCCGTCTGGTTCGTCGAAACGAGCCATCCCATTACCGACGGACTGCCCGAGGAGTTCGAACTCGAACGTGCCGAGATCTACGGAAAGGGGTTCGATCTGCCGATACCGGACACCCTGGTGACTGTAAGTTGGTGTGACGACGGCACAGTGTTTCCCAGCGGGTGTTGTTACTACCGTGATGCAGGACGGATATTCTACTTCCAACCCGGCCACGAGACGTTCCCAGTGTACCACCAGCCAGTCGTCCAGAAGCTCTTGCACAACGCCGTTACGTGGGCCGCACCAAATGAGCCCGGCCGCCCCTGCGCCGGACAGCCCTGACGAGCAGTACAACCGTCGTAGTGCATATTGGCCCCGGCTGCCCTGTCCCCTGTTCAATTGACCTACTGGAAGCGACGGCCTGAATCAGTGCATAGACGATTAGGAGGGGTTTTCAGGAACAGTAGGAACTGTTTTCGCCTGTCAGGGTGAGCGAAGGCGACTGCAAACTTAGGAGCCTGAGTCACGACCGTGAGTCAGTATGCGAGGACAACAGCGGAGCCGTAGACCGATTCCAAAGGGTTTGTATCTAATGACTTCGGAGAGTGCCCTATGACAGAGAACGTGGTCGTGCTCGGTTCGGGGTATGCCGGCGCGGGGGCAATAAAGAGTTTCGAGGACGAGCTAGACGGTCAGATGGACGTTGATGTTACGTGGATTTCTGAGACGGACTATCATCTGGTCCTACACGAGTCCCACCGTTGCATCCGGGACCCGAGCGTGCAGGAGAATATCGCCATCCCCGTCCACGAAATCAAACAGCCCTCGACCGCATTCATTCAGGACGAGGTCGTTGGTATCGACACCGACACCCAGGAAGTGGACCTCGCCGACTCCGATGCTGTCGAGTACGACTACCTGCTCGTTGGGCTGGGCTCCCAGACGGCCTTCTTCGGCATCAACGGCCTCGAAGAGCACGCGCTGACGCTCAAGAGCCTCGACGACGCCCTCAAAATCCACGACAAGATCCAGCAAGCCGCTCGTGAAGCCTCCACAAACGACCCGGCGCAGATCGTCATCGGTGGCGCCGGTCTCTCCGGCATCCAGACCGCCGGCGAGGTTGCCGAATTCCGTGACGAACACAACGCGCCAATCGATATTCACCTTGTCGAAGGTCTCGACCAGGTCCTGCCAAACAGCGACCCGGAACTCCAGGGCGCCCTTCGCAAGCGTCTGGAAGCCGCCGACGTGAACATCAAATGCGGGGAGTTCATCGGCGAAGTCGACGAGGAGACAGTCTATATCGGCGACGAGGACGAACTGGACTACGACGTGCTGGTCTGGACGGGCGGCATCACCGGGCGCGATTGCATGCAAGAGGTCGATCTGGACAAGGACGAGCGCAACCACCGCGTCCACGCGGAAGGGAACTTCCAGACCGAGGACGAACACGTCTTCGCGATCGGCGACTCGGCACTGATCGACCAGCCGGGCGACCAGCCCGCTCCGCCGACCGCTCAGGCCGCCTGGCAAGCCGCCGAAGTCGCGGGCGAGAACCTCGCTCGCGCCGTGCGCGGCCAGCCGCTGAAGACGTGGACCCACAAGGACAAGGGTACGGTCGTTTCGGTTGGCGAGAAGGCCGTCGCCCACGACGTGGTGAACATGCCGATCGAAACCTTCGGCGGGATGCCCGCGAAACTGCTGAAAAAGGCTATCGCCGCCCGCTGGATCAACGATGTTACTGGCGTCGGTCGGGCCGCCAAGGCCTGGCCTGACATGTAGAAAGGACCTTTTTACCTCGTCGCCCTTCCTCGCGCCGCCGGCGCTGCGGGAGGGCTCTCTTCTCACGGGCCGGATGGCCCGTTCGCACGGCCAGCGGGACCATGGGTCCCGCTCGGCTCGCAAAAATCTACGCTAAAAACGACCTTCTCGCTCCCGCTGGTCGCGAGAAGTGAAACCGCGCTCGCTCTGCTCGCGCGGTATGCTGTGTCTGCCGCTCTCTCCATAGCCACTGGCATATGCTGCCCTCTGCAGGTCGCTACCAAGCAGACTCTAACACACCGACAATATCCCCTCTGGTTGGCTCCAGCCCCGGCGGGACGTTCGCCATGAAGTCGTCTTCAAGGACGGCGTCGGCGACTTCGGGAAATTCCTCCCGGTCGGGGCCGGCTACGTCCCGGAGTTGTGTCGGCAGTCCGAGCGTCGTCACCACCTCACTGACTCGGTCAACGACTGCAGCACCGGGGTCGTCAGTATCACCGACGCCGAGTGCGTCAGCCAGGAGCGACCGCCGACCGTCGACCTGCTCGAAGAGGTACGAGAGCGCGTGCGGAGCAATGACTCCGTGGGCCGCGCCCTGCTGGACCTCGTATGTCCGGGTTAGTCCGTGGCCAAGGGCGTGGATCAGCGAGAGTGTCGTCCCGTCGGCCCGTGAGATGCCGTACTGGACGAGCATGATTCCCTGCGTGATCGACTGATACACCCACGGGTCGTCGTCATCGTTACCGAACGCGAGCAGGCCTTCTGTGAGAAGACCGAGGCCGCGCGACGCTGTGGCGTCAGTTATCGGGGTCGCGTTGGCCGCGTACAGCGTCTCGGTGCCTTTGTCGAAGCCGTTCATCGCCGACGCTGCGAGGACCGACCGCGGCGTCGTCGCAATCAGTTCGGGGTCGTAACAGGCGGCAGCAGGCATCAGCTTCGGATCGCCAACACCACCACTGACAGGCTCGTTCACAGTGCAGGTGTCAGGTGCGGCCGTGACCCCGGCGACAATAGAGAGGTCAGCGCCGGCCAGCGTTGTTGGGACGGCGATAATTGGCGGCAGCTCTGCTTCGGGGACAGCTATCGTTCCGGAGTCGACAAACGCCTGGCCGACAGCGGCCGAGTCGCGGTCAGTCGCCGCGAGGACGCTGATGATCTTTGCCACGTCGAGGCTGCTCCCGCCGCCAACGGCCACGAGGCAATCGGCGTCAGCCTCGCGGAAACGTTCGAGCCCGTCGTAAGCAGTGCCGAGCCGCTTGGCTGGCGTTGTTTCGGCGAAGATACCGGCAAGTCGGTCACCGAGTCCGTCCCGAACAGGGTCCATCACGGCCGGCGTCTCACCGACGGTAGTGCCACAGACGACCAGCGCGCGGTCGTAGCCCTGCTCGTCCAATTCCGCACCCAGCGACCGCACGGCGTCAGGGGCGTATCGGAGCGTCGCGGGGTCGTACTCGAACCGAAACGGGGCCTCAGGGTCGTTGGCAACCGGTGTGTCAGCCATCGCTGTGACCTATTCAGCCTTGCTCGTCTTTAGCCCTTCAGGTTGCCAGAGCCGCCAATCGCCACGACTTGCGCTTTCGGTGTCACCTGCAAGCGCGGGCACGTGGCAGTCCATTGCAGGACGGTAGCGTATTCTTGACGGAAGTCTGCGCGTTCAAGCCGATTCCGTCACTGCGGTTCCATCCCAGCCATCCCGCTAAGTAGTGGGTCGAGGTCCTTGAGCGCCTCGGCGAGCGCACCGACGCTGTCTTTCTCCTGTCGATCCGGGTTCGCGAGCACCCGAACCGGCTGGGTCCCGAGCGGGACGAACCCGAGGTCGAGTTTCGCTGCCGTGGCGCGAAGGCCGAGACCCACGTCCGCATCAGCTGCTAGGACCTTCCGAGCGGGGCTCTCGTGGGCTTTTGTCGTGAGTTCGTACCCATCGATAGCATCGATAACTTCGGTGCGGCTGACGCCCCGGTCCTCGCCGAGGGCATCAAGCGCGTCGTCGAAGCTCCGGCGCAGTCCGGAGGCGGTGTCGCGGTTGACGAAGCGGTAGTCACCGTCGATGAGGTCGCTCAGGCCGGCTACGTCAGCATCGGCATCGACGACCAGCCCCCACTCGCGCCGCCAGCCGCCGATGTCGGCCGCGTCGTGGTCATTTGCGGCCGGCCCTGCGACGACGGCGACATCGGGCACGCCGTTGCCGAGACGGCGGAGTCCCTCGGTAGACCCGAGCGGGAGATACCGCGGACGGCCGATCGTGTCGAGCAGGCGCGAGAGGAGCGGGTCGTCCTCACCCATTCCCAAGAGCGTCGGCGGCCTGACTGCCGGAGAGAACAGCGTCACGTCGACCGTCTCCCCTTCGGCAAGGTAGTCCGTCCCCGGCGGTACGTCGACAAAGCCGTCGGCGTCGACGAGGCTCGTCGTCGCGCCGCTGCCCTTGTCGACGGGGTAGACCAGCAGCGACCCCGTCTCGTCCTCGACCAGCCCGGCCGGCATGAGGCGCCTGCGCCCCTCGCCGTAGCGTTCCTGAACTGCCATCGTGCCAGATACCGTTGCTGTCTGTGGCGGGTCCCGACCAGCGGCGTCCCGAACTGCCGGGGCGACGAAGGTCTGGAAGATGGTCAGTGCCGACACTGGATACCCCGGCAGACCAACGTACGCCGAGTCACCGATAGTGCCCACGAGCATCGGCTTGCCGGGTTTGACAGCGGCGCCATGGAGCCTGAGTTCGCCCCGCTCCTCGATGACGCGATATATGACGTCGACCGCGCTGGCGCTGGTCGACCCTGACGAGAGGACGAGGTCGCACTCGTCGGCTGCTTCGTGGAGCAGCCGCTCCATCTCCTCGTAGTCGTCGCCAGCGTGTGGATACATCACCGGGTCACCGCCGGCCTCCGCGACCGCGCCCGCCAGCGTGTAGCTGTTCACGTCGTAAATCTGGCCGGCGGCGCTGTCGAGCGGGTCTCCGGGACGGACGAGTTCATCACCGGTCGAGAGGATGCCGACCTGTGGCCGGCCACGCACCGGGACCTCGTCGACGCCCAGCGCCGACAGGAGTCCAATTTCGCGCGGTGTGATGCGCGTTCCGGGACCGAGCGCGCGCGCCCCAGCCGCGATGTCCGCGCCGGCGAGCATCACGTTGTCTCCGGGTGCGACGGACGTGCGTATCTCGACCCCGTCGTCAGTCTCGGTCGTTCGCTCGACCATCACGACGGCGTCCGCGCCGGGGGGCATCACCGCGCCGGTCGAGATTTCGGCGAGTGAACCCGGCTCAACGGTTACGTCGGGCTCCTCGCCCGCGTGGACCTCCCCGGCGACTGACAGCGTTACCGGGTCAGCCTCGTCAGCCCCGAAGGTGTCTCTGGCGTGGACGGCATAGCCGTCCATGCTCGCGCGGTCGAACCCCGGCACGTCGATGCCGGCGTCGATCCGCTCCGCGAGCACGCGGTCGCGGGCGTCCGCAAGGGGAACGCTCTCAGGTTCGGGGTCGACGTCGAGGCCCGCAACGACCTCGTGTGCCTCCTCGGGCGAGGCCAGATCGCGGAACTCGCGGCGGTCACTCACTGTGACCACTCCCAGTCCTCGACGGCCACGGTGTTACCGGCGTCGTACCCCTCCACAGATTCCGGCACGACGACCCAGCCGTCGGCGAGCGCGACGCTTGAGAGGACGCCCGACCCGCTGGCCCGCGTCGGCGTCGCGGTCGTCTGCTCGCCCTCGTCGTGTAGTTCCACCCGCGCGTATGTTCGGGTCCCCGGCTCGCTGGCGATTTTCCGCGTCAGTTCGGCTTCGGTCGTGGGTGGGTCGGTCGGCGGGAGGTGGCCGGCCCGCCGGAGCGCCAGTCGGAGGAACTGGACTGCGTTGACGATGCAGGCGACCGGATAGCCCGGAAGCATCAGAATCGGCGTCCCCTCGGCTACGCCGAGCGCCACCGGGTGGCCCGGCTTCAGCGCGACGCCGTGGACCAGCACCTCGCCGATTCCGTCGACGACCTCCGGCAGCAGATCGCGCTCGCCGACGGAGGACCCGCCGGTCGTCACGACGAGGTCATGGTCCAGATCGTCCGTGATGGCGGCCCGAAGCGCATCGATGTCATCAGTGACGATGTCGCGGTACGTCGCGTCGCCACCCCAGCGCTCGACGTACTGCGTGACGGTTTGGCCGTTCGTCTCGATGACCTCCCCCGGGTCAGGGTTGTCCTGCACCAGCTCTTCCCCGGTCGGAATCACGCTGACAGTCGGTCGCTCGTACACCTCGACAGTGTCGTTCCCGACAGATTTCAGCAATCCGAGGTCCGACGGACGGAGCCTGTGGCCGTCCTCGTACAGCGTCTGCCCTTGCTCCACATCCTCGCCGACAGGGGCGACGTTCTCCCCGCCAGCGACCGCATCGAACACCGTGACACTGTCGCCGGTCACCTCGGTCTCCTCAACAATCACGACAGCATCGGCACCCGCCGGGAGTTCGCTGCCCGTGTGCACGCGGGCCGCTGTGCCCGTTGTCACCGCCTCATCGACCCGAAGTGATGCCGGGGACCGCTGGCTCGCGCTGAACGTGTCTTCGGCTCTGACAGCGAAGCCATCCATCGCCGCCCGCCGGTAGTGGGGCACCGCTCGCTCGGCAGTGATTTCACCCGCGACGACGCGCTCGTCGGCATCGCGCAGCGGGACACGCTCCGTCCGTCCGTGTGGGGACACTGCGTCCAGCAGCGTCTCCCTGGCCGTCGTTACCGGGGTTCGGTCCTTGAACCCGGCCGACTTCCGGGACTCGTTGCTCATATGTGTACGAATGGCCGGCACACCAAAAAGCTCGCCAGATTCAGGGGGCTTCGGTCGGAAGCGAACGTATGGCTGAGTCGGACCTGCGCTGTCGCCTCTGCGGGAGCGAACTCTCGACAGGACTGGTTGCGACCGACAGCCGGCACTGCTGTCTCAACGCCACTCCTATCGCTGGGACCTGCCCCGAACACGGCCCAGTAGGGCCACACCACGCTGTAGAAGATTAGCCGGGCCGCGCGTCGCGGAAGTTCAAGTACGGGAACGGGACCACGCCTCAGTGTGCTTCCGGGACTTCCTGCCGCTGACCCGACAGCGACGCTCGCCCTCCTCACAGCGATCGGGGCAGGGGTCGGACTGGGAACGCTCAGCGGGCTCGTTCCGGGGTTACACGCCAACACATTTGCGCTCTTGCTCGCCGCGGTGGCGAGCAGTTTGCCCGGGCCGCGGCTCTACGTCGGCGTCGCAATGCTGGCGGCCGGCGTGACACACACCTTTCTCGACGTGATTCCGGCGCTGGCACTGGGTGTGCCCGACCCGGCGATGGCCGCCAGTGCGCTGCCGAGCCACCAGCTGGTCATCGAGGGCCGCGGTCGGGAGGCGCTTCGCCTATCGGCGCTGGGGAGTGGGCTGGCCGTGGTGTTTGCCGCCCCGCTCGCGGTTCCGCTCACGCTCGTAATGAAGCGTGTGTACCCGCTACTCCGGCCGTGGCTGTCGGTGCTACTCGCTGGGGTCGCCATCCTGCTCGTGATCACGGAACGTGGCCGCCGCCAGCAGGTCGGCGCTGCGTGTTCACTCACCGCCAGCGGGCTGCTCGGCATCGGTCTGCTAAATGCGCCGGTAACCGGCGCGTTGCCTGTGTCGGACGTACTGGTCCCACTGTTTTCGGGGCTGTTCGGCGCACCGGTGCTTCTGGCGGCTATCGGGGGAGAGGGCGTCCCGCCACAAGCCGACGCGACTGTGACGACGCCGCGGCGAACAGTCGGCGTTCTCGCGGGTGTCGGGACCCTCTGTGGCGGCGCTGTCGGCTACATTCCGGGCGTCTCCAGCGCCATCGCGGCCACACTGGCACTGGGGCTTGTCGCCGAGCGTGGGCCACGGGCGTTCATCGTGACGACGAGTGGCGTCAATACGGCGACGGCAGTCTTTGCACTGTTCGCGCTCATCTCGCTCGGGACGCCCCGAACCGGTGTCCTTGTCGCGCTCGACCGGGCCGAAGTCCCGCTGATCCTTCCAGCGCTGCTCGCCGCGGTCGCCATCGCTGCCGTCGCTGGCGCGATACTCGTCCCGACACTGGGCGACCGGTACCTCCGAATTGTCGGCCGACTGGACCCGACATACCTCTCGTTGTCGGTGATTGCAGTCCTCGTCTGTCTCTCCGCACTCTTCGCCGGCCTCGTTGGTATCGGAGCGTTCGGAGCCGCCACACTGGTCGGACATCTCCCGCCGCGGTTCGGGTCCCGCCGGGCGACCCTGATGGGGGTGTTACTCGTCCCGCTGGCGTTATAGGTAGTCTCGCTGGCGGAAATGAGCGAGCAAGATACCGACGACAATCGCCATCCCGATCATCACCGCGGGATAGCCGAACGCCCAGCCCAGTTCCGGCATATTGTACGGGCTGTCGGCGAAGTTCATCCCGTAGACGCCGACGACGAAGGTCAGCGGGATAAAAATCGTCGCGACGACGGTCAGCACTTTCATCACCTCGTTTGTCGACTGGGACACTGTGTTCAAGTATATGTCCCGCGCCCCCGCCACCAAGTCGCGGTAGGTCTCGGTCAGGTCGACAATCTGGACCAGATGGTCGTACACGTCCCGGAAGTACTTCTCCGTCTGTGGCTGGATCTGTGTGGGGTCGCCACGGGCGAGCACGCCAATCGCCTCCCGTGCCGGCCAGACCTGCTTGCGAAATGATAGCAGGTCGCGCCGGACGTCGTTGATCCGTTCGAGTGTCTCGATATCGGTGGAAGTGGTCACTTCTTCTTCGATCTGTTCGATATCAGTCTCGATCTCGTCCAGCAGATCGAAATACGCGTCAACGATGACATCGATGACCCGGTAGGCAGTAAAATCCGGGCCACGATGGAGGAGTCGCTCGTCCCCGCGGCCGACAGCGTCCATCACGCGCTGGACGGACGGGACGGCGCCTGTCGACAGCGTTACGACCCAGTCGGAGCCGACAAACAGGCCAAGCGGCGTTGTTTTCACTTCCTTGTCGAACGTCGTATCGCCGGGCGTAAGCGACGCAGATTTGACGAGTACGAACGTGTAAGCGTTGAACTCCTGGACGTTCGCCCGGACATCGTTCTTGATGTCTTCGATAGCCAGTGAGTGGAGGTCGAAGGCGGAACTGACGGCCTCAACCTCATCGGCGGTCACGTCGGTGGCGTGAACCCACGTCGTTCCGTCAGCCGTTCGGGCGGCTGCTAGATCCTCGTGCTCTATCGCCTGTCCGTCGGCGTACACCACTGCGGAAATCACGTCGTGCCCTCCGTCGGCGCGGCGTGGCCGACGGCAACCACAGTCAACCCAACCATCACCGCCGTCACTGACACAGACCGGCCGGGATAGGCGACGCTCGTCCCGACGGCGTAGCCGACGATGCCGGCAAGCGTGAGCACCACTCCGGCGACAAACAGCCGATTCATGCCTCCGTCATCACTGGCCCGAAAGAAAACAGTGTCCCCGCAGTCAGTTGCCCGAGTGCGAGAGGCCGCCGAGCAGCGTATCGACGCGCGGCCCTTCGCTGTCGTCAAGTCGCTCAGGGTAGACGGCAACGGCGACGACCACGTCGCCCTCGTGTTCGAAGCTCGTGAGGTGGATCAGGACATCGACATTCTGGCCTTCGATAGCCGTCGTGCCGGAAAACACAGCCACCTCACGGGACTCGCCCAGCGCTTCCACCGTGCGGTTACGCTCGGACTGAACGTCATTGATCTGGTCGTTTCGGCTGGCGACTTCCTCGACGAGGCGTTCGTTGGACCAACTTGCGGCGGGGTTCAGTGTCTGTCCGGCCACACTGGCGCTGGGCGTCGAGAAGACGATGAACCGGCCAGCGTTGACCTCACCGACCGGCCCGAGGTCAAGGCCGCGCCGGTACTGTCGGATGTGGTTCGTGACGCGGATAGTCCGCTCCTGACCAGCGACGGTGACCGTCCGCTCAATTGTCTGTTCGTCTGCCATTGACTGCTCGTAGCCGGTTTCATCGAGCGCACTGTCGCTGACTGTTGCCGGTGCGGAGTCGAACTCTACCGTCTCTCCGGTTATCAGGCCGGTACAGCCCGACGAGACGACGAGTATCCCGACAAGAAACATGAGTATCCCCTTTCGCATTGTTGTCCCTACACTGTGTCCAATATATAAAATACATGGCCGTTCAAGGTGTTAGCCGAACTACAGAAGGCAGTCGGTACGCGTTCAGAAGCGATCTATTTCCGCTTCAGAGCCGATAAGTTGGCCCATCGTCGGTGTCCTGCACCTCGACACCGAGCGCTTCGAGTTCGTCCCGGAGTTCGTCAGCGCGCTCGTAGTTTCCAGCGTCCCGTTCCTGCTCTCGGATGGCTAGGACCAGGTCGACAACATCACCCGCCAGCGATACGTCACCGCTGCTGTCGTCGCCAAACGCCAGTCCGAGGATGCCGCCGCCGAGTTCCTCGAACACTTCGACGGTGTGGCGGAGCCCCTGGTAGTCCCGTTGCTCGTGGGCATCCAGGTGGGAGTTCACTGCGGCCGTCAGGTCTAGCAGTGCGGTCATCGCTTCCCGTGTATTGAAGTCGTCGTTCATTGCCGCTTCGAACGCCGAGCGGGCGTCCTCAACAGCGTCGCGGAGCGTCTCGTCGGCCACCTTCGCGTAGGCATCCACGTCATCGCAGGCCTCGACCGCGCGCTCATAGCCACGGGAAAGGCGGTCCCAGCGCTCTTCGGCCTCCGCGATGGTCTCGTCGCTGTAGGTCGCCCGCGAGGTGTAGGCCGTCGACAGCAGGAAGGTTCGGAGTACGTCGGAGCCAAACTCCTCGACGGCATCGGCGACGGTGAAGTAGTTTCCAAGCGAGGAGGACATCTTCTCCTCCTCGGTTTCCAGCAGGCGGACGTGGAGCCAGTACTTCGCGAACTGCTGGCCGGTCGCGGCCTCGCTCTGGGCCACCTCGTTTTCGTGGTGGGGAAAAACAAGGTCTTGCCCGCCGACGTGGATGTCGATGGATTCGTCGAGGTGAGCCATCGACATGGCCGAACACTCGATGTGCCAGCCGGGTCGCCCCTCGCCCCACGGCGAGTCCCATGTCTGAGCGGTCTGGCAGGCTTCTTCGGCGGGTGCGGCCTCGGGATGTTGATGTTCGGCGATGTCTGCCGGGTCGACGCCGCCGGCCTTCCAGAGCGCGAAGTCTGCAGGGTGTCGCTTCTCTCCTTCGGTGTCTGCGCCCTGTGATTCGATATCGTCGACGGACTGATTCGAGAGCTTCCCGTAGTCCTCGAAGCTTGTCACGTCGAAGTAGACGGAGCCGTTCTGCTCGTAGGCGTGGCCCTGCTCAACGAGTCGCTCGACAAGGTCGATAATTTCCGGGACGTGCTCCGAGACGCGGGGGTACACCTCCGCGCGGCCGAGGTTGAGCGAGCGCATATCGTCGATGGCCTGCTGGACGTAGTGGCGGGCCACGTCGGCCTCGCTGTCGCCGTCCTCGCCGACCCGAGCGACGATCTTCTCGTTGACGTCGGTGAGGTTCTCGACGTGGTGGACATCATAGCCCAGATAGTCGAGCCAGCGGGCCATCACATCGACGTGGATCCAGCCGCGCGCGTGGCCGAGGTGGGGCGGGTCGGAGGTCGTCAGCCCACAGTAGTACAGCAACACGGAGTCTGGGTCGCGCGGCTCGAAGGGCTCTTTCTCACCGGTCAACGTGTTCGTCACACGAAGCGTCATTACCCGGGAGAACTGTGTCCGCCCGCTTTAAGCCGTCGGAAGCCGGCTCACTTTTGAACTGCAGCTTCGACTGTTCGGAGCGCGTCAGGCCCCGCACGGCGGCTCACCACCACGACGAGTGCGTCGTCGGTGACACCGGCAGCGTCGACGGAGACATCCGCTGCTCGTAGCCGTCCCAGCACCTCGCTGAGTGCCGCCGGAGCAAGGTCACCCGTGGCGATGACGGCTGTCAGCGAGCCAGCGTCCTCGGCGAAGGCGGTGTCCGCGACTTCGAGGACAATAGCTGACTCCGCGTCGGATGATTCGACCCGCCCAAGCCCGCTCTGCATCGAGACTCTGGCGTCGCTGTCGTGTGGCGAGCCGGCAGGCAATTCCTCGGCGAACCGACGGAGCGCAGTCGCGATCGCTTCTTCCTCACCCTCGATGTCGAGCGTGCGTGCGGCGGCCGTGTAGTTGACGACGCCGGCCCGAAGTGCGTCGTAGAGGAACGGGCGCTCGCGGACGGCGTCTCTGGTCGCGGCTGCGAGTGACATTGGCGGCAGGCACGACCGGCGCGGGCAAAAGCGGTTCTATCAGGCACGAGGGAACGCGGTGCCACTGGACAGTTAGCTGCAAGCCTCACATCGCCCCGTGATACCCACTCTACGGACGTGCTGAACCCGCAGAATTGTGGACTGCTCCCAGCAAGTGAGAACAGTCAGGGGGGATTGTCCCTCTGGACGCTCACTCTCTACGTGAGGGAAGGACAATGGCTATTGCACAACGTGAACGGCAAGTGTTCGGACAGCCCCTAGAAACGGCGGAACGAGTTATTGGTGGCCTCGTCGTGGTCGCCGGCGCGCTGGGACACGCCGCACTGCTGGCAGCCGCCGGACTGTTGTTCTACGTCCTCCTGTTCGGGCTGTGACTAGGTGGAATCGGTCGGCAACGACATACTTTCGCGGCTTCCCATTACACAGCCTGCCGGCTAGCCGGACAGACCAACGAAGGCCCTAAGGACGGCTCGCACCAACCGGTAAGTATGGACGAAGCACTCGTTATCGCGGCTCACGGCTCCCATCTGAACGCCGAGTCGAGTACGCCCACCTACGACCACGCGGACACGATTCGGGCGACCGACGCGTTCGCTGAGGTCCGTGAGTCCTTCTGGAAGGAGGAACCGTCGTTCCGGGAGGCGCTGCGGACCGTTGACGCCGACGAGGTGTATCTGATCCCGCTGTTCATCTCGGAGGGCTATTTCACCGAGCAGGTCATCCCCCGGGAGTTCCGACTGGAAGACTGGGACCCCGAGCTGTGGAACTCCGACGGGACGAGCGCGACCAACGCGACGCTGGCCGCCGAGGACACGGACCAGACGGTCCACTACTGCGGCCCGGTCGGAACGCACGATTCGATGAGCGATGTCATCGTCCAGCGGGCCGAGTCCGTCACCGGTGACCCCGGTGTCGGCGAGGGATTCGGCCTCGCGGTCGTCGGCCATGGCACCGAGCGAAACGAGAACTCCGCGAAGGCGATCCAGTACCACGCTGACCGCATCCGCGACCGGGACCGCTTTGACGAGGTGCAGTCGCTGTTCATGGACGAGGACCCCGAGGTCGACGACGTCGCGGACTACTTCGAGAGCGACGACATCGTCGTCGTCCCGCTGTTCATCGCCGACGGCTTCCACACGCAGGAGGACATCCCCGAGGACATGGGCCTGACCGACGACTACCGGACGGGCTACGACGTGCCGACCACCGTCGAAGGCCACGATATCTGGTACGCCGGCGCGGTCGGGACGGAGCCGCTAATGGCTGATGTGGTGCTCGAACGGGCCGCCGACGCGGGCGCAGATGTGAGCAGCGCCATCGAGCAGGTGCGTGAGGAGACCGGCGGGGGCACTACTGCCGCTGGGGACTAGCGGTAGCGAGCGACGAGTGCTTCGGTCCCCGAGTGGACTATGGTGTCCTCGGTAACTGCATAGAGAAAACTGAAGTCGAGACGAGGTTCGTGCCAGCGGAGAGTGCCGTCGGTCCCAAACTGAAACAGCCCGTGGTGCTTCGTGTTGAGAAACACTGACCCGCCGTCCGGGGCCGGGACCGCGCCCGTTGCCCCAAGATCTATGTCGAATTCGCTTCGCCCTCGCTCCATGGCCGCCAACCGCTCATCATTGAACCGCCACAGTTCTTCGCCGTCGGCGGTGGCAATCGCTATCAGGGCGTTGCGATCGGGAATGTAGACGATTTCGCCGTCACGGCTGAACCACAACGGTCCATCCGGGGTGGTAATGTCTTCGGTGACCCAGCGGCGCGTCCCCGAGTCGCGGTTGAACGCCTGGAGGTATTCCGAGCGGGCGTAAACCGTGTCGCCGCGCACGTGCGGCCGGCCGTTGAGGCTCCGCTGGAGAGTCTGGTCCCACAGAACCGAACCGTCTGGGGCGTACACGTTGAGTCGGTACTCCTCGCTGGTCCCCCAGTCGACGGCGAGTCCGCCGTGTCCCGCACCGACTGTCGGCAGGTCGCTCTTGGATGGGTCGGCGGGGACAGGAAGCGACTTCGACCACCGCTCGGCGCCGCTCTCGCCGTCGAAGGCGATGAGGTCGCCGCCGTCGGTCCCGACGTATACGTGGCCGTCAGCGGCGGCGACACTGGCTACTGGGTGGTCGACGGTTTCGGTCCAGGCTCGTCCGTCGCCGGCCACCGCGACGACGCGGCTGGCTTCCGTTCCCACGTATAGGTGGGCTCCGTCGCTGGCCCAGTCCGTAGCTACGCCCTTGAACTCGAAGCGACCCAATCTGGCCCCATCAGCGAGTGTGTATCGAGCAACAGCGCCTACCGGGTAGTCGTCAAGGAAGCGCGTCGCATCGAACGTCACTTCGAACAGCGTCTCATCCACCAGCGTGACCAGCCGGCCGCCGTCATCAGCCGTCTCCCACTTCTTGTCGCCCGGGCCGGGGCGATAGCCACACCCGGCGAGCGACCCGACAACGCCGGTCAGGCCCGTAAGAACCGTTCGGCGGCTGTACTCCGTCACGTCGGTCCCCCCGTGGCCATCGCCTCCAGTCGTTCGATGCGCGCCTCGGTCGGTGGATGGGTCTCGGGGAGCACGTCGTTGGCAACGAAATTAGGCGCGTCTGCGAACTGTGTCTCGTCGATTGGCGCGATGTAGAGCGCGTCGAGACCACCGTCTTGCGCCCTGAGATCGTGGTCCGGGGCCGCCGCCATTTTGTCGTCGATGGTTGCCAGTGCGCTGGCGAGCGCCGCAGGGTCGCCGGTGATAGCGACGGCCCCGCGGTCTGCGGCGTACTCGCGGTACCGCGAGAGCACGCGAAACAGCGTGAAACTGGCGAGCCAGAACACGACGGAGACAGCGAGCGTCAATAAGGCACTGACTGTCAGGATAAAGATGCCGAGTAAGAGGCTCCGGGCGCTGTCGCTGTCGGTATGTCGGAAGCCAGTGAAGGCACCGGGAATGGCCTGGAGGAGGCCCAGGGTGCTGGCTGCGAGGCTGTAGGTTAGTGTCGGGAGCAGGTAGGAAAGCGACATCACGGTCGCGTCGCGGTTCTTGATGTGAGCGAGTTCGTGGGCGATAACGGCGTCGCGCTCGTCGGCGTTGAGTGCGTCGAGCAGTCCGGTCGTGAGCACCAGCGTGGCGCTGTCGGGACTCCGACCGACGGTGAATGCGTTCGGCACGTCGCTGTCCGCGATGGCGACTGCCGGTGCCGGAAGGTCCACCGATTGCGCCAGCCGTGTCACGTTTTCAACCAGCCCGGATTCGTCGTCGGGACCCACGGGGCGAGCGTCCAGCGCCCGCAGGGCGATGGTGTCGCCCACGGCCAACTGCGTGGCGAATCCAAGCATGACGGCGCCAGCGACCAGCCACGGCTTGATGTAGAACTCGCCGGCCAGCACCCAGTCGGTGGCCAGCTTCGCCAGCCATATTCCGGCCGTGTTCACGACTGCAAGGCCCGCGTAGACGAACCCCACCGGGAGGAGTGCCACGAGGACGACAGCAGCCGCCATTCGGACCTGTAACCCTCGGTCAGTCGGCCAGTCCATAGCCTCCACCTCCGGACACGGGCCGCCCCCGACAAAACATCATAAATCACCTACTGTTCTTGTAAAATATAATCCTACCGAATCTGGAACTATCTTCACTCCGATTGCCGGAACAGGCGACTTTTCCCGGTGCGACACCTACGGCGGCGGTATGGACGACACCCATGTCGAGGCGTTCGCCGAGGCAGCGTCGGACGGTATCGCGTTCGACGGTATCGAGGCAGCGGTCGAGGGTGGACGCTACGCCGTCGAGACGACAGCGGAGTCAGAGGCTACGAGTATCGCGGACCTCGATGGCCTGGCCGCGTCGTACCCCGAGTACATCTCGAACTGGTACTTCTGGCACGCAAAAGCGCCACAGGCGGAGCCTCGCTGGGCGTATCTCCGGTGGCTCGAAAATGCCGAGTCGACGCCGATTCCGGACCGATACGACCAGTTACGAGCGGGGCTGACGACGACGTGGGGTGAGCTCTCGATTACCGTGACACTGGACGAGGACGACGAGCGGGTATACGACCTCCGCCACGTCGACGACGCAGGGACAGACGCCGATTCGCTGGACGCGTACGACGACCCACTGGACGCTCGTACCCTCGCCAAACACGACGACCGTGACCGCTACCGCCCGCTGAAAACAGCCCCCACTCTCCAGTCTGGCTGGGTGTTTCCCGAACTCGAGCCGACGGAACTAGTCCAGACGGTGGACTTCTTCTATCCGGCCACGATTTCGAACTGGCACCGTGAGCGCGAGGGCGAGTTGGACGTGAGCCACTGGCGCGACACCGTTGACCGACAGACCGGGATTTACGGCGTCGTCAAGACCTGGGACCGCGGCGACGGCTACGAACACGTCAACTGGGTCGCCGAAGCCTGCTGTGACGACTCTCAGTGTCTCAAGCGCCGGGAGTGGCAGTACGACGACGAGACGGAACTCGATGTTGACGGCGGTTCGGGGAAATTCCCCTGCCGTGAACCCTGCTCGCTCGTCATCGCCGGCGCACGCCAGTGGACGAAACTCGAGGGCGAGACGAGCCAGACCTACGAGTTCGAACTCACACCTAGCGAGAAAGAACAGTTGGAAGCCATTATCGATGCCGTCGCCGACGGCGAGGCAGACGATATCCGTGAAGCAGACATCTACGAGGGAGCCAATCGGTACCGTGCACGGTTCCTGCGGGCGAAGCTGTTCGACGACGAGGGGAACCTCGGCGGCGTCGAGACGGAGTAGTAACGGGGCTTCAGGACGAGCGAAGGGCGACTAACAGGAGTCCAAGCACGATTGTGACCGCGAGTACGGCACCGACGGTCAGCAGCATGCTTTCAGTGAGTATTATCGTGATGAGTCCCGCAATCAGAGCCGTGAAACCGCCAGCCGCCAGTATCGGTCCCGAAGACAGATCTTCGAGACCGGGTTCTGAGTCCGTCGCCGGTTTCGGCTGTGGCTTCGACAGTTCCTCGTCGACGATGACCGGTTCGTTCTCCGTCCCGCCTTCCGGGATATAAATGTCGATGTATCGAGTCTCGGCGCCGTATCCAGTCACGACCTTCAGCTTGCCACGGACTGGTCCGTCACCGTCGATGGTCACTCTGGCCAATCGATCGGTTTCGGCCCGCACGTGATGGTTCGTGGCATCGAGCGACGCGACCGAAGAGAGCGAGTCGTCGAGGTGGAGATGGACGTGCAGCGCCTCGCCGTGGTTGACTAGCTGTACGTCGAAACTCCCTGTCGCGTCGAACTCGTGTGGAACCTCCAGGCTGTGGATGTCCGTCCGATTGAGGTGCACGGGCAGGGAGTCAGGCACGGACGTGACTCCGCGGGGCGAGGAAAAAAAGGTTCAGGCCGGTGCCTCGTCGCGCATGTCCGGCGGAAGCAGGTTCGGAATGCCGTCTTCGATGGGGAACGTCTCGCTACACTCGGTACAGGTGAGTTCGCCCGACAGAATCTCGCCGTCGTCGCGCTCCGTCACTTCGAGGTCGAGGTCGTGCTTGTCCAGAGGGCAGCAAATAATTTCCATCAGGTCCTCTTTCATACATTCGACCAAGACCGGCGGTCGCAAAAGTCTGCCGCTCTCCCAGTAATATGGCCCCATCGCTGGATAGGGATACGTGAGTATTTAAACGCCGAATCCGAGAGAAGAGCCGCTCAGAACGGCTGTTCGCGGACGATAGTTTCGCCGCGGCCGGGACCGACACCGATGGCGTAGGCCGGTGTGTCGAGTTCGGATTCGATGTATTCGACGTAGGCCTTCGCGTTCTCGGGGAGTGCGTCGTACCCCTCTTCGGCGGCGTCTGCCCAGTCGACCTCCGGCCAGCCGTCGAAGGACCGGAAGTTCGCCTCGCACTTGGCCCACTGCTCGGTGGTCGCAGGCATCGACGCCAGCTCCTCGCCATCGAGCGTGTACGTGTGGCCGACCTTCACTTCATCGAGGCCGGCGAGTACGTCGAGGTGGTTGATGGCGATGCCGGTAAAGCCGGAGACGCGCGTAGAGTGGCGCAGCATCGGCAGGTCGAGCCAGCCGACGCGTCGTGGCCGCCCGGTAACGGTACCGTACTCGCCGCCTTCTTCCCGGATGTAGTTCGCCAGCTCCTCGTTTTCGCCCTCGCCCTGCTCGTCGTAGCCGGGCGTATCGCCGACGACGCCGCCGAGTTCGGTCGGCAGCGGGCCACTCCCGACCCGGGTGAGGTATGCCTTCACGATCCCGATGACTTCGCCGTCGCCGACAACACCGGGGCTGAGTCCGGTCCCGGTTGCCGCGCCGCCGGCCGTCGGGTTCGAGGAAGTGACGTAGGGGTAGTTCCCGTGGTCGATGTCGATGATGGTCCCCTGTGCACCCTCGAGCATGACGTTCTGGCCCTCGTCGATGGTCGCGCTGAGGAAGGCCCCAGCATTGACGGTCATGTCTTCGGCCTCGAAACGACGGCCGAACTCGCGGAACTCCTCGAAGATGGCGTCCACGTCGAAAGCAGCCGGGTCGTCAAGTTCGTCGATATCGAGGTCGTACACGTCCTCGACGACGGCTCGCTTCTGCGGAACGACGTATTCGAGGCGCTCTCGGAGTACGTCCGGATCGAGCAGGTCGCCGACGCGGACGCCGCGGCGGCCGGCCTTGTCCTCGTAGGTCGGGCCGATACCCCGGCCCGTCGTCCCGACTTCGTCATCTGTTTCGCTTTTTAGTTCTTCCTCGATACCGTCGAGCACGCGATGGAACGGGAGAATGACGTGTGCTCGTTCGGCGATGCGAACGTCCGGGTCGAGGCCGCGTTCCTGGAGCGTGTCTATCTCGTCGAACAGCGTTCGCGGATTGACGACGCACCCGTTGCCGAGGACGCCGACCTTGCCGCGGATGGCTCCGCTCGGAACTAGCGAGAGCTTGTACTCCTCGCCCTCGTGGACGACGGTGTGACCGGCGTTGTCGCCGCCCTGATAGCGCGCGACGACATCTACGTCGTCGCCGTACAGGTCGACGATGCCGCCCTTCCCTTCGTCGCCGAGCTGTGAGCCGACGATGGTTACGGTCATCGCACGCACCTTCCAGCCACCGTGATAAACAGATTACGGTCCGGAATTTACGCTCGTGAGCAGTACCCATGTGAACCGTTACGACGGTTTTAAGACACCCCTGTTCAAACGTATCAACGTTGTAGCGATTACCCGAGGGAGAACCTTTAAATACCGCAAACACAAGTTAACAATTGCCATGATAGACAGGCTTGAAAAGGAAGTTGACATGCTGGAGCGCCACTTGCAGGTGCTTCGCATGGTTATTGAGAACGAGCCTATCGGTATCGTGAAGATGTCCAACGAAACCGGCTACCCGCACCACAAGGTGCGGTACTCCCTGCGCGTTCTCGAAGAGGAGAACCTCATCGAGCCCTCCAGCCAGGGCGCAATCACGACCGAACAGACCGGTGAGTTCGTTGACGACCTCGACGAGAAGGTCGACGAAATCATCGATAAGCTCGAAGGTATGAAGATCGAAGACGCGGCCGAAATCGAAGGTTAAGCTTCTCTCTCAGAGTTCCGGGACCGCCAGGTGGAACTCCTGGTTTCTCGCTTCTAGCAGACAGAGGTGAAAGCCCTCTTTGCGCGAGAGGTTCACGAAGCTCTTCCGCTTATCGCGGTTGAACAGCCCGCTAGAGGTGGCTTCTTCGGCGGTTTCGAGTGCGCCCGGCTCAAAGAAACTGCTCGTGACGAGAAACGCCGACGCAAGCGACCCAGAGGCGTTGCCGACCCGCTCTGCGTTCCGGATGAGGTCAGACATCTGTCCCTCGGAGGCCGGTTCGCGCGAATCGTTGATGTTGGCGACGACCAGCGGGTTCCCCATCCGGTCGCGGACGACCACGTCGAACCGTTCCTGCGAGCGATTCTCCTGGCCGTCCTCCGTGTAGGTCACCGTGACGTTGCCGTTCAGTTCGGCGCGGTCGATAGCTGGAAGGCCCTCATAGAGGTCTTTCATCGCCCCCGCGTGTCCGGTGTCACGAATCTCATAGAGGAGGTTCCGGATGAGCCAGTTGACGAAGCGGTACTGGATGCTGTCTTCGAGGAACTCCTCGAAGGGCGTCCCGTTGACCGTGGCTCCCTCGGCTTCGAACTGCGTGTGATACTCCAGCCGTAGGTTCGCCTCGACTTCCTCGCGGCTCGCCTCGCCGTCCTTGGCTTCTTCCAGCGTCGCTTTGCCCTTCGAGTCGTACCTGACGAAGAGGTTCGTCCCGTTTATCGCCTCGCCGGCGCTGAGCCGGGCGCTACCTGCGGCGGTGTCGTTCTGCTCGTCGAGTTGCTCCTCCAGCCGGTCGATCTCATCCCGTGCATCGGCTAGCTCCGCCTCTAGACGGTCGCGCTCATCCCGAAGCTCTTGGTTCGTTGCCTCCAGATCCGTGAGTTCGGATTCGAGTTCCGACACCGTCTCGGCTCGCTGTTCGAGTTCGGACTCGAGTTCTGCCACACGCTCCCGCTCGCGCGGTGTCGATTCTTCGCCGGTAGGCGGCTGTCGCTGATCCCCTGTCGACGGCTGGGACTGCGGCGTCTCGCCCGGCTGTGGGTCTTTCGCAGGTGCGCTATGGCTCTCCTGAGCCGGTGCTGGTCCCTGCACGCTGGATTCCGTCGACGGCGTCGGGTCGTTCTGGGCCGGCTGGTCGCGTCGCGGTTTCGATGCCTGTTGCCCACCTGTTGGCGGCGTCTGCGTGGGAGACACGCTGGTGGCTGTGCTTTCCTGCGCACCGCCGGACTTGTTCGGGTCCAGCGACGGTACCGAGCGCGTCTCCAGATCCGCACTTGACCCGCCAGAACCGGTCTCTGGCGTCGGCGTTGCCGCTCCAGTCCCGGACTGTGTCTGGGACGGCTGTGGCTCGGGGTTCTGTGTCGATTTCTGGTCTTCCGGTTCGGCGCGACGGTCTGCCGAAGCCGCCTGATCGCTCTGTGCCGGGGTGCTTCGAGCGCTGGCGTGCTGGGATTCCTGTTTCCGTGATGGCTTAGTCGTCGATGGTTTCGGCTCGGTCTCCCCGGTAGTCTCGCTCACTCCGGCCTCCTGTTCAGTGGCCTCGTAATCAGGTTCCGTCTGTGTCGCGGTATCGGTGTCTGTCGTCGCCCGGTCTGTCGCTTTGTTGTCCGGCCGGCTGTCCGCATTCGGCTTCTCGTCCACATCCGGTTGCTCATCCGACTCGGAACGACGGCGGGACCGGCCCGGATTCGCACCGGCGGCTTTCGACCCCGGTGGGCCGCTGGTTGCAGTGCCGCGGTCCGGTGTCGACTCTGCTGCGGTCTGTGTCTGTCCAGCAGCGTGGGTTCCATCGGTTTCGGTATCTCCGACGGGGTCCGCCAGTTCGTCGCTGGCATCGTCCTGTGGTGTCGGTTCGTCTGGTGCCGCCGTATCTGTCGGCGTGCTGTCTATCGCACCTTCGTCGGCTGGTACGTCGGCGACAGCCGTCTCGCCGCCAGCGTCGAGCGGATCGACGCCGGTGGCCGCCGGGTCCGCTGACTGCTCCTCCGTGTCGTCTTCCGGCGGTTCCGGAATCTCGATCGGCTCGATGTCGACCGGCATGACCTCGTAGATGCCGACCTCGTCGTTGGCCGTGTCGAACGCCTCGTCGTCGGTGATGAGGTTGTCAGAGTTGCCGACCCACGCGACGCTCATCGAGCGGCCTTGGTGGTAGACGGTGTAGTAGTCGCCCGAGAGGACGTTCTCGGAGAGTTCGATAAAGCCGGTAAAGTTACCGCTCGACAGCGTCTGGTCGACTTCTGCAAGCGCCGTGTCTTCGGTGTAGTACTGTGCTTTCACCTCGTCGGCGCGTTCCTGCATCACTGCAAGCAGTGGCAACGCCTCGTGCGGTGACCGCTTGGCTGTTCCCGACGCGTCCTCGAAATCATCGATGGTGCCGTCGAGGACGCCGACGACGGTCCCGTTCAACATGAACAGGCGCGTCGGACCCGCGATGACCGCGCCGGAGAACTCCTGCCCGGCGAGGTCCCGTAGGCCCGCGAACCCGCCGTCGAACGGAACCGACTCCCAGCCATCGACCCGTTCGACCGTGCGTGTACTCATTACTCCCACCAAGCCGGATGGTGGACAAATAGTTTGTGCCCACGGGCGCGGTCCGATGGACATATGATGATTCGAACCGAAGTATAGGTATGGCAGAGGAGCCGGGACTAAGCGACCAGTATCCGACTGCAAGTCCGTGGCCGCTGTTCGTTGCACTGGGATTAGCACTGTCAGAGATCGGCGTGTTCGTCGGACTCTTTCCAGTGGCCGTCTTCGGGCTGATACTGTTTGGCGGTAGTATCGCCGGTATCCTCACAGAGTCTGGGTATGTGGGGCGGCCGTGGCCAACCCTGCTGGGTGTAGGCGTCGTTCTCATTGTCCTCGCTGTTGCGTTTACACTCTGGCAGGTTCCGGTCGGTGATATCGCGCTGTCGAACGTTGGGACCGGGCCACTCTTCACTCGGCTGGTGGCTGTCGCCGCGGCGGGTGCTGTGATGATCGCAATGGGCGGCGTCGCCTCAGTTATGGAACAGACCGCGGCCTGAGACGGGCACTACCCGATTCGGAAACCAACACTCTATTTACTGGCCTGTTCTAACGAGCAGGCATGGCACTGTTCGGGTTCGAAAAAGATACCCTGCTCGACCTCACCGTGAACGTCATCCCGCTCGGGATCCTCTTCTTCTTCATCGTCGCGTTCGCCGCGTTCCCGGCGTTCGGAACCGATCCCGTCTTCTCCGGGCTGCAGTTCGCACTGATTATCTCGATGTTCCTGCTGCTCGCTGTCCTGACCTACTACGCGGGGAAGGCGGTCGAGAACGCCGAGAAAGAGAGCGGCGAACTGGGTCACGAAGACTGAGCAGATAGGTTCAGACGGACCGTTTCGAAGACCGACCGCTATTGACACCAGACGGCAGTGTGAGTGGTCCCTTATTTCTGAAGCTGTAATGCTGGATGGGAGCCGTATTTTATGGTCGTTGCTGCAGGAATCGACCCTTTGATAATGTCCCAGTCCTGAAGAACGACTATGGTAGCAGGAGATATTGTGCTGACGGGGCTGATGGCCGTCCTCCTCGTCGGCGTCGCCGCGCTTCTCACCCGTGTCGAGAACTGGCGTTCGTATACGCCGCTCGCGGGTGGCGGGGCCGTCACGGGTGACGAGGCGGCAGTCATCAACCGTGAGAAACCCGCAGGTATCATTCGCTGGCTAACAACTGTCGACCACAAGGATATCGGTCTGTTGTACGGAGTGTACGCGGTCATCGCATTCGCCGTGGGCGGCATCATGGCGATGCTCATCCGCCTCCAGCTCGTTACGCCCGGAGGGGCCATCCTCAGCAACAATGCCTACAACTCCATCCTGACGAGTCACGGTATCACGATGCTGTTCCTGTTCGGGACGCCCATCATCGCGGCGTTCGCGAACTACTTCATCCCGCTGCTCATCGGGGCTGACGATATGGCGTTCCCGCGTATCAACGCCATTGCGTTCTGGCTTCTCCCGCCGGCCGCACTCCTAATCTGGGCAGGGTTCTTCCTCGCGCCGGTAACCGACAACATGATCGAACCGGCCCGGACGGCCTGGACGATGTACGCGCCGCTGTCCGTTGAGCAGGCGAACCCTGGTGTCGACCTGATGCTTCTGGGGCTACACCTTTCGGGTGTTGCAGCGACGATGGGGGCGATCAACTTCATCGCGACCATCTTCACGGAGCGCGACGAGGAGGTCAACTGGGCGAATCTCGACATCTTCTCGTGGACGATTCTCACCCAGTCCGCCCTGATCCTGTTCGCCTTCCCACTACTGGGGAGCGCAATCGTGATGCTGCTACTGGACCGGAACCTCGCGACGACGTTCTTCGCCGTCGAAGGTGGCGGCCCGCTACTGTGGCAGCACCTGTTCTGGTTCTTCGGCCACCCAGAGGTGTACATCCTCGTCCTGCCGCCGATGGGACTGGTTAGCCTCATCCTGCCGAAGTTCTCGGGCCGGAAGCTGTTCGGCTTCAAGTTCGTCGTCTACTCGACGCTCGCAATCGGCGTGCTGTCCTTCGGCGTCTGGGCTCACCACATGTTCTCGACGGGCATGGACCCGCGGCTCCGGGCGTCGTTCATGGCTGTCTCGCTGGCTATCGCAATACCGAGTGCAGTCAAGACGTTCAACTGGATCACAACGATGTGGAACGGCCGCCTGCGCCTGACGACGCCGATGCTGTTCTGTATCGGCTTCGTCTCGAACTTCATCCTCGGCGGTGTGACGGGTGTCTTCCTCGCCTCCATCCCTGTCGACCTGATCCTGCACGACACCTACTACGTCGTGGGTCACTTCCACTACATCGTGATGGGTGCCATCGGATTCGCGGCCTTCGCTGGCATCTACTACTGGTTCCCGGTGTTCACTGGTCGGATGTACCAGCGTACCCTCGGGAAGGCCCACTTCTGGTTCTCGATGGTCGGAACCAACATCACGTTCTTCGCAATGCTCGCACTGGGCTACCTGGGAATGCCACGGCGGTACGCCACCTACCAGTTTGACGGTGCTATCGCACCGCTGACGCAGGTTTCGACGTTCCATCAGCTGGCGACCGTCGGTGCGCTCATCCTGTTCATCGGTCAGCTGTTCTTTGTCTGGAACATCGTCCAGTCCTGGCTTGAGGGCCCGAAGGTCGAGGACGGCGACCCGTGGAACCTCGAACGCGACGGCATGCTGGACCGCGAGTTCCAGTGGTTCGACGAGCAGCTCAAAGCTGAGGAGCCGGAGAAGGACCCGTCGCTGCTTGCTGACGGCGGCCAGGAAGAACAAGACGACTCGTAAGCGTCCCAAATTCTGTTTTCGCCTGCTTCTTTTCGTTCGTAGCCACAACCGAACTGACAGTACCTATTAGCTTGCCCCGGAAACAAGCACCATAGCCGTCACGAACATCATGAGCGCGATTCCGGTCAAGACGAGAAACAGTAGCTCCTTCTGTGACATAGGATAGCTACGGCGTGGAAGTGAAAAAGGCTAATCGTCTCCGAACCGTTGTTCTCACATGAGCGACCAAGTCGAGGCCAGATCCGGGCAGCAAATTGTCCTTCGCCTGTACGTTGCGATTGTTGTTCTTGCCGGTGTGATGGGATTCGTACTCGGTAGTATCCGACCGGAAGACCTCGAACCGGAACTGTTCGGTGTGATCGCACTGCCACCGACGCCGTTTGGCGTCGCTATCTACGGATTTGTCACTATCGGCATCGTCCTTGGCGTGTTGCTTGGCCTCGTCGTGTACGTCTCCGAGCGAATTGACGACGCAGCCAGTTCCTGAGGGGCGGTGTGACATCATACGCTGCTGTATAAGCGACTGATAGTACCCTTTTCCGGCCTTCTGCTGCCTGATTCCTATGTTCCGTTACTTTAATTTAATACGACTGATAATCGGCTCCTAGTCAGCTACGAGACATCAAGTCGGTGTCTCGTCGCCCTCCCCACAGATGCGTCCCGAATTTGCCCTCCACCAGTGGCTAGCCCGCCGAATCGCTATCGACCGACGTGCGCTCGCAGCGTTCAGAGTGGCGCTTGGGCTGTGTCTCCTCGCCGACATCGCTCTGCGGTGGTCGGATCTCGGCGCGTTTTACACCGATAGCGGCGTGCTCCCACGCTCAACACTGACTGAACTGTATCCGGTGTTGGGAGACATGTCACCGCTTGCTGTCTCGGGGGCTGCTTGGCTCCCACTGGTGGCCCTCGGACTGACGGCGCTTGCAGGAGTGGCGCTGGTTGTCGGCTACCGCCCTCGCCTGAGCGCGGGCATCGCGTTCATCTTGCTCGTCTCAATACAGCTTCGGAACCCCGTCGTCCTCAATGCCGGCGATACACTGCTTCGCCGGCTGCTGTTCTGGAGTCTCCTGCTTCCGCTCGGATGTGGCTGGGACGATGAGCTGCCAGAGTCTGCGACACGGGTCGCCACCGCCGGCACTGCAGGCATCCTCCTGCAAGTGCTGGCCGTGTACGTGACGAACAGCCTGATAAAGTTTCGCGGTACGTACTGGCACCGTGGCACTGCGGTACGGTACGTGTTCCAACTGGATCATCTCACTGTCCGCGCCGGTGACGTGGTCGCGGGCTGGGACCCGGCGCTGGTACTGGGGAACTGGCTCTGGCTCGGCTTGCTCGTTGGGTCCCCGCTGTTGCTCATCTGGACCGGGCGATATCGGACAGGCTTGGTCGTGGCGTTCGTTACCGCCCATATCTGTATCGCACTCTCGTTCCTTCTTGGCGTGTTCCCGCTCGTCTCGATTCTCGGACTGGTCCTGTTTTTTCCGCCGTCGTTCTGGGACGCGCTCGCGGATCGCTGGCCCACCGCTATCGAAGCATTGCGCCCGCGGTGGCCGGAGTCCGCGACAGGTCCCCCGCAGGCCTGGTTCCCTACGACGACACAGTCGCTAGCGGTGCTCGGTATCGTCGCGATTGTCCTTCTCAACGCTGTCGCGGTCGGCTTCGTTGCCGCACCGACGGGGACGCCGGACAGAATCGAGGACCGGAGCTGGAATATGTTCGCGCCAGATCCACCACAGGAAACGTGGTGGTACGCGGCCCCGGCACCTCTGGAGTCCGGGAACCGGGTCGATGCGCTTACCGGGGAAACAGTCAATCTCTCTCGGCCGCCGGAGGTGTCCGACCGGTTCCCGAACCAGCGCTGGAAGAAGTTCCTCGGGACAGCCCGTCACGAACCCAGTCTTCGACGGTCGCTCGCAACGTATCTGTGTTCCCGGTGGAATCAAAGCCACGACGACACGATGGAACGCGTGGAGTTGATCTTCCTGACCGAGTCGACGAACCTGAGCGGACCCGAATCCGTTGACCGGGAACAGCTCGGGTCGTATCAGTGTGCGTGAAAGGGAATGATGGAAGGGTCACTTCATCCTTTGAAACAGTGGTTAAAGCGACAGTGGAGCGTGTGATCTGACAGTCACGCGACGCTTGCCGTCTCCTGATAGCTCCCGTATTCTGCCTCGAAGACAGCCATGATCTCGCCCATCGTCGCATAGGCTTTCACCGCGTCGATGATGACGGGCATGACGTTCCCGCCGTCGGTAATCACTTGCTGCAGTTCGTCGAGGGCCGCTTCCACGGCCGCGTCGTCTCGCTCTGCCTTGACCGTCGCGAGCTTGTCTCGCTGGCGTTCCTGTACGTCCTCGTCGACGGTGAGAATCTCGGGTTCGGTGTCCTCTTCCACGGTGTACTTGTTGACGCCGACCATGACTTCTTCCTCGCTCTCGACGCGCTGCTGGTACTCGTAGGCGGCGTCCTGAATTTCACGCTGGAAATAGCCGTCCTGTATTCCCTGAATGACGCCGTCGCGGACCGACCCGTCGCCGAGTTCGTCTCTGATATGATTGATGTAGGCCATTGCCTTTTCTTCGACCTCGTCGGTCAGTGACTCGATGGCGAAACTGCCGCCCATCGGGTCGACAATGTCGGCGGCCCCCGACTCTTCCGCGATGATCTGCTGTGTCCGGAGCGCGACGCGAACGGCCTGCTCGGACGGGAGCGCCAGCGCCTCGTCGAAGCTGTTGGTGTGCAGGCTCTGGGTCCCGCCCAGCACACCAGCGAGGGCCTGAATCGTCACGCGGACGATGTTGTTCAGCGGTTGCTGGGCGGTCAGTGACTGTCCGGCGGTCTGGGTGTGGAACTTCAGTTGCTTGCTCGCGTCGGCCTCCGCGTCGTACCAGTCGTCCATCACGCGGGCGTAGATACGCCGGGCTGCGCGGAACTTCGCGATCTCCTCGAACATGGAGTTGTGCGAATTGAAGAAAAAGGAGAGCTGTGGGGCGAACTCGTCGACCTCAAGCCCGCGATTCAAGCAGTCCTCGACGTAGGCGAAGCCGTCCGCGAGGGTGAACGCGAGTTCCTGTACGGCTGTCGAGCCGGCCTCCCTGATGTGATACCCCGACACCGAGATGGGCTTGAACTTCGGCGTCTCCTGACTGGCGAACTCGATGGTGTCGGTGACGAGCTTCAGCGACGGCTCCGGCGGAATTACCCACTCCTTCTGTGCGATGAACTCCTTGAACATATCGTTCTGGAGCGTCCCACGGATTTCCTCGCGTGGGACGCCCTGCTGGTCGGCCAGCGCGATGTACATCGCATAGATGACGGGAGCGCTGGGGTTGATGGTAAACGATGTCGAGACCTCCCCGAGATCGATGCCGTCGAACAGTCGCTCCATGTCGGCAAGCGTGTCGACGGCAACACCCTCCTTGCCCACCTCGCCGTCGGCCATCACGTCGTCAGAGTCAATCCCCATCAGCGTCGGCATATCGAAGGCCGTCGAGAGCCCGGTCTGGCCTTCGTCGATGAGGTAGTGGAACCGCTCATTGGTCTCGTCAGCGGTCCCGAAGCCCGCGAACTGTCGCATCGTCCACTGCCGGCCGCGGTACATTGTCGGATAGACACCGCGTGTGAACGGCTCCTCGCCGGGGAAGCCGATGTCTTCCTCATAATCGAGGTCATCCACGTCACGTGGCGTGTACAGCCGGTCTACATCGAGGTTTGATACCGTTGCGAACTGTTCTTTGCGTTCGCCGTAGGCGTCCAGCACGGGGTCCAGCGTCTCGGCTTCCCACTCGTCTTTCTGCTCGCGGATGCGTTGGAGGTCTGACTCGTCGAACATACTGCGGTGTATGTCATGATTTAGTAAGAAGGTTCGGGCAACGAGGGATGCTACCGTCAGTCACACCGCTGGGGACTAGTCTTGGAGTCGTTCTGTCGTCTGGACGAGCGGGTGGTGCGCGTAGTCGACGACCTCGATATCGTCGATTGACTCTAGGTCGGAGTCTGCGGCCGTCTCGGCCATCCCCAGTTCGACCGTCTCGTCGAGGACGATGACGTAGGCGTCCATCTCGTCGATGTCGAGTCTAGCAGCGGCTTTCACGCGGTGATGGCCATCCGCCAGCAGGAGGTCTCCGCCGTTGTCGATGACGACGAGTGGTTCCGCCAGTCCCCGTTCCAGTTCGTACACCCGGCCTTCGAGTTCGTCGGCGTACACAGTTGTCTGTGTTGGCGTCAGGTCATCGAGGTCCACCTCACGGCGGCCTTCGTGTGTCGTGATCCCGTGGATATTCTCGAGCGTCCGGCCGAGCTTGTCTACTTTGCCCGGTGTCGCCCGCTCGATCTGCGAGCGGATCACGTCGGCGTTTGAGATGATCCCGACGAGGTGGCCAGCGTCGTCGACAACCGGGAGTTTCTGGATACCCGACCGCAGGATAACGCGCGCTGCGTCCTGCACGGCCATGTCCGGGTGCGCGACAAGGATGTCGTCGGTCATCACGCGGAACATCGGCTCATGGTCCTCTGCGAGCAGCAGGTCGCGCGCGCTGACGAACCCCTCAACACGGCGACCGTCAGTCACCGGAAACCCGCTGAAGTGGTCATTATCGGCGATTCGTCGGGCGACCTCCCCGACGGTGTCATCGAGTTCGACGGTGGCAACCTCGCGTGTCATATAGTCTCCGACCGTCGGCCGATTCGAGTCCTCCATCGGCACGGAGTTCTCAACCGACAGCAAAAAAGGCTCGCCTACAGCGGTTCGCTGTCGTCGGGTTCGACGAGTGTTTCCGGGCTGTCCTCTCCTTGTTCTGTCTCGTCGTCCGTCGGATCAGCCGCGTCATCCGCTTGTTTTGACTCGCCGCCACTGCCCTCGTCACCGTTCTCTAGGAACATCACATCGCTGTTCCAGTCCGCTGTGCTGTCGTCGCCAGACTCCCCAGATGCACCTTCGGCCGTCGCTGGGGTGTCTTCGCTGTCCTGACTAAGCGCCGTCGACTCCGTGAACGCGGCCACGTCGTAGTCAGCGCGGGCATAGACACGTCCGAGCAGCCGGTGGGACCGCGACTGGATCGCGTCGAGAAACCGATTTGAGACGATAGAGCGGACAATCTCTTCCAGCGATTCCTCGCGGTCGTCGACGGTGATCATCCCTAGATCAATCTGTGCACCCGCCATATCGGCGTGACCGCCGGCGGACCCGATCTGTCCGAAGGCATCCCGCAGCGCCTCGCCAAGGTCGATATCCGCCCCACGTGCCCGAGCAGATGCGTATATCGTCCCATCGACGACGCCGTACACCATCGTCGCCTGGACGCCTTCGAGGTCGAGTAACCTGTCAGCCGCCTGCGCGAGCGCGTCCCGGTCACTGATCTCGCCGACGCCGGTCAGAAGCACTGACCCTTCCTGGTCACGGTTCGCAATCGCGCGGCCGATGACCGACAGCGTCTCCGGGCTCACGCTCGGGTCTTCGATGCGCTGGAGCGTCGCCATGTCGGCGTTTGTCACAAGATGCGCGGCGGCCTCGAAGTCCGCGGCAGCGACTTCCCGCCGGAAGTCTTTCGTGTCGACTTGGATACCAAACAGCAGGCCCGTTGCGATGTGTGTTGGAATGTCGACGTTGAACCGCTGGAGGTAGTCGACTAGCAGTGTGCTCGTCGCCCCGACGCCGCTCCGAAGATCGACAAAGCGGGCTTCGATCGGAACGCGTGGCGGATGATGGTCGATAACGATATCGATGGGAGTCTCCGGCGGGAGCTGGTCGTTGACACCGGCTCTGGAGTGATCGACTAGTGCGAACGCGTCGAACGCTTCCAGTTCGTCCGGTGAATCGGCATCGAGGTTCCGGAGGTCGAATTCGAGGAGGTTGACAAACGCCCGGTTCTCCTGATGGGAAATCTCCCCGTAGTAACAGAGCGTCACCTCGCAGTCAGCTCGTTCAGCGAGCGCGCCGAGGGCGACAGCGCTGGCAATCGCGTCAGGGTCGGGATTGTCGTGCGTGACGACAGCGAGATGGTCGTCAATGTCCCGGAGAACCTGATGGAGCTGTCTGGCCCGCGTTCCCTCGTCACCGACCGACTGGGTAACGTAGCCGGTGACGACGGCCTCCGGTGTGACCAGTCGGTCCGCCACGCTGTCAAGTCGGTCGCGCTGGTCGGCTGTCGCGCCGCGGCCGGCGTATGCGAGGAGGAACGCGTCGGGAAAGCAGTCGCGGGCAGCCGTTGTCGTGTCGGCGTTCTGTTCGGGATCCTCGCTAGCGACGATGACGCTCTCGGGGTGAAGGTCGAGGTTGGCGAGAACAGACGGGTCGGCCGGGTCGGCTTCGAGCACGTTGATACCGTCCGCCCGGAGCGTTTCAGCACGGTGCTCATCCCGGGTCACGACTGCCAGCTCGCCGCGGGCGTCGCTAATCGCGTCGAGAAGGTCCGCGGCCGTCGGCCCGAGTCCGAGCACCAGCCGAGAAAGCATACCGTGCAGTCAGCACTGGAGCGTCTAAAAACCCGTTACTTCAGCCGTTCCTGCAGAAACGACGGATGCGCGGCGGTAACGCCGTCAAGGGCGAGGATTTTGTCTTCGATCACGTCCGCCAGCGAGTCCCCATCCATCGCCCGAACTTCTGCCATCAGCATATGGTCGCCGCTAGACGTGTACAGCTCCTCCATCTCCGGAATCTCTTTGAGGTTCCGCGTGGCCTCAACGTAGCAGTCGCTCGCGATGTCGATCCCAACTAGTGCAATCGACTGGCCCGCCAGCTTCTTCGGGTCGACATCGGCGGAGTAGCCGACGATGACGCCCTCCTCTTCGAGTTTCTGAATGTATTTCCGGACTGTCGGCTTCGATACCTCCGCTCGCTCCGCGATTTCTGCGTACGAGGCCTGTGCGTCCTCTTCAAGGACCGACAGGATTCGACGCTCCGTAGACTCGGCACTCATGGACTAATCTTTTCGGTGCATGAAAAAATATCTTCCGAACCAGAAACCCACGTTCGGGGGGTATCCGTAGTCCGGCAGCGAGCGTTATTTGTGGTGTTCGAGGAGGTTGTCGTAGGTCCGCTCCCACTCGGCGTCCTCGTCGAAGTACCGCTCTGCGAGCGGTTCCTCTGGCATCTCACCGATCTGGCGCTTCTCCTGGCCGTAGGACGGGCGCTCGTCTTCGATATACATCCGACCGGTGAGCACTTCGCCCTCGTACAGTCGCTCCTCGGTCTTTCGCATCATCTCGGCGGCTTCCGCGCGGTCCGAGACGTCGAAGTCGAACTCGTCGGACTGCTGGACGTCCGTGTACGGGACGTAGTGTTTCGCGTCCTTGTTCCAGGTCGGACACTGGGTCAGGAAGTCGATGTGTGCGAAGCCGTCGTGCTCGATGGCTTCCGCGATGATTTCCTTTGCCTGGTTCGGGTTGACAGCCGCGGTCCGGGCGATGTAGGTCGCGCCGGCGTTGAGCTGCTGGGACAGGGGGCGGATCGGCGACTTCGCCGAGCCGTGGGGCTGTGTCTTTGACTTGTGGCCCTTCGGCGATGTCGGGGATGTCTGGCCCTTTGTCAGCCCGAAGATCTCGTTGTTGAACACGATATACGTCATATCGTGGTTCTCACGAGCCGTGTGGATGGTGTGGTTCCCACCGATACCGTAGCCGTCGCCATCCCCACCGGCTGCGATGACTTCGAGGTTAGGGTTGGCGAGCTTCGCGGCCCGGGCGACGGGCAGCGAGCGGCCGTGGATGGTGTGGAAGCCGTAGCTGTTGAAGTAGCTGTTGAGCTTCCCCGAACACCCGATACCGGTGAACAGCGCGACCTCGTCGGGGTTCTTGCCGACTTCCGGCATGGCCTGCTTCAGCGCCTTGAGGACGCCGAAGTCGCCACAGCCCGGACACCAGGTCGCCTGGGGTTCGATGCCGGGTGTAAACTCGTCGCGCTCGATTTCGCGTTCTTCGTTGATTGCTGAGAATGCACTCATAGGTTAGTCACCTGCCGCGGGTACGTACTTCATGTTGCTCGCGGCGAGTTCCTCGCCGTCGATGCTGGATTCGAACCCGTCGACGATCTCGGCGGGCTCGAAGGGGTTGCCGTTGTACTTCAGGAGGCTCGACATCTTGTCGCCGTACTTGCCGAGTTCCTTCTGGGTCAGACCGCGGAACTGGGCCGTCGCGTTCATCTCGACGACAAGCGCCTCGTCGACTGATTCGAGCCACTCGGAGACTTCCTCCTTCGGGTACGGGGCCATGTCGGAGACGCCAAGCGCCTTCACGGAATGGCCGTTCTCGTTGAGTCGGTCGACGGCCTCGAAGACGGTCCCCTGCTGGCTGCCCCACACGAGGATGCCGTAGTCGGCGTCCTCGGGTCCGTGATAGGTCTGGTGAGACGTGTTCTCGTCCAGATCAGCACGAATGTCGTCGAGCTTGTTGAGTCGACGGTTCATCTGGGCGATGCGGTTCTCGGGGTCCTCGCTGATGTGGCCCGATGGGTTGTGCTCGTTGCCCGTCGCGAGGAAACGGCCGTCCTTCTGGCCCGGCACGGAGCGCGGGCTGACGTTCGAGCCGTCCTCGGGTTCGTGAAGGAACCGCTGGAACTTCCCGGAGGAGTGGTGTGCTGCGTCCTGAATCTCTTCTTCGGTGAGGACCGATCCGGGGTCGGCGTTCGGTTCCTCGTCGAAGTGGCTGGCCGGGAGGTTCCGGAGTTCGCCTTGGATCTTCTGGTCGTAGATGACGATAGCCGGGATCTGGTACTCGTAGGCGATGCGGAACGCCGAGCGTGTCTGCGTGTAACACTCGCGGATGTTCGCCGGTGCGAACACGACGCGGGCGGAGTCGCCCTGTGACGTGTACAGGACGTGCTCAAGGTCAGCCTGCTCGGGCTTGGTCGGCATTCCCGTCGAGGGGCCGGCTCGCATCGCTTCGACCAGCACGATCGGCGTCTCGGTCATCTCTGCCAGTCCGAGCGGTTCGGACATCAGCGCGAAGCCACCACCGGAGGACCCGGACATGGCTTTCACGCCAGCGTGGGACGCACCGAGCGCCAGTGCGGCGGCCGCGATCTCGTCTTCGACCTGTTCGGAGATCCCGCCGAACGCGGGCAGGTGCTGTGACATGATCGTGAACACGTCGGTCCACGGAGTCATGGGGTAGCCCGAGATGAAGCGACAGCCCTCGTCGATTGCGCCATAGGAGATGGCGTTCGAGCCCGAGAGAATGACCTGCTCCTCGTCGTGGGAGTCCTCAGGAACCTCGATGTCGTGGTCGACATCGAGTTCGCTGGCGGCGTCGTAGGCGTCGTGCAGGACGTTAAGATTCGCCTCCTGCATGTCGCCGCTCATGTTCTGTTTGATGAGCTTCTCGAACTCGTCGGTGCTGATGTCGAGAATGGCTGCGGTCGCGCCGATACCGGCCGTATTCCGCATGATCTCGCGGCCGTGCTCCTTGGCGATGCCGCGGAGGTCCATCGGGACGACGTGCCAGTTGTTCTCCTCGGCGGCCTCTTCGAGACCGATCTCGTCGACGTCCTCGTCGTCGAGCAGTCCCTCGTCGTAGAGGAGAACGCCACCCTCTCGGAGGTCGTCGAAGTTCTCGTACAGCGGTTTCAGCTCTTCTTTGCCGTAGTAGGCCTCTTCCTGCGGGTTCCGGGCGAACGAGTCACCCAGTGCGAGCAGGAAGTTGTAGCCGTCCCCGCGAGACTGTACCGGTTCGTCCTTCGCACGTACCTCTACGTACGTGTGGCCGCCGCGGATACGCGACGGGTAATGACGATGTGTGAACACGTTCAGCCCCGACCACATCAAGGCCTTCGCGAAGTTCTGGCTTGTCGAGTCGATTCCGTCACCGGAACCACCGGCGATTCGCCAGATTAGTTCGTTGTCTGTCATTGTGAAATCCTCGGCCCCAGCTCTGGTGCCGTACCATTCCGTTGGGGGGCCATGACTAAAGATTTTCCACTATGTAACCACTCATTAATCGTTATCTTTCGTCTCAGGCACCTCAGATTGCCGTTTTCGAAATGGGGGTTCGTCACTGTTGGGACATATTCACAGGGTCAATATCTCCGCCTGAGCCGCACGTGTCAGCCACTACTAGTAAGTAGCGTAACTCCCTCCCGCAACGACTAACACGGTGAATACCGATGTACAGTCGAGGATGTCGTTAACGGAACTCATCACCGGCGTCGAGGACCATCAGAAGACGCTGACTATCTTTAACGCTGGGCCGACAGCGGCCGAAGACCTTCGCGAGCGCTTCGCGGACCGTAATGTCCACGTTCAGACCGAGCAGACTGAGAGCGGGCGACCGGGCGAGTTTATCACCCTCAGCGAGGATACAGAAGTCATCGCGGCCGCGAGCCTCAACTCGTTCACAGACTCGCTCAACGAAGGTCGACAGTACATCACGCGCGATAACAGCCCGTACGTGTCGATTCTCGACCACCTCGACGAGACCATGTTCACTTCATGGTCAATCCAGCGGATGACCGCCGCGTCCCGCGAAATCGAGGACCGCGCGTGGCGAGTGGGGCAGGGAACGTTACATGCCGGCTTTCAGACGCTGTCTACGCTTCAGGGCGAACTCGACCTTTACGAACGGCTTGGCGAGACCGATGTGGACGTTCACGCCTATGCTGTCCCCGACATCGAGCCGCCCGAGTACAGTACGTTCTCGCTGCATCTGGAACGATCGGACGAGATTGCCGACTCGTGGTTCGTCGTGTTCGACGGCGGCGGTGACCCAACCCAGAAGTGCGCCCTGCTGGCCGAGGAGCGCGAACCGCGCGAGTTCTACGGCTTCTGGACCTACGACGAGTCCACGGTCGACTGGATCATCGACTATCTGGAGGAGACGTACGGCTATCTCGAACAGTGAACGCTGCGTTCGAACCGGGCAACACGACCATTATCACGGCTCGCCGTTGGCTCCCGTCTCGCCTGTGACATGACGAACATTGCTGAGTCCCAAGAATTCTGTATCCAAGAGACTGGGGAGCGCGTCAACGGTCTCGAACTGGATTTACACCTCCTTTTGGGCGTCTGGGCCGTTATCGAGCGTCACGACGACCAATGGATCGTGGCGACCGATGACGGGGAGCGCCGGACGCTCGTCGCTGTCTCGGACTGACCTGATGCGGGCCGCGTCTCAGTCCGTCGTGCCGGATACATTCTCAAACACCGCAAGGTCGTGTCCGAGCAGCACTTCAGCCCCTGTGGCACGCTGGCGGTCGCGACACCGTTCGAGGCTCTCCTTCCATGCGCCGTTGTTCCACAGGAGACTCGTCGCCATGGGTTGTCCTGCGTAGTTCGCCTCAACGTAGGCTTCGTCGCCGACGACGAGGAGCGGCCGGTCCGGACGGTCGACGAATGCACCCATGAGCCCGGGCGTGTGGCCGGGGAGGTGAAGCAGTTCGATACCGTCAGTGAGGTGATAGCTGTCGCCGTAGACGATCTCCCAGTTCAGGTCGCGATCGAAATCACTGGCGAGGTAGGCGATAGAGCCGTCGTCCGTGTTGGCGCTGTAGTACGCGTATGGGAGTTCCTTGCGGTGGACGTAGATCGGCACGTCCGTTCCCGCGAAGTTGCGCAGGCCGCCGGCGTGGTCTAGATGCAGGTGGCTCATCACGACTGCATCGATCTCGTCGATCCTGTAGCCTGCGTCTTCGAGATCTGCTGGCAAAGGATGCTCGGCGGCATTGACGTGTGCGAACGCCTCGTACAGCGGGGTCGGCCAGTACCCGTCGCCGGCCTCCGGGTGAGAGCCGGTGTCCCAGAGGACCGTTAGCTCCGGTGTTTCGATAACGAGGTTCCACACAACGTACGTTTCGTACTCGTGCTCCGGGTTGCGGTGCGAGGCCGTTGCGACGCTGTATCCGTCGACGACGAAGTTTCGGTCAGCCTGTACGCGGCCCCGGTCAACGGATGTCACTGCGAGGTCGTCCATACGATGTCTACGGACTGTCACAAAGTAAAGACGGTGCCATGTGCAGTGGGCTGGCCTGATGCATCACCCGCGTTTCGCTGTGGAATGGGGTTTCATGCCGTATAGACATCGAGGTGCTTTTATACTAAAATGTTCGTGGCAGAGCAGGACCCACACACACCACCCTGCAAGTGTTCTCGGAGTTTGCAGGGGTGGGGGGTGGGGAGGGGTGGAGCCACTTGGCCATACTTAAATAAACGGAAGATTGTTCTGTCCCGTCGAGACTATGTGATCGAGTCAAGACAGTTATATACAGATTTAGACGCTATAGAGCGCCCTTAGTCTAGGTTCTATAGAATCTGCTGTCCAACATTAGCCAGACAAAATTTCATATACCATAAGATATAAGATTATATTCTAGTTCTAGATCTGTTCTATGGCCAGAGAATGAAGAATCGCAGGAGTCAAGTACGCTAGGTCAGATATCGGTGTAGCAGACTGCTCGTGGCTGTTTTCGAGTGGAATCGGAGAAACACTTGCAGGGTGGTGTGTGACTTCCCGACGTGAAAACACTTGAAACACTTGAACGGTGGTCACTGGTTTTATATACAGTCACTCAAAAGATGGGATACGATGGTCGACGTGAACGAGAACCCGTTCGATGGGACTGATGCGATCTTCGAACGAAAGCAACCGCTGAAAAAAGATACGTTCACGCCGGATACGATCTTCCACCGCGACGAAGAGATCGAGTTCTACATCAACGCGCTTCAGGACGTCATCGTCGGCCACGACCCCAACAACGTTTTCGTCTACGGTCCAACAGGGGTCGGCAAGACTGCCGTCACGAAGTGGGTACGGGACAAACTCGAAGAGAAAGCCGAGGCTGAGGATATCCCGCTCACCGTTGTCGGTCCGATTAACTGCCGGAACTATCGGTCGGCGTATGCACTGGTAAATACGCTCGTCAACGAGTTCCGGGATCCTGAGAACCAGCTCCCGGAGAGTGGCTACAGCACTGACAGCGTCTTCGAGTTCCTCTACGAAGAGATAGAGGCTGTGGGCGGGAACGTTCTGATAATTCTGGATGAGATTGACAACATTCCAGCGGACGCACGGAACGACTTTCTCTACGAACTGCCGCGAGCTGAAGCGAACGAGAATACGCCGATCACCGATGCAAAGGTTGGGCTCATCGGTATCTCGAACGACCTCAAGTTCGTTGACGTGTTGGAACCCAAGGTGAAATCAACGCTGGGGGAGCGAGAGATCAAGTTCGGCCCGTACGACGCGACCGAACTTCGCGACATTCTGGGCTACTACGCTGACATTGCGTTCCGGGAGGACGTGCTCGGCGAAGACGTCGTCCCGCTAGCAGCGGCCTTCTCTGCACAAGAACGCGGTGACGTTCGGCAGGGACTCCGAATCCTCGAAAAGGCTGGGGAGTACGCGCGGATGGAGGGTGCAGATGGTGTGACGGAAGCGCATACACGACGGGCAACAGACACCATCGAAACCGACGAACTGCTTGACTACTTCGAACACGATCTGAGTTCACAGCAGGCGCTGACCTATCTCGCGACGACGCTCGCACTTATCGAGCCGAAACACGAGGCGTCAACGAAGCGGATCTACAATCTCTATTCTTCGATTGCGGAGTCGAGCGGTCGCCGCGTGAAATCCGAGCGGAAGATCTACGAGTTCCTTGACCAGCTTTCGATGCAGGGGCTGGTCCGCTCTGCGGAACGCAATCTCGGTCGTAAGGGCGGCCGCAAGTACATTTACGAGGTCACCGATGACCCGACCGACATCATCAACGCTGCACTCCAGTCCTCCTACAGCGATGCCGTACCGAGCAACGTCAACGGGATTCTCGAACACTACCTGGAAGACGAGGCGACTGAGTTCGAGGCACCGGACACTACTGACGACGAGCAACAGAACCTCTGGCAGTTCACGTAGCCACCCCCGTCGGCTCACACGCCAGAACACTTGCACGGTGGTGTGTGTGTGTCCAGCGGCGGTCTCTCTATTGTGGCGTCCAGAACAGTTGCAGGGTGGTGTGTGTCCCCACAATAGACAGTGAAAGAGGAGTACATACAGGTGGTTATCTGGTATCTGTCCCCCGCTGCAGTGTGTAGAACACTTGCAGACTGGTGTGTTCACCCGTTTCTACCACAGCTCGACGGTATTCCGTTTCGAAAACACTTGCAGGGTGGTGTGAACCCTGATCTGACGGAAAAACCGCCCAAAACGGCCGTTTTGGAACACTTGCAGGGTGGTGTTTCGGCGTATTCTCACCTACCTCAATCAGTGCGTGAAACACTTGCACGGTGGTGTGCAAGGTCGCATCAGAACTCCAAACAACGCCACAACAACACTTGCAGCATGGTGTTTTCGGACATTTCAGATGCTCACACACCTTCCGTCCGAACACTTGCAGGGTGGTGTGTGAACACGTGTTCACCGTTCTGGTCCAGTTGTAGTCGAACTGGAAACACTTGCAGGGTGGTGGTAGAACACTTGTATGAGGGTGTCAGGTCGACTGTCCGGTGATGTCAGAACACTTGTAGGGTGGTGTACCGACTCGGTATCACTCGCATGGACTTCGTACAGGAGCATAATGACCTGTCTGTCTGGTCTCTCCGGGCTGTACAGACTGTCCAGTAGTGTACTGCTGTCGTAGTGATAGCTAGCCAGCCAAATTCCACAAAGAACACTCGAAGGGTGGTGTACCCCAGAAAAACACGTCGTTTGCGACGCAATCAATCGGCAGTGAGTGACTGACCTCTCGCCGTTACATCGGTGCCTGGTTGTAGATGAGATTCCGCTGGATGTCGTTGGCTCCTTCGTAGATGACCGGAATCCGCACGTCGCGGTACACGCGGGAAATGCGGTTCTCTGTCAGCACGGATCGCCCACCGTGGAGTTGCATCCCCTTCTCCGCACAGTCCATCGCGGCTTCGGTCGCGTTGGTCTTTGCCAATGCGGCCCAGTAGCCGGAGTTCTCCTGATTGGCGACGCGCTCAGCCGCGTGCCAGGTGAGGGTCCGGGCGGACTGGAGGCTGAGTTGCATATCGGCCAGCTTGTGTTGGACCGCCTGGAATTCGTCGACGGTCTTGCCGAAGGCTTCGCGGTCGTGGACGAACTCCCATGCTTCCTCGATGGCTGCCGCGGCCAGACCGAGGCCGTGTCCGCCGACGACGACGCGGCCGTGGTTGAAGAACTCAGCGAGCATATAGAAGCCGGCCCCTTCCACGCCGACCAGATTCTCTTCCGGAATCCGGCAGTCATCGAGCACAATGTGGGCCTGCTTGGACGCCCGGAAGCCCATCTTTTCAGGGATGTGCTCGGCGTGGTAGCCGTCGGCGTCCGTCGGAACGATAAACATCGAGTAGTTCCCGTAGCGGTCGTTCGGGTCGTCACCGGTCTTGGCGTACAGCGTCACCCAGTCCGCCTCGACGCCGTTGCCGATCCAGTATTTTTCGCCGTTAATCACCCACTCGTCACCGTCTTTCTCGGCGGCCGTCGTCATCCCGGCGAGGTCGCTCCCCGTCTCCGGTTCGGAGACGGCGAGACCGGTAAGCTGATCGCCGGCGGCGACGGGCTCAAGGAACTCCTCTTTCTGCCAGTCTGCGCCGTGGTCCTCGACGATCTCCGCCCCGAAGCTGGCGAGTTGGATTGTCAGCGCGATCCCTGCGTCGGCTTTGTACAACTCCTCTGCCATCGCAAGCATCTGCTGGAGGTCGTAGCCGCTCCCGCCCCACTCTTCGCCGATATCCTGTGCGACGAGTCCAGCCTCCGTTGCCGCTTCGAGTACATCCCAGGGGTACTCCCCGGACGCGTAGTACTCACCCGCGACTGGCTCGATGTGCTCCGCGGCGAACTCCCGAGCCTCTTCCTTGACCTCGTGTGCGTGTTCCGGAACGAGTTTCTCGGATAGCAGATCCATGGGAATTATCATGGTTTGTGTACTCATATACTCCGTGGAACTCTGCCAAACACCGTCATAGTTGTTTCCCGAAAACCGCTGATAATCGGCCAGCACGCTTTTGCATGGCTATGGCCTTCCTCGGGCATGAATCGTCGAGACTACCTGCTTGCCGGAGCAACCCTTGGAACCGCCGGGCTTGCGGGATGTTCGTTTCTGGCCGCAGCCGAGGCACCGCCACCGGATGTTCCGACAGCGCAACTGAACGATGGTGGCTGGACGCAAACGGACCAGTCCTCGGAGACAGTGTTCGACCGAAGCTATGGCCCGGTTTCGGTTGAGGCTGTCTCCAGTACGGTCCAGTATGTCGACGAACAACTACAGGAGCGTGTCGCCAACCGAACCCTTGACCAAGTCCAGACCGCGCTCTCCGTGTTTTTTGCCACGCGAGTGGACTTCAGTCCGAATCTCGATAATCTCCCAGCTGGTGTGGGCCGCGAGGAACTGCTGGCGGAAGTCAGAACAAATGCCCGCGACAGCTTCGAACAGCAGATGGAAGCACAGGGGCTGACCGACATCGAGAAATCCGGTGAAGGGAGAATCAATGTTGACACCGGTGAGACAGCTGAGACGGTGGAACTGTCCGCTGTGTACCCATTCGAAGGGATTTCCTTCGACGTGACCGAGGACGAGGCCGTCGAGATACCAGCCAGCGATATCGACATCTCGGCGATGTTCGCCGTCTGGCATCACGGCGATTTCGTCATCATATCTGGGGGCGCGTACCCGGCACAGAACTTCGAGCAGGTCGTTGAAAACGACCTGAGTGATGGAATCACGGTCACCGTCGATGTCGATCTCGGACTCCAGCCCGATGCCTACCGGACCGAAGTTCGGAATCTTGTCACTGGCGTCCAGTAACCGTTATTGGCGTCCGGTCACCGATACTGCTCGCTGGAGACGCTCGCACTCCCCCTATTCCGGCGCGGCGTCGTCAGGGACGCGGCCCTCGACGAGCGATTCGTCGGCGTACTCGTCGCGGAGCGACTTTTTGTCAAACTTTCCAGTTGCCGTCTTCGGGACCTCGTCGATAGTGACGAAGTTATCCGGGACCCACCACTTGGGGTAGGAGTCGAGAATGTACTCCCGGAGTTCATCGCCAAGCGTCTCCTCGTCGGCGTCGGCCGTCGGAACGATCATGGCGAGCGGGCGCTCCTGCCAGCGCTCGTGGGGGACACCGATGACTGCCGCTTCGTTCACGTCGTCGTGGGCTATCAGTTCGTTTTCCAGTTCGAGCGAAGAGATCCACTCCCCGCCGCTCTTGATAACGTCTTTTGCCCGGTCGACGATCTTAATGTAGCCGTCCTCGTCGACGGACACCACGTCGCCAGTCTTCAGATAGCCGTCCTCGAACTCCTGTTCGTTTGCTTCCGGTCGCTTGAAGTACTCTGTCGTTACCCATGGCCCGCGGATGTGGAGTTCGCCGAAGTCCTCGCCGTTGTGCGGGACCTCGTTGCCGTTGTCGTCGATGACACGGAACTCCAGCCCGGGCGTGATGAGTCCCTGTTTCGAGCGCTTGTCCAGTTGCGTCTGATAGTCGGCGTCCTCTAGGTCGCTCCGCAGGGACGCCACCGCACCCACCGGGGCCGTCTCGGTCATCCCCCAGGCGTGGACAAGTTCCACGTCGCGGTCGTCGAAGAACCGGATCATCGCCTCCGGTGCGGCGCTTCCGCCGACGATGAGACGCTCAAGCGAGGAGAGGTCAACATCGTTCTCTTTGATGTACTCCATCAGTCCCAGCCAGACGGTCGGGACGCCGGCAGTGACGGTGACGTCCTCCTCTTCGATGAGCTTCGCAAGGTCCGCCGGCTCCGGCTGTGGGCCGGGGTAGACGTGCTTGGCCCCGCCGGCAGTTGCTGAGAATGGGAGTCCCCACGCGTTGACGTGGAACATCGGGACGACAGGCATCATCACGTCGTCGTCGTCGAGTGGGATCCCCTGTGGTGATTGAATCGCCATTGTGTGGCTCCACAGCATCTGCTGGGTGTACTCGACGCCTTTCGGCCGCCCAGTCGTGCCGGACGTGTAACAGAGACCGGCGGGGCGGTCCTCCTCCAGTTCGGGCCAGTCGTACTCCGTCGGCTGGTCGGCGATGAACGACTCGTAGGCAACGGCATCAAGCTCCGTGTCCGGAACAGACTCGCTCATGACGACGAACTGCTCGACCGTCTCGAAGGACTCGGGATCATCGGTGGCGGCACCCTCGAGTTTCGGGAGGAGCGACTCGTCGACGAAAATGAGTTCATCCTGTGCGTCGCTGACGATATACTGAATGTGTTCGTCGGGCAGGAGCGGATTGATAGTGTGTAGCTGCGCACCGGTTCCGGGTACCCCGAAGTACGTCTCGAAGTGACGGCTGTGGTTCCAACAGAACGTCCCGAGTCGTTCGCCGTCGCCATAGCCGGCTTCCTCGATCGCGTTCGCTAACTGTGCCGTCCGTTCGACAGATTCGGCGTAGTCGCGGCGGACGATACCCTCGTGGGTACGAGAGACGACCTCTGTGTCCGGATACAGTGTTTCTGCACGCCACAGGAACGGTCGTAGAGTTTGCGGGCTGCCTCCTGGCATATCATGATGGAAGGGCCCACGGTACAAGAAACACTGCTAAATCTTTTATGAAGGACAAGCAGTTCATCCGCAGTTCCCGCCGCTAGAATAACTTCGGACCGTTTACACTTCGATTTCCTGCATCAGGTCGACCAGCTCTTCGAGTTCCGGAAATGTGTACACCTTCACGTTGATGTCGGATTCCAGTGCGTGGACACGGGAGTCGAACATCAGCGCCATCTCGTTCTCTCGGTCGCCGACGAGCTGGTCCACCATCCCACTCCCCGGGCCGAACGTGAAGTTCGGCGTTGAGATGTCGATGGTGGTATCGAGGACGTTCGCCCAGCCGTCGATGAAGCCGCTGGTCATGATGTTGCCGATCTCCTGAATCGCCGAGCGTTCCATGTCGGTGAAGCCGCTCGCGTTGGGGTCTGTCTCACCCATGTCGCCGATCATCCCGGTGGCGAGGTCCTTCGCACTGGCGGCGTTGAACAGGAACAGGATGTGCCCGTGGGGCTTTTCGACCATTTCGATACTGATACCGATCTGTTTCTCGTCGCCGACGTGTGTTTTGATATCCGGGATATCGATGAAGTTGATCTTCGTGATCTCCATCTCTGTCTCCATCCCAGTCATCTGGCTAAGGTGGTTCGCAACGGTGTTACCGCCTTCTTTAGCCATCTGATTGAACAACCCGAGCTTCCGAATATCTATCATCAGACTCATTCGTTAGGACCAGCGTTGCCGCTGAGTTGTGTGCCCTCATACATAAGCTATGCACCCGCATTTTCGTCAGCGAGAATCGGAGCGTGTCGATACCGCTTGCTCACTCCACACGGACGCTCACAGCAACGCCCTCACCGAGCGGTAACAGTCCTGTCTCGAACGCCGGGTCGTCGCCGACGCGTTCGAGATACGCAGCGATACCGCGACTTGTTTCGTTGGCGTCGATGTCCTCGCCAGCCAGCAACGCCTGTACCGCCTCGAACTCCAGCGGCCCGGCCTCGATCATGTTGTCAGCGATCACGGCCCCACCGACCGGTACTTTCGCCCGGACTGCCTCAAAGGCCTCCACGTAACGGTGTTTCTCGTTGTCGATGAGCACCACGTCGAACGGGCCGTCGTAGTTCTCGACGGTTTCGATTGCGTCACCGTGCTCGAATGTGGCCCGTGCGGCGAACCCGCCGCGGTCGAGGAACTCGCGGGCTTCTTCGAGTTCGTCGGCGTCGATCTCGGTCAGAACAATCTGTCCATCGTCGGAGACGGCAGGGGCCATCCAGTACGCAGAGTAGCCGAAGCCGGAGCCAAACTCGAAGACGCGGTCGGCGTCGACCATCCGGGCGACGAGGCGGAGCCACCCGCCGACTGCGGGACCGACTGTCGGAAATCCTTCTCGGTCGGCTTTGGCGTCCATCTCATCTATGATTGCATCGCTGGTTGGCGTCAGTGTACGGGCGAACTGCTCTGTCACTCTCGGGAGCGGGGTTTCGTCCATATCAGGCTATGCCGGTAGCGGCAACATAAACGAGTGGGTCCGGACCGGAACTAGCCGAGTTCGAGGCGTTCGACGTACTGAATTACGGATTCCAGCGCAGGATTGGCGTAGTACTCAACACTATTGTCTGCTGTCTCGTACGAGAGAATCCCCAGATCGTCCAGACGCGGAAGGTGATTGTGTGCCAGCGACACCCCCACTTCGTCACGTGACTTCGGCGTCGTTCTGGCTGGGATAGCCTTCTCACGCTCGTAGATGCGGTCGACGAGGTCGTCCAGCGGGACCTCGGCGTCTGACCGGTCTTTCAGGTGATACAGGAGACTTCGTCGCCGCGCAGCGGAGATCAGTTCCAAGACCTGATCAAACGAGTACGGTATCGGAATCGTTTCTGGCTCCTCCGGGTCGCCCTTCTTCACGCCGCCGGGTGGGGTGACGGTATCCCGAAACGTCGGCGTCTCCTCTGCGTCTTGCGACGCCGTGACGGTCCAGCCGTGGTCCGGGAGATACTCGTACACGACATCATACAGCGGCCGAAACATCTCGACTGTCTCTTCGGTATGGGCCTCCGGGTCCATGTGGTGGTGGCTCGAGACGTCTATCTCGGCACATTGCCGGTTCAATGCTGTCACCAGCGCGATGACGCGGTCACGCTCCCAGGACTCAAGCAGCCCAGTAAGAGAATGCAAGCACAGAAGCAGCGGCGTATCTGCCTGTTCCAGCCGACCGAGATGGCGGGAGACGGTCGTGCTGATGTCTATCGGCGCCACTGTCGCAGGAAGGGTATCAAGCGTCAATGAGGGAAATGCGCCAGACGCTGCTGCCTGTGAGGTCGCCGGTAACTCGCTGCCGGCGTCGACGATGATCGCCTCTTCGGGCATCTCGTCGTCGAGGTGCTGTTGCCACAGCGAGAGGCGCGAATCTGGGGATTCAGACACCGTGACACAGATTGCCTTCGAGTTACTGACCTCCTGCTCAGCCAGGAACCCGGCACACCCCTCTCGTTCGGCGTCGCTTGAATCGCGTGCCAGCACTAATACGGACGTAGCCTCTTCCAGAGGCTGGTCCACTGTCCCACTCCCGGAGTTCATTGCGTACTGTATCGTATCTGGAACCATAAAGCCATCAACAAATAAGCGTTCCCTTGACATACGGTAACCTTTGATAAGTACTGCTTGAACATGAGACAGTGTCTGTCTCGGCTCTCTCCGTACATAGCCTCTAGTGCACATTCCAGACCGGCCCAAGTCCGAGGATTTTTGCGATGCTACGCCGTAATATCGACTATGCCAATCATGTCGAGTAGCGACTTTTCTATTCACATAGAGGAGTGTGATGAGTTTGACGACGGAATGCCGATAAGTTCGCTCCCGGACGAAGTCACGTCTATCGACGACCTCGACTGTGAATGCTGGAGCGGGTTCGAATCGCTGGACGAAATCTAACATCGGGTGTAGCAGCCCGGATAGTCAGAGCGTGGTTTCAGTCGACCGCTCGCCGGGAACCGTTTTTACGATACGTCGCTAGAACAACTACATTTTAGACTTCTCTACTGGCTCTGGTGACGAGTGTTTGACTACTATGAAGGCACTCGCAAATAGATCATCCTCATTCGGAACACGTCTGCGTATGGCCACGTTCACTCTGGACAACGCACTCGTCTCGTGGCCCTTGCTCACGCCGGGCCGTCCTAATCAGACATTCCAGTAGGCCGGTTCGTTACCGGGCTTCCATTTTATCGAGCACCCTCTGGACGGTTTCTCAGCCGCCGTAATCTGGTCGCCATCGAGCAACGTTTCGACGTGGGTGGCCATCTCCCGCTCGCTTGGTTCGTCGTCCGGGTTCGGTGCGTCGTCGAGGCGACCGTGGTACGCCAGTTTGAACGTCCCACTGTCGTTCTGGAACAGGAACGGGTCGGGGGTACAGCGGGCGCCGTACGCGGCTGCGACGCCCTGAGACTCATCGAATAGATACGCGTCGTACTGTATTTCCCCGCGTTCGACGAGTTCCTGCATCCGCTCGAAGGAGTCGTCGGGGTACTCCTCGGGGTCGTTAGCATTGATCCCGACGACAGCAAGGTCGTCGTATTCCGTCGCGAGGCGGTTTAGCTCACCAATCTTCGCTTTCGCGTATGGACAGTGGTTGCACGTAAACACGGCCAGTAGTGCGTCTTTGTCCACGAAATCCGACAGTGAGTATGTTGCCCCGTCCGCTCCTGGCAGTTCGAACGTCGGTGCTTCGTCCCCACGTCCGAGCACGTCGGACTCCGAATCGAGTGAAACCATCGCCTTCCGCTACGACTGTCGCCGCTAAAAGTCCACGGACGCTATAGTAGCCATTGAAAGGTAATGCACACCCGATCGCACGATTGCAGTGCGATTGGTGCGTACATCGTATCAATTGTTACTATAGGCTGACTTCTGTGATCGTCGCTTTTCGCTCAACTGTCCACGTCGCTGGATGTCGCTGCCGCGGTATCGAAGGCTTTCGCTGCCTCGAACGCTGCACTCCCGTCATCGACGGAGAACAGCGTCTCTTCTCCCTCCGCTTCGTGTTTTTCTAGCAGCCCCACTGTCACCAGCTCTTCAAGCGTCCCATCAAGATATAGCGTCTTCAGCGGCACGCCGGCAGCCTCGCTCAGGGCCGTTTTCGTATACGTCTCGTCCACATCGAGGCGGAGTATCGTGTCGATAACTGTTGCCGCCTTGTCGTGGTTCGCGACATGCGCCCATCCTGTGTCAGAATCAGCCCGTTGACCACCCTCTTCGAACATTAATCGACACCTAACCGGCAGAGATACTAAAACTGTCTGGTGCATTTCCACTCGAATGATGTGACTTCCTCTCATTATTGAGCAAGGCTTTTGTCCGCGTCACTCCGCTGGCACTGTATGAGCAGTCGCCGCGAGATACTCGACCTGCTACGAGAGAACGCTCGCTACACGACCGAGGACATCGCTCGGTTGACCGATTACTCCGAGAGCGAGGTAGCCGAGACCATTGACGAATTCGAGGAGGCAGGTATCATTCGCGGCTACCAAGCAGTCGTCGACTGGAACGCGGTCGAGAGCGACGAGGAACGCGTTCGTGCAACTGTCGAACTTAACGTCACGCTGGATCGTGAAACCAGCTACGACGATATCTCTGACCGGATCGCGAAGTTCCCGGAAGTGACTTCGCTGCGCCTCGTCAGCGGTGACTACGACTTCGACCTGGAGGTTGAGGGCGATTCGATGCGCGAAGTGTCGCATTTCATCAGCGACAAAATCGCGCCGATCCCCGAGATTACGCAGACGGTAACCCACTATATCATGGAGTCGTACAAGGAGCAGGGGATGGAGTTTGACGATCACGACGACGACGACCGGCTGTCTGTCTCACCATGACGTTCGAGCCAGCAGACAGAGTCGACAGCGTGCCGCCCTCGGGCATCCGACGGTTCTTTGAACTGGCCGAGGAGATGGACGACATCATCTCTCTCGGGGTCGGCGAACCGGATTTCTCGGCCCCGTGGTCGGCTCGTGAAGCCGCTATCGCGTCGCTTGAACGCGGCCAGACCTCCTACACCGCCAACCGCGGGAAACGGGAGCTCCGAGAACGCATCGCGGACTACGAAGCGGCGACGCACAACCTGCAGTACGACCCTGATGAGGAAATCCTCGTCACGGCGGGTGCGAGCGAGGGTTTGGATCTCGCGTTTCGGGCACTGCTAAACCCCGGCGACTCAATCGCTATCGCCCAGCCCTGCTACGTCTCGTATGTCCCTGGTGCGACGTTCGCCGGCATCGACGTTATCGACGTTCCGACACGCGCAGAGGACGAGTTCAAGCTCACCCGAGAAGTGCTGGAATCGTCCGGTGCGGCGGAGGCTGACGCGCTCGTGTACTGTTTCCCGAACAACCCGACCGGAGCGACGATGACAGCCGAGGAGATGGCGGATGTTGCGGCCTTTTGCCGCGAAAACGATCTCCTCGTGTTCGCCGACGAGATCTACGCCGACCTCACGTATGAACACGATCACACGTCTATCGCTACCCTCCCTGGGATGCGTGAGCGGACCGTCGTGTTCAATGGCTTCTCGAAGGCGTTCGCGATGACAGGGTTCAGACTGGGGTACGCGATGGCCCCGCCGAAGGCCATTGAGGCGATGAACCGAATCCATCAGTATTCGATGCTCTCGGCCCCGACGACAGCCCAGCACGCCGCTATCGAGGCGCTCGACAACTGCCGCGCCGAGGTCACGGAGATGGCCGCGCAGTACGACCGCCGACGGAAGTACGTCCTCACGCGCTTCGAAGAGATGGGACTTGACTGCTTCCCAGCGGCCGGAGCGTTCTACGCGTTCCCGGAATGCCCCTGGGACGATGCCGGTGAGTTCGCCGAGAGTTTGCTTCAGGAAAAACGGGTCGCGGTAGTCCCCGGAACCGCATTCGGTGAGGGTGGGTCAGGCCACCTGCGAGTGTCCTACGCCACGGGTCTCGACGATCTCAAAGAGGCGATGGCTCGGATTGAGTCGTTCCTTGATTGACAATTAGGGTCGGCGAAACATTCAGTATGGTCCACTTACTACCGTAAGGAGACCGTGATACGAACAGCCGGAAACTCTTTTTCAGCGACAGTTAGCGGGGATAAACTTTTTTCCTGCCTAACGGGAGATGAATAACAATGGCTATCGATGATACTGGGGGAGGTGAGTCAGAGCAGGTCAACAGTGGGGGGGCCCTGACTGACGAGCCTGTACGGGTCGGCGAATACACATGGGACGATCTCCGGCGAGAGGTACACGATGGGGGGCGGTTCGACCGAAGTGTGTACCTCGGATTCGAGCCGAGAGAACTCAGTCAGCGACTCGAAGACGCGGCGAGTGCGGGTAAAACACTGCAAGCGCCGTTCGAAGCGTATCTCGACCCAACCACGACACCAGTCGCGAAAGACATCTACACGTGGGAGCATTTCAAACAGGAGTACTATTATAAGGACGGTAGTCTCCCCCGTGACAGTGACGGTGAAGTCATCCCGTTTGATGCAAGCGAGTACCTGAACTTCGACCCCGAACACACGGAAAACAAGCTGTCTGCCGCCGAAGATATCGCCAGTGAACTGCACGAGTACGTCGATCAAAACACCGTCGACGTGAACCCGGAGCTGGACGAAGACGAGTTCTTCTCGACACGGGATGGCCACACAACCGTCGTCAACCGCTACGATCTGGAAAAAGCCGTTCCCCAGTCGAAGAAATCTCATTTCAACGAACTGGAGCGGTACTGGGTCAACAAGCCATACGCCTGCGTTATCATCTTCCATTCACGGAAAGAGAACGAGAAGAAATACTACGTCATTGAGCCGTATCTCACAGATATCGAGATCGACCTTCGGGAGTTTCTCTCGGGCAAACTCAAGACCGCAATCAAGTATTCTGAGGACGACGTGATCGTTCAGGGGACTGACGCTGACCGGGCACAGGTTATCCAGCGGGAGGCCGAACAACTCCTCTCGCGATACGACCTCTACAACGGCTCAGTATCCAGTAGCGGCGAAGAGAGCGTTCTCGGACAGGTCAAGGAACTGTTCGGACTGGACGAGGAAACACAAAGTGAAACTGCAGGACAACTCTCCGGCATTTCGACACGTCCCGAACCGTCTATCCTCCAAGACGACGACCCGAAGCTAAACGAGTATCAGGTTGAGAAGCTGCTGTATATGCTCAAGCGGGACTTCGTTGGCTACGCCCGCATCGACGGCGTCAAACACGACATCAACGTAGAGGACATTTCCTGTGACGGGTATAACTCTCGGGTATTCGTCTATCACACCGACTACGAGCAGATTATCTCGAACGTCGAACACGGCAAAGGGGAACTCGACGACTTCGTCGTGAAGCTCGCACAGCGGTCCGGGAAGGGTATCTCGAAGCGTCAGCCACAGGTCGATGCGACGCTCCCGGACGGGTCACGTGCCCAGTTGACACTGGGTCGGGAGGTGTCCGACCACGGGACAAACTACACTATCCGGCAGTTCAAGGATGTCCCCTTTACGCCGATCGATCTCATCAACTGGAACACGTTTTCGCTGGACGAGATGGCGTTCCTCTGGCTCTGTATCGAGAACAACAAGAGCCTCATCTTCGCTGGCGGTACCGCCTCGGGGAAGACGACCAGCCTGAACGCTGTCTCGCTGTTCATCCCATCAAACTCCAAGATTGTCTCCATCGAGGACACACGCGAGGTCGAACTGCCACAGCGGAACTGGGTGGCAAGCGTCACACGTCCCTCTTTCGGTGAGGACGACAAGGGTGATGTCGACGAGTTCGACCTGCTGGAGGCCGCGCTACGTCAGCGTCCGGATTACATCGTCATGGGTGAGATCCGTGGTGAGGAAGGCCGGACGCTGTTCCAGGTCATGTCGACTGGGCACACCACCTACACTACCTTCCACGCCGACTCAGTCGGCGAGGTCATCAAGCGGTTCACCACCGAACCGATCAATGTCTCGAAGACGCTGTTTACGGCGCTGGATCTGGTGTCGATTCAGACCCAGACCCGGGTCGACGGCAACAAGGTTCGCCGAAACAAGTCCCTGACTGAAATCAACGAATACTCCGCCGAGAACGACGAAATCAACGTCCGGGACGTGTACGAGTGGCGAGCCGAGACGGATGAGTACATCCAGATGGGGAACTCGAACACACTTGAAGAGATCAAGTTCGACCGCGGCTGGACCCAGGAGAAACTCGATGAGGAGCTGTTCAAGCGCAAGGTCGTACTCGCGTACCTCATCGAGAAGGGGCTGAACACCTACACGCAGGTCGCGGCGACCATCCAAGCGTTCATCAACGACCCCGACACCATTCTCACGCTCATTGCCAACGACCAGCTCGAACTGTCACTTGAGGACCTCCGGGAGATGGAATCTGTCAAGATCGATATCGACCCGGAAAAAGAGGAGATGGTACCCAGACCGGACGCGCCGCCGGAAATGGTCGAGGAGACCAAGCAGGTGCTTGACAACGCCCAACCACTGTTCAACACCTACAAGAGCCGCGAAACGCCGGATATTGTCTCAGCGTTGATGGACGATTCCGATGAGAGCGCTGACGAGGACAGCATCGACTTCGGCCAGTTCGTTCCGAAGGCTGGTGCGGAGGCAGATAGCGAATGAGCCTCGATACACCGAGTCAGCAACAGGTCGGCAGCGGCGGTGCGCTCGGTGACACGTTCTACCCGGCGTACCAGATGGTGTTCGACGACGAGGGCGACTTCGTAAACAGCGTCGAGAACAAACTCGCGGAGGCCCGGATGGCCGACAACGTTGAGATGTTCCTCGCACGCGCACTTGCGGTCGGTGTCATCGCCGGCTTGGCGCTGTGGCTCGTCGGCACGTTCCTCGGGTATCTGCTGGTCCAGTTGCTGTTTGCCGGTGGGGAAGCGCCGACGCTCATCGGGATTCCGGTATCCGAGGGCGTCTCAGAGATTCTCACCATGCTGAAACTCCCATTTCTCGTTATCGTGACCGGCTTCGTCTTCGGCGCCATTGGATTCGGTATTGGGTTTGGGTCGCTGGTCTCGATTCCGTACTTCCGCGCGAGCGCGCGCGAGCGCGAAATCAACGTCCTACTTTCCGACTCGATTTCGTTCATGTATGCGCTGTCCGTGGGTGGGCTCAACCAACTTGAAATTCTGCAGTCGATGGGGAAGGCCGAAGACACGTACGGTGAGGTTGCAAAAGAGTTCCAGTCTATTGTGCTGGAGACGGAGTATTTTGATACCGACTACCGGACCGCTGTCCGGAACCAGGCGCTCCAGACACCCTCAGACGAACTGTCCCAGTTCCTGACGGATATGCTCTCTATCATTAATTCCGGCGGGGACATGACCTCCTTCCTTGAAGACCAGAAGGAAAAACACATGCGAACCGCCCGGCAGGAACAGGAGAAGATGCTGGAGACGCTGGAACTGTTCGGCGAGATGTACATGACGCTCTCGCTGTTCCCACTGCTTCTCATCATCATTCTGGTCATCATGTCGATGATGGGGAACGCACAGCAATCGCTTATCTACGGGACCGTATACGGGCTGATTCCCCTGACCGGCCTGGGCTTTCTCGTCCTCGTTTCGACTGTTACACAGGACTCAATCGGGGACGGCTATCTGCGCTCAAGCCCCGGCGAGAAGGAACTCGTTGTCGACGAAGGTGTCGGCGTGTTCAACCTCGGGCTCATCGAGAGCTACACGGGAACCTACAGCGTCTTCGACCGGATCAAGAGTCGGGAGGGGACCCACGAACTCCTCGCCATCCTCACACGGCCTGACCTGTTCTTCCGTGACCATCCGCTGTTGGTGCTGTGGCTGACGGTGCCGCTGTCAATCCTTGCCGTCGTCGCAGCTATCGTCATCGGCTGGGCCCCGTTATCGCTGGACGGGATGATCGCTGTCCCGGTTCGCTCGACGTTCTTCTGGGTGTATGTCCCGATGTACCTCAACTTCATTCCGCTGATGATTTTCTACGAGTGGAACCAGCGCTCTCGGAAAGCAATCATCGGGAAACTTTCCGAAAACCTCCGGAAGCTCGCATCAGCCAACGACACCGGGATGACGTTGCTAGAGTCGGTCAAGGTGGTCTCCGAGACGTCCTCCGGAAAGCTCTCCGAGGAGTTCGAGACCATCCACGCAAAGGTCAACTACGGAACGAGCCTGAAAGACGCGCTCCGGGAATTTAACAACAAGTACAACGTCCCACGACTGGCACGGACAGTCAAGCTCATCGCAGAGGCACAGGAAGCCTCCAGCCAGATTCAGGACGTGCTCTCGACGGCTGCCCAGGCCTCGGAGAATCAAGACGACATCGAACGGGAGCGAAAGTCCCGGACGCGGATGCAGACGGTCATCATCCTGATGACGTACCTGACGTTGCTCGGCGTGATGGCGTTGCTGAAGACACAGTTCCTCGATGTGATGTCGGGACTGGCGACGCAGGCCTCCGGGTCAAGTAGTTCGAGCGCGCCAGGCGGTGGATTCGGCGGCAGCGTCGACACGGAACTGCTGTCGATGCTGTTCTTCCACGCAGTGACGCTGCAGGCGTTGCTGTCGTCGTTTATCGCTGGCTACATTCGGGAAGTGAAGCTCGTCGCAGGCGTCAAGTTCGCAGTCGTCCTGTCGACGATTGCACTGGTGGTGTGGATTGCCGTGGGATAGCGGCCCCTTTCGCGGCTCGATGGCGGACGTATCAGATAACAAATAGGGTGTGTGGGATATGGATACAAGAGCACAAACACCGCAGGACTTCGCCGTAGGGGTGAGCGTCCTGCTCGTGACGATAATCGGGGTCTTGGCCTTCGTACAAGGTAGTGCGATCGGCGTGTACGAATCCCCAGATGTACAGCGTAACCAACCAATTGCGGACAGGGCAGCAACGTACCTTGTCGAAAACCACTCGGTTGAGGGGGCGCGGAACTTCATTCGCTACAACACGAGCGGTGGGATCAACGAGTCCCTCAACAAGGATAACGCCAGCCACGGCGGCACGCTTAGTAGCTTGAAATCGAACGCCGGCCTCAACACCGCAACACAACGCCGGACAAACGCATCACTCAATGTAACCGTCGTCAATGCGTCATCGCTCGAAGCAGGGACACGGGACCCGGCAGTCGATGACCACGGCCAGCGACTCGCTTGGGGGCCCGATGTCGCCAGTCGAGACAACGTTGCGATGACATCCCGCGTGGTGAAACTGACCAACGCAACCGGCCAGTGCGATCCAGTCTGCTGGCTTGTCGTTAGGGTGTGGTAACGATGCGTGGCCAAGCCTACACGCTAGAAGGTGTCCTCGCGGCTATCGTCGTTGTGACAGCGACCGTCTACGGCCTGTCGGCAGTCGACACCGGTCCGTTCCAGACCGGCGCCCAGCAGCGGACCGCGGCACTGGAAACCCGCGCGAGCGACACGCTATCACTGGCAGCAGAAACCGGAGCGCTGCACAACGCGACGGCGTGTTACAGCGTCGGAACACCGACACTCAACGGTAACCAGACGGGCAGCTCCACCGAGTTCGAGCTGATGTTGAACCGGACTTTCGACCGTCAGGGAGAACAGTACAATCTTTACTTCAGTTACTCGGACTCAGGTGCACGCCAGACGACCCTCGTCTCGCAGGAATCAGACGAAAACGTCGCCGAGCGGCCGGCTGATGCAGCCGTTGCAACTGAAACGGTGACGCTGACCGACGATATGCCCACCCGAATCGGCGACTGCAGCGGCACCGGCCCGTCTCTCTCGACCGTCAGCGGGTATTTCGCCCCCGATGCAGAGCCCGACTCTATCGTCTACAACGTCGTGGAGGTGCGTCTGGTCGTATGGTAGCCAACGAGCGCGGACAACTGCTGTTGGTCGGTGGCATTGCCATCGCTATCGTCGTGTTCAGTACGATACTGTTTGCCCACAGTCTCGCTGTCACCGACGGTATCACGACCACTGGAAGTGCAAACACTATCGAGCGGTCAGCTGACCGAGAAGCCTCTGTTGAGCGGGATTTTGGACGACTTGCGGCCCAAACGCGGGGCGATGACCTTGATGGATTTGAGAAGCGATACGAGAACGCGCTCCAGAACTACACGCGGACACACAACCGGGTTGTCGCAAGCAGTGGCGGCACCTATCTCAACGCGACGCTGAACGAATCGGCGTCGCTTGGCAATGAGACGAGCCAGACTTCGGCCAGTGAGATTGACGACCCGAACGGAGGCTCAAAGCCGAAGGAGTGGGTTGTGGCCAAGAACGTCAGTCGTATTGCTGTCTTCAATTTTAATTTCACTGAAGGACATGACAAGGGAACTCCATTTAACATTACCGTGACAGGCAGTAACGGTAACTGGTGGGCGTTAGAAGTTTCACTTACCGGAACCGGACCAATTAGAGACAAGACAGTAACTATTCGGGATAGTACTCCGGGGTCGGATACACCTGTCTGTTCCGTCCCGAACTCCGGACCTGGTGCCAAAGACCTGAGCGTCAATCTTGTTGCCGGAACATGTAACCAAGGGAGTGGGTTCAAAACATTCAGCGATGTAACCGAGCCACCTTACATCATTAATATAAGCAAAGGTCAGAAAGCCGATGGTACTTACCGCTTTGCGGCCATCGGGACCTTCCCAAGCACGAGCTATGATTCCGGAGATACCGCGCCGTATCCCGTCGTCCCTGCCATAGACACGACCTATGACACACCATCTGCGAGCTACAACCGAACAGTCCTCGTGGAGGTGGACGACGGATGAACCTCGATCGTCTCCTGTCTGACAGCCGTGGCGTCTCGCCCGCGGTCACGCAGGCGCTCACTATCGGCATCACGTCGCTGCTGGTGACCGGCCTTCTCATCGGCGGGAGCCAGATGGTCGATTCACAGCGTGAACGCGTGACAGAGGAAGCGCTGGAGAACGTCGGCGATGGTATCGCGCGCGACCTGATTCGCTTGGATGCGTTCGACACTGAGTCTCTCAATTCGACAGTGTCGTTTCGTGCGACGTATCCGGAGCGGATCGCTGACCAGTCGTACAACGTCGAGGTTGCTGCAGACACATATCGAACGCGCGTGTACGTAAACGCATCAGGACTGAATCGATACGCTGTCGTCCGATTTGAGAATGAAACTAATGTCTGTCCGTCTGTTGTCTCCAGCGGGCCACTGGCCGTCTCGTACAATGCGTCGGCCGACTGCATGGAGGTGACACGTGGATGATCTCGCCACTGTCAAGACAAGACGGTCACGACCGTGGTGTGTCTGATCTGCTGGCGTTTACACTCACGTTCAGTATCATCATCACCGGCATTGCGCTGGTGACGCTCGGTGGACTCGGGGCATTCGATACTATTCAACAGGGGGCGACAACTGATGTCGCCGAAACGTCGATGATCGGGTTCGCGGAGACTACGGGCGACCACATTCAGGGCGGCGCCCCACGGCGGACCACGAGTATGAAACTCCAGGGCCACGGGCTCTCCATCCAGGCGTCAACGCTGAATGTAACTGTTGACGGACAGTCAACGAATATCTCAGCCGGAGCGTTCATCCGGGAGACTGACTCGGGGACCGATATCGTCTACACCAGTGGTGCAGTGTACCGGGTCCAGCAGGAGGGACTGGTCGTCTCACGGAAACCTAGCTTTCGGTGTACCCCCGATAGCGGCAGCGCATACCTCTCCGTCCTCTCGCTTGACGGACAGACGGATTTCTCGTCGTCGAGTCGCGTCACAATCGAGACTACCGTCCAGAACAAGACGCTCGTTTCGCCACAGGCTGGTAAGCCGCCATCTGCTACAACCGTCTCGATCAACGTCTCGGAGACTGCGTACCCAGATGCGTGGCACCGCCTATTTGAGCAGGAACTATCAAACTGGTCGGACCATTCGGAACCACACACGTATCAGTGTACAGGCATCAGCCGCGCTGTCCTCCATAATACGACAGTCGATATCCGCACTGTCTCCTAACCGTCCCTGTCAGCGATGCACAGACCCGTCGCTATGGAGTCCAGTCCCGAACGATGAGAGAGTCCTTATGCAGCAGTCATCAGCGCCGCGATGAATGACCACTTCGTCCCGCTGTTTGCTTCTTCCTGTTTCGCCATAGCCGCAGTCTTGTCTCGTGGGTGCTTCCAATTCATTACGACTACAGGTACGTACTCAGTAGGCATGAAGTGTTCGATAGCTAATATATTGCGTGGTCTTTTATGATTGAGAGCCTTTCACAGGTCGATAACCCAATCAATACTCTTTAGCCGATAATGATGAAAACTAGTCACAACTGCTATTCACTACCGTGTTTAATATTAGTGCGAAAAATTAGAATATTATGGACTACGGTAAAACTCAGGGTACAGACGCTTACACACCGATAACCGCCTTTATATCTATACATAAGATCGATGGGCTTTGCATCCGAACGACAGCTACGTGTGAGTCGTTGGCAAGGTAGTACTATTACCCTCCACGTCATAAGATTGTATACTAATGAAGAAGCAAGAACTCATTCACCTTCACAGTCTTCTCGCGCAGGTACAACACCACTACGAACACGAAGCGGACACAAGTGTTGAGCACGATCTGTACGCTGACCTTGGTGTCAAACCGACATCGATTCACAAATCAAAGACAGATCACAAGGAAGCAGTATTTGCGCTCGCTTCCGGGCTGACAGATGCGATGGCCGAGGAAGCTGACGAACCGCAGGCGTTGACTGCCGACTGAATCGACGGACTGTCGTCAGTCGTTCTTATCGTTTCACTACTTCCGATAGCTATTGGTCAGTTCCTACCGTGACACGGCCACTATGTCGGTCGCATGGTACACGCTATCCCGCCTCTCAAACAACTTATACGGGAGGCGACCGTATTTATGTTGTGAGCGACGATTCAGGGCGGCGGAATCTCCGCATGCCTACAAACGACGAGATGTTTGCAGTGGTAACAGAGCACCTTGGCGGGAACCACGTCCGCATTCGCTGTGAGGACGGCGAAACCCGGCTTGGCCGGATTCCAGGTCGGATGAAGTTCCGGACCTGGATTAACGAGGATGACATCGTTCTCGCCGAACCGTGGGACTGGCAAGACGAGAAGGCCAACATCGAATGGCGCTACAAGGGGCAAGACGCCGACCAGCTCCGTTCGGAAGGCCACATTGACTCGCTGACCGCCTAATTTTACCACTGTACCCGCGTCCTGGTTCACAACGACCTTGAGATAATTCTTTATCGTGACCTGCGCTGGTCTCTGTTCTGACTGCTAGCTTCCTGGGTGTCGCGACGCTTGTTTCGGCATAGCGTCTGGTACACTACGACTGTCTACCGTCAGGTTCGTACTCCTCCCGATTGATATATAATGGATTACTGGCCTCCGGCCGCTGACCTCTATGTCAGAGTTCAAATATAAGGACACGTCGGATTATATACATCCTGTCGCAGTCTTGCGGTTATGCGTGTCACGGCATCACGTTACGTATGCGTCGTGTGTGTTCTGCACAGGGCGAGCCTGAGACGATTCATTTATATGTTCCCCCGTCTTCTGAATTAATGCGAAGGTCGCACCGGGCAGCGAGCCCGGGTCGGCATGCTCGGTCGGCCACCTGGGTCGGTCCGAGCCACGAACGGATCTCGTCTTCCCCTTCTGGGGCTGGCGAGATCCACCCA